>CP152408.1:1944166-2592222 GCA_038961845.1 Xylophilus sp. GW821-FHT01B05
CGTGGTCGTGCGCAGCCGCGCACTGGATTTTTTGCGCCGCCGCAGCAGCGAGCGCGTCGACCAGAACCAGGAACTGGACGACTACCTGCAAGAAACCATGGCCGGCGAGGGCATTGACCCGTCTGACGCCGCCAGCGCCAGCGAGCAGGCCTGGGCGCTGCGCCAGTGCCTGTCGCGGCTGGAGCCCAAGCAGCGCGAAGTGGTCAGCCTGGCCTACCTGCGCGACCTGAGCCACGGCGAGCTGGCCGAGCAGCTCAAGCTGCCGCTGGGCACCGTCAAGACCTGGATCCGGCGCGGCATAGAGCAGTTGCGCCACTGCATGCAGAGGTTCGCATGAACCTGCGCGACCACCCCGACCTGCTCGACCAACTGGCGGCCAGCCATGCGCTGGGCACGCTGCGCGGCGGCGCCCGCCGCCGCTTCGAGACCCTGGCCCGCGAAAACCCCGGCGTGCGCGCCCGCGCGCTGCTGTGGCAAGAGTGCTTTGCCTCGCTCACCGAGCTGCAGCCCGCCGATCTGCCCAGCCCCAATGTCTGGAAGCGCATAGAAAACGATCTGGCGGCGCTGCAGGTGCGGCGCGTGCCGGCAGCACCAACCGCATCGGACGCCTTGCTGCAGCGCCTGCGCCGCGCGCTCGGCCTGTGGCGCGGCGCGGCTTTGGCCGGCGCGCTGGCCACCGTCGCCGCCGTGGCGGTCGGTGTGCGGCTGGACCACCAGCTCGACCAGAGCGGCGTGCAACTGGCGCAGCTGCAATCGGTGTCCCAGGTGGAATACGTGGCCGTGCTGCAAGACGACAAGGCCAGCGCCTCGGTGCTGGTCACCTTCGACCCGGCCAAGCGCTCGCTCACCCTCAAGCGCGTGGGCAGCTACCAGGAGGCATCCGACCGCTCGCTGCAGCTCTGGGCGCTGCCGGTGTCCGGTGGCCCGAAGTCGCTGGGCGTGATCGGCGAAGGCCCGCTGGTGCGCCTGACCGCCGCCGAAGGCGAGGTCGCGCCCGTGCCCACGCTGGCCATCTCGCTGGAGCCCAAGGGCGGTGTCCCGCCCGGCAGCGGCCCGACCGGGCCGATCCTGTTCAAGGGGCCGCTGCTCAAGACCACGCTGTAGCGCGCGGTACGGGGTTTGGCATGAAATATGCCTTTAGCCCAGGACCCGCTTGGGCTGTTAGCTATCTATTTGATAGTTGTCACTCGTACACGCTGCGATCGCGTATGCGGTGCATCTCGCCAATGTCCACCACCCACACCAGCCCGTCGCCGATGTTGCCGGTGTGGCAGCTCTCGATGATGGCCTCGCGGATCACGGGGACCATGGTGTCTTCGGCGAGCACGCTGAGCATGATCTTGTCCGAGAAGTCGGTCAGCTCCTGCTTGACGGTGCGCTTGTCGACGGCGGCGGGGGCGGTGAAGCCTTCGGCCTTGAACAGGGTCACGCCGGGGAAGTTGGGGATGGCGCGCAGCGCGTCGCGCAGGCGGTCGATGCGGCTGGGGCGCACGATGGCGCGGATTTCTTTCATGGTGTTCTCCAGATAAGCGGTTGGAAGCGTGGCGCTTTGGACGCCACGCTTGTCTCTATGGCTTAAGCCTCCAAAGGCTTTTCATCAAACCAGCGGTACAGCGTAGGCAGCACCACCAGCGTCAGCAGCGTGGACGAGATCAACCCGCCGATCACCACGATGGCCAGTGGCCGTTGCACTTCCGAGCCCGGGCCGGTCGCAAACAGGAAGGGCACCAGGCCCAGCAGCGCGACGGTGGCGGTCATCATCACCGGGCGGAAGCGCTGCACGCAGCCTTCGCGCACGGCGGCGGCCACGTCGTAGCCGTCTTCGCGCAGCTTGCGGATGTAGCTGACCAGCACCACGCCGTTCAGCACCGCAATGCCCCACAGCGCGATGAAGCCCACCGAGGCCGGCACGCTCACGTACTCGCCGGTGACGAACAGCCCGACCAGCCCGCCGATGGAGGCAAAGGGCAGCACCAGAATGATCAGCCCGGCCAGCTTGACCGACTTGAACAGCATGAACAGCAGGAAGAAGATGGCGGCAATGGTCAGCGGCACGATGACGGCCAGCGTGGCCATGGCGCGCTCCATGTTCTCGAACTGGCCGCCGTACTCGAAGTAGTAGCCCTCTGGCAGTTGCACCTCGCGGTCGATGCGCTGCTGCACCTCGGCCACGAAGCCGGCCAGGTCGCGGCCCTCGACGTTGGCGCCCACCACCACGCGGCGCTTGCCGCTTTCGCGGCTGATCTGCGCCGGGCCGTCCATCAGCTGGATGCGCGCCACGCTGTACAGCGGCACCTGGGCACCGTCGGGCGTGGGCAGCATGGTGTTGCCGATGGCCTCGGCCGAGTTGCGCGCGCCCTCGGGGAAGCGCACCGCCACGGCGTAGCGGCGCTCGCCCTCATACAGCGTGGTCACCACCTTGCCGCCAATGGCGGCCTCGATGATGGCCTGCACGTCGGCCACGTTCAGGCCCTGGCGGGCGATGGCCTTGCGGTCGATGTCCACCATCAGCGCCTGCTGGCCGGACAGCCGCTCGATGCGGATGTCGCGGCTGCCCGGCACGTCTTTCAGGATGCGCGCGACCTGCTCGGAGACGCGTTTGAGCTCAGGCAGGGTGTCGCCAAAGACCTTGATTGCCACCTGCGAGCGCACGCCCGTCACCATCTCGTCCACCCGTTCGGAGATCGGCTGCGACAGCACGATCTGCACGCCCGGGATGGTCGACAGCTTCTCGCGGATTTCCTCGTCGATCTCGTCCTGGCTGCGCTTGCTGTCGGGGTCGAGCAGCACGATCGGGTCCGACTCGTTCGGGCCGGCCGGGTCGGCTGGCGACTCGCCACGGCCGAGCTTGGACACCACCGATTTCACACCCGACACCGAGGCCACCAGCTTCATCGCGTCCATTTCCATGCGGATGGATTCGTCCAGTGAGATGCTGGGCACGCGGTTGATCTGCGGCGTGAGCGCGCCTTCCTTCATGGTCGGCATGAAGGACTTGCCGAGGAAGGGGAACAGCGCCATCGAGCCCAGCAGCAGCAACACCGCCACGCCCAGCGTCAGCCGGCTGCGCGCGCTGGCGCCGTCGAGCAGGCGCAGGTAGTGCCGCTTCATGAAGGCGATCACGCGCGTGTCGTGGTCGCCCGCACCGGGCTTGACCTTCAGGAAGTAAGAGCACAGCACCGGCGACAGAAACAGCGACACCAGCAGCGAGACAAACAGCGATATGGCAATGGTCAGCGCCAGCGGGCCGAACATCTTGCCCTCGATGCCCTGCAGCGTCATCAGCGGCAAGAACACCAGGATGATGATCAGGATGCCGAAGATGGTGGGCGTGGCCACCTCGCTCGTGGCCTGCAGGATGGTGCGCACCTTGGAGGCGCCGCCTTCCTTCATCTGGCCCAGCCGGTGGTAGACGTTTTCCACCACCACCACGGTGGCGTCCACCATCAGTCCGATGGCAATCGCCAAGCCGCCCAGCGACATCAGGTTGGCCGAGATGCCGTAGCGGTTCATCATGATGAAGGTGGTGAGCGGCGTGATGATCAGCGTGGCCACCACGATCAGGCTGGAGCGCACGTCGCCCAAAAACACAAACAGCACCACCACCACCAGCGCAATGCCTTCGATCAGCACCTTGCCGACCGTCCACAGGGCCGAGTCGACCAGGTCGGTGCGGTCATAGAAGGACTTGATCTGCAGGCCGCCGGGCAGCATGCCCTTGGCGTTGATTTCGTCCACCCGCGCCTTCACCCGCGTGACAACCTCCTTGGCATTGCCGCCGCGCATCATCAGCACGATGCCCGACACCGACTCGGTATAGCCGCCCTTGATGATCGCGCCCTGGCGCGCCTCATGGCCCAGCTTGACCTCTGCCAGGTCGCGCACGAAGACCGGCACGCCTTTTTCTTCCTTCACCACGATGTTGCCGATGTCATCCAGCGTGCGGATCAGGCCCACGCCCTGGATCAGGTACTGCTCGGTGGCCACTGGCAAGAAGCCGCCGCTGGCGTTGGAGTTGTTGGCGGCAATCGCGTCCACCACCTTCTGCACCGACAGGCCGTAGTGGCGCAGCCGCGCCGGGTCTACCAGCGCCTGGTACTGGCGCACGTAGCCGCCTTGCGAGTTGATCTCGGCCACGCCCGGGATGGAGCGCAGCAGCGGGCGCACCACCCAGTCCTGGATGGTGCGGCGCTCGGCCAGTTCCTCGGGCGTGAGCGCGCGCTCGCCGTCGTCGGGGTGGTCCAGCGTGTACTGGTAGACCTCGCCCAGCCCGGTGGATACCGGTCCCAGCACCGGCACGATGCCGGCCGGCATGCGCGGCGTGACCTCGATCAGCCGCTCGGTGACGAGCTGGCGCGCAAAGTACACGTCGGTTTTTTCGGTGAAGACCAGGGTGATGATGGACAGCCCGCTCTTGTTGAGCGAGCGCATCTCGGTCAGCCCCGGCAGGCCGGTCATGGAGATTTCCAGCGGCACCGTGACAAAGCGCTCGATCTCCTCGGGCGAGCGGCCCGGGGCTTCGGTGGCGATCTGCACCTGCACGTTGGTGACGTCGGGGAAGGCATCGACCGACAGGCGCGTGGCCTCGCGCAGGCCGAAGGCGCAGAGCACCAGCGCCAGCACGACCACCAGCAGCCGCTGGCTCAGTGCGGCCCGGATCAGGGAAGTGATCATGGGCTTATTCCAGTTCTGCGCGCTTGCGCTCGTTGTTGAGGTGGAAGGCGCCATCGACGACGACTTCCGTGCCTTCCTTCACGCCCTGCAGCAGCGGGCGCACGCCATTGCTCTGCGGGCCAAGTTCCACCGGCGTCAGGCGGTACTGCTGATCGCCGGCCTGCACAAAGACGTGGTCGCGGTCGTTCTCGCGCACCACGGCGGCGGCGGGCAGGGCCAGCACCTTCTTGGGCGCGGCAGAGATGTACATGGTGGCCAGCATCTGCGGCTTGAGCGAGCGGTTGGCGTTGTCCACCTGGGTGCGGATGGCCACCGTGCGCGTCTCTGCCTGCACCGTGGCACCGACGTAGACGATCTTGCCGGTGAGGCGGGTGCCGCCCAGCGCGGGCACCTCGATCTCCACCGACTGGCCGGCCTCTACCGTGCTGGCAGCCTGTTCGGGCAGCGCGCCCACGACCCAGACTGTGCCCAGGTCGGCCACGGTAAACAGCGGGTCGCCCGGCTGGGCCACCTGGCCCTGGCTCACGGTGCGCTCTATCACCACGCCGGCGCGCGGCGCGCTGACCACGGTGGCCGTGGCCAGCGTGCCCTGGCGGCGCAGTTGCTCTACCTCACCGTTGGAGACACCCATCAGCCGCAACTGGTCGGTGGCGGCGCGCAGCTCGGCGCGGGCAATCGCCAGTTCGGATTCGCGGCGCTGCAGCTCGGCCGTGCCGATCACGTCGGCCTGTATCAACTGCTGTGCGCGCTCCACCGCGCGGCTGGCCAGCGCGCTGGAGGCGTTGGCGCGCAGCACGGCCAGCTGGGCCTGCGTCAGCTCGGGGCTGGCGACGCGGGCCAGCGCCTGGCCGGCGCGCACGTTGTCGCCCAGCTCGGCCAGCACCTCGGTCACGCGGCCGGTAACGGATGCGCCAATGCGCGACAGCAGGCGCTCATTGGCCTCGATGCGGCCAGCTACCTCTTGCACGGTGGCGATCTCGGCCGTGCGCAGCGGCGCAACCTTGAAGTTGGACGCCATCTGCGGCGGCACCTGCACCAGCATCGGGTCGGCCGGCGGGCTCACCGCGACTGGCGCGGCCGTGTCGGATTTGCCGCAGGCCTGCAGCAGCAGCGCGGCGCACAACAGCAGTGCGGCCTGCGCGCTGCGGCTTTGGGGAAGACGGGGGATTGAACGGAACATGGTCGGGTCCTCGAAGGGCAATGGGGTCAGCGTGCGTAGGGCACGGGGGCGGTGGCGGCGGGGGCTTCGGCCCAGCGGCCGGCCAGCAGGTCAAGGTCCACACGCGCGGCCTGCACCTGGTAGCGCGCGGTGAGCAGGTCGGCGCGCACCGAGCGCAGCACGCGCTGCGCGTCCAGCACATCCAGAATGCCGCGCTCGCCAAAGCGGTAGGCGGCGTCGGCCACGCGCAGGGCGGCTTCGGCGTCGCGCACCGCGCCTTCGCTCAGGGCCTGGGCGCGCAGCTGCGCCATCTCCAGCGACTTGCTGGCCTGCAGCAGTTGCTGCTCCAGCTCGGCCTCGCGGCCTTCGACCCGGCCGCGTGCGCGCTCCAGCTCGGCGCCGGCCTCGGCAATGGGGCCGCTGCGCTGGTCCAGCAGCGGGATCTGCAGGCTCACGCCGAGGATGTTTTGCTTCACGTCCGGGTCGCGGCTTTGGCTGTAGCGCAGCTCCACGCCGGGCCAGCGGCCGGCGCGTGCGCCGTCCAGTTGGGCCTGGGCGCGCTCGGTCTCGGCGCGCAGCACGCGCAGCTCGGGGTTGTCGTCGCGCGCCTGCTGGCGCAGCAGGGCCAGATCGGGGGCGGGGCGGCCATCGTCCAGCGCGGCGTCCAGCGCCCAGCGCGGGGGCAGGGCGCCGGCGGCCAGCCGGTTGAGCACGATGGCGGCCTGCTCGGCCTGCAGCAGCGCGGTTTGCTGCTGCGAGCGGGCGTTGATGATTTCTGCCTCGGCCTTGATCAGCTCGTAGCGCGGCGCCTCGCCGCTGGCCACGCGGGCGCGCACCCGGCTGTTGACCTGCTCCAGCAAGGCCAGCGCCTCGCCAGCGGCGGCGGCCTCGGACTGGCGCAGCAGGTAGTCGTAGGCGCGCAGCCGCACCTGGGCCACCAGCTCGTTGCGCGCCACGGCAACCAGTTGGGTGCTGCCGCGCTCGCCGGACTGGGCGGCATCCACGCGGGCGCGCCGCAGCGCGGGGTTTTCGATCAACTGCGACACGCCTATGGTCTGCACCCGGCCCCCAATGCTGCCGGCAGAGCGCGCGCTTTGGTCGCCACGGCCGTACTCCAGCCGTGGGTTGGGCAGTGCGCCAGCGCTTTGCACGCCGGCCGTGGCCGCCATGCGCGAGCGCTGGGCCGCGAGCAGGCCCGGGTTGTAGAGCAGCACGGTGTCGGTCAGCGCATCCAGCCCGATGCGGGGCAGGCTGCTGTCAGGCGTGGCTGCGGCGGCGCCGGAGGCGGCTGCGGCCGGCAGATCCAGCGCCTGTGCGCGTGCGGCCGGCGTCTGGGCAGCGGCCGTGGCGGCCTGCAGCAGGCCAAGCGCGGCCAGGAGCACCGTGGGCACGGTGCGCGAAGAAATTTCTCGATAAGGCATGGCGATGCCGCCTCGTTGCCGAGGCGATTCGGTCAGGGCACGCGGGGCGTGCGAGGGACGCGTGCCGGCACACCCGGCATCACGGACACGAAAAGGGATGGCTGCGCGCGCCAGAACGACGCGCGCTGGGGATCAGGCCCTGGGCGGGCGCAGCAGATCCTGGAGCGATGGGCGTGGGTAGCCCTGGGGCGCGGCCGGCGGCTGGCCGTGCGATGCAACAAGCGTGGCGCGCGCGGTGGGCGCCCACTCGATCATTTCAGTGCGGTCATCGTTGCTGACCTGGGTATCCAGCGCCACCTGCGCCGCCACGGCGTTGAGGTCGGCGGTGCTGAGCTCGGGGTGCTCGAAGACGAAGAGCTCGTCTGCCTGCTCGGCCGCCGCCATGCTCAGTGCCGGCAGCACGATGGCCGTTGGCGGCTGCCCGGACGGCCGCTTGCAGCCCGACCCGGCCAGCGCGGCAAAAGCCAGCACGAGCATCAGAAGGGCGCTGACAAGCAGCTGGGGCGAGGGGGCGCGGCGCATGGAGGTGTGGTGTGTGACCGGCGGGGCGATGCAATGATCACGCCACGCTGGCCAAGGCGCGATTGTGCCTCAATACCTCTTCTGCCGTGGGGGCAAGGGTGCAAACCCTGGGATGGCTGGCTGCGCACCGGGCAGACGCATGTTTTTGATGAAATATGCCTTGAGCCCAGGTGCCGACTGGGCTTATAGCTATATATTTAATAGCTATGCGGCTTTGCCGGCCGCGTGTGGCCGACTGAATATGCTTAGGAAGAATGCTTCGTTTTCTGTTTGCGCTTTGATAGGTACCATGCTGCCTTTTTCGAGAAAACAAGCGATGGCGATACGAATTCTGGATGGTGGCATGGGCCGTGAACTCTTGCGGATCGGTGCGCCGTTTCAGCAGCCTGAATGGTCAGCCCTTGCGCTGATCGAGGCACCCGAATTTGTGCGTACCGCCCACGATTCATTTGTGCGCGCAGGTGCAGACACCATCACGACCAACTCCTATGCGGTGGTGCCTTTCCATATCGGCGACGAGCGGTTTGCCGCGCGTGGACGGGAGCTTGCCGATCGTGCCGGCAGCCTGGCACGGGCCGCGGCCGGCGCAAGCCAGCACCCGGTGCAGGTGGCGGGCTCGTTGCCGCCGGTGCTTGGCTCCTACCGCCCCGATTTGTTCGATGCCGCCGCTGCAGCCCCCTTGTTGAAGACGCTGGTCGAAGGCCTTTCGCCCCACGTTGACCTGTGGCTTGGCGAGACGCTCAGTTCCACCGCCGAAGCTGTGGCGGCACATGCAGCACTGGGCAGTGATACGCGGCCGCTTTGGCTGTCGTTCACGCTCGACGACACCGCCGATGTCGAGGCGATCGTCGCGGGCCGCGTTGCCCCCACGCTGCGCTCGGGGGAGAGCATCGAGGCGGCGTTGGCCGTGGCGCTGGCGCTAGGCGCCAAAGCCTTCCTGTTCAATTGCAGCCAGGCGGAAATCATGGAAGCGGCGGTGCGTACCGCACGGCTTGCGCGGGATGCGGCGAAGGCCGACATCGCCCTGGGGGTGTATGCGAACACCTTTGTTCCCGAGCGCCAGCGCGGCGCGGCCAACGCTGGCCTGAGTGCCTTGCGCGAGGATCTGCAGCCGGCTGGCTATGCAGCCTTTGCGCGCCGCTGGTCTGACGCCGGCGCGTCGATCATCGGTGGCTGCTGCGGCGTCGGCCCCGAGCACATCGAACTGCTGGCCAGCGCGGTGCGCGCCGAATCCCTGTAATCGCGCAAGTCGCCCCCTCTCTTCTCATCTGTCTCACCATGCAATCTGACTATGTCAGCGATGATTCGCTGCGCCCCGACGACTTTGCGCGTCGCCGTTTCCTGCAGCGCGCCGGCACCACGGCGGCGGCGCTCTCTGGTTCTGCATTGCTCGGCGCACCCGCGTACGCGGCTGAAACACCAAAGCGCGGCGGCCACCTGGTGCTCGGTGTCGATACCGCTTCGAGCAGCGACCGGATCGATCCCGCGTTCTACTTTGAAGATTACATGTACAGCGTCGGGCGGCAGATCTTCAACACGCTGACCGATCTGAACGACGACGGCTCGCTGCGCCCCGGCCTTGCCGAGAGCTGGGACAGCCGCGAAGGCGCGCGCGTGTGGGTCATCAAGCTCCGGCGCGGCGTGCAGTTCCACAACGGCAAGACGCTGGAGCCAGACGATGTCGTGTACTCGCTCAACCACCATCGCGGCAAAGACTCGCAGTCTGCGGCCAAGAGCTATCTCGATCCGGTAACGGACATCGCGGTGACCGGCCCCAGCGAGATCACGATCAAGCTGAATGCGCCCAATGTCGACTTCCCCTATCTGCTGGGCGACGTGCATTTCGGCATCACGCCCAAGGGCGCGGATTTCGACAAGGGCATAGGCACCGGCGCCTACGTGCTCGAAAAATTCCAGCCGGGTGTGCGCGTGCTGACACGCCGCAATGCGAACTACTGGGACACGGGCCGCGGCTTCGTCGATTCGGTCGAGACGGTGGCCTACAACGACAGCGCGGCGCGCGTTGCCGCGCTGTTGAGCGGCTCGGTGCATCTGATCCATCGCCTGGAGCCGCGCCTGACGAAACGGATCGAGTCGGTGTCCGCCATTCGCCTGTACCGCGCTCGCGATACCTACAACATTCTCTTCCCGATGTTGGCGGACCAGAAGCCGTTCAACAACAATGACGTCCGCACCGCGCTCAAGTACGCAATCGATCGCGAGCAGTTGCGCACATCGCTGCTCGGTGGTTATGGATCGGTCGCCAACGACAACCCGCTGTATCCGTCGAATCGCTTCTACACCGCCGACATACCGAAGCACGCCTACGACCCGGACAAGGCGGCGTTCTACTGGAAGAAGTCGGGGGTGTCCCAGCCGATCGTGTTGTCGGCGGCCGATGGGGCGACCTTCAATGGGGCGGTGTCCGCTGCCGAGTTGTATCAGCGCTCGGCGAGCAAGGCCGGGATCCCGTTCAGCGTGAACCGTGTACCTGCCGACGGCTATTGGACCCAGGTGTGGATGAAGCAGGCCTTCTGCGCATCGTCGTGGCAGAACAGGCCGACCGCCGACGCCTATCTGTCGATGATCTGCGTGTCTGACGCGCCGTGGAACGAATCGAAGTGGAAGAACCCGGCCTTCGACCAGCTCGTTGCCGCAGCGCGGGCGGAAACCAACGAAGCGCGCCGCAAGCAGATCTATCACGACATTCAGGTGCTCTATAGCGAGCAGGGTGCATCGGTGATCCCGCTGTATGCCGACTCCTTGCGGGCGGCACGCTCGAACCTGCGCGGCTATATCGACATCCCCGGCGAGGTCGGTTCACGTGCGGCGGAGAAGGTATGGTTCGCGAGTTGAGCGCGGGTGTGTGGGCGCGGGGCGGCAACTACCGCATCGCGCCACTGGTGCTTCTGGTGGCAAGACGCATGGCGCTGGGTGTGGTGACGCTGTTTGCGGCCGCGACCCTGATCTTTGCCGGGACCAATCTGCTGCCGGGCAATATCGCCGCCACCATCCTCGGCCAGTCTGCGACGCCGTCCGCCGTGCAGGCGATGGAGCATGAGCTTGGCCTTGATCGGCCCGTGCTTGAACGCTACCGTAGCTGGCTCGGGCAGCTTGCGCACGGCGATCTGGGCATCAGCTACACGACGCGTACCAGCGTGGCGCAGAGCATCGCACCGCGCCTGGCGAGCACGCTGCTGCTCGCGGCCAGTGCGGCGGCGATCGCGATTCCCGCATCGCTCGCACTCGGCATGTTGGCCGTGCTCAATCGCGGCGGCTGGATTGATCGCGCGATCATCTCCGTGATGCGGCTGTCGGTTGCGCTGCCGGAGTTTTTTACCGGGTACCTGCTGATCCTCGTGTTCTCGGTCGCACTTGAATGGCTGCCGAGCAGTGCTGCGGGCGGTGCATCGCAGGGCCTGTCCGCCAGCATGGCGGCGCTTGCATTGCCTTGCGCCACGCTGGTGCTGGCGATTCTGGGCCACATGGCCAGCATGACCCGCACGGCCTTGACTGACCTGATGGCGCAGCCGTTTGTCGAGATGGCGCAACTCAAGGGGCTATCGCGCGCTCGCGTGATCTGGCGGCATGCATTGCCCAACGCGGTCTCGCCGATTGCCAGCATCATTGCGCTCAATGTTGCTTATCTGATGGTGGGCGCGGTTGTCGTCGAGACGATCTTTGTCTACCCGGGCCTTGGGCAGTACATGGTCGACAGCGTGGTGAAGCGCGATGTGCCGGCCGTCCAGGCATGCGGCGTCATTTTTGGCGCCATCTACGTGATGCTCAATCTGACCGCCGACATCATCGCGCTCGCGTCCAGCCCGCGCCTGAGGTATCCGCGGTGAGGCGCACCCCTTATCTGTCACTCGCGTTTCTGCTCGCCTGCGCATTGCTGGTGCTGCTGGCTCCGTGGCTGGCGCCGCACGGAATCAACGACATCGTCGGAGGGAACTGGGACGGGCCGTCGTCGCAGGCATGGCTCGGCACCGACAACCTCGGGCGTGATGCGCTGTCGCGCCTGATCTTCGGCACGCGTACCACCTTGGGGCTCGCTGCGTTGTCGACCGTGCTGGCGTTCGCCACCGGCGGCGTACTGGGGCTCTTCGCCGGTTTGCGGGGCGGCCATGTCGACTCGGCGCTGTCGCGCATCAACGATGTGTTCATGTCGATTCCAACGCTCGTATTTGCGCTGGTGGTGTTGTCGGTGGTGCCGTCGGGCGCTGCGACGGTGTGCCTGGTGGTCGCGGCGCTGGAAGCGATGCGGGTTTTTCGCGTGGCCCGGGCGCTGGCCGCAGACGCGGGCGCGCTCGACTATGTCGAGGTGGCGCGTTTGCGAGGGGAGGGAAGCATCGCGCTGATTTTTCGCGAGGTACTGCCCAACGTGGCGCAAGCGCTGGTTGCGGAATTCGGCTTGCGCCTTGTGTTTGCGGTGCTGTTGATTTCAACGCTGTCATTTCTGGGGCTGGGGCTGCAGCCGCCGGCGACCGACTGGGGCAGCCTGGCCAAGGAGAACAAGGACGGCGTGCTCTTCGGCGTCTGGGCCGCCTTGATTCCCGGTGCGGCCATCGCCTTGCTGAGCTTGAGCATCAATGCGCTGCTCGACTGGATTTCCCATCGGCGCGAAGGGACGGCATGAGCGATATCGTGCTTTCTGCCAGCGATCTGACGATCGATGCATTCAACGCCCGTGGCACTACGCGGCGCGTACTCGATCAGGTTTCGTTCACGCTCGAGCGCAAACGCATTCTGGGCATCATTGGCGAATCCGGGGCGGGTAAATCCACACTGGGGCTGGCCGCGCTTGGGCACTTTCGTGCCGGGCTGCGGCATGCCGGTGGCCGGATGGCACTGGGCGGCACCGATCTGCTCACGTTGGGCGAGCAAGGCCTGAGCCTGCTGCGCGGCACCCGCATTGCCTACGTTGCGCAATCGGCGGCGGCTGCGTTCACGCCGTCGATGCGGCTGCTGGATCAGGTCGTGGAGACGGCGGTGGCGCGGCGGCTCATGTCGGCGCGCGATGCGGCCATGCGGGCGGTGGATTTGTTCGAGCTGCTGGGACTGCCCGACCCGGCGCGGTTTGGCCAGCGCTACCCGCACCAGGTATCGGGCGGCCAGTTGCAGCGCGCGATGACGGCGATGGCGCTTTGCAGTTCACCCGATGTGATCGTGTTCGACGAGCCAACCACCGCGCTCGACGCCGACACGCGCAAGCAGGTGCTGGCGACCGTACGCCATGCGCTGCACAAGACCGGCACGGCGGCGCTCTATATCAGCCATGACCTCGCAACCGTCGCTGACATTGCGGACGACATGCTGGTGCTGCGCGACGGGCGGATGGTCGAGTACGGGCCGACGCGCCGAGTCATCGAAGCCCCGCAAAGCGACTACACGCAGCGCCTGCTGAACGTGTCGCACGTGGCGCGTGCGGCTTGCGATGTGGTGGATGAAGGCCTTGCAGAGCTACCGCAGGCGCTTGCCGTCGAGCATGTCACCGCGAGCTACGCCAACGGCGTGCCGGTGCTGAAAGATGTGTCGTTCGGGATTCCCGCAGGTCGTACGCTGGCCGTGGTGGGGCAGTCGGGCTCGGGTAAATCGAGTCTCGCGCGCGTGGTGAGCGGGCTGCTGCGGCCGAGCTCGGGGCGCGTATGGGTGAACGGGCGTCTGTTGGCGGCGGACTACCGCAAGCGCAGCAAGGCAGAACTGCGTGCTGTCCAGTTGATCCACCAACTGCCAGACGTGGCGCTGAACCCGCGCCATACCGTGCGCGAGGCCATCGGCCGGCCCTTGACGTTCTACTTCGGCTTGCGTGGTGAAGCCCGCGAGCAACGCATCGTCGCGCTCGCCGAGCAGGTGGAGCTTGATGCGGCCATCCTGGACCGATATCCCCATCAGCTGTCTGGTGGACAAAAGCAGCGCGTCTGCATTGCGCGCGCTTTTGCTGCCGAGCCCACCGTGCTGGTCTGCGACGAGCCGACCTCGGCACTCGACCCGCTGGTGGGGCAGAGCGTGCTGGCGCTGTTCAGCCGCTTGCAACGCGAGGCGCAGATCGCGGTGTTGTTCATTACGCATGATCTTGCGACCGTCCGTGCCATCGCCGATTCGGTACTTTTGATCGAACAGGGAACAGCGAGCTTTATCAGTGTGGCGGCGGACTTCCCTGCGCCGGAGCTGAAAGCCGCTTAGCCTGAATATTGATGAAATATGGCCTTAGCCCAGGTGCAGACTGGGCTGATAGCTACATATTTAATAGCTGCCAACTTTGCTGACAGCGGTGGCACGGATGCTGCACCGTAGTGGGGCCATCCCTCCACGCCCATGTCCGCCCAAGCCCCGCTGTCCACCCCCTCAGACGAGCCGCCGCGCCCGCAGGCACCGCTGCAGCGCGTGGTGAAGATCCGCCGCGACTACAACAGCTGGGTCGGCAGCGAGACCATGGAGGACTACGCGCTGCGCTTTACGCCCCGGCGCTTTCGCAAGTGGTCGGAGTGGCGGGTGGCCAATACCGCGTTTGGCGCGGCGTCCTTCCTGATCCTGGAGGCGGTGGGGGCCACGCTGCTGGTGCAGTACGGCGTGGCCAATGCCTTCTGGGCCATCCTGGCGACCGGGCTGATCATCTTCCTGGCGGGGCTGCCGATCAGCATCTATGCGGCGCGCTACGGCGTCGACATGGATTTGCTCACGCGCGGCGCGGGCTTTGGCTATATCGGCTCGACCATCACCTCGCTGATCTACGCCTGTTTTACCTTCGTCTTCTTTGCGCTGGAGGCGGCGGTGATGGCCTATGCGCTGGAGCTGGCGCTGGGCATTCCGCCGCGCTGGGGCTATTTGCTGTGCGCGCTGGTGGTGATTCCGCTGGTGACGCATGGCGTGTCGGTCATCAGCCGGCTGCAGCTGTGGACCCAGCCGCTGTGGCTGTGCATGCTGGTGGTGCCTTTTGCCTATGTGCTGGTGCGCGATCCTGGTGCGTTTTCTGGAATCGTGCACTACGGTGGTGAAAATGGCGCGGGTGCCGGCTTTCATCTGCCGTTGTTTGGTGCGGCGCTGACGGTGGGCATTGCGCTCATCACGCAGATGGGCGAGCAGGCCGACTACCTGCGCTTCATGCCCGAGCGCCAGCCCGGCAAGGCGCGGCGCTGGTGGCTGGGCGTGCTGGGCGGCGGCCCGGGCTGGGTGCTGCTGGGCGTGGTCAAGATGCTGGGCGGCGCGCTGCTGGCCTGGCTGGCGATATCGCACATGGTGCCGGCCGAGCGCGCGGTAGACCCCAACCAGATGTACCTGGCGGCCTACGAGTACGTGTTCCCGCACTACGGGCTGGCGGTGGCGGCCACGGCCATCTTCGTGGTGCTGTCGCAGCTCAAGATCAATGTCACCAACGCCTACGCCGGCTCGCTGGCCTGGAGCAACTTCTTCTCGCGCGTGACCCACAGCCACCCGGGGCGCGTGGTGTGGGTGGTGTTCAACACGCTGATCGCCTTCATGCTGATGGAGATGAACGTGTTCGAGGCCCTGGGCGATGTGCTGGGCCTGTACTCCAACATCGCCATCGCCTGGATGATGGCGGTGGTGGCCGACCTGGTCATCAACAAGCCGCTGGGCCTGTCGCCGCCGGGCATAGAGTTCAAGCGCGCGCACCTGTACGACATCAACCCGGTGGGCGTGGGCGCGATGGGCTTGGCATCAGCCTTGTCGATTGCGGCGCACCTGGGCGTGTTCGGGCCCATGGCGCAGGCGTTTTCGGCGCTGATCGCGCTGGGCACGGCCTTTGTGGCCTCGCCATTGATTGCCTGGGCCACGCGCGGGCGCTACTACCTGGCGCGCCAGCCGCAAGAAGGGGCTTACCTGGGCGGCACGCTGCGCTGCGTGATCTGCGAGCGCGAGTACGAAGGCCCGGACATGGCGCAGTGCCCGGCCTACCGTGGCGCCATCTGCTCGCTGTGCTGCACGCTGGATGCGCGCTGCGGCGACCTGTGCAAGCCGCACGCCAGTTTGGCGTCGCAATGGTCGGCCACGCTGCGCTGGCTGCTGCCGCGCCGCATCTGGCCTTACCTCGACACCGGCCTGGGCCATTTCCTGTTGCTGATGCTGGTGATCGTGCCGCTGCTGGGCGTGGTGTTTGGCCTGCTGTATCACCAGGAACTTCGGGCGCTGGGCGAATCGGTGGTGCATGGGGCGCAGGCCGCGCTGCGCACCGGCTTTCTCAAGGCCTACATGGCGCTGCTGGTGATCTCTGGCGTGGTCGCCTGGTGGCTGGTGCTGGCGCACCAGAGCCGCCGTGTGGCGCAAGAAGAATCCAACCGCCAGACCCATTTGCTGGTGGAAGAGGTCGAGTCGCACCGCCGCACCGACCGCGCGCTGCAGCAGGCGCGCGTGGTGGCCGAAGAGGCGCGCCGCGTGGCCGACCAGGCCAACCAGGCCAAGAGCCGCTACATCAGCGCCATCAGCCATGAGCTGCGCACGCCGCTCAACAGCATCCTGGGCTATGCGCAGCTGATGGGCGAAGACCCGGCCGTGCCGCCGCACCGGCGCCAGGCGGTGAGCGTGATCAAGCGCGGCGGCGAGCATTTGCTGTCGCTGATCGAGGGCACGCTGGACATCGCCCGCATCGAGTCCGGCAAGCTCACGCTGGCGGTCAAGCCCATGCAGTTTGCCGACTGCCTGCACGAGATGGCCGGCATGTTCGAGCCGCAGGCGCAGGCCAAGGGCCTGGCGTTTCGCTTCGACGTGCAGGGCAGCCTGCCCGAGACGGTGCGCGCCGACGAAGGCCGGCTGCGGCAGATCTTGATCAACCTGATCGGCAACGCCATCAAGTTCACGGCGCAGGGCGAGGTGCGGCTGGCGGTGCGCCATGTGCGCGAGATGGCGGTGATCGAAATCGCCGACACCGGCCCCGGCATGTCGGCCGACGAGTTGGCCCAGGTGTTCGAGCCCTTCACGCGCGGTGCGTCATCCGGCAGCGCCGCCGCGCCGGCGGCACCGGGCGCGGGCCTGGGCCTGACCATCGCCAAGATGCTGACCGACCTGATGGGCGGCGAGCTGACGGTGGACAGCACACCCGGGCGCGGCTCGACCTTCCGCGTGCGGCTGTTTCTGCCCGAGGTGCATGCCGAGCCCGGCCGCGCCGCACCCGTGGCTGCGCCCAAGGCGCCGCGCCGCGGCTACGACGGCCCGCGCCGCCGCATCCTGGTGGTCGACAACGAGGAGCCCGACCGCGAGCTGCTGGTGCACCTGCTGGAGCCGCTGGGCTTTGAGCTGCGCACGGCCGCCAGCGGCCACGACTGCCTGGACCTGCTGGCCGCCGGCTACCGGCCCGACGCGGTGCTCATGGACCTGGCCATGCCCGGCATCGACGGCTGGGAGACCATCCGCCGCCTGCGCGCGGCCGGCCATGCCGGCGTGCAGGTGGCGGTGGTGTCGGCCAACGCCTTTGACAAGGGGCTGGACAACGACGTCGGCATACGGCCCGAGGATTTCATCGTCAAGCCCGTGCGCCACAGCGAGCTGCTCGACTGGCTGGAGCGCCACCTGGCCATTGCCTGGCACGCCGAGCCGCCGGCCGCACCAATTGCGCCGCAGGCCGCGCTGCAATTGCCCGACGCCGCCGCCTGCGCCGCGCTGCGCGAGGTGGTCGAGCTGGGCTACTACCGCGGCATCCTCAACACCCTGGACGAGATCGAGCAGCAGCAACCCGGCTGCGCCGCCTTTGTGCAAGAGATGCGCGCGCTGGCGCGACAATTCCAGTTCGAGACGATCGGCCGTCGCCTCGCCCTTGCCGACCCGGCCCGCCCCACCGATGGACCCGCTGCCCCTTCCACCTCTGCCTGACACCGGCGCGCCCGCCCTGGCCCGCACGCTGGACCGCGCCAACACCGACCTGGTGCTGATCGTGGACGACGTGCCCGACAACCTGGCCGTGCTGCACGACGCGCTGGACGAGTCCGGCTACACCGTGCTGGTGGCCACCAGCGGCGAGGCGGCGCTGGCACGCGCCGCGCAGGCGCGGCCCGACATCGTGCTGCTCGACGCCATGATGCCGGGCATGGACGGCTTCGAGGTGGCGCGCCGGCTCAAGGCCACGCCGGCCACGGCGCACATCCCCATCATCTTCATGACCGGCCTGACCGAGACCGAGCACCTGGTGGCCGCACTGGAGGCCGGCGGCGTCGACTACGTCACCAAGCCGATCAAGCCCAAGGAAGTGCTGGCGCGCATGAACGTGCACCTGCAGGGCGCGCGCGAAAAGCGCCAGCAGGCCCAGCAGGCCGGCCAGGCGCGCAATGCGCTCGATGCCTTTGGCTACGCCAGCATCACCGTGCGCGCCGAAGACGGCCGCCTGATGTGGCAGACGCCGCTGGCGCGTGACCTGCTGCTGGATTACTTCGGCACCAGCGCCCCGACCACGCCCGCGCCCGTGCTGGACTGGCTGCGCCGCCACCTGGCCGAGGCCGAGCGCCAGATCGAGCCGCCGCGCCTGTCCTTCGAGCTGGGCGCCAGGCGCCTGAGCTTTCGCCTGCACCGCCAGACCGGCGATCAAGAGGTGGGCGGCGACTGGCTCATCATCATGCGCGAGGCCAACGACGCCGCCGTGATCGAGGCCATGAGCCTGTCCTTCAAGCTCACCGCGCGCGAGGCCGAGGTGCTCTACTGGGTCGTCAAGGGCAAGATCAACCGCGACATCGCTGACATCCTCGGCGCCAGCCCGGCCACGGTGAAGAAGCACCTGGAGCGCATCCTCGCCAAGCTGGGCGTGGAGACGCGCACGGCAGCCGCCGGCATGGCCATGACGCGCATCCGGCAGCTGCATCCGCAGTTCGAGGGGTAGCGCCGGCTACACCGGTCGGGCGCTCTTCACACCGTTCGGTGTGGGACCTGGGTAGTTGGCAACTTTTGAAGAAAATAGGCCTGATTAGGTACCTGCCTCAGATTGCTCTCTCCATCCGTTCGGGCTGAGCCTGTCGAAGCCAGGGCGCGCCTTGGAGTGGCCCTTCGACAAGCTCAGGGCGAACGGGGCGTGAGTAGTTACGGTTTTTGAATGAAATATGCCTCTAGCCCAGCTGCATCCTGGGCTATCAGCTATCAATAAATGAGTGCCCTTGGCCCTGCCTGTAGCCCACCCGCTTGGCACGCCAGGCCGCCCCGCCCAGCAACAGCGTCAACAGCGCCAGCATCCAGGGCGCATCCACCGGGATCGCCGTCACGCCGCCAGCGGCCACCGCCAGCACGCCCGGGCCGCCCGGGTCGGTGATGCTGCCCAGGGCCGGGTCGCTGTCGCCGTCACCGTTGTCGGTGAGCTGGAAGCTCACGGTATTGCCGTTGAGGGTGGCGCCCGCCAGCACGAACCAATGCGGCACAGGGTTGGCCGCGCTCGGGCCAAACTTCCAGTACTGCGCCCCGGGGGGCAGGGCCTGCGGGTAGGTCAGCGTCACCGTCAGCACCGCCGGCGCCGCCACGCTGCTGGTGCAGCCCGTGGCGCGGAAGGCAAACACCCCCTGCGGGAACGTCACCCCGGCCGGCGGGTTGGCCGGGGCCGTAAAGGATGCCGCCGCCGGGTCCAGCACGCAGCCCGCACCATCGCTGTCCAGCACCGCCGTGGTACTGCCCGTGCCGCCAGGCGCCGTACCGGTATAGCTCAGCAAGGCAAAGGCCGCACTCACGCTGCGCGCCTGGTCCATCGCCACCGTGCAGGTGCCCGTGCCAATGCAGTCCCCGCCCCAGCCGGTGAAGACCTGCCCCGCATCGGGCGTGGCCGTGAGGGTGACGCTGACCTGCGGGGTCGTCTCTATGGCGGTATAGCTCGCACTGCAACTGCCGCTGGCCGCGCGGCACTGGGCGATGCTGCCGCTGATCGGGGCAGGCAAGGCCGCCGCACTGACCCGGCCCGGGCCGCTGGCGGCCACGCTCAGGGCATGGTCGGCCTGGGCGATCCGCTCCACCGCCCCCAGATCGCAGGCACTGCCCTGCGGGCGGGCCACGCCGCGCTGGTCGCTACCGGTGCAGGCGCCGCCCGCATCGATGACCGGGCTATTGGCCGCCGGCAGCATGGTGGGCGTGGGGCCACCGTTGTTCTGCAGGGAGCCGAGTAGCGGGTCAGCGGTCAGCGGCGGGTCGGAGCAGGTGCCGCCGCCGCCGCTGCTACCACCGCTGGCGCAGCCCCCTTGGATCAGGCTGTTGTTGAAGGTGATCTGGGCGTTGCCCACGGTCCACGCCTGGGCGCCGTTACTGTCAGCCGTATTGCCCCAGAACACCGAGCGGGTCACGCTGGGGCGGCTGGTCGAGCCAAGGCCAAAGGTGTAGATCGCCCCGCCGGTGGAGGCTAAATTGCCGCTGAAGGTGGTGTTGGTGATGGCGGGGCTGCTGTTGCCGGAGTCGCCATAGTTGTAGATCGCCCCGCCGTTGCCGGCGGCTGAATTGCCGCTGAAGGTGGTGTTGGTGATGGCGGGGCTGCTGCTGCCGGAGTAGCCAAAGTTGTAGATCGCCCCGCCGCTGTTGGTGGCTGAATTGCCGCTGAAGGTGGTGTTGGTGATGGCGGGACTGCTGTTGCCGCCGGAGTAGCCAAAGTTGTAGATCGCCCCGCCGCTGACGGCGGCTGAATTGCCGCTGAAGGTGGCGTTGGTGATGGCGGGGCTGCTGTTGCCGCCGGAGCTGCCATCGTTGAGGATCGCCCCGCCGACGGTGGCTGCATTGCCCTGGAAGACCAGCCCGGCCAGCAGCGGGCTGCACACCTTGCCCGCCCCGCGGCCATTGCAGTAGAGGCCGCCGCCGTAGAAGTGAGGAGACGAATCCTCATTCGCCCGCCCCGCCGTCACCGTGAAGCCATCGACCACGGTATCGGCGCTGGTGTAGCTGCCGTTGCCGGTAGCGCCCGTCCCGCCTATGACCAGCACGTGGTAGCTGTTGTCGCTGCTGTCGCCCGCCGTTCCGATGTCGCCCGAGAGCGTGGTGCTGCTGCTGCCGCCGCTGCGCTGCGCCAGCGCGGTTTCCGTGCCGGCGAAGCCGCCGTAGAGCTTGAGCGGGCGGTTGATGGCAAAGCTGACCGTGCGGTCGTCGTCGGTGGTGGGTTTGTACAGGCCCTGCTGGACCCAGATCTCATCGCAGTTGGCATTGCCCAGCGCGCCCTGCAGGGTGGTGGCCGGGGTCCAACTGCTGCCGTCGGCGGCGGCGTCGGCGTCAGCACTGCCGTCAGCGGCCACGCGGCAGATGGCGGCCTGGGCGACGCCGTGCAGGCCCAGCAGCAGGGCCAGGGGGATGAGGAAGCGGTGCAAGGCGGGCATGGGACGGTCCTGCGCGCGCGCCCGGGATGGACACGCCAATGCCGCCGATGCTGCCCAGCTTGCAACAAGCTGTACATCCCCGAAACTAGGTAGGCCGCTGCCTGGCCGGCGCGGTGGCGGTGGGGCGTTCTGGCCGGCCTTGCATGCAAATCGTGAACACGTGCTGCATGCGGGAAATCAAGAAACATAGCGCTATGCCGGTGCATATCCTTCGTTTCAGGTACAAAAGTACCTGAAGTGCAGGATATTCGCCGGCTTGCAGCTATTAATTAAGTAGCGTCACTTCCGCGCCACGGCTTTCGAATTCGCGCCCGATTTCACTCCAACCCGCAAAGACACTGGCGCGACCCCATAGAGATCGCAAACACGGTCTTAGAACCATCCCTTTCAAGGTCTTGTGATCTGTTCGGTAGTTTGGGTGTCTTGCTGGCGGCGGGTGCCGGGACTCGCCCCGGCGGGCGACCTACTTGTTCTTTGCTTCGCCAAAGAAAGAAAGGCGAGCCGGAGCCAGGGGCCCTGCGGGCTTCCCTGCGCTGCTCGCGCCGGGCGGGGTATCGCCCAAACTCGCTTCGCTCAGACAAGGGCGATCCCTGATCCGCCCGTCGCTGCGCTGCTCGGCCCTGCCAACGGCGTGGGACAGCCTGAACATCCAACAGCCGGCCCCCACCCCAACCCTCCCCCAGCGGGGGAGGGAGTAATGCAGAGACAAAGGCCGAGCGCAGCGACGGCCCGACTGGCAGTCCCGGGTCCCCTCTGTGGCGTCGAGGAGCGGAAGAGTCGGCAGGTTGCCCGTAGCGCAGCGAAGGGACGGCGAGGACTGTTTGAGCGCAGCGAGTTCCGCAGCCGCCTGCTGACTCTGAGCACCGCAGAGCAGTCCGGCAAAGCCGGACCGCCACAGTGGGGTCGCCTTCTCTTTGGTGACTTTCTCTTGGCGACACAAGAGAAAGTTACTCGCCCGCCGGGGCGAACTCCCGGCACCCGCCGCCCGCAAGGCAAACCAAGCCTGGATATCTCAAAGACCTTGAAAGGAATGGTTCTTAGAACATGCCATTGGTGTTGGCGGCCTTCTCCGGAATGGGCTGCACGACATCCCAGTGCTCGACGATCTTGCCGTTCTCCAGCTTGAAGATATCGACGATGGCATTGCCGCGCTCGCCCGGCGCGCGCACCGCGTGCACGTGCAGGATCACGTAGTCGCCGTCGACGAAGGACTGCTTGATCTCGCTGCGCGACTGCGGAAATTTCTCGCGCAGGAAGGCGACAAACTTGCGGAAGCCCTCGGGGCCGTCTTGCGCGCCAGGGTTGTGCTGCACGTAGCGGTTGCCCACGTACTGCAGGGCGGCGTCGGCGTCTTTCTGGTTCAGGCCTTTTTCATAGAAGGCCAGCACGGCCTGGCGGTTGGCCTCTTGCTGGGGCGTGGCCTGGGCCCCGGCATTGCGGGGCAGCGGCGCGCAGGCCACCAGCAGTGCGGTGCTGACGGCGGCTATGGCCAAGGTGAGGGTGCGGGTCGGTGACATGGGCGGGCTCCAGTGGATGGGGAAAGAGCGCAGCGTAGCGCGTCTGCCGGCAGCCTGTGATCACCGGGCCCGCGCTATCCGCCTGGCCTGCCGCTTCTTCCACCACAGCAGCACGCCGGTCACGCTCAGCATGGCCACGGCCACGCCGAGCAGGGCGACAAAGATCCGGTAGGGCAGCCCAAACACCTGCGCCATGTGCAGCGCGCCCATCCAGTTGCTGACGGTGTTGCCCAGGGTGCCGCCGGTGGGCAGCCAATGGCCGCGCAGCTCGCCGGTATCGGCATCGATGAGCACGGCGGTGTTGCCGGCATCGCTGCGCAGGTCCACTGACGAATGCACCATGTAGGCGTAGACGCCACGGCGCCGGTCCAGCGCCAGGCGCTCTTCGGCATCGGCCACAAAGCCGATCTCTGCGGCCATGCCTTGCAAGGCGGTGCGCGCGGCGGCGTGCGCGGCCTGCCAGTCAAGGCTGGGCCGCAGCACCGGCTTGGCGCGCAGGGGCACGCTGCGCCATGAATCGTCAAAGGGCAAGACCATGCCCATCACCGGCCGGTACACCGGATCGCGCAGGTTGAACATGACGCTGGACCACGCAAACAGCAGCAGCACCGCCCACAGCCACAGGCCGCCGGCGCGGTGCAGATCCAGCGTGGCGCGGTAGGCGCCGGCCCGCCACTTGATGGCCCAGGCCGGCTTCCATTTGGGCAGGAAGGGGCGGGCCTTGGGGAAGGTCAGGTAGGCGCCGACAAAGCAGTCCAGCGTCCACAGCAAAGACACCACGCCCAGCAGCAAGGTGCCCCAGACGCCGGGCAGGGCCAGCGAGTGGTGGAGCTTGTAGACCAGCGGCATCAGCTGCTCCGCCCGCAGGCTGATGCCGTTGCGCGCGCGCCGGCCCTGGATCTGGCCGGTGTGCGGGTCCACAAACACCTCGTCATAGCCCAGCACATGGAACTTGCCAGTGCGCGGGTCCGGGTTGGGCGCCACGGGGAAGCGCGCCGTGGCACCGCCGCCCAGCCTGAACAGCACGGCATCGACGCGGCCCTGCGGCGCCACCTGCTGCTGCACCCGCTCGCGCAGCGCGAAGGGGTCGAGCGGCGGCGCGCCGGGCGGCGATTGCGCGACGAACAGTTGCGGCGCCAGCCAGGCGTCCAGCTCGTCGTTGAAGGCCAGCAGGCTGCCGGTGATGGCGGCGATCAGCAGGAACGCCGCCATCGCCAGCCCCAGGTAGCGGTGCAGCACCACGAAGTGCGTGCGCGCCATCCACTTCATCACGCTCACCAGCGGTAGGTGGCGCGTGCAATCACGCTGCGGCCCTCGCCGTAGAAGCAACTGGTGGTGGCGTAGTAGCAGGACTGGATGTAGCTCTTGTCGAACAGGTTGTTGACGTTGAGCGACAGGCGCCACGAGGCGTTCTCGTAGCTCACCATGGCATCGACCACGTTGTAGGCGGGCAGCTCGGCCGGGGTGGGCGTGCTGCCCAGCACATAGCCGCTGGTGCCGATGATGCGGCGTGCGCCGGCGCCGATCTTGACGCCGCGCCAGCCGTCTTGCGTGAACTTGTACACGCCCCACAGCGCCAGGTTGTGGCGCGGGATGCCCGAGGGCACGGTGCCCTGGTCGCCGCTGTTGCTGCGGGTGATCCTGGCGTCGGTATAGGTGTAGGCGCTGATCAGCTCCAGGTTGCGGTTGAGCTTGCCCTTGGCCTCCAGCTCCAGGCCGCGCGAGGTGATCTCGCCGGTCTGTATCGAGTAGCCGGCGTGGCTGGGGTCGGCGGTCAGCACGTCGGTGCGGCGCAGGTCGAACACCGAGGCGGTCAGCGACAGGGGCTGGTCCTTGGGCTCGTACTTCACGCCGGCTTCGTACTGCCGGCCCTTGGTGGGCTTGAACGGGTTGTTGCTGTAGTCCAGGCTGCCGGATTCGGGCTCGAACGAGGTGGCAAAGCTGGCGTAGGGCGCCAGCCCGCTGTCGAACAGGTAGACCGCGCCCACGCGGCCGGTGGCGGCCTGCACGTTGTTGCGGATGCTGACCTGGCTGGTCGGGCTGTTGGCCGATCCGTTGGTGAGCACGCCGCTGATGTTGCTGCGCGCCCAGTCCTGCCGCAGCCCGGCCAGCAGCACCCAGCGCTTGTCGATCTTGAGCTGCTCCTGCAGGTAGAGGCCGGTCTGGGTGGTGTCGGTGTCGAGGATACGGCTGGACTGCGCGTTGGGCGTGACCACGGCACCGTACACAGGGTTGAACAGGTCCAGCGCCGCCACGGTGCCGCGGCGCTCGTTGCGCACCCAGGGAATGCTGGCGTAGTCGATGCCCACCAGCGTGGTGTGCTCGAAAGCGCCGTGGCGCCACTTGGCCTGCAGCTGGGTGTCGACGTTGAAGGATTTGTACTGGTCGGCGCGGATAAAGCCAAAGCGGTTCAGCAGGCGCTGGTTGGCCGCCTGCAGGCCGCTGCCGTAGGCCGAGTCCCAGACCATGTCGGACTTGTAGTAGCGCGTGTTCTGCCGCAGGCTCCAGGTGTCGTTGAAGCGGTGCTCCAGCAGGTAGCCCAGCGACCAGGTCTTGGTGTCGTACTTGTCAAAGCCCGGCTCCCCCGTGAAGCGGCTGCGCGGCAGCTGGCCGTTGGGGTTGGCCAGCAGGCTGCCGGCCACCGGCAGGCCCCAGTTGTAGGCGGTGCGGGTGTGCTGGTAGGTGGCCAGCAGCGTTAGCGAGGTGTCGGCCGAAGGGCGCCAGGTCAGCGCCGGCGCAAGGTATTCGCGCTTGTTGGGGATGTAGTCGGTCTGGGTGTTGGAGTCGCGCAGCATGGCGGTGAGGCGATAGCTCCACACGCCTTCATTGCCCAGCGGGCCGCCCAGGTCCAGGCCCACTTGCTTGTGGTCGTAGCTGCCGGCCTGCACGTCGATCTCATGCAGGGGCGTATCGGTGGGCCGCTTTGAGGTCACGTTGATCACGCCGCCGGGCGTCACCTGCCCGAACAGCACCGAGCCCGGGCCGCGCAGCACGTCGATGCGCTCCAGGCCGTAGGCCTCGACCGTGGACGAATACATGGCCGGCGCCTGGCGCAGGCCGTCGCGGAACACCGGCGTGTTGGATGAGGTTGCCAGCCCGGCCGCAAAGCCGCGAATGTTGAAGGAATCGTCGGTCAGGTTCACGCCGCGCGTGCCGATCAGGCCGGGCGTGTAGCGCAGGGCGTCTTGCAGCGCGGGGGCGGCGCCCTGGTCGTCTATCTGGTCGCGCGTGATGACGCTCAGCGCCTGCGGCGTTTCGATGTTGGGCGTGTCGGTCTTGGTGGCCGTCAGGTTGCGGCGCGCGACATAGCCTTGCACGGGGCCGGTGGCGCTTTCCTGCTCGGCGCTGGCGGTGACCGTCACGGCGGGCATGGCGCGGGCGTCTTCACGCTCCGTGGCAGCGGCGGCGCGCAAGGAGTAGGCGCCGTTGGCGCCCCGCAGGATCTGCAGGCCCTGCCCGCGCAGCAGCTCGGCAAAGCCTTCCTGCACCGTGAAGCTGCCGGCCAGGCCGCTGCTGGTCTTGCCCTGGATCAGGGCGGCGTTGACTGACAGTTCGACGCCCGCCGCGCTGGCAAAGCTGTTCAAGCTGCGGTCCAGCGGGCCGGCCGGAATGCGGTAGCTGCGCTGCGGCTCGGCCATGCCCGCGGTTTGTGCCTGCGCCGAAGCTGCGGTGCCAGCCAGCGCGCCGAGCGCCAGGCCCATCAGGAAGGTCGCCCGTACCGCTGCGGCGGCGGCGCTCAATGCCAGTGTTGGCGTGCGGCGGTCAGGGGTGTGGGCGGGCGGGGAAGAAATCTGCTGTTGCGTGCGGCGGCATGCCATGACGGGGTCTTTCGGTTCGGAAGATGGATGAGTTGCTCAATAGGTCTTCCGAACGAGAAGGCAAAACCCTCAATGCCTTTTCAAAATAAATCTTCCCGCGTGGCTCAGCGCGCCCTCACCGCGATCTCACGGCCACCCAGTAGCGCGTGCGGTAGACCACATCCACCGGCAGGCCCAGCGTCAGGTTGAGCAGGGCCCGGTCGGTGTCGCGCAGCGAGAAGACGCCGCTCACCCGCAGCTCGGCAATGGCCGGGGCGCAGCGCAGCAGGCCGGGCCGGTAGCGGCCCAGCTCGGCCAGGAAATCCGCCACGCGCATGTTCTCTGCCACCAGCAGGCCGCGCGACCAGGCCGCGGCGCTCTCTTGCACGGCCACGGGCGGCTCCACCTGCTCGGCGGAGAAGGCCGTGCGCTGCCCGGCGTTGAGCCGCAGGGCCGCGCCATGCGCTGGGCGGATCTCTACAGCGCCCTCGAACACCGCGACGCGCGACACATCGCCGTCTTGCCGTGCCGTGAAGCGGGTGCCCAGCGCCTCTACCGTGCCGTGCCGGCTTTGCACGCGGAAGGGGCGGTGCACCGTGGCCGGGTCAGGCGCGGTGGTGACCAGGATTTCGCCCGCGCGCAGCACCACAAGGCGCTCTTGCTCGCTGAACTGCAGGTCGATGGCGGTGGCGGTGTTGAGCACGATGCGCGTGCCGTCGGGCAGCGTTACTTCGCGGATCTCGCCGGTGCGCGTGCTGAAGTCGGCGGCGGCGAACTGCCAGGCCTCGGTCTCACGCGCCGTGTAGGCCACGCCGCCCGCCAGCGCGGCCAGGCCGAGCAGTTGCAGCACCCGGCGCCGCGCGGCGTAGGCCGCCACGGCGGGCTCGCGCAGGGCGTGGCGCGCAATGCCCGTCGGCAGGCTGTGGAGCTTGTCTTCCATTACCTGCAGGCGGCCCCAGGCGCGCTCGTGGTCGGGGTGGGCGGCACGCCACTGCGCGCAGGCGGCGCGGTCGCCGTCGCTGGCCTCGCCCGACCACAGCCGGGCCATCCATTCGGCGGCGCGCTGGACTATCGCGGGATCGATAGGCGTTGGCTGGGCTTGGGCTTGCCCCATCAGGCGTGCGACCCGTACAGCGCCTGGTAGCAGGCCTGCAGCCCGGCGGCGATGTATTTCTCCACCGACGAGACCGACACCTGCAGCTTGGCGGCGATCTCGCGGTAGCTCAGGCCGTCGAGCTTGCACAGCAACAGGGCCGTGCGCGCCTTGCCCGGGAGGCGGTGCAGGATGGTGTCGATCTCTACCAGGGCCTCTATCACCAGGGCGCGGGCTTCTTCCGATGGCGCTTGCCGCTCGGGCTGTAGGCTCAGGGCTTCGAGGTAGGCGGCCTCGATCTGGCGGCGGCGGTACAGGTCAATGACCAGGCCATTGGCGATCTGGCTCAGGTGGCGGCGTGATTGCTCGGGCTGCGGCGTGCAGCCCGAAACCAGGACGCGCACATAGGTGTCGTGCGCCAGGTCTGCCGCGTCAAAGGCGTTGCCCAGCTTCTTGCGCAACCAGCCCCGCAGCCAGCCGTGGTGGTCGCTGTAGAGGGTTTCGATTGCCTGGAGGGGAGGGGCGGCCGCTGGCATGCTGGAAAGATCTGGCCGATCGCCAAATATAGATGCGAATTGTTCGCAATTGTATTTTGGCAGCGCAAGACATGGCAAGAAGGGCCTGCTTCGCCCGGGCGCCGGGTTGTGCCAAACCAACATGAAAGGGGCGTGCGCGCAGTCTTTGGTTTCTGGTAACTACTCACGCCCCATTCGCCCTGAGCCGGTCGTTGGGCTTGGTGATGCGTGGCAGGGCTTTGACAAGCTCGACCCGAACGGTACGGGAAGCTGAGTAGTTGCCAAAAGTGGTGGCCACTCAGCTCCCCTGTGCCGTGTGATCTGTTGGCAGATCTTGTGTCTTGCAGGCGGCGGTGTCGCTGGCGATGGCGGTGCACGCGTGTGGCGTGGAAGTGGCGCTACTTAATTAGTAGCTGCAAGCCGGCGGATATCCTGCACTTCAGGCACTTTTGTATCTGAAATGCAGGATATGCACCGGCATAGCGCTATGTTTTTTGATTTCCCGCATGCGGCACGTGTTCACGATTTGCATGCAAGGCCGGCCAGAACGCCCCACCGCCACCGCGCCGACCAGGCAGCGGCCTACCTAGTTTCGGGGATGTACAGCTTGTTGCAAGCTGGGCAGCATCGGCGGCATTGGCGTGTCCATCCCGGGCGCGCGCGCAGGACCGTCCCATGCCCGCCTTGCACCGCTTCCTCATCCCCCTGGCCCTGCTGCTGGGCCTGCACGGCGCCGCCCAGGCCGCCATCTGCCGCGTGGCCGCCGACGGCAGTGCTGACGCCGACGCCGCCGCCGACGGCAGCAGTTGGACCCCGGCCACCACGCTGCAGGCGGCGCTGGGCAATGCCAACTGCGACGAGATCTGGGTCCAGCAGGGCCTGTACAAACCCACCACCGACGACGACCGCACGGTCAGCTTTGCCATCAACCGCCCGCTCAAGCTCTACGGCGGCTTCACCGGCCGGGAAACCGCGCTGGCAGAGCGCAGCGGCGATAGCAGCAGCACCACGCTCTCGGGCGACATCGGAACGGAGGGCGACAGCAGCGACAACAGCTACCACGTGCTGGTCATAGGCGGGACGGACCGCACTACCGGCAACGGCAGCTACACCAGCGCCGATACCGTGGTCGATGGCTTCACGGTGACGGCGGGGCAGGCGAATGGGGTGGGCTTCAACGGCTGGGGCGGCGGCCTCTACTGCAATGGCAGCGGGGCGGGCAAGGTGTGCAGCCCGCTGCTGGCCGGGCTGGTCTTCCAGGGCAATGCAGCCACCTTCGGCGGGGCGATCGTCAACGATGGCTTCATCGGCGGCAGCAGCAGCCCTGCCATCACCAACACCACCTTCAGCGGCAATTCAGCCGCCAGCGGCGGGGCGATCTTCAACCATGGCACCTCCGGCAGCAGCAGCCCCGCCATCACCAACACCACCTTCAGCGGCAATTCAGCCGCCAGCGGCGGGGCGATCTACAACTATGGCCGCTCCGGTAGCAGCAGCCCCGCCATCACCAACACCACCTTCAGCGGCAATTCAGCCGCCGGCAACGGCGGGGCGATCTACAGCTATGGCGGCTTCGGCAACAGCAGCGCCACCATCACCAACACCACCTTCAGCGGCAATTCAGCCACCGGCAGTGGCGGGGCGATCTACAACACCGGCAACTCCGGCAACAGCAGCCCCGCCATCACCAACGCCACCTTCAGCGGCAATTCAGCCGCCACCGGCGGGGCGATCTACACCACTGGCGATGGCGCGACCACCAGCCGCCCCAGCGTGACCCGCTCGGTGTTCTGGGGCAATACGGCTGGCAGTAACGGTGCCCAGGCGTGGACTGATGGCAACGCCCAGATCACCTTCAACAACAGCCTGATCCAAGGGGGCTGCGCCAGCGGTGGTACCGGCGGCGGCACCTGCTCCGGCCCGCTGTTGACCGCTGACCCGCTACTCGGCCCCCTGCAGAACAACGGCGGCCCCACACCCACCATGCTGCCGGCGGCCAATAGCCCGGTCATCGATGCGGGCGGCGCTTGCACCGGTAGCGACCAGCGCGGCGTGGCCCGCCCGCAGGGCGGTGCCTGCGATCTGGGTGCGGTGGAGCGGCGACAGGGCAACTACACACTGGACGTTGCCGTGACGGGCGCAGGCAGTGTCAGCGCGGGGGCTGCGCCTGTGCCCGCTGTAGGCAGCATCACCAACTGCACAACTGCCGGTGGTGCGGCCTGCACGGCCGGCTATGCGATCGACTCCACGCCCGCAGCCAGCGTCACCTTGACCGCCACGCCCGATGCGGGCGCGACCTTCCTCGGCTGGGGCGGTGCCTGTATCGGCACCGGCACCTGCACCGTCACGATGGACCAGGCGCGCAGCGTGACCGCCAGCTTCGTCCTCAGCAGCTTCACCGGCGGCTTGCCTGGTGGCGGCAATGCCACGGCGGCGCTGGCGGGGGGAGGCGCGGGCTGCACGCTGGTGCCCGGCAACACCGGCTTTGCCAGCCCGGCCAGCACGCCGCCGGGGGTGAGCTTCCCGCAAGGGGTGTTTGCCTTTAGCGCCAGCGGCTGCACCGCCGGCAGCAGCGTGACCTTGACACTGACCTACCCGCAAGCCCTGCCGGCCGGGGCGCAGTACTGGAAGTTTGGCCCCACGGCGGCCAATGCCACGGCGCACTGGTTTGTGCTGCCGGGCGCCACGATCAATGGCAACACCGTCACCTTCAGCATCACCGACAACGGCGACGGTGACTCTGACCCGGCCCCGGGCGCCATCACCGACCCGGGCGGTGTGGGCGTGCTGGCCGTGGCCGGCGGCGGCGTGACGGCGATCCCGGTGGATGCGCCCTGGATGCTGGGGCTGTTGACGCTGTTGCTGGGCGGGGCGGCTTGGCGTGCCAGGCGGGTGGGCTACAGGCAGGGCCAAGGGCACTCATTTATTGATAGCTGATAGCCCAGGATGCAGCTGGGTTGGCAAAAGGCACGCCTGCTTCGGTCATGAAGCGCCAGACCTCGCGGCGGTGACGCGCAGGCGCTTGGGCAGATTGAACGCCTTGCTCTGCTGGTGGCGGCCCTGTCTGTTGCGGGGCGCCTCCGAGGGCAAGACCTCCGGGTGCAGCCGCGCCCCGCGCTAGTCGGCGGGTGCGAGAGCAGAGGCCGTATGCGGCGGGGCCTGGTAGCCGGCAGCGGCCGCATAGCCGCCCTCCAGTGCCCAGACCCGCTCGAAGCCTGCCTTGTGCAGGCGCTCGGCCAGCAGGGCGGCCGAGATCTCGTGCGGGCAGGCGCAGTAGACGACGATGTCGTGCGCGGCCGCCGGGTCCAGCTCCAGGGCGGTGATCGGGTGGCGCATGTCAAAGCTGCGGGCGCCGGGCAGGCGCGCCGGGGCGTTGGGGCGCACGTCGATCAGCACCGCGTCGCGGCCCTCGGCCTGCCAGCGCAGCCAGTCGGCGGCGGGCAGGCGCGGGATGTGGCTGAGCCGCCGCCGCAGGTGGCGGCGCTGCAGCCAGCGCCAGCTGATGTAGGCCACCAGCGCCGCACCGGCCATGAGCAGGCCCAGGCGGCCCCAGCGGTCGAGCGCGTCCAGCACCAGGCCCACCTGCCGCGAAAACAGCGCACCCAGCGCCAGCGCCGTGCCCGCCCAAAGCGCCGCGCCCGCCACGTCATAGGGCAGGAAGCGGCGCAGCGGCGTGCGGTTTTGCCCGGCCATGACGATGGCCAGCGCGCTGGCGCCAGGCAGGAAGCGGGTCACCAGCAGTACGCGCGGCCCGGCGTGCTGGTAGCGCTGCTGGGTCTGGCGCACGCAGGAGTCGGGCGACAGCGATACACGGCAGATGCTGCCCAGCAGGCGCGTGCCGTAGCGGCGGCCGGCCCAGTACCAGCCGCTGTCGGCGATCAGGCAGGCCAGCACGCAGGCCAGCAGCACCACCGGCCAGAACAGCGCCCCCTGCGCGCACAGCGCGCCGGCGCTGACCAGCAGCGGCGAGGTGGGAATCGGCAGCCCGGCCTGCTGCAGCAGCACGCCACCAAACACCAGCAGCACGCCGTAGGTGACAAGAAGGGTTTGGAGGGTGGGCACCGCAGCATGGTAGTGCGGCGCGAAAAGGCGCGTGGGGCGCAGGGCATCCGGCGCCTCAAGGCTTTAACTGCCGAACCGGCCCTCACCCATGAAGCTGCTGTCCGACTGGAGAAGCTTGCGTGCGTAGTACTCAAAGGTTCGCTGCGTACGCTTGGGCGTAAGGATCCAGTCGCGCGCCTCCCGGCCCTTGTCGGGGTCGATCGGCTTCAAGGTGCCCGCCGCCATGGCCGTGAGTTGCAGCTTGGCGGTGCGCTCGACCTGGTGGGCGAGTACATAGGCTTCATCCATCGAGTGCGTTGCCACCAGTTGGCCGTGGTGGGCCAGCAGGATGACCTTCTTGTCGCCCAGCGCGCCGGAGATGAGCTCGCCTTCCTCGTTGCCGACAGGTATGCCGGGCCAGTGGGGCAGGAAGGCGCAGTTGTCATAGAGGACGGCCGAGTCCATGCAGGAGACCTCCAGCGGTACCTCCAGCAGCGACAAGGCGACGACGTGGAATGGATGCGTATGGACGATGCAGTTGACCGACGGCTTTTCGTTGTAGATCCACATGTGGAAGCGGTTGGCCGCGTTCGCCATCCCGTCCCCTTCGAGCACATTGAGGTCTTCGTCAACCAACAGCAGATTCTCGGCCGTAGCCTCATCCATGCCGATGCCAAATTGCTGGGTGTAGTAGGTGTGGGGTTTCGGCCCCCTCACGGTGATCTGGCCCGACATGCCCGAGTCGTGGCCGCAGGCATACACCATGCGGCAGAGCAGCGCGAGCCGCTGCCGGGTGCTCCATTGGGGGCCGTCTCCGAAATGCCGGGACATCTCGGAGATCGCGTGCTGTACCAAGTCGCTCTTTGACAGTTCGTAGGTGTTTTCCATTCGGGATCTCCTTTTTCAATCCACTTTGATGTTGTTGGTCTTGACGACGTCAGCCCACTTCTTGCTCTCGGACCTGACAAATTCGCCGAATTGCGCGGGCGAGCTTCCCACCGGGGTTGCGCCTTGTGCCGCAAGTTTCTCGATGGTCTCCGGGTCCGACAGCGCCTTTTTGATGCCGGCGGCCAGCGTGCCGATGATCGGCGCCGGCGTGCCCGCCGGGGCAAACAGCCCGTACCAGTTTTCGGCCACCACACCGGGGTAGCCCAGTTCGGCCAGTGTCGGCACATCGGGCAGCAGCTTGGAGCGCGTACTGCCCAAGGTGGCCCACAGCTTGACCTTGCCGGAGGCCACAAAGGGCCGGAACGTGAAGTAGGTATCGATCATGATCGGCACCTGCCCGGAGATCAGATCAACGACCGCGGGGCCTCCACCTTTGTACGGAACATGCTGCAGCGGCATGCCCGCATCATGTCCCAGTCGAGCGCCAGACAGGTGGAACACGGTGCCCGAGCCCGAGCTGGCGATGGCACCAAGAGAGGGCGTTTTCTGGACGTTGGCACGGAAGGTCTGGAAGTCCGCCTCAGGCCTGCGGCCAGACGCTGCCAGCACGATCAGCGCATTCACCATCTGGCTGACCGGGACGAAGCCCGTCACAGGGTCAACGCTCACTTTGAAGAAGTTGGGCGCAATCACGTGGCTGGCCGGCCCGACCAGCAGCGTATAGCCGTCGGCAGCGGCACGGCCGACATAGTCCGAGCCTATGGAGCCGCCAGCGCCGGGCTTGTTCTCAATGATGACCGGCTGCCCCAGCTCCGTTGCCAGCTTTTGCCCGATCAGGCGTGTGACCGTGTCTGCGCCCCCGCCGGGCGGGAAACCCACAATGAGGTGGATCGGCTTCTCCGGATAGCCCGGTGCATTTGCCTCTGCTGCGCCACAGGCGATGTGGACCATTCCAAGCAGGGCAACTGCAATCAATCTGACGTTTGCCATGTCTTCTCCAGGATGTGCGGCTTGAGGGGCCAAGCAGCTGCATGGCTATGCTCGCCGGGCACTCGGCGCATCACAATCTGGAATTTCCTTCGACTGCTTTCGGCAACGCCGAAGCGGCATGTTTCCTGCACCGGCGCCCACGACCAGCTCACAAGAGGAGAGACATGCTCAAGCTCGATCTACAAGATCTCCGCCTGGTGGTGGCGGTGGCCGACACGGGCAGCATCACGGCCGGTGCGGCCTCGGTGCATTTGGCGGTGGCCTCGGCCAGCGAGCGGCTGAAGATGCTGGAAGCATCCACGGGCGCCGTGCTGTTCGAGCGCCGGCCCCGCGGCGTGGTGCCCACGGCCGCGGGCGCTACGCTTCTGCGGCATGCGCAGGCCATGCTCGGGCACGCAGATGGTTTGGCGCAAGAGCTCGACCGGCTGGCGCAGGGCCTGCAGGGCGAAGTGCGCGTTGCCGCGAATTCGGTCGCGCTATCGCACTTCCTGAAAGAGCCCCTCATCCGATTTCTTGGCGAGAACCCGGGGGTGAATGTGGTCCTGAAGGAGGTCACCAGCACCGATGCCCTGGAGATGGTGCTGCGGCACGAGGTGGCGGTGGGCATCTCGGCATTGGGTGAGGCGCACAAAGACCTGCAGGTGAAGCCACTTTTCGTGGACCGGCTCGTGGCCGTGGTGGCGCCCAGCCATCCCCTGGCGCATCAGCGGCAGGTGTGCTTCGCCGAGCTGCTCGAATTCGACATGCTGGCTTTTGGCACCCGCTCTGCGCTGCAGCGCTTTGTCGATGCCCAGGTGCAGATGCTGGGCCGAAGGGTCAACCGCCGCGTGGAAGTGGACGACCTGGAGACGCTGTGCCGAATGGCGGCGGCGGGCATCGGCGTCGGTGTCATGCCCTGGAGCTTTGCCTGCAGATTTCAGGCGGAGATGGGCATTCGCCTGATCCCGCTGGCCGAGTCATGGAGCGAACGCCGCGTGGGGGCGTTCTGGAGCGAGGCCGGCCTGAGCAAGATGGCCGAACGTTTTCTCGCCTCCCTGGCGGCCGAGCCGTCCTTCCCCCTGCACTAGGAGCCGGCCAGACGGCCCCTCAGCGCAGGCGCTCGGGTGCCAGCCGCGCCGGCTCCACGCCCTCGGCCCGCAGCACTTCAGGCAAGGCCTGCCCCAGCAACAAGCTGCGCGCCAACTGGGCCGCGCCGGCAGCGCTCTGGATGCCGTAGCCGCCCTGGGCGGCGAGCCAGAAGAAGCCTTCCTGCTGCGGCTCCCAGCCGATCACCATGTCGCCATCGGCCACGAAGGAGCGCAGGCCGGCCCAGCTGCGGTGCGGCCGGCGGATGCTCATGGTGGTGGCCTGCTCGATGTTGTGGATGCCGATGGCCACGTCCAGCTCTTCCGGCACCACGTCGTGTGGCTGCACCGGGTCGGCATTGGCAGGCGAGCCCAGCAGCACGCCGGCGTCGGGCTTGAAGTAATAGCTTTCGTCGATGCCGACCACGGCCGGCCAATGCGCTACGTCCACGCCCGCAGGCGGTGCAAAGGTGAAGGCGGTGCGGCGGCGTGGCTCCAGGCCGATGCGCGCCACGCCGGCCAGGTCGGCCACGGTGTCGGCCCAGGCGCCGGCGGCGTTGACGATGTGGCGCGCCTGCAGCGCGCTGCCGTCGGCCAGCGTCACCGTCCAATAAGCGTCGCTGCGCTGCAGGCCGGTGACATGCGCATCGGTGCGCAACTGGCCGCCCCGGCGCCGAAAGCCGCGCAGGTAGCCCTGGTGCAGCGCATGCACGTCGATGTCGCTGGCGCCGCCTTCGGCAATGCCCATGGCGGCGGCCTCGGGCCGCAGGCAGGGCACGGCGGCCAGCAGCGCGTCGCGCGCTACGCGCTGCACGTCGCCGCCGCGCTCCGACAAGTCCTGCCAGGCGGCATCAAACAGCGCGCCCTGGTCCGGGCCGGCCACATGCAGCACGCCGCGCGGTGTGAGGATGGGGTCGCTGCCAAAGACTTCGGGCGGAGCGTCGAAGAAGGGGCGGCTGGCCCGCGTCAGCGCGCGGATCGCGGGCGTGCCGTAGCTCTCCATGTAGAGCGCGGCAGAGCGGCCGGTGGTGTGGTAGCCGGGCTGGTCCTCGCGCTCCAGCAGCACGGTGGGCGCGTGGGCAGAGATCTCGTAGGCGGCGGAAGCACCGGCGATGCCGGCGCCGATGATGGCGAAGTCGTAGCGGTTCATATCAGACGACCGATGCGGTGCCAGTGCTCACCTTTGCATCCAGGATCGGCGGCGCAGTCACGATGGAGTTCAACGCCGGCTCGGCGTGGCGCAGCTTGCTGGCGTCGGGGATAGGGCGGCGCAGCGCGGCGTTGCCGGCAAAGGCTTGTTCCATGGCGTGGGCCACGCCCAGTGTGTGGCGGTCGGCACGGAAGCGGCCGACGATCTGCAGGCCAAAGGGCAGGCCGGCGCTGTCGGTGCCGCAGGGCAGGCTGAGCGCGGGGTGGGTGGTCAGCGTGGTGACATAGGTCAGCGACAGCCAGCGGTAGTAGTTCTCTTGCTGCTCGCCGTTGATGGCGGCCACGTAGGGCTCGGTCCAGGGCATGGGCGAGACCGGCGTGGTGGGGGCGAGGATCACGTCGAACTGCTCGAACGCGGCCTGGAAGCGCTTCAAGATCTTGGTCTGCTCGGCCTGGGCCCAGGCGCAGTCGAGCAGGCGCATGGCCGCGCCCATCTCGTAGTTGGCGCGCGGGTTGGGGCCCAGGCTGGACGGGTCGCGCTCATAGGCCTCGCGCATGCCGGCCACAAAGGCCTCGGCGCGCAGCACGTCGAAGCAGCGGTGCACCTCGCCCAGGTCGATGTTGATCGGCTCGCAGCTGCGGAACAGGTGCTTCATGGCGGCGATCTTGTCGCGGAACACGGCGCGTATGCCGTCGTCCACCGCGCAGGCGCCAAAGTCTTCGGTGTAGCCCACGCGCAGCTTGCCCAGGTCTACGTTCTGCGGCAGCAGGAAGGACAGGGGATCGAGCTCGTAGGTGAGCGGGTCGCTGGCCGACAGGCCCGCCGTGGCGGCCAGTTGCAGGCAGGCATCGGCCACGGTGCGGCCCATGGGGCCGACGACGGAGATCGGCGTCCAGCCCAGCGGCTTGCGCGAGCTGGGCACCACGCCGGGCGAGGGCCGGAAGCCCACCACGCCGCACTTGGCGGCCGGGATGCGCAGCGAGCCGCCGGTGTCCGAGCCGGTGCAGACCGGCAGCATGTCCAGCGCCAGCGCGGCGGCCGAGCCGCCCGAAGAGCCGCCCGCGTTCAGGTTGGGATTGAACGGATTGCCGGTGGCGCCCCAGACCGGGTTGCGCGAATTGGCGCCGGCGCCCATCTCGGGCACGTTGGTCTTGCCGGCGACGATGGCGCCGGCCGCGCGCAGCCGCGACACCAGCAGGTTGTCGGCCGCGGGCACATTGCTGCGGTAGATGGGCGAGCCGTAGGTGGTCAGCAGGCCGGCGGTTTCTTCGAGGTCCTTCACGCCCAGCGGCAGGCCGTGCAGCAGGCCCAGCGGCGCGCCGCTCAGCACGGCTTTTTCAGCCGCGCGGGCCTCGCCCCGGGCACGCTCAAAGCAGGTGGCAGTGACGGCGTTGACGTAGGGGTTGACGGCTTCGATGCGGGCAATGCAGGCGTCCAGCAGTTCTACCGGCGACAACTGCTTGGCGCCGACCAGGCGGCGCAGTTCGGTGGCGGGGAGGGCGACGATGTCTTCGGGGTTCATGCTTTGTCTCTTGGATGGAAATGGCTCAGCGGCTGAGCCCGCGTGCGCTGATGGGCCAGACGGATTCGACCACGTCGCCACGGAAGCCGACCAGCTCGTCGTGCAGGTTGAAGGTGGGGTCGCAGTGGCCGGGCACCAGTTGCAGCACGCTGCCCAAGGGCGGCAGCGTTGCATCGTCTATGGGCTGGACGATGCCGTGCTCGTCATTGGCCTGCACATAGCGCAGCGTGCTGCTGGCCGCGCCCTGCTGCCAGATGGCGGGCAGGCCGGAGTCCACCGCCAGCGACTTGAGCCCGGCATCGGTCACCACATGCGTACGGGTGGTGGCGCTCATCACCGTGGTGGCCAGGAACAGCGCGTGCTCGAAGCGCAGGGCGCCGGCATATTCGTTGTCGCCGTAGTCGCGGTCCATGAAGGCATAGGAGCCGGGCTGCACCTCGGTGTAGACGCCGCTGGCCAGGTCGAACTCCACGCTGCCGCTGCCGCCGCCGGTCACGGTAGGGCAAGCCACGCCGGCCTTTGCCAGTGCTGCCACGACCTGGCCCGTGCGCTCGGCCGCCTGCTGCGCGCGGCTGCGGCGCTCGGCATGGGCGCGCAGGTGCTGCAGGCTGCCGTGGTAGGCCTGCAGCCCGCGAAAGCTGAGCTGCGGGTGCTGCGCGATCTGCTCCACCAGGCGCAGCACGGCGTCGGCATCGGCCACGCCGCAGCGGCCCTGGCCGATGTCGATCTCTACGAACACGCCCAGCTGGCTGCCTGCGGCATGCGTGGCGCCGGCCAAGGCGCTGATCTGCGCGGCGTCGTCCACGCACACGCTGATGCGTGCGTGCTGGGCTAGTTGCGCCAGCAGCACGGCTTTGGCGGGCGATGCCAGCTGGTTGCTGATGTGGATGTCGGTTATGCCGGCCTGCACAAAGGGGATCGCCTCGCTCGCCTTCTGGCAGCAGATGCCAACCGCACCGCGCGCCACCTGCGCCAGCGCCACGGCCGGGGTCTTGTGCGCCTTGGCATGGGGGCGCAGCTGCACGCCGGCGGCAACGGCTGCGGCCTGCATGCGGTCCAGGTTGCGCTCGAACGCGGCCAGGTCCAGCAGCAGCGCGGGGGTATCCACGCTGGCCAGCGGCGCGCCCGGCACGGCGGCCGGCGCCAGGGTCAAGAGCTGCGGCGTGGCGGTGATCGGCGGGGCGTCGTTTTTCATTCGGCCTGGATCTTGGCACGCTGCGCCACGGCGCGCATCACGGGCAGTTCTTTCTCGATCATGGCGCTCACGGCCGCACCGTTCTTGTAGGTGGCCTCCAGCCCGATGGAGACAAATTTCTGGCGCACTTCCGGCAGGGCCACGGCATCGGCCAGGGCCTTCTCCAGCTTGGCCTTGACCTCGGGCGGCAGGCCGTGCGGCGCCACCACGGCGATCCAGGTGTCGGTATCCACATCAAAGCCGTACTCGGCAAAGGTCGGCACATCGGGCAGCAGGGGCGAGCGCTTGGCGGTGGTGACGGCAATCGCCTTGATCTTGCCGGTCTTGAGCTGCGGGATGGCGGCCGAGACGGTGTCCACCGAGAACGGCACCTGCCCGCCCATCAGGTCGGTCATGGCCGGTGCGCTGCCTTTGTAGGGCACGTGCGTGAGCTGCGTGCCGGTGGCGTGCAGGATCAGCTCGCCCGCGAACTGCGCGGTGGTACCGGTGCCAAAGGAGGCATAGGCGTACTTGCCCGGCGCGGCCTTGGCGAGCGCGACGAACTCCTTCGGGTTGTTGGCGGGGGTGTCCTTGCTGGCCAGCAGGATCAGGCCGGTGCGGCCGACCAGCCCGATCGGCTCAAAGCTTTTCACCGGGTCATAAGGCAGCTTGGGCTGGATCGCCGGGTTGACGGTGAAGGTGGTGCCCGAGCTGATCAGCAGCGTGTAGCCGTCAGCCGGCGCCTTGGCGGTAAAGCCCGCGCCAATGATGGTGCCCGCGCCGGCCCGGTTGTCGGCCACCACGGGCTGGCCCAGCTTGTCGCCCAGCGCCTTGGCCACCATGCGCCCGATCACGTCGGTGGCGCCGCCCGGCGGGAACGGGATCACCAACTGGATCGGGCGCGACGGGTAGGCCGCATCGGCCCAGGCTGGGGCCGATGCGGTCAGGGCGGCCATGGTCGCCAGGGCGGCGCAGGCAAGGAAGGACGTGTGTTTCATGGGTGCGCTTTGCTGGGGGTTGGGGTGACGGGGGAAAGAGGTGGCACGGCGGCGCCGCGCGCATGGAAGCGGGCGTATTCCTCGTCGGGCACAAACAGCCCGCCGGTGGTCCAGGCGATGTGCGTGGCCTGGGGCATCAGCGCCTCCAGCCGGTGCTGGCGCAGATAGGCCTGGCCGGCAGCGCTGTCGCGCAGCATGGCGGGACCGGGCAGGCCGGCGGCGGCTGATGGTTCGATGCGGATGTTTTCCGTGGCCGCAGCCTGGTACAGCAGCGGGAACAGCGCCTCGTCCTCGACCGTGTAGACGCCGGCCAGCAGCGGGCGCACCGCGGCGGCGGCTAGTTCAGAAGCGCGCGGCACGGCCAGGCCGTCGGCCTCGGTGTGGTTGTCCAGGCCGATGTCGTAGACCGAGGGGTTGGCGCCCAGGTGGCTGAACGCCGGCGTGCCCGCCAGCATCTGCAGCATGAAGCAGGGCGAGCGCGTGGGCTCGGCAAAAAAGCAGTGCACGTGCGGGCCGTAGATCTGCGCCAGGCCAAAGGCAATGCCGCCCGGGGCGCCGCCCACGCCGCAGGGCAGGTAGACGAACAGCGGGTGCGCGGCGTCTACCTTGCGGCCCAGGGCGTCGAGCTGGCGCGCCAGCTGCGGCGCGGCCGCCGCATAGCCCAGCAGCAGCGAGAGCGAGCGCTCGTCATCCACAAAGTGGCAGGCCGGGTCGGCATCGGCCGCGCGGCGGCCGGCGGCCACGGCCTCTGCGTAGTCGCCGGCGTGCTCGACCACTTCCACGCCCCGGTTGCGCAGGCGCTGCTTCTTCCAGTCCTTGGCGTCGGCCGACATGTGCACCACGGCCTGAAAGCCCAGCGCCGAGGCCATCACGCCAATCGCCAGGCCCAGATTGCCGGTAGAGCCCACGGCGACCTGGTGGCGGGCGAACAGCGCGCGCGCCTCGGCCGAGGCCAGGCTGCGGTAGTCGCCATCCAGCGCCAGCAAGCCGTGGCGCTGGGCCAGTGCCTCGGCATGCTCCAGCACCTCGTGGATGCCGCCGCGCGCCTTGATCGAGCCTGCCACTGGCAGCGCATGGTCGGCCTTGACCAGCAGGGTGCCAAAGTCTGGTGCCATGCCCAGCGCCTGCTGCAGCCGGGGCACCGGCAGCAGCTCGGACTCGATCACGCCGGCGCTTGGGGCCAGCTCGGGAAACAGTTCTGCCAGCAGCGGCGCAAAGCGGGCGAGCCGGGCGACCGTGGCATCAACATCAGCGCTGCTAATGCTCAGCCGGTGCCCCCCGCGACCGCGCTGATCCGAGGTCCAGAGCACGGGGCGGCCGCTCTTCAGGTGGTCGAGCGGAGCGCAAAGATCAGTCATGGCAATGGGGGTAGAGCAGGGCCCGCCATTGTTGGATGCCCCGCTGTGCCCCGCAACGCATTTATAGTCGTCCGTCAATTAGCTGGACTAATAGCCAAATGGACATTCGCCTTACACCTTCGCTGCTTGCATGGTTGCGGTGCTTCGAGGCCACGGCCCGGTGCATGAGTTTCACCAAGGCCGCCTCGGAACTGTGCATTACCCAGGGTGCGGTCAGCCAGCAGGTCAAGCACCTGGAAGACTGGCTGCAGCGCCCGCTGTTCTTGCGCACGCCGCGCGCGCTGCTGCCCACGCCCGAGGGCCAATGGCTGGCGACCGTGCTGCGCGAATCCTTTCAGGCCATGGAAGGCACGCTGGCGCAACTACGCAGCCCGCCGCGCGACGACCGCCCGCTGGCGCTGAGCTGTGCGCCATCCTTTGCCATGGGCTGGCTCACGCCGCGCCTGGGTGATTTCTTTCGCGCCCACCCGGAGGTCGGGCTGCGGGTCATGGGCGAATTCCATGTGCTGGACCGCGAGCGCATGGCGCGCGACGGCGTGGCCGCGGCCGTGCGCTTTGACCTGGGCGACTACCGCGACCTGCAGGCCACCGAATTTTTGGACGAATGGCTGCTGCCGGTGGCCAGCCCGGCCTTCCTCGCCGCCCACCCCACGTTGCGCACCCCCGCCGACCTGCGCGCACCCATGCTGCTGCACGACACCAGCGCCTGGATCGGCGCCAGCCCTTTTGAGGAATGGGAGCACTGGCTGCACCAGGCCGGGGCCCAGGTGCCGCAGTTGGAGCTGGGCCACCACTTCAACCTGTCGCAACTGGCCCTGGCCGCCGCGCTGGCGGGCCAGGGCATGGCCATGGGCCGCGCGGCCCTGGTGCTGGACGACCTGGTGGCCGGCCGGCTGGTGGCGCCCTTTGCGCTGCCGGTGCTATCCAGGGCGTCGTACCACTTCGTCTCGGCCCCGCAGCCGGCGGCGCATACCGTGCTGGTGCAGGCCTGGATCGCGGCGCAGGCGGCGCGGTTTCGGGGCGAGCGGAATCGGGTGTTGGGGGTTTAGCCTAAATATTGGTCAAATATGCCTTTTGCCCAGGTGCCACCTGGGCTTGTAGCTATCTATTTGGTAGTTTCAGGCTGGCCGTCGGCGTTCAAGCCGCCTTCAAGGTCGCCATGTCCACCACAAACCGGTACTTCACGTCGCTCTTCAACATGCGCTCATAGGCGGTGTTGATCTCGTCCATGCGGATGGTTTCGATGTCCGACACGATGCCGTGCTGGGCACAGAAATCCAGCATCTCTTGCGTCTCCTTGATGCCGCCGATGAGCGAGCCGGCCAGGCGGCGGCGCTTCAGGATCAGGTTGAACACGGTGGGCGAGGGGTGCGGGCTGTCGGGGGCGCCGACCAGGGTCATGGTGCCGTCGAGCTTGAGCAGGGCCAGGAAGGGATCCAGGTTGTGCGGCGCGGCCACGGTGTTGAGGATGAAGTCAAAACTGCCGGTGTGCGCGGCCATCTCGTCGGCGTTCTTGGACACGACGACTTCCTTGGCGCCCAGGCGCAGCGCGTCTTCGCGCTTGCTGGCCGTGGTGGTGAACAGCACCACGTGCGCGCCCATGGCCGCGGCGATCTTCACGCCCATGTGGCCCAGTCCGCCCAGGCCGACGATGCCGACCTTGCTGCCCGGGCCGATGTTCCATTGGCGCAGCGGCGAGTAGGTGGTGATGCCCGCGCACAGCAGCGGCGCCACGGCGGCCAGCGAGGCTTCGTCGTGCGAGATCTTCAGCACGAAGGATTCACGCACCACCATGTGGTCGGAGTAGCCGCCGTAGGTGTTGCCGCCGGTGCCCTGCTCGGGGCCGTTGTAGGTGCCGGTAAAGACGTTGTCGCAGTACTGCTCCAGGCCATCGGCGCAGGGCTGGCAGTGCTGGCAGCTGTCGACCATGCAGCCCACGCCGACCAGGTCGCCCACCTTGAACTTGCTGACCAGATCGCCCACGGCGGTGACGCGGCCGACGATCTCGTGGCCCGGCACCGTGGGGTAGACGGTGTTGTGCCATTCGTTGCGCGCGGTGTGCAGGTCTGAATGGCAGACGCCGCAGTGCAGCACGTCGAGCGCCACATCCAGCGGGCCGGGGGCGCGCCGCTCGAAGCTGAAGGGGGCGAGGGCGGCGGTGGGGGCGGTTGCGGCGTAGCCGAGTGCAGTAGTCATGGCGGTAGAGGTCAATAGCAAAGCGGCGACCCTATTCCATTCCAGCGTGCCGCGTGTGACGGTCGGTGACAGCATATTGGCAGCAGGGCCTTTGAGTCGCCAGGGACTGGTCGCCAAGCCGCGTGCTAGTGAGACCATCCCTTTCAAGGGCTCGTGATCTGCTCAGCTTCATCAACGGTGTGGGACAGCCGAACAGCCGGCCCCACCCCAACCCTTCCCCAGTGGGGGAGGGAGCAATACCGGGCCGAGCGCAGCGATGGCCCGTGTGGCTGTCCCGGGTCCCCTCTGTGGCGTCGAGGAGCGGAAGAGTCGGCAGGTTGCCGCGCGTAGCGCGGATGGCGAGGACTGTTTGAGCGAAGCGAGTTCCGCAGCCACCTGCCGACTCTGAGCACCGCAGAGCAGTCCGGCAAAGCCGGACCGCCACAGCGGGGTCGCCTTCTCTTTGGTGACTTTCTCTTGGCGACACAAGAGAAAGTTACTCGCCCGCCGGGGCGAACTCCCGGCACCCGCCGCCTGCAAGGCAAAAGAGCATGGGATATCTCAAAGACCTTGAAAGGGATGCTAGCGAGACCGCATACGCCACCCGGCGTATTTCGCATACAGGGCGCCGTCCATAGCATCCCTCCCATCGCCACACATGGCTGCCCCGTCGGGCAGCCGGGCGGCGACCCAATCCCTACCTCTGGAGAGATGCAATGCAACGTCGATTTACCCTCAAGGCGCTCACCGCCGCTGTCGCGCTGGCCAGTCTTTCCGCTGCGCCGGCCTTTGCCGCCGACACCATCAAGGTCGGCATCCTGCATTCGCTGTCGGGGACGATGGCGATCTCAGAAACAGCGCTGAAAGACATGGCGCTGATGACCATCGCCGAGATCAACGCCCAGGGCGGCGTGCTGGGCAAGCAGCTGGAGCCGGTGATCGTCGACCCGGCCTCCAACTGGCCGCTGTTCGCAGAAAAGACCAAGCAGTTGCTGGGCCAGGACAAGGTGGCGGTGATCTTCGGCTGCTGGACCAGCGTGAGCCGCAAGTCGGTGCTGCCGGTGGTCGAGGAAATGAATGGCCTGCTGTTCTACCCCGTGCAGTACGAGGGCGAAGAGCTGTCCAAGAACGTGTTCTACACCGGTGCCGCGCCCAACCAGCAGGCCATCCCTGCGGTGGAATACCTGATGAGCAAGGCCGGCGGCGGCGCCAAGCGCTTCGTGCTGCTGGGCACCGACTACGTCTACCCGCGCACCACCAACAAGATCCTGCGCGCCTTCCTCAAAAGCAAGGGCGTGAAGGATGCGGACATCGACGAGAAGTACACCCCCTTCGGCCATAGCGACTACCAGACCATCGTCGCCGACATCAAGAAGTTCTCGCAGGGCGGCAAGACGGCGGTGATCTCCACCATCAACGGCGACTCCAACGTGCCCTTCTACAAGGAGCTGGGCAATGCCGGCCTGAAGGCCAAGGACGTGCCGGTGGTCGCCTTCTCGGTGGGCGAAGAAGAGCTGCGCGGCGTCGACACCAAGCCGCTGGTGGGCCACCTGGCCGCATGGAACTACTTCATGTCGGTCAAGAACCCGACCAACACCGCCTTCATCAAGCAGTGGAGCGAGTACGCCAAGGCCCAGAAGCTGCCCGGCCAGATGGACAAGCCGCTGACCAACGACCCGATGGAAGCCACCTACATCGGCATGCACATGTGGAAGCAGGCCGTGGAGAAGGCCAAGAGCACCGACACCGACAAGGTGGTGGCCGCCATGGCCGGCCAGACCTTCAAGGCGCCGGACGGCTTCACGGTCGAGATGGACCCGAAGAACCACCACCTGCACAAGCCCGTGTTCATTGGCGAGATCAAGGCCGACGGCCAGTTTGGCGTGGTGTGGAAGACCCCGGCACCGATCAAGGCCCAGCCCTGGAGCCCCTTCATCGAAGGCAACGACAAGAAGCCTGATTACCCGGCTGGCAAGTCTGCCTCCTGAGCTGTCCCATAGGCATGCACGGGCCCGCTCCCCGCATGGAGGGCGGGCCTTTTTCTCTTGATTCTTTCGACCATGTCCAACCGAGGTTCCTGATGCTGCGGAAATCGATCCAGGCCGCGCTGATTACCGCCTTGCTGTTGTCAGGCGCCGCGCACGCGCTGACGCCGGCCGAGGCCACGGCCATGGCCACCGGCGACACCGACGACCGCGTGACCGCCATCAACCAGGCGGTGCTGAGCGCAGACGCCAAGACCGTGGCCTTCTTCCAGGCCATGGCCGACGATGCCGTCAAGACCACGGCCAGCCAGGTCTACCTAATGAAGGACGACAAGGGCTACGACCCGGTCACGGGTGCTGAACTGAAGCTGCCCGACGACGCCGAGGATGTCGTCAACAACAACCTGCTGCGCAGCACGCTCGACACGGCCATGGCCGCACTGCAATTGGCCAGCCCGGATGACAAGGTGCGCGGCGACGCGGTGCAGGTGCTGCTCAACGAACCCGACGAATCACGCTTGCCGCTGGTGGAAAAGGCGCTGGCGGCCGAGCAGGTGCCGGCCATCAAGGCCAAGCTGGAGCGCGTGCGCGCGGCCAGCATGCTCGACAGCGCAGACAAGGCACACCGGCTCGAAGCGGCCGCCAGCCTGGCGGACAGCGGCAGCCCCGAGGTCAAGCTTTTGCTCAACGAGCGCCTGGCCAAGGAAGAGGACGCTGGCGTCAAGGCCGCGCTGCTGGCTGCCGTGCACAGCATCGATGGCCGCCTGGTCTGGGGCGACCGCATCAACGCGGTCTTCAGCGGCATCAGCCTGGGCTCGGTGCTGCTGCTGGCGGCGTTGGGCCTGGCCATCACCTACGGCCTGATGGGCGTCATCAACATGGCGCATGGCGAGCTGATGATGATCGGCGCCTATGCCACCTACGTGGTGCAGGGCCTGTTCCAGCGCTACCTGCCCGAGGCCTGGTTTGGCGGCTACCTGGTGGCGGCGATTCCGGTGGCCTTTCTGGCATCGGCGCTGGTCGGCGCCGTGATCGAGCGCGGTGTGATCCGCTTCCTCTACGGCCGCCCGCTGGAGACGCTGCTGGCCACGTGGGGCATCAGTCTGATGCTGCAGCAACTGGTGCGCACGGTATTTGGCGCGCAGAACGTGGGCGTAGAGAACCCGTCATGGATGAGCGGCGGCTTCACCATGCTGGGCAACGTGGCGCTGCCGTGGAACCGCATCTGCATCATCATCTTTGCTGGCCTGGTGCTGCTGGCCATGGCCTGGCTGATTGGCCGCACGCGGCTGGGCCTGTTTGTGCGCGGTGTTACGCAGAACCGGCCTATTGCATCCTGCATGGGCGTGAACACGGCACGCATCGATACCTATGCATTTGCGCTGGGCTCGGGCATCGCGGGGCTGGCGGGCTGCGCGCTGAGCCAGATCGGCAACGTGGGGCCGGACCTGGGCCAGGGCTACATCGTGGATTCGTTCATGGTGGTGGTGCTGGGCGGCGTCGGCCAGCTCGCCGGCACGGTGTACGCGGCCATGGGCCTGGGCATTCTCAACAAGTTTCTGGAGGGCTGGACTGGCGCGGTGCTGGCCAAGATCGCCGTGCTGGTCTTCATCATCGTTTTCATTCAGAAGCGGCCGCAGGGCATCTTTGCGATGAAAGGACGAGAGGCATGAAACACCCCCAGGCTACGCACTTGAGAAATCCACGCACCCGTTCGCTTCCGTGCCCATGAATCACTCCATCCTCCCGCCAAAGGCGCCGCTGTTGACCCGCAAGGGCTGGAGCGCCTTCTTCATTGCGCTGATCGCGGTATGCGCGCTGGCGCCGGTCATGAACCTGTGGCTGCCGCCCGGCAGCGCGCTCTACCTGAGCGACTACGGCGTGGCGCTGGTCGGCAAGATCATGTGCTACGCCATCGTTGCGCTGGCCATGGACTTGATCTGGGGCTACACCGGCATTTTGTCGCTGGGCCACGGTGTGTTCTTTGCGCTGGGCGGCTATGTCATGGGCATGTACCTGATGCGCCAGATCGGCCGCGACGGCAACTACAAGAGCGACCTGCCCGACTTCATGGTGTTTTTGGACTGGAAGGAGCTGCCCTGGCACTGGGCGCTGTCGGACAGCTTCATTGCCACGCTGGTGCTGGTCGTGGCGGTGCCGGGCGTCGTGGCCTTCGTGTTTGGCTACTTTGCCTTTCGCTCGCGCATCAAGGGCGTGTATTTCTCCATCATCACGCAGGCCATGACCTTTGCCGCGATGCTGCTGTTCTTTCGCAACGAGACCGGCTTTGGCGGCAACAACGGCTTCACCGACTTCAAGCGCATCCTGGGCCTGCCGATTGCCACGCAAGGCATGCGCATGACCTTGTTCGTGCTCACAGGCTGCACGCTGCTGGGCTTCTTCCTGTTCGCGCGCTGGCTGGTGGGCAGCAAGTTCGGCCGCGTGCTGCAGGCCATACGCGATGCAGAGACGCGCGTCATGTTCAGCGGCTACAACCCGCTGCCCTACAAGCTCACGATCTGGGTCATCTCTGCCGTGATGTGCGGCGTGGCCGGGGCGTTGTATGTACCGCAGGTGGGCATCATCAACCCGGGCGAGATGAGCACCGCGGCCTCCATCGAGATGGCGGTGTGGGCGGCGGTTGGTGGCCGCGCCACGCTCGTGGGGCCGATCCTGGGCGCCTTCCTGGTCAACGGTGCCAAGAGCTGGCTGACCGTAGTGGCACCTGAATTCTGGCTGTACTTCTTGGGCGCGCTGTTCATCGCGGTGACGCTGTTCCTGCCCGATGGCGTGGTGGGCCTGTGGCGCCGGCTGGCGCGGCGCAAGGCCGTGCCCGTGGCGGCGCCGCTGCGCGAAAGCGTGGCGCGTGAAGCCGGTCAGATCAAGAGTGCTCCTGGCGCGCCGGTGACGGAGGCTGCCCGATGACCCCCGACCTCATGGAACAAGGCGCGCAGCGCCTGGCCGCCAACACTGCCTCCGGTGGCCGAGAGGCCGGCTTTGGCCGCGTGGCGGTGCCGGGCGAGGTGGACATCACGCACGGCCGCATCCTGTACCTGGAAGACGTGAGCGTGAGCTTCGACGGCTTCAAGGCCATCAACAATCTGTCGCTGGACATCGCGCCCGGCGAGCTGCGCTGCATCATCGGCCCCAACGGCGCGGGCAAGACCACGATGATGGACATCATCACCGGCAAGACCCGGCCCGACAGCGGCACCGTGTTCTTCGGCAGCACCATAGACCTGCTGCGCCACAAGGAGGCCGACATTGCCCAATTGGGCATAGGCCGCAAGTTCCAGAAGCCCACGGTGTTCGAGCAGCTCAGCGTGTTCGAGAACCTGGAGCTGGCGCTGAAGACGCACAAGGGCGTGCAGGCCTCGATGTTCTTCAGGCTCGATTCCGAGCAGAAAGACCGCCTGGTCGAGGTGCTGCACACCATCCAGCTGGCCGACAGCGCCGCGCGCATGGCGGGCACGCTCAGCCACGGGCAAAAGCAGTGGCTGGAGATCGGCATGCTGCTGATGCAAGACCCCAAGCTGCTGCTGCTCGACGAGCCCGTGGCCGGCATGACCGATGAGGAAACGGCGCGCACTGCGGAGCTGTTTCTGAGTCTCAAGGGCAAGCATTCGCTGATGGTGGTGGAGCACGATATGAGCTTTATCCGCACCATCTCGGACATCGTGACGGTGTTGTGTGATGGGGCTGTGTTGGCGCAGGGGACCTTGGATCAGGTGCAGGCGGATGAACGGGTTATTGAGGTTTATCTTGGGCGCTGAGGGTTTGTTTTTTGTTGTTGGTCTAGGCGCTGCCTTGCAGGCGGCGGGTGCCGGGACTCGCCCCGGCGGGCGACCTACTTGTTCTTTGCTTCGCCAAAGAAAAGTAGGCAAAAGAAAGGCGAGCCGGAGCCAGGGGCCCTGCGGGCTTCCCTGCGCTGCTCGCGCCGGGCGGGGTATCGCCCAAACTCGCTTCGCTCAGACAAGGGCGATCCCTGACCCGCCCGTCGCTGTGCTGCTCGGCCCTGCCAACGGCGGGGGACAGCCTGAACATCCAACAGCCGGCCCCCACCCCAACCCTCCCCCAGCGGGGGAGGGGGTAATACCGAACACCGAATGGCCCAACTTCCACACTCCCTCCCCCTTTGGGGGAGGGCAGGGGTGGGGGCGCCAGGGGCCGAGCGAAGCGATGGCCCGTGTGGCAGTCCCGGGTCCCCTCTGTGGCGTCGAGGAGCGGAGGAGTCGGCAGGTTGCCCGCAGCGCAGCGAAGGGACGGCGAGGACTGTTTGAGCGAAGCGAGTTCCGCAGCCGCCTGCCGACTTCGAGCACCGCAGAGCAGTCCGGCAAAGCCGGACCGCCACAGTGGGGTCGCCCTTTGGTCTGTCGCATAACTTCGCTTTGCGAAGTGAGCGCAGCCCCGCTTCGCGACCATGGTGACTTTCTTTCGGCGACGCGAAAGAAAGTTACTCGCCCGCCGGGGCGAACTCCCGGCACCCGCCGCCTGCAAGGCAACCCCAGCTTTCCAGTCGGAAGCCGCGGTATCCCATGCCAACGCACAAAGCCCACCCCATGCTGACCACCCAAAACCTCCACCAGTACTACGGCGGCTCCCACATCCTGCGTGACGTCAGCCTCACGGCAAAGGCCGGCGAAGTGACCGTCGTGCTCGGCCGCAACGGCGTGGGCAAGACCACGCTGCTCAAGTCGCTCATGGGCCTGGTGCCCATCAAGAGCGGCAGCATCGTTTTTGAGGGCCGCGAGATCCAGCGCGCCACGCCGTATGAACGTGCCCGCGCCGGCATAGGCTTTGTGCCGCAGGGGCGCGAGATCTTCGCGCGGCTGACGGTGGAAGAGAACCTGCGCATGGGCCTGGCCACCAAGCCGGGCAGCACGCCCATCCCGCCGCAGCTCTATGAGCTGTTCCCGGTGTTGAAGCAGATGCTGTACCGGCGCGGCGGTGATTTGTCGGGCGGGCAGCAACAGCAACTGGCCATTGCGCGGGCGCTGGCTGCGGGCCCCAAGCTGCTGGTGCTGGACGAGCCGACCGAGGGCATACAGCCCAGCATCATCAAGGACATAGGCCGCGTGATCCGCATGCTGGCCAATGAGGGCTTGAACGGCCAGCCCATGGCGATCCTGCTGGTGGAGCAGTACTACGACTTTGCCGAAGAGTTGGCCGATGCCTACCTGGTGATGGAGCGCGGCGAGGTGATTGCGCGTGGCGCCGGGGCAGACATGCAGCGCGACGGCGTGCGGCGGCTCGTGGCGATCTAGTGTCGCGTCAAGCGGGCTCTTGGGGCTTCACGCAAAATACGGGGTTACCCGTATATGCCGGACCTGTCTTTGGGCCGGCGGGGTCTCTGCCTCTTTACTCCCCGCATGTCCTCTTCTTCCGCCCCCCAGACGGCCGCCGATACGCCGTCGGCCGCTTCTTCGCGCAGCAGCGCCCACACCCGGCCTGAGGGCGACAAGCATGCCGCAGCCCTGCTGGCGCTGGCCGTCGGCGGCTTTGGCATTGGCACCGGTGAATTCGCCATCATGGGCCTGCTGCCCGAGGTGGCGCATGACCTGGGCGTGAGCATTCCCCAGGCCGGCCATGTGATCAGCGCCTATGCGCTGGGCGTGGTGGTCGGGGCGCCGGTGCTGGCCGTGCTGCTGGCGCGCTGGCACCGGCGCGCGCTGCTGGTGGCGCTGATGCTGGTGTTTGCGGCTGGCAACTTCGCCAGCGCGCTGGCGCCGGGCTACCTGTCGCTGAACCTGCTGCGCTTCATGGCCGGGCTACCGCACGGCACCTACTTTGGCGTGGCCGCACTGGTGGCCGCAGGCCTGGCACCGCCGGGGCGGCGCGGGCGTGCCATTGCCTCGGTGATGATGGGGTTGACCGTGGCCACCGTGGTGGGCGTGCCGCTGTCGGCCTGGCTGGGCGAGGCATTGGGTTGGCGCGCAGCCTTTGCGCTGGTGGGCGCCATCGGGCTGCTGGCGGCCTGGCTGGTGCGCCGCCATGTGCCCGACAGCACGCCCGAGCCCGGCGCCAGCCCCTGGCGCGAACTGGGCGCGCTGCGCCGCGGCCAGGTCTGGCTCACGCTGGGCATTGGCGCCATCGGCTTTGGCGGGTTGTTCTCGGTGTTCAGCTACATCAAGCCGACGATGATCGAGGTGGCTGGCATGTCGCCCTCGCGCGTGCCGCTGGTGCTGGCGGTCCTGGGGCTGGGCATGGTGGCGGGCAATGTGATCGGCGCGCGGCTGGCAGACCGCAACCTGATGCGCACCATTGGTGGCGTGTTGCTGTGGGCGGTGCTGGTGTTGACGGCCTTCTGCTTCACCGCCTCGCATGCACTGGCGGCCACGGTCACGGTGTTCTTCGTCGGCACCATTGGTGCTTTGGCGGTGGCACTGCAGATCCGTCTGATGGACGTGGCTGGCGAAGCCCAGACCCTGGCCGCTGCGCTCAACCACTCGGCCTTCAATATGGCCAATGCGCTGGGCGCCTGGCTGGGCGGCGTGACGATTACCGCCGGCCTGGGCTGGACATCCACGGGTTGGGTGGGGGCGTTGCTGGCGCTGGGCGGCTTGGGTGTTTTTGGCTGGTCGCTGGCCTACGAACGCGCTGCGCGCCGGTCATGAAGCCCGCAGCCACCGCAGAAGGCACGGCCGCGCGCGGTGGCGGTGCGCTGCCCTTGCTGGTGGCGGCAGCCTTCTTCATGGAGAACCTGGACGGCACGGTGATCGTCACCGCGCTGCCGCAGATGGCCGCATCCTTTGGCGTGCGGCCGGTGGACATGAGCATAGGCGTGTCGGCCTACATCCTGACCCTGGCAGTGCTGATCCCGGCCAGCGGCTGGGTGGCCGACCGTTTGGGCGCGCGCAAGGTGTTTGCGGCGGCCATCGTGCTGTTTACGCTGGCCTCCGTGCTGTGCGGCATCAGCCCGAACCTGGGCTGCTTCACCGCGGCGCGCGTGCTGCAGGGCGCAGCCGGCGCCATGATGGTGCCGGTGGGCCGGCTGGTGGTGCTGCGCAGCACGCCCAAGAGCGGGCTGATGCGCGCCATCGCCACCATCACCTGGCCCGGCCTGGCCGCTCCGGTGCTGGGGCCGCCGCTGGGCGGCTTCATCACCACGCATTGGTCTTGGCACTGGATCTTCTTCCTCAATGTGCCGCTGGGTTTGCTGGGACTGGTGTTTGCGCTGCGCCTGATCCCCAAGGGCCAGGGCAGTGCGGGCCGGCCCTTCGACGCCGTGGGCTTTGTGCTGACCGGTAGCGCCTGCCTGGCCTTGATGGCGGGCGTGGAACTGCTGAGCCACGGCGGCCACGGCACGGCGGCAGTAGTGGCGCTGGTGGCGGGCCTGCTGCTGGGCTGGTGGGCGCTGCGCCATGCGCGCGGCCATGCGCATCCGCTGGTGGATCTGTGGGCGCTGCGGGTGCCGAGCTATGCGGTCACGGTGTATGGCGGCTCGTTGTTTCGCATCTCGATTGGCGCCATACCGTTTTTGCTGCCGCTGCTGTTCCAGCTGGGTTTTGGCCTGGATGCGTTCCATGCCGGCATGCTGGTGCTGGCGGTGTTTGCCGGCAATCTGGCGATGAAGCCCATGACCGGTGCGGTGCTGCGGCGCTTCAGCTTTCGCACGGTGCTGCTGGGCAATGGCCTGATCAATGCGCTGTCGATCTTTGTCTGCGCGCTGCTGACGCCGGCCACGCCGGTCTGGGTCATTGTGCTGGTGCTGTTCATCAGCGGCCTGTCACGCTCGATGCAGTTCACCACGCTGGCCTCGCTCGCGTTTGCCGACGTGCCGCAACCGCGCATGAGCGGCGCCAACACGCTCCTCAACATGTCGCAGCAGATGGCCATGGGCATGGGCGTCGCCCTGGGCGCGGTGGTGCTGCGGCTGGCCGCGCTGCTCACGGGCGATGTGGGCAGCGTGCCATCGCTGGCCGACTTCCGCCTGGCCTTTGTCGCCATGGGCGTGCTGTCGCTGCTGGCCATGCTGGATGTGCGCGGGCTGTCGCGCACGGCGGGGGATGAGGTGCGGCTGGCGGGCAAGAAGGGGGCTTAGCGGCATTCCTTTCAAGGTCTTGTGATCTATTTGATAGTTCTGTTGCCTTGCTGACGGCGGGAGCCGGGACTCGCCCGCCGGGGCGAACTCCCGGCACCCGCCGCCTGCAAGGCACACAGCGCAGGGATATCTCAAAGACCTTGAAAGAGTGGGTCCTAGCGCGGCCGCTCTGCCGCCGGCGGCGGCGTCCATTCGTACACCCAGGTCTCGGTCAAAGCCTGGCCATCTGCGCGCAGGTACATGCGCAGGCCAATCGGCTCGGTACTGGTGTCGGGCGGCACGATGTCGAACATGGCGCGCCAGCCCTTTACCGATGCCAGTGGCCGGGCCGAGGTGATTTCCAGCTTGCCGCGCGTGGCGGTGATGACGGCCTCTACCGTGGTGCCCGGGTCTACCAATGCGAAGTTGCCGCCCGCGAAGTCCACCGCGAAGCGCCAGGAGAAATACTTGCGCGGCTGCCCGACCACGCCGCCCAGGCCGGTGCGGGTGGCCACGCAGCGCGCCAGCGACGGGCGCGAGGGTGCTGGGTCATTGCCCCAGTGCAGGCGGTAGCCCAGCAGCAGTTCGTCGCCGGCCTTCGGTTTTTGCGCGGGCTCCCAGAAGGCGACGATGTTGTCGAAGGTCTCGTCGGTGGTGGGGATCTCGACCAGGTCCACCGTGCCCTTGCCCCAGCCGGCGGTGGGCTCTACCCAGAGCGAGGGCCGGCGGTCGTAGAACACGCCGTCGTCCTGGTAATGCTCGAAGTTGCGGTCGCGCTGCAGCAGGCCAAAGCCGCGCGGGTTGTTGTCGGCAAAGGCGTTGAAGCGCAGTTGCGGCGGGTTGACCAGCGGCCGCCAGATCCATTCGCCAGCGCCGGTGTGCATGGCCAGGCCGTCGGAGTCGTGGATCTCGGGACGCCAGTCGCGGGCCATGCGGCGGTCGTTCTCGCCGGTCTGGTACATGCTGGTGCAGGGCGCCAGGCCCAGGCGCTCTATGGCCGTGCGCGGGTACAGCGCGGCATCCACGTCCATCACCAGGGTGTCGCCGGGCGTGATGGCAAAGCGGTAGGCGCCGGTGATGCTGGGCGAGTCGAGCAAGGCGTGGACCACGATGGTGGCGGCACCGGTGGCGGGGCGCTCGATGTAGAACTCGATGAAGTCCGGGAACTCTTCATCGCGCGCCACGGCGGTGTCCACCGCCACGCCGCGCGCCGACAAGCCGTACTGCCGCGTGCCGCCCACGGCACGGAAGTAGCTCGCGCCCAGGAAGGCCGCCACGTCCTGCCGCGGCGCGGTGTGGAAGTTGAGCCGAAAGCCGGCAAAGCCCAGGTCCTGCGGCAGCATGTCGGCGTCGAGGTGGCTGTTGCCGTAGTCGAACAGGGCCGGGTCGTAGGCCAGCTCTTGCGCCTGGCCGCTGGCCACTTCATAGATCTGCACCGGGCGCTTGAAGTACATGCCCAGGTGGAACAGCTTGACGTGGAACAGCAGCGCCGGGTCGTCTCCCCACAGCGCGTGGTCGTCCCGGAAGCGGATCGCCTGGTACTCGTCGAAGCCGAGCGCGGCCACGCTGTCGGGCACCTGCGCCGCCGGCGCCTGCCAGGCCCCTGCTGCCAGCGTGCGGGCGCGCTCCTTGAGCCAGGCGGTGTCGAAGGCCTGCGGCGCGCCCAGTGGTTTCAGGCCGGCCGCCTGCGCGGCGGGCGAGAGCAGGGCGGCACCGAGTGCGCTGCCCAGGAAGCTTCTTCTCTTCATGCGGGAATGGTGGTGGTGTCGGCTTGGGGAAGCCCTGGAGGATAGTGGCTGCGCGTGTCTGGGGGCCTTTTTGTGGATATAGAAATATTGGTGAAATATGCCTCTAGCCCAGGTCCTGCCTGGGATATTAGCTATAGATTTTGAATTTATCCCGCGCCCAGCCGTCTTCAAGTGAGCGGGGTGTGCGCCCCTCTCTATGGCGAGCCCTGGCGCCGTGCTCGCACTGGCGAGGGGCGAGCGCCCGGGCCGGCTCCGGCGTCATGCGGCCAGCCTGGCAGCCATGCGGCGAGATGTTCGGCAAAGCCCTCTGCGGCCGGCGATAGCGCACGCGAATGTGACGTGTAGAGGCACACGCTGCGCACCGTCTCGGGTTCGAGCACGCGCAGCATCTTCAATCCAAAGGCCTTGGCCAGCTCGCCGATGTAGGCCGGTGCCAAGGTGGCCGACAGTCCCTGCACGGCGAGGCCGAGTGCTGTGGTCACGTTGTCGACCACATCGACCGGCGTGACGCGCACATCGTCGGGCGCATTGACGCGCATCTGGGCAACGCTGCGCTCGTGGTCGCGCCCGGCGGAGACCAGCGCCACTTGCCGCAGGTCGGACCAGTTCACGTTGCGCCGCCGGGCCAGCGGGTGTGCGGGCGAGCACCAGAGAACCCACGGACTGTCGAACAAGGCCTGGCGGCCGACGTCGGGCGGGGTGACGAGGTCGGGGCCAAGGGCAAGGTCCACGTCGCCTCCGGCGACCGCGTCGACCAGCGCGTCTACCGAGATGTCGCGGATGCGCACGACCACCTTGGGGCGCAAGGCTGCATAGGCCTTGATTGCCGCCGGGATGGCCGTGGCAGCGATGGCGAGTGGCGCGCCGATGCGTACGACGCCGGCGGCGCGGTTGCGCACATCGTTGGCGGCACCTTCGGCAGCACGTATGTGCCGCAACATGGTTTCTGCAGAGGGCAGGAAGTCGCGCCCCGCGCTGGAAAGGTCGACGCGCCGGGTCGTGCGGTCGAACAGCCGGAACGACAGCGTTGCCTCAAGCTCGGCGACAAGCTGGCTGACCGCTTGCGCCGTCAGGCCAAGCCGCTCTGCAGCGCTGCTGAAGCTGTGCAGCTCGGCCACCAGGGCAAAGGCCTCGACTTGGCGCAAGGTGAAGCGGGTCAGCGGCATGGGGAAATTATCAAGCCGCGCTTGAAAGCACCGTCCGATTGTTTGTTTGTTTTGGTGAGCGGCTGCGACAACACTCCACGCCTTCAATCAACGTGAAACTGAAGAAAGCTGTTCGTGATGCGTGATCTGCAACCCCACCTGCACCGCAGGCACCTGCTGGGGCTGGCCCTTGGCGCCGCCGCAACCAGTGCGCTGGCCGACCCCGTGCCACATCGTCTGGCGCCAGAGGCGGAGACCCGCAGCCTGGACGAGCTGCATCGTGCCGCGCTGGCCGAGGGCGGCAAGCTGGTCGTCTATGCGGGCGGCGACACTGCCGACTCGCAGGTCGCGCTGGAGAAGTCATTCATGGCGCGCTTCCCTGGCATGAACGCCAGGATCCTGCCTGACCTGAGCAAGTACCACGATGCCCGCATCGACCAACAGCTGGCACGCGGCCGGCTTGAATGCGACGTGGCCCATCTGCAGACGCTGCACGACTACGACCGCTGGAAGTCAGAGGGGCAATTGCTCCACTACAAGCCGCTCGACTGGGACGCGATCCTGCCCGAGTTCAAGGACCCGGATGGTGCCTTCGTCGCGATCGGTGTGATCGCGTTCAGCAACGTCACCAACGCAAACCTGATCGCCGAAGCAGATGCGCCACGCGACGCCCTGGACTATCTCGATCCCAAGCTGCGCGGACGGCTCGTGCTGACCTATCCGCACGACGACGACGCTGTGCTGTTCATCTTCGATCGCATTGTTGCGGCCCACGGTTGGGAGTACGTGGACCGGCTGCTGAAGCAGGACGTGCAATGGATTCGCGGCACAGCCCCGGCGCGCCTGGTCGTGCGGGACGGCAAGAAGGCCGCCAGCTTCACCGTCTCTGCGCCACTCGTGCAGGCCAGTGGCAGCCCGTTGCGCTTTCAACTGCCGCGCCGCGACGTCTTCCAGTCATGGGGGCAAACGGCCGCGATCTTCCGCGAGGCCCCGAACAAGGCGGCGGCGCGCCTGTACCTGAGCTGGATGTGCTCGAAGGAAGCCACCGTGGCACGCACCAGCCAGTGGTCGGCGCGCCGCGACGTGCCGGCGCCGGGCGGCTATGGCGCCCCGGCGAGCTACAACACAGATCCGCAGGCATTCCACCGCTTCATGCTGGACCGCTATCGCATCGAGCGGCTGAAGACACAGTTCGAGGAAATCATCGGCCCAGCCGCCGGTGCAAACCCGACCGGCGCGAACGGCATCTATTTGCTGGGGGCATGAGCTGTTGAGGGCGAGCGGCAAGGCGAAGCCGCGCCCTCGGCCAACTGCAAGGCCATGAACACGCTGTGTGGGTCTTCCTGGTAGGCCCCAAAGGGCCCGGAGTACGAAAAGCCAACGCTCTGATAAAGCCCTTGCGCAGCCTGGAAGGCCGGGTGCGATCCGGTCTCCAGGCTCAGCCATTCGTAGCCGCGTTGTCTGGCCGTTTCGATGATCTTCTGCAGCACCGCGCGGCCGGCACCGCGGCGGCGTTGTGTTGCCGGGGTTCGCATGGATTTGATCTCGCCGTGCGTTGGCGAGAGTTCCTTCAACGCGCCACAGCCCAGCAGCACTTCGCCGTCCCAGGCCGTCCAGAAGCTGATGTCGGGCGAGCGCAGCTTTGACAAGTCCAGCGCGAACACCCGGTCTGCTGGCGTCAACTCATGCATGTTGGCCAGATGCTCGCTCAGCAGCGCGTGCACGGCGGGGCGCGAGAGGTCGTCGAGTTCGATTTGCATGTTGAAGCGGGCGTGTCGTTTGGTGAAGGATTCACCTGCCAGGCAGGGGCTTTGAGGGGTGGTGGTGCGGGTGAAGCACCACTTTGAAGCACACACGCATCAGAAGACCCCGGCCTTCTGAAACGCTTCCTGCAGCCGTGTGACGATGGCTTCAAAAGAGACTGCATCGAGGCGGTTCTTCTTCAGAAAAGCGGCCCATTGCAGCCGCTTGGTCGCGTCGGTCGCGAAGGCCTCGCTCAGGCCACTCGGCGTGGAAGGCGGCAGGGTCGAACGCGACGCCGTCATCGACTGCGATCAGGCAGACATCGCGGAACGCCGCCACGGCGGAGTCGATGTGGTCGGGGCCGAAGCCCAGCAGGTCGGCATCGCGTGTTGGCCGGTGTGGATGCTCGTACCACAGGGCAAACAGCAGGGCGCCCTTGAGCAGAAAGTTGGGCGCATGCGGAGAGATGGACAGCCGGTACAGCAGTCGCTCCAGGCCGTAGTGCGTGAGCGTCAGGTTGAAGTCCTGCCGTGCGCTGCCAGCATGCTGTTTGAGGCGTGCGCGAATGGAGGCTGCGCGGTTATTGCGCATGGACGCCCCTTGGCGCTTCGCACCGCGAGTGGGCCTTCATGCTGTGATGCTCTCGAGGTAGGGGCGCATCACGTTGTTCACGCGGTCAATGGTGGCGTAGTGCCACAGCGCATCCATCGTCAGCTTGCGCTGCGTCCATCCATCGCGCAGCGCTTCCAGCGCCACGTCCAGGCCGATCTTGTTGCGGTACTTGAAGCAGTCGGCAACGGTCTTTGCGGCGTTGAAGACAGGAACCTGCACGCCATCGATTTGCAGGTGCTCGACGCCTTCGGTCAGCGCCGGCCCGGACATGCGCATGGCGCGCAGCGCTGGCTGGTCAAGCCGCGGGGTGGGCGAGTGATGCGGGATGGCCAGCCAGACCTCGAAGGGGGCCTGCGTGCCGATGCCGTGGACGCGCAGTGCGGACAGCAGGCAGACAACGCCCTGCGGTACGCGCAGGGCGACCTGGGCCAGGGAGTGGTGCTCGCTCAGCGCACGGCCTGGCAGGCTGTAGACGCCGCGAGCGACACGCTCCAGCTTGCCTGCTGCCACCAGTCGGCTGAGTGCCGCAGTGGGCAGCCCCTGCTCTGCCAGGTCTCGCGCGCGCAGCAGCGGGCGCTGCCCGGCCAATGCCAGGGTGGCTTGCTCATGCGTGGGGCTTGATGGGGGCTTCATCCACCATCAAGTTTGTTGCATTTGCTAGTCATTAGTCAATGACTGCCTAACTATCAAAACATTCCCTTGTGCCTGCATATGCCACGCGAGTACAGGGGCGCGCCTCAATACCCCACGGTAAACCGCTTGCCCGTATGGCGCGGCGTCTCTACCTCGTCGGCCAGGGCGATGGCGTAGTCTTCCATCGACACATGGCTCTTGCCGTTGGCGTCGGCCAGCAACTGGTCGCCGCCCAGGCGGAAGTGGCCGGTGCGCTCGCCCGGGTTGAACTCGGCCGAGGGCGAAAGGAAGGTCCAGGCCAGGGATTTTTCCTCACGCAGGCGGTTGAGGAAGGCGCGGCCACCCAGGGCTTCGGCCTTGTAGGCGGCGGGGAAGCCTTCGGCATCCACCAGTGCCTTGCCGGGGGCGATCTCCAGGCTGCCGGCACCGCCGACCACCAGCAGGCGTGGCACGCCGGCCTGGTGCACGGCCTGCAGCAGTTGGTTGGCGTCGCTGCCGTCGAAGCGGGTGGAGCTGATGACGGCGTCGTGGCCGGCCAGCAGCGGCGCCAGCGTGGCGGGCTGCGATGCGTCGCCGTTGTGCAGGGCCAGGCCGGGTTGGGCAGCGGCCTTGCTGCTGTCACGGGCGATGCCGGTGACCTGGTGGCCACGGGCCAGCAGTTCGGTGGCGATGCGTGAACCGGCGCGGCCGGTGATTCCGATGATGGCGATCTTCATGAGTTGCTCCTGGTGGATGGGTGAGAGAAATCTAGATGGCGCAGCCGTCCGGGCCGCACAGCGGCAGGGATGCGTCCGTTGTCGCTGCAGCGGGCAGGCGCGCGGTCAGCAGTTGCTGCCAGTCCTCGGCGCGGCCCAGGTAGCGGCCGGCGTCGAGCAGTTCCAGCGAGCCGTCTTCGGCCTCCAGCGCAAAGCTGGGGAAGCCTTGTGCGCCCAACTGCTTGAGCAGTGCACGGCTGGCGCTGATGTGTTGCAGCGTGGGCGTGCCGCTGGCCTGGGCAAAGGCCTGCTCGAAGGCGGTGGCGTCCAGGCCGATGTCGGTGGCCAGCGCGCGCAGCACGGCGGGATCGGCGATGCGCCGGCCTTCCACGTAGTGCGCCTGCTGCTGGCGCTGCAGCATGTCTGCGCCACGGCCGGCCAAGGCATCGGCGGCAAGGATGGCGGTGGTGGGCGGCTCGGAGTCAAACACGGCGGTGCTGTCACGCAGCAGGCCGTCGAAGTAGGCGTCGCCAAAGGGCTGGCCGCTCATGGTGGCAATGCGGCGGTCATGCGGGATCACGTAGTCGCGCAATTGCGGCGTGACGCGCTGCGCATTGCCGCCGGCCATCATGCCGCCGCCGTGCAGCGCCAAGGTGAGGCCGGGCAGGGCGCGTGCGGCGCGCACCAGCGGTGCTGCGGCATAGCACCAGCCGCAGAAGGGGTCGAACAGGTAGTGCAGGGTGGTCATTGGATGGCTCGTTGAAGCAAGGCCTGCATGGTAGGTTGCATGAAACGGTATGAAAATCCCTTGTCATGCAATGATTTGTTGCCTGAATCGATCAAATAAGGAGCCCGCATGGACCGCATCGTTGCCACCCAGGTGTTTGTCGCCGTGGTGGACAGCGGCAGCCTGACCGCTGCTGCGGAGCGCCTGGACATGTCGCGCGCCATGGCCACGCGCTACCTGGCGCAGATGGAGCGCTGGGCTGGCGCGCGCCTGCTGCACCGCAGTACCCGGCGCCTGGGCCTGAGCCCGGCGGGCGAAGAGCTGCTGCCGCGTTGCCGCGAGCTGCTGGCGCTGGCAGAGCAGATGCCACACCCGGCGGGCGAGGGCGCAGACGGCCCGCAGGGCATGCTGCGCATCGCCTGTGCGCCCTCGCTGGCCGAGAACTGGCTGGCACGCGCCATGGCCGACTACCTGCGCCAGTACCCGCGCGTGGCGGTGGACCTGGTGCTGGGCAACCAGGCAGTGAACCTGGTGGAAGAGCGCATCGACCTGGCGATCCGCATCAGCAATGCGCTGGACCCGCAACTGATCGCGCGGCGGCTGGCGGACTGCCACTCGGTGGTGTGCGCCGCGCCCAGCTACCTGGCCGCGCGCGGCACGCCGCGCCGGGTAGAAGACCTGGCGCTGCACGATTGCCTGACCTACACCTACTTTGGCAAGAGCCTGTGGAACTTCACGCGCGCTGGCGAGCCGGTGGCCGTGCCGGTCGGCGGCAAGCTCAGCGCCAATGACGCCACCGCGCTGCTGCATGCGGCGATAGCGGGCGCGGGCATCTGCATGCAGCCGGCGTATGCGGCGGCGCCGCACATTGCCGCAGGCACGCTGGTGGCGCTGCTGCCCGAGGCTGAGCCGCCGATGCTGGGCGTGCACGGTATCTACAGCTCGCGCCGGCAGATGCCGGCGGCGCTGCGCAGCCTGCTGGATTTCCTGGCGGCGCGCTTTGCCGCCGACCCGGGCTGGGGGCGCTATGCTGCGCCCTTACCACTGCGAAGCGAGACCCCATGAAAGCCACCTGGAACGGCAAGACCATTGCCGAGAGCGAAGACACCGTACTGGTCGAAGGCAACCACTACTTCCCGCCCGAGTCGCTCAACCGCGACTTTGTCACCTTCAGCAACCACCGCAGCACCTGCCCCTGGAAGGGCCAGGCCAGCTACTACTCGTTGCTGGTGGATGGCGAGCTGAACACCGACGCCGCCTGGTACTACCCCGAGCCCAAGTCCGGCGCCGAAGAAATCCGCGGCCGCATCGCCTTCTGGAAGGGCGTCAAGGTTGCGGCTTGATGCTATTTAAATAATAGCTATGTGCCCTAGAGTGGCCTGCGTTTCAGCCACTTTTCTTCTAAATTTCGCCTCAGGCTTTCCATGCGCCCACATGCGAGGCGCTGGCTTCTTCCAGCAGCGCCGGCCCCACGCATTCGATAGGGTTGGGTGACGCCGCAAACACGTCGCGGCAGAACAGCTCGGCATCCACCTGATCGGCGCGATCGCCCCGGAACACGCGCAGGCGCACCGCGTCTATGCCGTACACCACGCGCCCTATGGCCGACCAGAAGATGGCGCCGGCGCACATCACGCAGGGTTCGCCCGACGCATACATCGTGGCCTGCGCCAGCACGTCGCGGCTGAAGCGCGGCGAGAGCTTGCGTACCAGCGAGGTCTCGGCATGCGCGGTGCAGTCGCCGGTCTCGAAGGTGGCGTTCCAGGCCTCGTCCAGCACGGTGCCGTCGGGCAGCACGGCGACGGCGCCGAAGGGGCGGTTGCCCAGGCTGCGGGCATGGTCGGCCAGGGCGATGGCGCGGCGCAGATAAAGGCCGTCGCGCTCGTCGAGTTCGACCGGTTCGGGTAGCAGGCTGTTCGGAGTGTTGGCGTTCATGCTGCGGCCTCCAGTGCCACGGGTGTTGCGATGGGTTTGGCGGCAGCCATGGCGCTGCAGGAGGCCGGCGTGGCTGCCACGATGGGGATGCTGGCGACATTGCCACGGTGCACTTCGGGCTCGCCGTGGCGGGCCAGCAGCTCCATCAGTTTCTTGCGGATCAGCATGCCGGGCTTGTCGCTGGCCATGGAGTATTCGACGCCGCGCCGGCGCGTGTCGATCACGGCGTCGGGGTCGGTGGATTCGAGGATGTCCTTGTCCTCGCGCGTCACCGCGTCGTCGAAATCGATCAGCATCTGCGCCGGGCAATCTGCTTCCGTGTCGTTGCGGAACAGCCATTGGCACAGCTGCATGCGGCCGTCGTCTATGGGCGTGAAGCAGTTGATGATGATGTGGCGCACACCGGAGGGGTATTCAATGTCCAGCCGGCGCGAGAACGGCAGGAAGTAGGCGTTGCGCATGTGGCGCGTGGTGACCGCATCGGTCACGCCGCTGATGCGCTGGAACTTCTCCGGGTTGCTGGCGGGGATGGTCGTCTCGGCGTAGAACCCGGTGGGCGACTCCACCAGCTCGTAGCTGCTGGGCTTGGGCTGCGAGGCCACGCCAAAGGTGGCGCGGTGCACAAAGCTGAAGTGCGAATTGTCGAAGGAGTTTTCCAGCGCGCGCATGGGGCTGGTGTCCCAGGTTTCGTAGAACTGGAAGATGGTGCGCCAGCCTTCGGCGCCAAACTCGGGGATGGCGGGGATGTCTTCTATCGGGTCTTCCAGCGCCACCCAGGCATAGCCGTAGCGCGCGGTGCAGTGGTAGGCGGGCGTGCAGTAGCCCGGCGGGATCGGCTGGCCGGCATCCATCTGCGGGATGCCGACCACGCGGCCGCTGCGGTCGTACTGCCAGCCGTGGTAGCCGCACTGCAGCGTGCCCTCGTGGCACCAGCCCTTGGACAGCTTGGCGGTACGGTGGCAGCAGCGGTCCTTCAGCGCGGCGGGCTGGCCGTCGCCATCCAGAAACAGCACGATGTTCTCGCCCAGCAGGGTGAAGGGCTTGGGGCCGTCGGCCAGATCGGTGAGCGGCATGACGGCATGCCAGAACTTTCTGAACACGGGTTGGCGGGTGGTGAGCATGGAGAGGTCCTTTCAGGGGAGGAACAAGAGCAATGACCTGCCGTGGGGAACGGTTGAATCGCTTCTACTCTCGGGGAACGGGAAATTGTGGAACTAGCGCGGCGCGGCAGCGGCTTGCACGCCGGCCGGCAGCGCTTCTGCGCTGACGCGGAACACATGCTGCTCCGGGTCGGTCAGCACCGCCTGCCACTGGCCGTAGTAGGTGGCATAGGGGAACTTGAGCACGCGCCCGCCCAGCTTGCCGATGCGCGCGGCCACGTCGTCTACCGCCGTGGGCGTGGGCAGCATGAAGGTGGCGTAGGCGGTGACGGGCGCGGTGCTGTGTGCAGCCGGTGCGCGGTCGGTCAGGTCCAGCAGCGCGTAGGCCGGCCGCGCGTTGAAGCCAAACTGCACGCCCTCGGAATGCAGCGCGCGGTAGATCGGCGAGCGGCTCTGCTCGGCCTCTTGCCAGCCCAGCAGGTGGCGGTAGAACTGCATCTGCGCCTCGATGTCGTGGCACAGCAGGTTGAACCACAGCTTCATGCGGGCTCCTTTAGTCCATACGTTTTGGCGTACATCTCGCGCAGGTGCTCGCCGGCGGTGCAGGGCGCGTAGCGCGGTGCTTCACCGGCCGGCACGGTGCCCGGCACGGGTTCTATGCGCGCGAAGTAGCCGGGCTCGTAGAAGAAGGGGATCGAGTAGCGCGGTGCGCCGCCCGAGTGCATGTTACGCACGCGGTGCGGGTTGGAGTGGTAGCGGCCATTGGTCCAGCGCGGGATCATGTCGCCCAGGTTGACGACCAGGCAGCCGGCCATGGGCGTGGCTGGCACCCAGTTGCCATCGGGCATGCAGACCTCCAGCCCGCCATGCCCGTCTTGCGCCAGGATGGTGATGGCGCCCCAGTCGGTATGCGCGCCGGCGCCGAATGTGCGCGCATCGGCATCGGCCGGGTGCGGCGGGTAGCGGACCATGCGCAGCGTGAGCATGGGGTTCTCGCTGCTGCCGTCGAAGTAGGCTTCGGGCAGGTCCAGTGACAGCGCCATCAGCTGCATCAACCGGCACGACAGGGCCAGCATGGCCTGGATGTACTCCTCGCATGCCGCCGGCACATGGGGCAGCTCGGCGGGCCACTGGTTGCCGCCATAGGTCTGGTAGCCAGCCTGTACGTAAGGATGGTTGTCGGGGTAGGCCATGCCGCAGTAGAAGCTCTCTTTCAGGTCTGGCCGGGCATCTGCATCCAGCGTCTGCGCACCGATGTTCTCAAAGCCGCGCATGGTGGGCGAGTGGCGCATGTCCAGCGCCTGGCGTGTGGCGGCGGGTAGATCCAGCAGTTGTTGCGTGATGCCGAACTGACGCTCTACCAGCGCTGCCGCCACGCCGTGCTGGCGCACATAGAAAAAGCCGGATTCCATGGCCGCTGCGCGCAGCTGCGCGGCCACGTCGGCACTGCGCGCGCCGCCGGGTGCCAGCGCGTCGTGCAGGTCGATGACGGGAATGCCCATGCGCTTAAGCCTTGAGCTTGCGATCCGCAGCAGCCGGCAGAAAGCGATCAGTCCACATGTCGGCCACGGCCAGCGTGCCCTTCAGGCCAAAGGCGGCCACGGTCTCGTCGATGGTGGCCTGCAGCCGCGCTGGCGTGGCCGCGCCCCAGCCGTTGGCGCGGGTGTCGGGCGTTTTCATGCTGCCGTCTACCACCAGCTTCAGGCGCTCGTGTTCGATCTCTTCGTTGGCCAGCGGCTCGCGCGCCTTGACGGCAGCAGCGCCGGCTTTTGGGTCGGCAATGGCGTCGATCCAGCCGCGCGTGCTGGCCTTGACGAAGGCCTTCATGGCGTCTTGCTGCTCCATGCTCTTGCTGTTGGCGACCAGGCCGTTGCCATAGGACTTCATGCCGTAGTCGGAGAAGCGAAAGGTGGTGATCTGGTCCAGGCCCATGCCGCGCAGCTTGAGGTTGAGCAGGCCGGTGAAATAGAAGTAGGCCGAGGCGTCGAAGTCACCCTTGACGAAGCGCGTGTCGCCAATGTCGGGCGACACGTTCTCCCACTTCACGCCGGATGGATCAAAACCTTGCGCCTTGGCAAAAGCCGGGAACAGCTTGCGCGAGGCGTTGAAGGGCTGGCCCAGGATGGTCTTGCCAGCCAGGTCCGCCGGGGTCTTGATCGGGCCGTCTTTGCGCACCAGGATGGCGTTGGGGTTCAGGTCGTACTGGATGGCGACCGCAGCCAGTTTGGCGCCGGGGTTGTTGACGTTGAATTCGATCATCGTCGCCAGGTCGGCCGAGGCGCAGTCATAGGCGCCGCTGCCCACCAGGCTGATGGCTGCGGCCGAGCCGTTGCCGGTGTCTATGGCCACGTCCAGGCCGGCGTCCTTGTAATAGCCGCGCTGCTGCGCCAGCAGAAAGCCGGCGGCCGTGGCCTCGACCTTCCAGCCCAGGTTGAACTTGAACTTCTGCAGCGAGCCCTGCGCGCGCACGAAGGGCGTGGCGGCAACAAGGGTGCTGGCGCCGGCGGCGCGGAGGAGTGAACGGCGGTGCATGGCGGGGCGCTCCAGGAAACGGGTTGGAACGCACAGGCGGCAGAGTTCGAGTGGAATGGGCCGTGCAGGCTGAACGGCATCCATGGCATCTCGAAGCACTGCGGCTGTGCGCGCTTCGAGAGCAATTTCCGGCCGTGGTCCGGCAGTTGCACCAAGCGGGGGCAGGCTGCGCGAAGCACGGTGAACGCTTCTACTCTCTGCCGAAAATTACGCAGCTTCCGTGCCAGGCGGCTGGCGGGCTGCGCTTTTTTCATATGTGCTCATGCTGTTTAAGTATTTGTAATTCACATACTGATGCGTCATGATTTCTAAATACGAATAATTAGGCCCCATGGAACTTCGCCAGCTTGAAGCCTTCGCCGCCGTGATGTCGAGCGGCAGCGTGACCGCTGCCGCGCGCCTGCTCGACCGCTCGCAGCCCGCAGTCAGCCGCCTGCTGCAAGAGCTGGAGGCCGAGATCGGCTATGCGCTGTTCACGCGCGGCGGCCCGCGCGTCACGCCGACGGAGCAGGGCTTTCTGCTGTATGAGGATGTGGAGCGCGCGCTGGGCAGCCTGCGCCAGATCAAGCGCCGCGCCGCCGAGATCGCCCGTGGCGAGGCGCAGCCGCTGCGGCTGGCGGCCACCTCGGCCCTGGCCGTGGGCCTGCTGCCGCAGGCGCTCAAGCGCATCGAATCCCAGACCGGCGGTGCCGCCATCCAGCTGCGCAGCGCCTCGCCCGAGCAGGTGGTGCACGAGGTGCTGACCGGCGCCGTGCAACTGGGCGCCACCAGCCTGCCGCTGGAGCACCGTGGCCTGCAGGTGCACTGGATCGCCCAGGTCGCCTGCGTGGCCGTGCTGCCGCAGGACGACCCGCTGGCGGCCGAGGCCGTGGTGCCGCTGGCCGCGCTGGCCGCGCGCCGCCTGATCACCATGAGCAACCCATTCCGCCTGCGCGGCCGCCTGGACCGCGCCCTGCTGCGCGCCGGCCGCTGGGGCGAGGCCGGCCACAACGCCATAGAAACCAACTCATCGGTCAATGCCCTGGCGGCCGTGCGCGCCGGCCTGGGCGTGGCGGTGCTGGAGCCGATCACGGCCGCGGGCACCCCCTTCGAGGGCGTGGTGGTACGGCCGCTGGACACCGACATTCCCTTCTTCTTTGGCGTGATCACGCCGCAATCGCAGCCGGTGACGGTGGCGGTGCAGGCCGTGGCCGATGCGCTGCTGGACGTGGCCTCGGCGCTGCCGGGCTTTGTGCAGCATGCCCCGGACGCGCACGGATCACTGCTGCAGAGCCTGTATGGCAAGGCATGAAACACATATGAGCCCATCCCTCTCTCATTCATCTGCCGCCACAGGCCTTGCCGCGTTGGAAGCGCGCCTGCGCCAGGACCTGCAGTGGCTCAACCTGCCGGCTAAGCGCTGGGTGCCGCAGCGCACCGAAGACGGCGCGGATGTGCTGGACGTGGCCATCGTCGGCGGTGGCATGGCCGGCCTGGCGCTGGCCACCTCGCTCACCCACCTGGGCGTGCGCGCCCGCATCTTCGACCGCGCCCCGGCTGGTTTCGAAGGCCCCTGGGCCACCACCGCGCGCATGGAAACCCTGCGCTCGCCCAAGGAGCTGACCGGCCCGGCGCTGGGCCTGCCGGCGCTGACTTTCCGCGCCTGGTTCGAGGCGCAGTTCGGCCTGCCGGCCTGGGACGCGCTGGACAAGATCCCGCGCCTGCAATGGGCCGACTACCTGCGCTGGTACCGCCAGGTGCTGGGGCTGGACGTGCACAACCGCCAGCGCGTACAGGCGCTGCAGCCGCGTGCCGATGGCCTGGTGCAACTGGACCTGGCCGATGAAGCCGCTGGCGGCGCGGCCTACCGCGTGCTGGCCCGCCACGCGGTGCTGGCCACTGGCCGCGACGGCCTGGGCGGCCCTTGGGTGCCGGACTGGGCGCAGGCCCTGCCGCGCGAGCGCTGGGCGCATTCGGCCGATGTCTGGGACGGCGCGCAGCTGCGCGGCCAGCGCGTGGCCGTGATCGGCGGCGGCGCCTCGGCCATGGACAGTGCGGCCACGGCGCTGGAAGGCGGCGCCGCTCGCGTCGACCTGCTGATCCGCCGCGCCGACCTGCCGCGCATCAACCGTGGCAAGGGCGCGGGCAGCCCGGGCATGGCGCACGGCTTCTGGCAGTTGCCCGATGAATGGAAGTGGCGCTTCCGCCATTACCTGAACGTGCAGCAGGTGCCGCCGCCGCACGGCAGCACGCTGCGTGTGTCGCGCCATCCGAATGCGTATTTCCATCTTGGCGCGCCGGTGCTCTCGGTGACGCCACGGGCCGACGGCGCGCTGCGACTGGACACCGCCAAAGGCCCGCTGGCAGCCGACTTCATCATCTTCTGCACCGGCTTTCGCTCCGACTGGAGCCTGCGCCCCGAATTTGCCGCCTTCGCGCCGCAGGTGCGGCTGTGGCGCGACCGCTTCACGGCGCCGGTGGGCGAAGACGATGCCGAGCTGGCCGAATCCCCTGACCTCGGCCCCCTGTTCGAGTTCCAGGAGAAAACGCCCGGCGCCTGCCCCGGCCTGGACCATGTGCACTGCTTCAACTACGCGGCCTCGCTGTCGCAGGGCGCAGCCGCTGGCGACATCCCGCAGATCAGCGACGGTGCGCAGCGCCTGGCCCGTGGCCTGGCTGCCCGCCTGCTGGCCGAGGACGCGCAGGCGCACTTCACCGCCATGGAACGCTACAGCGAGCCCGAGCTGGATGGCGACGAGTGGACGCCGGCGGCCTTTCCGGCCTATGAAGGAGAGGCGAGCGCCGCACGGCCGCCCGAAGGCGCGGGTCCCCTTGAGGGGGGTGGCGCTGCACACGCAGTGGCAAGCCTGGGGGGGCACCTGCCATGACCGGCTGGCTGCTGCGCCGTATCGGCCAGGCCGCGCTGGTCGTGCTGTTGATGACGGTCATCGTCTTCATCGGCCTGCATGCCATCGGCAACCCGGTGGACATCCTGATCGGCGACGACATGAACCAGCAGGAGCGGCTGCAGGCCATTGCCCGCCTGGGCCTGGACCAGCCGCTGTGGCGCCAGTACCTGGCCTTTATTGATGGCGCGCTGCATGGCAGCCTGGGCAAGAGCTTTGTCTACCAGGAAGACGCGATCCGCCTCATCCTGCAGCGCCTGCCGGCCACCATGGAGCTGGCCGTGGCGGCGCTGCTGCTGGCCATCGTCATCGGCGTGCCGTTGGGCCTGTACGCGGGCATGAAGCCGGACCACCCGTTGTCCAAGGCGGTCACGGCGGTGAGCATCGTCGGCTTCTCGCTGCCGGCCTTCTGGGTGGCGCTGATGCTCATCATGGTGTTCAGCGTGCAGCTGGGCTGGCTGCCGGCCAGCGGCCGTGGCGAGACGCGCGCGCTGCTTGGCGTGCAGTGGTCCTGGCTCACGCTAGACGGCCTGCACCACCTGATACTGCCGGCCTTCAACCTGGCGCTGTTCAAGATATCGCTGGTGCTGCGTCTGACACGTGCCGGCGTGCGCGAGGTGTTGCCGCAGGACTATGTGAAGTTCGCGCGCGCCAAGGGCTTGTCGAACACGCGCGTGGTGGTCATGCATGTGCTGCGCAACACCATGATCCCGCTGGTCACCGTGCTGGGGCTGGAGCTGGGCTCGACCATTGCCTACGCTGTGGTCACTGAAACCATCTTCGCCTGGCCGGGTGCGGGCAAGCTCATCCTCGACAGCATCAACTCGCTGGACCGACCGGTGGTGGTGGCCTACCTGATGGTGGTGGTGGTGATCTTCGTCACGCTCAACCTGGTGGTGGACCTGCTCTACAAGCTGCTGGACCCACGGGTACGGCTGGAGGCCGCGCGATGAAGCCGCTGCGCAGCAAGACTTTCGACGAGCATTCGATCTGGTGGCGCGTGGGCGCGGATTTTCTGCGCTCCCGCGTGGCCGTGGCCGGGCTGGTGGTGCTGGTCCTGGTGGTGCTAGCCGCACTGGCCGCCCCTTGGATCACGCCGCAAAACCCCTACGACCTGATGCAGCTCGACGTGATGGACGCGCGCCTGCATCCCGGCACGCCCAGCAGCGAGGGCGGCTACACCTATTGGCTGGGCACCGATGGTCAAGGGCGGGATCTGTACTCGGCCATCGTCTACGGCCTGCGCATCAGCCTGGTGGTGGGCGTGGGCTCGGCCCTGGTGGCGGCGGTGATCGGCACCCTGGTCGGCCTGCTGGCCGCCTATGCGGGCGGCAAGGTCGATGCCGTGCTGATGCGGCTGGTCGACCTGCTGCTGTCCTTCCCCACCATCCTGATGGCGCTGATGATCCTGGCCTATGTGGGCAAGGGCGTGGGCAACGTGGTGCTGACCCTGGTGCTGCTGGAGTGGGCCTACTACGCCCGCACCGCGCGCGGCCAGGCGCTGGTGGAAACCAACCGCGAATACGTAGAGGCCGCGCGTGGCCAGGGCATTCCGCAGTGGCGCATTCTTACCGGCCACATCCTGCCCAACTGCCTGCCGCCACTGCTGGTGATAGGCGCGCTGCAGATCGCGCGCGCCATCACGCTGGAGGCCACGCTGTCCTTCCTGGGCCTGGGCGTGCCCATCACCGAGCCATCGCTGGGCCTGCTGATTTCCAACGGCTACCAGTACCTGCTGTCCAACGAATACTGGATCAGCTTCTTCCCTGGCGTGGCACTGCTGGCCACCATCGTGGCGATCAATCTCGTAGGCGACCAGTTGCGAGATGTACTCAACCCAAGGCTGCAGAAATGAGTACGCACGACATCACGCTGGAAGTGCGCGATCTGCAGACCCGCTTCCACACCCGCGCCGGCGTGCTGCCGGTGGTCAATGGCGTGTCCTTCACGCTGGGGCGCGGCAAGGTGCTGGGGCTGGTGGGCGAGTCGGGCTCGGGCAAATCGGTTACCGGCTTTTCCATCATGGGCCTGGTCGATCCGCCGGGGCGGGTCGAGGGCGGGCAGGTGCTGTTCAAGGGGCAGGACCTGGTGCAGCTCACACCAGGCGAACGGCGCGCGCTGCGCGGCAACCGCATCGCCATGATCTTCCAGGACCCGATGGCCACGCTCAACCCGGTGCTGCGCGTCGACACGCAAATGATGGAAGCCGTGCACGCCCACCGCAAGGTGTCCAACGCCGTGGCCCGCCAGCAGGCGGCCGATGCCCTGGCGCTGATGGGCATCCCCAGCCCCGAAGACCGGCTGCGCGCCTACCCGCACCAGTTGTCGGGCGGTATGCGCCAGCGCGTGGCCATTGCGATTGCCATGCTGCACGGGCCGGACCTGATCATTGCCGACGAGCCCACCACCGCGCTGGACGTGACCATCCAGGCGCAGATCCTGTCGGAGATGCAGAAGCTGGTGCAGCAGAGCGGCACCTCGCTGATCTGGATCAGCCACGACCTGTCGGTGGTGGCCGGCCTGGCTGACGAGATCGCCGTGATGTACGCCGGCCGCATCGTCGAGCACGGCAGCGTGGACCAGGTGCTGGACCACCCGCAGCACCCCTACACCCAAGGCCTGATCGGCAGCCTGCCCAGCGCCAACCGGCGCGGCGCACGGCTGCGGCAGATTCCCGGCATGGCGCCCAACCTGCTGCAGATGCCTGCGGGCTGCGCCTTTGCGCCGCGCTGCGCGCGTGCCAGCGCTGTCTGCAATACCCTGCCCGACATGAGCCGCCCGCGTGCAGACGCGCCCTCGCATTTGGTGCGCTGCTTTCATCCCGGCGCAGCGCCTGTTGCGGAGGCCGCAGCATGAGCGATCTACCGCTGATCGACATGCAAGGCGTCACCAAGCGCTTTGGCGCGCAGCCGCCGCCGGGAAAACTGGGCCGGGCGCTGCGGCGCCTGGGCTGGTCCAAGCCGCCCGTGGTCACCCATGCGGTGGATGGCGTGGACCTGGCCGTGCGCCCGGGTGAGGTAGTGGGCCTGGTCGGTGAATCCGGCTGCGGCAAGTCCACGCTGGGCCGCATTGCGGCCGGCTTGCTGGAGCCGACCGAGGGCGAGGTGCTGGTGAACGGCGCGCCGCTCGACAGCCTGAACGCCGAGCAGCGCCTGGCTGCGCGCCTGCGCGTGCAGATGGTGTTCCAGGACCCGTTCGCCAGCCTGAACCCGCGCCTGCGCGTGTCGCGCATCGTGGGCGAGGCGGCGCGCCTGCACGGGCTGACTGACGCTGCGGGTGAAGACGACTACGTTGCCGCCCAGTTGCAGCGCGCCGGCCTGGACCCCAGCCTGCGCCATCGCTACCCGCACCAGTTCAGCGGCGGCCAGCGCCAGCGTATCGGCATTGCGCGGGCGCTGGCGGTGCAGCCTTCCATGCTGATCTGCGACGAGGCCGTGGCGGCGCTGGACGTGTCCATCCAGGCGCAGATCCTCAATCTGTTCATGGACCTGCGCGACCAATTGGGCCTGGCCTATTTGTTCATCAGCCATGACCTGGGTGTGGTCGAACATGTGTGCGACCGCGTGGCCGTGATGTACCTGGGCCGCGTGGTGGAAAGCGCGCCGGTGGAAGAGCTGTTTGCCAGGCCCAACCACCCCTACACGCAGGCGCTGCTGGCAGAGATCCCGCGCATCTCCACGCGCCGCACCCGCTTCAGCACCATTCGCGGCGAGATCCCGAGCCCGATCACGCCGCCCTCGGGCTGCCACTTCCATCCGCGCTGCCCGCAGGCCATGCCGCGCTGCAGTACGGAAGTACCCCAGTTGCGCGGCATCGCCATCAACCACATCAGCGCCTGCCATTTGAATAAATGAACACCCCCAGGCTACGCGCTTCGCGTCTTCGCCAACCCCCTCAAGGGGGCACATCCAGCGGCCCGGCAAAGCCGGTTCCGCGGATGTCCTGGCATGGCCTGCTCCGCGGCCTTCTGCACCTTTGTGGCTCATGTACCGCGAACGGTGTCGACTCCGGGACTGAAGCGGCGTGCCGCACATCGTCATCCATGATTTTTCTTTGAAAGGTATCGCCATGCACCATCGCAAGCTTTCCGTCATCGCCGCCGCCCTGCTGGCCGTGGGCACGGCCGCCTCGGCCCAGACCCTGTCGATCGGCTTTGCCGACCCGATCTCGTCGGTAGACCCGCAGCTCAACAACCACGCAGGCGACCGCTCGCTGGCGCTGCACTTCTGGGATTCGCTGGTCGCCTCGCGCGATGGCGGCAAGCTTGAGCCTGGCCTGGCCGCGAGCTGGAAGACGCTGGACGACAAGACCTGGGAATTCAAGCTGCGCACCGACGTCAAGTGGCAGGACGGCACGCCGTTCACCGCGGACGACATCGTGTTTTCGTTCCAGCGCGCGCGTAGCGTGCCGGGCTCGGTGGCCTCTTACGCTGGCGCCCTGCGCACGGTGGAGTCCACCACGGCCAAGGACCCGAGCACGGTCATCATCAAGACCAATACGCCCAACCCGATGCTGCCGCTGGAGATCTCATCGATCTACATCGTGAGCAAGCACATCGGCGAAAAGTCCAAGACCGAGGATTACAACGCCGGCCGCGCCGTGGTGGGCACCGGGCCCTACAAGTTCATCTCCTACACCCCGGGCGACCGCACGGTGTTCGAGCGCAGCCCCAGCTACTACGGCCCCAAGCCGCTGTGGGAGAAGGTCAACTACCGCTTCATCAACAACGGCGCGGCGCGCACGGCGGCGCTGCTGGCGGGCGATGTGGACGTGATCGACAAGGTCGCGGTGACCGATGTAGAGAAGCTGCGCAAGACGCCCACCGTCAGCGTCTACACCTACCCCGGCCTGCGCGCGCTGCTGCTGCAACCCAGCTTCAAGCCCGGGCCCAATGAGTTCATTACCGACAACGCCGGCAAGCCGCTGGCGCAGAACCCGCTGCTGGACGTGCGCGTGCGCGAGGCGCTGTCGGTGTCGATCAACCGCAAGGCCATCGTCGACCGCATCCTGCAGGGCACGGTGACCGAGGCCAACCAGTGGATGCCCAAGGGCAGCTTTGGCTACAACCCGGACGTCAAGGACATCGCCTACAACCCCGAGCAGGCCAAGAAGCTGCTGGCGGATGCGGGCTTTCCGCAGGGCTTCCAGATCAGCATCCACGTGCCGGGCGACCGCTACCCGCAGGCGCCCGAGACGGTGCAGGCCGTGGCCCAGTTCTGGAGCCGCGTGGGCGTGAAGACCAAGGTCGAGGTGGTGCCCTGGGCCGTGTACTCCAGCCGCGCCAACAAGAACGAGTTTGCCGTGAGCGTGATCGCCTGGGGCAACGGCACGGGCGAGGCCGGCTACGGCCTGCTGCAGACCCTGGCCACCACCGACGCCAAGCGTGGACGCGGCGCCAACAACTGGGGCCGCTACAGCAATGAGGCCGTGGACAAGGCGCTGGACGCGGCCACGGTCGAGTTCGACGCCAAGCGCCGCGAGGCCATCTTCCGCCACTCGGTCAAGCTGGTGACCGACGACGTCGGCCAGATCCCGCTGTTCCACTACCAGAACATCTGGGCCGCCAAGAAGGGCCTGAAGGTGGTGCCGCTGCTGAGCGACCGCACCACCGCCTTGCAAGTGACCAAGGTCGCCAAGTAAGGCCGCGCCATGCTGAGCATCACGCCTGAAGACGCACTGATCGATGTGCCACGGCACATCACCGTGAGCGGTTTGACGTCGGGTGAAGAGATCACGATCGGCACCCGCACTGTGCGCGGCCCGGGCGTGGTCTGGCGCTCGGCCGCCAGCTTCCGCGCCGACGCGCAGGGCAGGGTGGATCTGCAGTGCGACGCGCCGCTCGCGGGCAGCTATGCCGGCGTAGACGCGATGGGCCTGATCTGGTCGCAAGCGCCCGAGCAGGCCGGTGCGCCACGCGAGGTGTTTGCCGCCGAACCGGCGGCGGCGCTGACCACCGAGGTAACCGTGCAGCGCGCAGGCGCTACGGCTTGGCAGGGGCCACTGGTGCAGCGCCTGGCGGCCGCCGGCGTGACCCGGCGCGAGGTGCGCGAAGAGGGCTTGGTGGGCACGCTGTTCCTGCCCTCGGGCCCCGGCCCGCACCCGGCGGTGCTGGTGCTCAACGGCTCGGGCGGCGGCATCAACGAGCCGCGCGCCGCGCTCTATGCCTCGCACGGCTACGCCGCGCTGGCACTGGGCTACTTCAAGGCGCCGGGGCGCTCGGACTACATCTCTGACACCCACCTTGAATACTTCGAAACCGCGCTGGCCTGGATGCACCGCACGCTGCGGCCGCTGCATGGCTTCGTCGCCCTGAGCGGCCAATCGCGCGGCGGTGAGCTGGTGCTGCTGCTGGGCTCGCTGTTTCCTGAGCAGGTCTCTGCCGTCATCGGCTATGTGCCCGGCGCCGTGGTGCACAGCGCGCAAAACGCCTGCAACCCCGCTACCGGTCGTGAAGGCCCGGCCTGGATCTTTCGCGGCCAGCCCTTGCCGCATCTGTGGGAAAACAACCGTACCGCCACCTGGGCGCCCTGGGACGAAGGCCCGCAGCCACGCCGCCATGCCAACGCACTGCTCACCGCGCTGCAAGACCCGGACGCGGTCGAGCGCGCGCGCATCCGCGTGGAGAACATCCGCGGCCCGGTGCTGCTGCTGTCGGCCACCGACGATGGCTCCTGGCCCTCCAGCCTGTACAGCCGCATGGTCACTGAGCGGCTGGCGCAGTTCCAGCACCCGCACGCGGTGGAGCACCTGGACTTTGAAGGCGCGGGGCATTCCATCGTCTTCCCCTATGTGCCGACCACGCAGCTGGTCTACGCGCATCCGGTGTCCAAACGCCTCAGCACCACGGGCGGCGCACCCGCTGCCAATGCCCATGCGGACGAATCATCCTGGCAGGGCGTGCTACGTTTTCTAGAGCTAGCGGCCCAGGCTGCACCTGGGCTAGAGGCCTAAAACGTATAAATTTTTATTGCAAGCAATTTTGGAGACTTCGCCATGTCCTCATCCATCTCCACGGCCGACCTGGTCGACACCCTGGTGCCGCTGCCCGCCACCAGCGCCGTGCATGCCGTGCGCCACCAGCGCGACAAGGTCGTGGCCGCCACGCAGGGCAGCTACGACAGCATCTTTGATCCGGCGCTAGGCGGCCCTTCGCTGGCCGAGCGCTTGCTGGCCGCCCATGAGATCGCGCGCCTGGCCGGCAGCGCGCTGCTGCAAGCGCACTACCGCGAGCGCCTGCTGGCGCTGCCTGCGCTCACCGCGCCGCAACAGGCCGCGCTGGCGGGCCAGGCTGCCACCGGCGATGCGCGCCTGCAAGCCATCCTCGCCTTCACCCGCACCCTGACCGAGCGCCCGGTGGATGGCGACCAGGCCGCGCTGCTCAAGCTGCCCGCCGCCGGCCTGGCCACGCCCGAGGTGATTGCGCTGGCGCAACTGATCGCCTTCGTCGCCTACCAACTGCGCGTGGTGGCCGGCCTGCAGGCCCTGGTGGCGGCAGGCGATGGCGCATCGGCCGCGCCGGCCGTGGCTGATGCACCGACCGAGCCTTTCGTGCACCCGGCCAATCTGCCCAAGCCCGGCGAGCCGGTGCGCGTCAACGGCTACACCAGCGAAACCCTGGGCTGGAAGGCCTGGCTGCCGGTGGTGAAACTGGAAGAGGCCACACCCGCCCAGATGGCGGTGCTGGAAACCAGCCACCCCAAGGCCAAGACCTCGGACTACTACCGCGTGCTGGTGCACCAGCCGCGCATCCTCGAAGAGCGCTCGATCGTCTTCAACGCCATCATGTACGCGCCCGGCGGCCTGTCGCGCGCCGAGCGCGAACTGGCCAGCGCCGTGGTCTCGCGCGTCAATGGCTGCGTCTACTGCGCCTCGGTCCACGCCCAGCGCTTCGAGCAGCTCGCCAAGCGCAACGACGTGATCTATCAAGTGTTCACCGAGCCACAGGGCGCAGGCACCAACGCCCGCGAGCGCGCCATCGTGCAGTTGTCGATAGACCTCACCCTGCGGCCCGAGCAGTTTGGCGCCGCGCAACTGCAAGCCGTGCGCGCGGCTGGCCTGTCGGACCTGGAAGTGCTGGACCTGTTCCACGCCGTGGCCATCTTCGCCTGGGCCAACCGGCTGATGCTGAACCTGGGTGAGCCGGTGTACGGTGCGAGCTCTTAGTCGCATCCCTTTCAAGGTCTTTGAGATATCTCGGCGCTGTGTGCCTTGCATGCGGCGGGTGCCGGGAGTTCGCCCCGGCGGGCGAGTAACTTTCTCTTGGCGAACGCCCAAGAGAAAGTCACCAAAGAGAAGGCGACCCCACGTGCTGCGTCCCCTGCGCTTCGCTCCGGGGCAACCTGCGGTGCTCGCGCCAGGCGGGGTCTCGCTCAAACTCGCTTCGCTCAGACAGGAGCGATCCCTGATCCGCCTGCCGCTGTGCTCCTCGGCGCATCCCGAGGGGGCCCGGGACAGCCACGCGGGCCGTCGCTGCGCTCGGCTCCTGCCGTCAGCAAGACACGAGAGCTACCGAACAGATCACAAGACCTTGAAAGGGATGGCTCTTAGTCGTGGCCCGGCCGGCCGCGCAAGGCCTTGGTCTCGGACCGCCGCACCTTGGCTTCCACGCGGCGGCGCACTGATGCGCGCGTGGGCTTGGTCGGTTTGCGCACGATCTGCACCAGCGCGGCCTCGTCGACCAGCGCCTGCAAGCGCTCCAGTGCATCGGCGCGGTTCTGCTCCTGCGTGCGGTGGCGCTGCGCCTTGATGATGACCACGCCGGCAGCGGTGATGCGTCGGTCGGGCAGGGCGCGCAGGCGCTCTTTCAGTTCCTCTGGCATGGACGATGCCGCAACGTCAAAGCGCAAATGGATGGCGCTGGAGACCTTGTTGACGTTTTGCCCACCCGCGCCCTGGGCGCGTATGGCCGTGACCTCGATTTCGTCTTCGGGGATGGGCCAGGTGGGCGAGGAAGAGGCCATCAGCGCAGCTTCATGCCAGAAGATCGCGTAGCGTGCGGGCTACGACCTTGGTTGCACGGCGCAGGTCTTCCAACAGCAGGCGCTCGTCCGAGCGCTTGGCGTGCGACTCCAGCACGGTGCGCGGGCCGGCGCCGTAGATCACGCCGGGGATACCGGCCTCGGCGTACAGGCGCACGTCGGTGTAGAGCGGCGTGCCCATGGCCGCGATGGGCTGGCCGAAGAGCTGCGCGCCGTGCTTCTGGATCGCGTCCACCAGCGGCTGGTTGCCCGGCAGCGGCCGCATGGAGCGCGCCAGCAGCAGGCGGCGGATGTCCACGCTGATGCCGGCTACGCCGGCTGCGGCATCGGCGATCACCTGGCGGATCGTGGCCTCGACCTCGGCCGGGTTCTCTTCGGGGATCATGCGGCGGTCCAGCTTGAACACCACCTTGCCGGGCACGACGTTGGTGTTGGTGCCGCCTTCGATGCGGCCCACGTTCAGGTAGGGGTGGTTGATACCTTCGACCTGCGATTGCACCTTTTTGTACTGCGCGTTCTGCGCATACAGCGCGTTCAGAATCGCGACCGCGCCCTGCAGCGCATCGACGCCGCTGTCTGGAATGGCGGCATGCGCCATCTTACCGTGCACCGTCACCTCCATCTGCAGGCAGCCGTTGTGCGCGGTCACCACTTCGTAAGAGAAGCCGGCGGCGATCAGCAGGTCGGGCTTGGTCAAGCCCTGCTTCAGCAGCCAGCCCGGGCCCAGCTCGCCGCCAAACTCTTCGTCGTAGGTGAAGTGCAGCTCCACGCCGCCCTTGAGCGGCGCGCCCAAGGATTCGAGCGCGCGCACGGCAAAGGTGAAGCTGGCGAAGTCGCTCTTGCTGACGGCGGTGGCGCGGCCGTAGAGGCTGCCGTCTTTGATCTCTGCGCCATAGGGCGCATGCGTCCAGCCTTCGCCGGGCGGCACCACGTCGCCGTGGGCGTTGAGGGCCACGGTGCGGCCCTCGCCATAGCGGCGGCGCACGATCAGGTTGGTGATGGATTCCATGCCGTAGGCACGCACATCGGCCTCGGGCACGGGATGCTTTTCAGCCTCGAAGCCAAAGCCTTGCAGCAGCGCGGCCGTGCGCTCTGCATGCGGCGCGTTGTTGCCGGGCGGCGTGTCGGTGGGCACGCGCACCAGCTCCTGCAGAAAGCGCACTTCTTCGTCAAAGTGCGCGTCGATCCAGGCGTCGAGGCGGTCGTAGTCGGTGGTGGATGCGGTCATGGGGTCAGGTAGGGGTGTCGGCGGCCAGTTGGGCCAGCAGGTTCTGGAAGGCATGGACGGCCAGGTCCATGTCGGCGCTGGTGGTGCTTTCCAGCGGGTTGTGGCTGATGCCGGAGTTCTCGCCGCGCACAAACAGCATGGCCTGCGGCAGCCGCTTGTGCAGCTTCATCGCGTCGTGGCCGGCGCCGCTGGGCATGCGGTAGAGCGGCAGGCCCAGCGCGGCCACGGCCTGCTCCCAGCGTTGCTGCCAGGCGGGCGCACTGGGCGCGGCTGCGGCGCGCTCGGTTTCCTCCAGCGTGTAGTGCACGCCGCGGCGCGCGCAGATGTCGGCCAGGGCCGTGCGCACGTCGGCCACCAGCGCGTCGCGCTGCACGTCGTTGGGGGCGCGCATGTCCAGCGTGAAGCGGCAGCGCCCGGGCACCACATTGATCGAGCCATTGGGCACTTGCAGGATGCCGATGGTGCCAACCGAGTCACCGTCTTGCGCGGCGCGCTGCTCCAGGTACAGGGCCAGCTCGGCCACGGCGGCGGCGGCGTCGCGGCGCCGTGCCATGGGCGTGGTGCCGGCGTGGCTGGCCGTGCCAATCACCTCGCACACGCAGCGCACGCTGCCGTTGATGGAGGTGACGATGCCCAGCGGCAGGTCCAGTTCGTTGAGCACCGGGCCTTGTTCGATATGCACTTCCACAAAGCCCAGGTAGCGGGCAGCGTCGCGCTGCAGCGCCGCGATGGATTCCAGCGTGCCGGGCAGGCCGGCGGCCTGCATGGCGGCGCGCATGCTGATGCCGTCGGCATCCTGCTGGTCCAGCCAGGCGGGCTTGAAGTCGCCAATGAGCGCGCCAGAACCCAGGAAGGTGGCCTTGTAGCGCTGGCCTTCTTCTTCCGCAAAACCCACAAGCTCAATGGCGAAGGGCAGGCGCTTGCCTTGGCGGTGCAACTCTTGCACGCAGGCCAGGGGCACGTAGATGCCAAGGCGGCCGTCGTACTTGCCGCCGTTGCGCACGGTGTCGTAGTGCGAGCCGGTAAGCAATGCCTTGGCCGCAGGATCGCTGCCGTGGTAGCGGCCGACCACGTTGCCCACTGCATCGATGCTGACCTCATCGAAGCCGCAGTCGCGCATCTGCTGCGCGATGCGGCGGGCGCAGGCGCGGTGCGCCTCGGTCAGGTAGGTGACGGTGAGCTGGCCTTGCTCGGCAAAGCCGGGGTCGCTGTACTGGGCCAGTTCTTCCTGCCAGTCCCACACCGTGTCGCCCAGCAGCGGCGCCACGCCAAACTTGTCGCCCAGCCGGATCTCGGCAATGCGGTGGATGTTGCGCAGCGCCTCGGCGCGCTCGAAGTCCGGGTGGTTCTGCAGCCGGCGTGCAAAGGTATCGATGATCTGCTGCCGGCCCAGGCCCGCGCCGCGCGGCCCGCGCACCGCCAGGATGAAGGGGAAGCCAAAGCGCGCGTTGTAGTCGGCATTGAGCTGTTGGATGCGCGCGAACTCTTCTGGCGTGCATTGGGTGAGGCCGGCCTTGCTCTGCTCGTGGGTCGATTCCGCCGTGAGCGCCTGCGCCACCATGGCCTTGCCGGCCAGCTCCGGGTGGGCGCGGATCAGGCCCAACTGCGCTTCAGCGGGCGCAGCGGCCACGGTGCGCGCCAGCGCATGTTTGAAGTGCGCCAGCGATGCAAAGGGCGCGGCAGCGGCCACGGTCTGTTCGACGATCCAGGGTGAATGCTCGTACAGGCCGTCTAGCAACTTTGCGGCATCGACCGGCGTGGCGGCGTTGAGTTGGTCCAGGGTGAGTGCCATGGTCAGGCGCTTTCAGAATAGGGGTGAACGGCCTGCCAGTGCCGCGCGATGTCGATGCGGCGGCACACCCACACGCGATCGTGCCGCGCGATGTGGTCGAGGAACTTTTGCAGCGCCACGATCCGCCCCGGCCGCCCCAGCAGGCGGCAGTGCATGCCCACGCTCAGCATCTTGGGCGACTCCGCGCCTTCGGCATAGAGCGCATCAAAGCTGTCGCGCAGGTAGGTGAAGAAGTCATCGCTCTGGCTAAAGCCCTGCGGCAGTGCAAAGCGCATGTCGTTGGTGTCCAGCGTGTAGGGCACGACCAGGCGCGGCACGCTTGTGCCGTCGCTCTTCTGCACCTTCATCCAGAAGGGCAGATCGTCGCCGTAGTAGTCGCTGTCGTAGAGCGTGCTGCCCTCGTCGGCCACCAGGCGGCGGGTGCGCGGGCTGTCGCGGCCGGTGTACCAGCCGAGCGGGCGGGTGCCTGTCATCTTCTGGATCGTGTCCAGGCCCAGCAGCAAATGTTGTCGCTCAGTGGCCTCATCCACGCCCTGGTAGTGGATCCAGCGCCAGCCGTGGCAGGCGATCTCGTGGCCCAGCTCGACAAAGGCCTGCGTCAGCTCAGGGTGCCGCTGCAGCGCCATGCCTACGCCAAACACGGTCAGCGGCAGGCCGCGCTTCTCAAACTCGCGCAGGATGCGCCAGACGCCCACGCGCGAGCCGTATTCGTAGATGCCTTCCATGCTCAGGTGCCGGTCGGGAAAGCTGGGCGGGTTGGCCATCTCCGACAGGAATTGTTCTGAGCCGGCGTCGCCATGCAGCGTGGCGTTCTCGCCGCCTTCCTCGTAGTTGAGGACAAACTGCACCGCAATGCGCGCCTGGCCAGGCCACTGCGCCTGCGGCGGGTTGCGGCCGTAGCCGACCAGGTCGCGTGGGTAGGGAAGGGTGGAGTCGTAGACGGTCATGGTGGAAGGGCGTGGGGAGTTATGCCAAGGCTTTTGCCAAATCATTGCTGGGCAGCTTGCGGTCGAACACCAGGCTTTGCTCGACGTGCAGCAGGTGCTCGTCCATGAGCTGCACCGCAAGGTCTTCGTCGCGCGCGGCCAGCGCCTTGACGATCTCGGCGTGCTCGGCGTAAGAGTGCGCGGCGGCGCTGGAGGACTGGTACATCAGCGTGATCAGCGCGCAGCGCGAGATCAAATCGCCCAGTAGCTGGGCCAGCACCTCGTTGCCCATCAGCTCGGCCATGCGCACATGGAAGTCGCCCAGCAACTCGGTGCGGCCAGAGACATCTTCGCGGTCCACCGCGGCCTTCTCCAGCGCCACATGGGCGCGCAAGGCCTTGAGCCGCGCGGGCGTCACGCCGCGCACAAATTCGCGTGCCATGCCGGCCTCGACCATGCGGCGCACGGCGAACACCTGGCGCGCCTCATCGGCCGAGGGCGCGGCCACGAAGGCGCCGCGCGCGGGCTCGAGCGTGACCAGCCGGTTTTGCGACAACTGGAACAGCGCCTGCCGCACCAGTGTGCGCGAGACGCCAAAGTGATCCGCCAGCTTCTGCTCCGCCAGCTTGGTGCCCGGGTGCAGCCGGTGCTCGACGATGGCCCGGGTCAGGGCGTCGACGATGGTGCTGGTGGAAGAGGTCTCCATGGCGGAAATGATAGTGGCAGCGGCAGAAAGTGTATACACTTTTGGTTCACCAAATTGCGCTGCAAAGCCGTCCACCTCTCCGCCAAGGAACCGCCATGGGCCTCAGCACCCACGTCCTCGACACCATGCACGGCTGCCCCGCGGCCGGCATGGCCGTTGCGCTCTACACCACCGAGGGCGACAGCGCCACGCTGGTCAAGCGCCTGGTCCTCAACAAGGACGGCCGCACCGATGGCCCGCTCTACAGCGACGGCGATCTGCGCGCCGGCACCTACCGCCTGGAGTTCGACGTAGAGGCCTACTTTGCCGCGCGCGGTGTGGCGCTGCCGCAGCCCAACTTCCTGGGCAAGGTGAAGCTCGACTTTGGCGTGGCCGACACGCGGCAGCACTACCACGTGCCGCTGCTGGTGAGCCCGTGGAGCTACTCGACTTACCGCGGCTCCTGAGCTACTCCTGACCTTCGGTCAGGGTGTCTAGCTGGAAGCGGCCGCTCTTGTCCCACAACCAGGTATCGGTGTAGACCACCTTGCCCAGGCGTGCCGGCACCGGGAAGGGCGAGGCCTGGCGCACGGTGCGCTCGATCTCGGCCACCACCTCGGGTGCGTGGCGTGGGGCGCGCATCCAGTCCAGGCGGGTGACGCGGCCATTGGCATCCAGGTAGATCTGTAGCGTGCCGATGGCATAGAGCAGCGGCGGCAGCCGGCCCGGGTAGATGCGATGGGCATTGAGGGCGTAGATGTGCGCGGCGCCGTCCTGCCGGTAGGCACGCGGCGTGCTGGCGTTGGAGGCGGGAGCCGGGCCTTGGCTGATGGGCGCAGGGCCGCCGGTGGTCGGCTGTGCGCCGGGTTCGCCGGGGGCTTCGCGGCGCGGGGCGCAGGCGGCGACAAGGGCTGCCACGGCGCTGGACATCATGGCCAGCAGCCAGGGACGGCGGGATGCTTTGGGAGGCATGGGGCGAGGGCCTTCGGATCAGAATGCAGACAGAGGAAACACGCTTGGACACATTGCAACGGATGCTCGAACAGTTGGCCCAAGAGCCCGCCGTGCTGGTGCGCGTGGAGTCTACCCAAGGCTCGGTGCCGCGCGAGGCCGGCACCTGGATGGCTGTGTTTGCAGACAGCCTGGTCGGCACCATAGGCGGCGGCCGGCTTGAATTTGATGCCATCGATGAAGCGCGCGCGCGCCTAGCCACAGCGCAGCCGGCCGAATCGCGCCGCTACGCGCTGGGCCCGAGCCTGGGCCAGTGCTGCGGCGGCGTGGTGCATCTGCGCTACCAGCGTGTGGCCGCGCCTGATGTGCCGGCACTGCGCCAGCAACTGCGCGCGCCGCAGCACCCGCTGGCGCTGTTTGGCGGTGGCCATGTGGGCGCGGCGCTGACCCGCGTGCTGGCGCCGCTGCCCTTTGCCCTGACCTGGATAGACAGCCGAGACGGCATCTTTCCCACCGATACGCCCGAGGACGTGGCCTGCGAACACTCCGACCCGGTGCAGGCCGCCGTGCCCGGCCTGGCCGCCGGATCGCACGTGCTGGTGATGAGCTTCAGCCACGCCGAGGATCTGGACATCGTCGCGGCCTGCCTGCTGCGCCAGCGGGCGCTGGGCGACCTGCGCTTCATTGGCCTGATCGGCAGCAAGACCAAGTGGGCGACCTTTCGCCACCGGTTGGAGATGCGCGGCTTTACCGACGCCGAGCTGGCCCAGGTCACCTGCCCGATAGGCGTGCCGGGCATCCACGGCAAGGAGCCTGAAGTGATCGCGGTGGCGGTGGCGGCACAGTTATTGCAATTGGTTTCTACGTCAGGCGACGGTTAAGCAACAGCGCTTTAGCGGCGCCAGATTGCATACACTCGCGTGTACAGGTCGCAGCGGAGCAGGGGGCACATCAATGCCCCGGGTTCGCGGCCATTGCTGCTCAGAGCGCCCGCAGTGGTGAGCAGGCTCCTCAACGTGCCATGCCCTGCATGGCCAGAGAACATGGATAGCTATCTTCTCGACTGGGCCAACCTGCTGCTGCGCTGGGTCCATGTCATCACCGCCATTGCCTGGGTTGGCTCGTCCTTCTACTTCGTCTTTCTCGACAGCAGCCTCACGCCGCCCGAGGACCCGGAACTGAAGCGCCAGGGCGCCACCGGCGAGCTGTGGGCCGTGCACGGCGGCGGCTTCTATCACCCGGTCAAGTTTGCGGTAAAGCCGCCGCAGTTGCCGCCGCACCTGCACTGGTTCTTCTGGGAGAGCTACAGCACCTGGCTCACGGGCTTCTCGCTGTTCACCGTCAGCTACCTGTGGAACGCCAGCACCTACCTGATCGACAAGTCGCTGATGGACTGGCAGCCGGGCGCCGCCATCAGCGTGGCGCTTGCCTTCCTGGTGGTGTTCTGGATGCTGTACGACGGCATCTGCCAGCTGTTTGGCCACCGCAAGAACGGCGACAAGATCGTCGGCGCCCTGGTGGCGCTGCTGGTGTGCGCCGCTGCCTGGTTGGCCTGCCACTGGTTTGCCGGGCGCGCCGCCTTCCTGCTGGTGGGCGCCATGATCGCCACCAGCATGAGCGCCAACGTGTTCTTCTGGATCATCCCGGGCCAGAAGAAGGTGATTGCCGCAATCAAGGCCGGCCAGCCGGTAGACCCGGTGCACGGCCAGCGCGGCAAGCAGCGCAGCGTGCACAACACCTACTTCACGCTGCCGGTGCTGTTTGCCATGCTCAGCAACCACTACAGCTTTACCTACAGCCATCCGCAGAACTGGCTGGTGCTGATTTTGATGATGTTTGCGGGCGCGGCGATCCGCCAGTTCTTCGTCATGCGCCACGGCTGGAAGCTGGGCCGCAACCGCCATCCGCTGCCCTATGCACTGGTGGGCGTGGCGGTGATCGTGGGCACCATCGTCTGGATGAAACCGCCGCCGTCTGCTACGGTTTCAATAGCTGGTAGCCCAGGTGCAATAAGGGCTAAGCCCGTTTTTTATGCAGAAGTGCAGAGGGTGCTGGAGCAGCGCTGCTACCTGTGCCACGGCGCTGCCATGCAGATGAAGAACGTGCGCCTGGATTCGCCCGACCAGTTGAAGCTGCACGCCCCGGCGGTCTACCAGCAGGCGGTACTGACCAAGACCATGCCCATGAACAATGCCACGCACATCACGGACGAAGAACGGGCGCTGATAGGCCGCTGGTTTCTGGGTGGCGCCAACACGCAATGAGCACCCTGCTGGTCCGCAACGCCAGCTGCGTTGCCAGCATGGACGACGCCCGCCGCGAGTGGCGGGACGCCTCGGTCTTCATACGCGGCAACGTGGTGGAGGCGATCGGCCCCGCCGCCGATCTGCCGCAGAGCGCGGATGAGGTGATCGACGCGCGCGGCCACCTGGTGGTGCCGGGCCTGGTCAACACGCACCACCACATGTACCAGTCGCTCACGCGGGCGATTCCTGCGGTGCAGGATGCGGAGCTGTTCTCGTGGCTGCGCGGCCTGTACCCGATCTGGGCCGGGCTCACGCCTGAGATGGTGCGGGTATCGACCCAGGTGGCGATGGCCGAGCTGCTGCTGTCGGGCTGCACCACGAGTAGCGACCACCTCTACCTCTACCCCAACGGCGTGCGGCTGGACGACAGCATCGAGGCCGCAGCCGCCATCGGCATGCGCTTTACCGCCGCGCGCGGCAGCATGAGCGTGGGGCAGAGCCAGGGTGGCCTGCCGCCCGATGCGCTGGTCGAGGCGGAAGACGCCATTCTGCGCGACACGCAGCGCCTGATCGAGCAGCACCATAACGCCGCGCACGGCGCCATGCTGCAGATCGCAGTGGCGCCCTGCTCGCCCTTCAGCGTGAGCCGCGATTTGATGCGCGAATCCGCCGCGCTGGCGCGGGCCCACGGCGTGCGCCTGCACACGCACCTGGCCGAGAACGACCACGACATCGCCTACAGCCGCGAGAAGTTCAACCGCACCCCGGCCGAGTACGCCGAAGACCTGGGCTGGGTCGGCCGCGATGTCTGGCATGCGCACTGCGTCAAGCTCGATGAGGCCGGCATCCGCCTGTTTGCGCGCAGCAAAACCGGTGTTGCCCACTGCCCTTGCAGCAACATGCGCCTGGCCTCTGGCATTGCGCCGGTGCGGCGCATGCTGGATGCGGGCGTGCCGGTGGGCCTGGGCGTGGACGGCAGCGCCAGCAATGACGGCGCCCACATGCTGGGCGAGGCGCGCCAGGCCATGCTGCTGGCACGCGTGGGCCGTGCGCTGGAGCCCTTTGGCTGCGACCACGGCGCGGCCGAGATGACGGCACGCGATGCGCTGGCGCTGGCCACCCGTGGCGGCGCCGAGGTGCTGGGCCGCACTGACATCGGTCACCTCGCGCCCGGCATGTGCGCCGACCTGGCGCTGTTTGATTTGCGCACGCTGGCCTTTGCCGGCGGCGCGCTGCATGACCCGGTCGGCGCACTGCTGTTGTGCGCCAGCGCGCAGGCCGCGTGGACGGTGGTCAATGGCCGCGTCGTGGTACGCGAGGGCCAACTGGCCACGCTGGAGCTGGCGCCGTTGGTGCAGCGGCACAACGCGCTGGCGCTGCAGTTGGCCATGGGCTGAATGGGCTGAAGGCCGCAAGGGGCGCTGCCCCTGTAATCCGCTGCAATCGACCGGCGGAACGCAAATTCTTACAACGCACACAAAGTGCCACCAATGGCGGCGCATGCCTTGTGCTGCATGCCTAGTGTCGCGTCAAGCGTGAGGTGACGGATGGGTGCGAAGGCATCGGCGTGCAACGCAGCGATGCGCGGCGAGGGCAAGCGCACACCGGCAGATCATGCTTGACGCGACACTGGTGCCGCGCACAGATCCGCCACACGTTGCACGTGTCAAGACACCAGCCCAAGGAGCCTTCCCATGTCGCCTGTGTCCGAGCCCCGGTTCTCGACCTCTGCCGCTGGCGAGGCGGCATTGCGTGTGATTGGCCGCCGGGCAGACCAGCTCTTGCTGGCGGTGCTGGCGCTGGGCACCGGCGTGGCGTTGTGGCTGGGCCTGGTGTACGGCCGGCCGGGCACGGCCCTGGCCTGGGGGCTGCCGCTGTTGGGTGGCGCGCTGCTGGCCTACCTGCTGGCTGCGGGCCGGCTGTGGGCGCGCATGGCCATGGCGCTGGCCGGAGTCGGGCTGGTGGGGCTGCAGATCCAACTGGCCATGGGCGCGCTGGAGTATCACTTTGGCGTCTTCGTGCTGCTGGCCTTTCTGCTGGCCTACCGCGACTGGCGGCCCATCGTCTTTGCCGCTGCGCTGGTGGCGGTGCACCACATTGCGTTCGACCGGCTGCAACTGGCGGGCTTGCCCTTCTACTGCCTGAGTGAGCCGGACTTCGGCCGCATCCTGGTCCACGCCGCATTTGTCGTGGTGCAGACCGGGGTAGAGATCTTCATGGCGCAGCGCATGCGCGCCGACGCGCTGGAGTCGGCCGAGCTGCAAGCCCTGTGCGCGCTGGACGCCAGCGGCGAACTGTCTTTGGACGTGCATGCGGTGGCCGTGTGCAGCCCTTCTGGTGTGGCGCTGCGGCGCGCGCTACTGCAGCTGGATGCCGCAGTGGCGGCGGTGCACCAGGCGGCCGAGAGCGTGTCGGCCGCCACCTTGCAGATCGCCACAGGCAACCAGGACCTGAGCCGGCGCACCGAACGCACCGCCTCGCACCTGCAAGAGGCGGCGGCCTCGATGGAGCAGCTAGACGGCGCGGTGCAGCACAGTGCGCAAGAGGCCACCGTGGCGCGCGAGCTGGCCGCAGCGGCTTCGCAGATGGCCGGCCAGTGCGGCCAGGTGGTATCGCAGGTGGTGTCGACCATGGATGCCATCCACGACAGCGCGCAGCGCATTGCCGACATCGTCGGCGTGATCGATGGCATTGCTTTCCAGACCAACATCCTGGCGCTCAACGCCGCAGTCGAGGCGGCGCGCGCCGGCACACAGGGCCGCGGCTTTGCCGTGGTGGCGGCCGAGGTGCGCGCGCTGGCGCAGCGCAGCGCGCAGGCGGCACATGAGGTGCGCGGCCTGATAGCGGCATCGCTGGAGCGGGCCGACCGTGGCACGCAACTGGTGGCCGACGCCGGCCGCAGCATGGGCGAGGTCGTGGGCAGCGCGCAGCGCGTGTCCGAAATGGTGGGCGGCATCAGCCAGGCGGTGGCGGGGCAGTCGGGCGACATTGGCCGGGTCAGCCATTCGGTGCTGCAGCTCGACCGAATGACGCAGCAGAACGCCGCGCTGGTAGAGCAATCTGCCGCCGCTGCCGACAGCCTGACGCAGCAGGCTGCACGGCTGCTGCAGGTGGTGGGCAGCTTCAAGTTCCGCCACCTGGAAGAGGGCAATGCGGGCGGCAAGAGCGTGGCAGGGCGCGCGCCGGGGCTGGCTTTGCGCTGAACTAGACAAACTTGACGTCCAGGCCCGGGCCGCTGAACGTGAGTTGCATAAACACTTTGAACGCATCCACTGCGCCTGAGAGCGGACCCTTGATATCCCAGGCCAAGCCAATCTCGATCGATGGCAATCCGTCAATCAATGAGCGTGCCTCGATCCGCAGACCTTCGCAGGAAAACGGGCGATAAGTTACGTCCGACAGTATCGTCACGCCCATCCCTTGCGCGACCAAACTGCGTACCGCCTCAACCGAGCTGACACAGTAGCGAATGTTGGGCTCCAATCCGGCTTGCTTCCAGAACAAGAGGGTGTTGCGCGGGGTTTCATCGACATTGAAGAGCACGTAGGGCAGCTCACGGATGTCGCTCAAGGAAATATTGCGCTTGTTCAGTAGCGGGTGCGACGCGGGCAGCCACAACTGCCGGCGCGACCTCGTCAAGGGCACTGTGCCGAACGCACCTGGTTCATCAAGGTTAATGAGCCACAGCACGCCAATATCGACCTCGCCGCGCAATAGGGCGCTTTCCAGCGCCGGCCGTTCCAGCTCGATCACCTCCACTTCAATTTGCGGATAGGCGCGTGAGAACCGTGCAATGGCTGGCACCACATAGGAGCCAAGCATGGAAGGCGTGGCGCCCAGACGAACGCGGCCTGAAACGTCCTGGCGCATCAAGCCCGGGTCATGGATGGCCGAGTTGACTGCGGCCACTATGTTGTAGGCATGGTGCAGGAACTTCTGCCCGTCTACCGTGAGTGACACGCCCGAGGCGTGATGCCGCAAAAACAGCTTGAGACCCAGGCTGGATTCCAGCTCTTTGATGGCGGCGGTGATGGCCGTCTGGGTGACGTAGACCTTGGCGGCTGCCGCTGAGAACTGGCCCGTCTCGGCAGCCGCCAGAAAGTAGTGAACCTGCTTAAGGCTTATCTGCATGAATTATTTTTATCCAATAACTCACTATTTTGCATCCTGTCTACAGCCTGGTTCTCCATAAAATAAGCTTCGACAGAAAATTAGGCGGGTTATGGCGATGAATTGTATGAATAAAATTCAGCCAATGGGGCAAACCCGAAGTCAGAACATCACAAGGCCCCGCGCATGAAAGCAGTGCGCCATCGGAGCGCATGCAACTTTCCTGCCACCTGAGCCAGGCTGGAACCTGCGCCCGCGGCGACCTCGCCACAAGGAATCCCATGAACACCACCACTTCACCTGCGTTGCTGCAGCCGTCGCCCGACGTCCTGGCAATGATCGAGCGCCTGATTGCGTTCCCGACCGTCTCTCGCGACTCCAACCTCGGCCTGATCGAATGGATACGCGACTACCTGGCCGGCTTGGGCGTGCGCTCGCGGCTGACCTACGACGCCACCGGCAAGAAAGCCAATCTGTTTGCCACGCTCGGCGAAGGCAGCAAGCCTGGCTTGATCTTGTCCGGCCACACCGACGTGGTGCCTGTCGAAGGCCAGGCCTGGGACACGGATCCGTTCAAAGCCACCATCAAGGATGGCTTGCTGTACGGCCGCGGGTCTTGCGACATGAAGAGCTATATCGCTACGGCACTGGCACTGGCACCGAAGTTTTTGGCCGCCAAGATGGACGCGCCGCTGCACTTTGCCTTTTCGTATGACGAAGAGGTGGGTTGTATCGGCGTGCAGGGCCTGATCGCCGATCTGCAGGACCTGAACCTGAAGACGGCGGGCTGCATCGTGGGCGAGCCAACATCCATGCAGCCAGTCATTGCGCACAAGGGAACGCATCGCTTTCGCTGCTGCATCACCGGGCGTGAAGCGCATTCCAGCTACACCACTCTGGGGGTGAACGCGGTTGAATATGCGGCGCGCATCATCGTCTACATCCGTCAGATGGCGGACCGCTTCGCGCAGCTGGAAACGCGCGATTACGGCTTCACCGTGCCCTACACCACGATGCAAACCGGCCTGATCCGCGGTGGCCTGGCCGCCAATATCGTGCCGAAAGAGTGCAACTTCGAATTCGAGGCGCGCACCATGCCCGGCGTCGATGCCAATCACCTGTACCAGGAGGTCCAGGATTTCGCCGCCAGGCTGCTGCCTGAAATGCAGCTTGTAGAGCCGAACGCAAAGATCGCCTTCGAATGGCTGGCCTCCGCGCCTGGGCTGAGCACCAAAGAGCACGATGCGATTGCTCAGTTGGCCGCAGCCTTGTCGCGCACCAAGGCCACCGGAGCCGTGTCCTACGGCACCGAAGCAGGCCTGTTCCAGCGCGCCGGGATCCCGACCGTAGTTTGCGGCCCGGGCAGCATCGAGCAGGCACATCGACCGAATGAATTCGTGGCACTGGAGCAGGTGGCGCAATGCGAAGCTTTTCTTTTGCGCTTGCTGGACCCCATGCCAAGCTTTTCGAAATAAGCAAGGCCCCTGCCGCCCGAATCGTGTTTGGCCTATATCAGATTGATCCAGCAGTAGAAAAGGAAGTGATCTATGAGTAAAGATTCAACGATGCGACGTACTTTACCTTCTGGTGGTACTGGCGGCGTCACGTCTGCCGAAGTGGAATTCAAACAGCACCCGCAAACCTGGCGAGCGGTGATTTCATCGTCGATCGGCAATGCGCTGGAGTGGTTCGATGTCCTGATTTACAGCGCCATGGCGGTCACCATCGCCAAGCTGTTCTTCCCGACCGAGAACCAGACCGTATCGCTGATGATCACCTTTGCTACCTTCGGGGTGGCGTTCTTCATGCGTCCGCTGGGCGCGATCGTCATCGGCTCCTATTCCGATCGCGTGGGCCGCAAGGCCGCACTGACTCTGTCCATCTTGCTGATGATGATCGGCACACTGCTGATCGCCGTCATGCCGACGTATGCGCAAATCGGTTTGTGGGCGCCGGCCGGTATCGTCGTCGCACGCTTGCTGCAAGGCTTTTCCGCCGGTGGAGAGTTCGGCAGCTCGACGGCGTTTCTGGTTGAGCATGCACCGCATCGGCGCGGCTTTTTCTCTAGCTGGCAGGTCGCCAGCCAGGGCCTCAGCATTGTGATGGCCGCCGTTTTTGGCGCGCTCCTGTCGTCGCAGCTCTCTACCGAGCAACTGGAGTCGTGGGGCTGGCGCATTCCCTTCTTCTTCGGCCTGCTGATCGGGCCTGCCGGCTACTACATCCGTAAGAATCTGGACGAGTCGCCCGAATTCGCCCAGGCCGACGCCACCAGCTCACCCCTGCGCGACATCATGACGGGGCAGAAACTGCGTCTGTTGATCGGCGCAGGCAGCGTCATCATGGCGACCGTGTCGGTCTATCTGGTGGTCTACATGCCGACCTATGCCGTCAAGCAACTGGGCATGACCTCTACCGCAGCGTTCAGCGCCACCATTCTGGCGGGCCTGCTCATGCTTTTGCTTTCGCCATTGGTGGGCCATCTGTCTGACAAGTACGGCCGCACGCCGTTCATGTTGTGCAGCAGCGTGCTGTTCGTGCTGGTGACTTATCCGCTGTTCGCCTGGCTGTCGCGCAACCCGAGCTTCGTCAACCTGCTCCTGGTGCAAGGCACCATCGGCCTGCTGATGAGCATGTATTTTGCGGCGATGCCGGCACTGCTGTCGGACATCTTCCCGGTCCAGACACGCGGCTCTGGCATGTCCCTCAGCTACAACATCGGCGTGATGATCTTTGGCGGTTTTGCCGGCATGACGATCACCTGGCTGATCGCCGCCACCGGAAACAAGCTGGCCGTGACCTTCTACGTGATCGTTGGCGCAATGTTCAGCGTGATCGCCACGCTTGCTGCGCGTTACCGGCTGCGTTTGCGCTAGGACCGGTGACTCGCAAGAATTCGAGTTCCTAGGCGCTGCGCCGCAGCCCCGCGCCACCCACTTCGCGCACAAACAGCCGCAGCCGGCCGGCCTTGGCGTCGTGCTTGGCCAGCGCGGCCAGGCTGGCGACTTCGTCTGCGTGGCGGAAGGCGCCGCAACCGACCGGCACCGCGCCTATGGACAGCGTGGTGCACGGGAAGAAGCGCGGCAGGCCTTGCCGGTCTTCACCGTGGATGCCGCCGGCAGCGCGCGCCGCCGGGTCGAACAATGCCAGCGCCTGCTCGGCGAAGTCGTCCACGATGCGCTCGCAGCGCTGGCGCCAGTCCACGCTCTGGAACAGCACCATGAAATCGTCGCCGCCCACATGGCCGACAAAGTCACGCTGCGGGTCGGCATGGGCCACGGACAGGCGCGCGGCCAGGCGGATCATTTCGTCGCCGCGCCAGTAGCCGTAGTGGTCGTTAAAGGGCTTGAAGTCGTTCAAGTCTGCGTGGCAGGCGACGAAGGGCGTGCCGCTGCCCAGCAGGCGCTCGATGTGCAGGTTGATCGGGATGTTGCCAGGCAGGAAGGTCAGCGGGTTGGCGTGGCGCGCGGCCTCTATGCGGGCCTCGGTCACGGAGCGCACCAGTTGCTCGCCCGTGCCCAGGCCGGCGTAGCGGCCTTGCTCGGTGACGATGAAGCCGTCGTTCAGGTAGCGCTGGTCGTGCGAGGTCAGGATGGCGATCAGGTCGTCTATGTCGTCGTCCAGCTCGATCACGCGCGGCGAGCGGTTGGCGTGCGTGATGCAGGGCTTCTTGCCATGCACCTCGCGAAAGTACAGCGTGGCGTAGTGGTCCATGAACTGCTGGCGGTTCACCAGCGCCACCGGGCGGTCGCCTTCCACCAGTGCCACCGCATGCAGCTCGCTGCGCGCGTGGAACAGCGCAGCCAGGTCGTTGTGCGAGGTGTCGGGCGGCAGCGCTGGCGCATCGATCAGCGCCAGGCCGCGCAGCACGCCGGGGCGCGCCGGGCGTTGCGGCAGCATGGGCGGCATGGCGGGGCCGGTGGACAGTGCAATGGTGGCGGCGGCCTCCAGCCGCAACCGTGGCGCCAGCGCCGGGCGGCCCAGCAGGTAGCCCTGGCCGTGCGATATGCCCAGCTCGCGCAGGGCGCGCAGCTCTTCCACCGTCTCTATGCCCTCGGCCACCAGGCGCGTGCCGAAGATGTCGGCAATGCCTTGTATGGCGCGCAGCACCTGCAGCTTCTCGGGGCCGCTGTCTTCCTGCCCCACACCGCGGGTGAAGTACTTGTCGATCTTGACGAAGTCCGGCCGCAGCTCAGACCACACGCGCAAGCTGGAATGGCCGTCGCCAAAGTCGTCCAGCGCCAGCATGGCGCCGCAGGCGTGCACCTGCTGCGCCACAGTGCGCAGCGCTTCCAGGTCGGGCACGCGCTCGTGCTCGGTGATCTCCAGCACCAGTTGGCGCGGGTCCATGCGCACGCCGCGCAGTGTCTCCAGCAGTGCGTCGCGGCCATGCCGCTGCACCGCCTGCACCAGCGCGTCGGCGCCAATGTTCACAAACAGCCTGCCAGTGCCGCAGGCGCGGTGCCACTCGGCCAGCACCGTCTGCAGGCAGAACAGCTCAAAGGCCTGCGCCATGCCGGCGCGCCGCGCCAGGGCCAGCAGTGCGTCGGGCGGGTGCAGGGGCGTGTCGACCGGGCCGCGGATCAGCGCCTCGTGGCCATAGACCGCGCCGGTGCGCAGATCTGCCAGCGGCTGGAACACCGCATGCAACTGGTGGTAGCGCATCAGCCGCGCGAGCACGCGTGCCTCCTTGTGCCTTTGCACAGCGGGCATGGAATGCAATGGAGCGGTGGCAGGAGCGGCAAGCATGGGCCTGCCCATGGTGTGGCAGGCGCGTGACGTGGCCATGACAGCGCCCCTGGGGGCGCTGTTGGCTACCGGGCAAAATCCCAGGCTGTTTTGACCAACCGAGACAAAGCCGCGCGCCATGACCGACTTCCGCACCGACCCCCGCGCCTTCCTGCGCCACCTCTTTGACGTGGCCGTGCGCCGCGCCCAACCGCTGCACACGCTGGAGCCGTTTCTGCCCCAGCCTCCCAAGGGCCGCACCGTGGTGATCGGCGCGGGCAAGGCCGGCGGCGCCATGGTGCAGGCGCTGGAGGCGCTGTGGCCGGCCAGCGCGCCGCTGTCGGGCCTGGTCGTCACCCGCTACCACCACATCCCTGAGCGCCCGGCCGGCCTGCCCGAGCGCATAGAGCTGGTCGAGGCCGCGCACCCGGTGCCCGACGCGGCCGGCCTGGCCGCTGCCGAGCGCATGCTGCAGATGGTGCAGGGGCTGACGGCCGATGACCTGGTGCTGTGTTTGATATCCGGCGGCGGCTCGTCCTTGCTGACCTTGCCGGCCGAGGGCCTGACGCTGGAAGACAAGCAGCGCATCAACCGCGCCCTGCTGGAATCGGGCGCGCACATTGGCGAGATGAACTGCGTGCGCAAGCACCTGTCGCGCATCAAGGGCGGGCGCCTGGCGGCGGCCTGCGCGCCGGCGCGCGTGGTGACGCTGGCGATCAGCGACGTGCCGGGCGACGACCCGTCCATCATCGCCAGCGGCCCCACCGTGCCTGATGCCAGCACCTGCGCCGAGGCATTGGCCATCCTGGCGCGCTACGGCATCGAGGTGCCGGCCGCCGTGCGCGCGCGCCTGCAAGACGGCACGCTGGAAACCCCCAAGCCCGGCGACGCCTTGTTCGACGGCCACGTGGTGCAACTGATCGCCGCGCCGCAGCAGTCGCTGGAGGCGGCCGCCGATGCCGTGCGCGCCGCCGGCCTGCCCGCGTACATCCTGAGCGATGAGATCGAGGGCGAGTCGCGCGAGGTCGGCAAGGTGCATGCCGCGCTGGCACGCGCCGTGGCGCTGCGCGGCCAGCCGTTTGCGCGGCCCTGCGTGATCCTGTCGGGTGGCGAAACCACCGTCACCATCCGCCCACGCCAGCCCGGCGCCGCCAAAGGCCGCGGCGGCCGCGCCGGCGAGTTCTGCATGGGCCTGGCGCAGGCGCTGCAAGGCCAGCCCAACGTCTGGGCGCTGGCGGCCGATACCGATGGCATCGACGGTGTGGAAGACAACGCCGGCGCCTTCGTGCAGCCCGACACGCTGGCGCGCGGCCTGGCCGCCGGGCGCAAGGTGGCCGAGCACCTGGAGCGCAACGATGCCTATGGCTACTTCGAGGTGCTGGGGGATTTGCTGGTGACCGGGCCTACGAATACCAACGTGAACGATTTTCGGGCGCTGCTGGTGTTGTGATTTGAGGCGTCAAGGATGTGTTCTGCGAGCGCTTACTGTCCGCCGGTTTCATTTTTCTTCTTTCTCCCTTGATCGTAATGCCACTTGATGGCGAAAAACATGCCCGTGCCGAACACAAGAACCTTGAATGCAATGAAGAATATAGGGAAAAAATCCATCTTTGAGTATTTTATGGCTATTAATTGACACTATCTATCTCGATAGTAGCAAACCAGTGGTCGAGTAGCACTGGACATTTTGTCTCACTGATCGGGAGCAAGGCGTGCTGAATTTATGTGTTCCTTGAAACGTCGAATATCTTTGCGAGCCGCCTTTGCGCCTTCTCTCTCGCCGCCCATGTAGCCTCCCTCAATAACATTGCATCGTGTCCAGCACCTAAGTGGCAGCTTCTGGACCCATAGCTGTCCCGCACGTCAGAAATCCGATCAACAGGACCGCCGCAAAGCGGTCGCCGACCTGCGCGAAATCACGGGCGGCAACTGGCCCTTTGCTTCCAAAGCCTGGGGCAGAATTCGGCCAGAAGCTGACCTTCGCCTCGTGCACCCAGTCAGCTTGCAAATGGAGCGGCACAGAAAATTTGGCTATTGAGATGCAAGAAACGGATTGGCTTGAACCTTGGACATCGACCGCTGGCGCGGACGACGGCTACCTTCGTACCTTCGCGGAGCAGCTTGCTCGCGAAACGAGCCGGGGTCATGAACTGCACCAGGTTCCAGTGAAACTCATCGGCCGTGGCAACGGCGACGATGCACTTTTCGAGCTGCAGGACGGTACAGGCCGCGTTGCTCAGGTTCATCTTGTCTGGCAAGGGAGGCAAAAGCCGCCATGGCCTGGAACCGCAATCTTTGCAAGCCTTGAAGACTGGCGAATTAAAAGCATGATTCCGGAGAACCGTGAGTGGCAGGACTAGAGGAACAATTGGTATGAACAGCGTGATTGAAAAGAGCAAGTTTTTAAGTCTTGTACTTCGTCATGCACCAGAAAAAATCGGATTGTCACTGGACGGCGCTGGATGGGCGCAGGTTGACGTTCTTTTGGAACGAGCGAATGCCAACGGCGTTGCACTGAATCGGGAATCGCTAAGTCAGATTGTGGCCAGCAGCGATAAGCAACGGTTTGTTTTCAGCGACGACAGAGAGCGCATTCGCGCCAATCAGGGCCATTCCGTTGAGATAGACCTTGGGCTGCCGCCCCAGGAGCCGCCAAACCAATTGTTTCATGGAACTGCATTTCGGTTCCTTGAGTTAATTCGGAGCAATGGTCTACAGCCGATGGAGAGACAGCATGTGCACCTGTCGCCAGACGAGCAGACGGCAGAAAGCGTAGGCCGACGCCACGGTAAGCCTTGCGTCCTGTTGGTGAACGCGAAGGCAATGCACTTAAGCGGGCAGTTGTTCTTCCTCTCAAACAATGGCGTTTGGCTAACCGCAGCGGTACCACCGGAGTTCATCGGCTTCCCCCGCGACGGGGTATAACTGTCATCGCGTCACTTGTACGAACGGCCGCCTTGGAGGCCCCGCAAAGTCGGCTTTGGGCCCAAAGCAGCCATTGGCTGTTTCCTCATTCCTGGCCTTGTCAGCAGCAAGTCGAAAATGGGCGAACCGCCTTATCGAAGCGTCTGACCGGACGGCCATTGACCCATGACCGATAGCCAGAAACACAATCCCCATCTTGTCCCCACCCACACCACCACAGCCGCCGACTCCATCGCAAGCTGGGTAGCCCAGCACCATGGCATTGCGGTGCAGCAGTGCCACCTGATTCGTCGCGGGCTGAACGACAACTACGCGCTTCGGTCGGTCGACGGAAGCAAGTACGTGGCACGGCTGTGCTCGATCCGGCCGCGAGGCGGCTTCAACGTGGATTTCGAAGTTGCACTGCTGGCGCACTTGGCGGCCAAAGGCGCAGAGGTCGCAGCGGCGGTGCTGACAGCAGACAAACGCACGCACGTTCAATTGCAGTTCCCCGAAGGCCCGCGTGCGTTGCTTCTGTTTCGCCATGCTGAGGGCGTCACGCCCGAGTCCTTGGACGAGTTCGAACTGACCGGCCGTGCGTTGGCGCGGGTGCATGCTGCGGCGCAGGGCTACGCTGGGCCGCCTAGCCTTTACGCGCTGGACGGCCACCATCTTGCCGGCAGGACGCTGATGCACTTGGCGGCACATCCAGAAATGACCACCGAGTTGCTGGAGACATACAGCCAACTGGTGGCCCGCCTGCTTGCAGAGCTGATTGCAGCCGAAGAGGGGCTCACGCGTGTCCTGTGCCACGGTGACATGCATGGCTTCAACAACCATGTGGCGACGGACGCGGCCGGCGCCAAGAAAACCGTACTCTTCGACTTCGACGATGCAGGCCCGGGCTTCCTGGCATACGACCTGAGCGTGCTGCCGTGGTCGTACCTGAATCGCAAGAGCCTCAAGCAAGCAGACGACGCGTTGCGGGAGCGCTGGGTGCACTACCTGCGCGGCTATCGGGCGGGCGGCGGCGAGGTGAGCGACTGCGACTTGGCTGCGCTACCGCTTTTTGTACAGTTGCGGCACCTGTGGAACATCGGCGAGGCGGCGGGCCGTCTGCACCATTGGGGAACGAGCAACGTGCCTGCGGATTGGCTGCAGAAGCAGGTCGAGGTCTTCAAGGCGTGGAGCGCGCTGGATCTGCGCGCGTGATGCCGCGCTGCAAGGCCAGCCCAATGTCTGGGCGCTGGCGGCCGATACCGATGGCATCGACGGCGTGGAGGACAACGCCGGCGCCTTCGTGCAGCCCGACACACTGGCGCGCGGCCTGGCGGCGGGGCGCAAGGTGGCGGATCACCTGGAGCGCAACGATGCCTATGGCTACTTCGAGGTGCTGGGGGATTTGCTGGTGACCGGGCCTACGAATACCAACGTGAACGATTTTCGGGCGCTGCTGGTGTTGTGATTTTGGGGCGTGGCGCTTGGATGCGCCGGGCTCGGTGTTGCGCTGCCCGGTCTTCCACCGCCTCCTTTATGTCGCTGCGCAGAGCACGCCCTACTTGATGCTGGCGAGAGCCTTCTGCGGCGGGCGACGGCTGGTCAGCGTATCAATCCCCAACGTGTGCGTTTCGCCCTGCGAGCATCCCCGCACAGGCACCCAGGATCGCAATAGCTGCGGCCACCGTCAGCGCGGCAGTCCAGCCCTGCTGCCAATCGCGAATGGCGCCCAATACCATGGGGCCAGCGGCAGCCATGAGGTACCCAATGCCTTGCGCCATGCCTGAAAGAGCACCAGCCTCTTCAGCGGATCGGGTGCGCAGGCCGATGAATGTCAGGCCAAGAATCATGCTTGCCCCACTACCGAACCCGAGCAACGCAGACCAGACCAACGCCAAGCGCGGTAAAAAAATCAGCCCGAGCATAGAAACTGCGCAGATCAGGCTTGCGGAAATGGCCGCGGGCCGCTGGTCTGGCATTCGCCTGATGACGGTGGCCAGAATCAAGCCAGGGATGGCGGTAGCGAGCTGCAAAACGCCATGCATGGAGCCCGCTTGGGTGGCGGACAGGCCCTGGTCTACCAAAATTGTGGGAAGCCAGCTGACGGCTATGTAAAAAATCATGGCGTTGAAACCCATGAACAGCGTCACTTGCCATGCCAACGCGGAGCGCCACATGTTCGCTGAGCGCCCATGCCGGACGCTGACGGGAGTGCTCTTCGCAGGCGCATTGCGCCGTGGCGCCCAAGCTGCCAGAGCAATTGCGGGCAGAAGGATGAATGCCGCAAGAGCAAGTTGCCATCCATACGCTTGGGTCATTGGGGCGACCAGCGCCGAGCCGAGCGCACCGCCGGCACCCATCGTCAATGCGTAGGCACCTGTGAGCGATGCAACACGCCCCGGAAAATCACGTTTGACCAGGCTCGGCAGCAGTACGTTTCCAAACGCTATCCCAATGCCAATAACGGCGGTGCCGTAGTAAAGCAGCCACATGGAGCCGGTGGAGCGCATAACGATGCCCAGCGCGATGAGCATTAATGCTCCAAGAATCGTGCGATCAAGCCCGAACTTTCTTGCGATGGCCGGACTCACCGGAGAGAAAGCGGCAAAGGCGAGCAACGGCAGCGACGTCAGTGCCCCTACAGCCGCTGTGCTGAGACTGAAGTCACTTTGAATAAAGGTCAGGACGGGGGCCAAGCCTGTAAACGGTGCGCGGAGATTCATGGCGAGAAGCAGAATTCCAGCGATCAGGGCCATGTTGGACGGCGCCCGTTGAGTCATTGAAAAGGTCACAGAAAAGAAGAAGCTCGGAAAAGGGCTTCCGACTTTAGGTAAGCTGCGACTTAATTAATATAGAAGAATTGACCAATGATCACTAAAAAATGACATCACCGTCCAGGCCCCGCGTCAGCACCCCCGATGACTTCAACTCTGATCATTTCGGGCAGGCTGCCGTCGCTGTGCGGGTTCATGTGGAAGGCAAGCAGTCCGAACACCCTCTGCATCGCCACCGCAAAGGGCAGTTGATCCTGATGCTGCAAGGATCGGTGACTTGCGAGGTTCCTCAGGCGCTGTGGTTCGTGCCGCCGCAGCACGCGGTCTGGATACCGGGTGGCACGCCCCACAGCAGCAGAGCGTCCAGCAACGCCCAGCTCTACTTTCTGTTCATCGAGCCTGGCGCGGTCCGCATGCCCGACAACTGCTGCACATTGGCGATCACACCTCTGATCCGTGAACTGATTCGCCATCTCGCCCAAGAGGAGCCTGCTTACAGCCGGGGCAGCTCGACCGACAGGCTGGTCTCCGTGCTTCTGGACCAGTTGGCAGCGGCACCCATTGAACAACTGCACCTCCCAATTTCGCAGGAGCCAAGCATCAAGCGCATATTGGATGCGCTGACGGCGGACCCGGCTGACCGGACCACGCTGTCGCAATGGTCAGCGCGCCTGGCGATGAGCGACAGGACCTTGGCGCGGCTCGTTGTGCGCGAGACGGGATTGACATTTGGTCGCTGGCGCCAGCAACTTCATCTCATAGTTGCCCTTCGACATTTGGCCAACGGCGAGTCGGTTCAGCGAGTCTCAGGACTTCTGGGCTATGACTCGGTGACGGCGTTCATCACGATGTTCAAGAAGGCTCTGGGGAAGTCCCCCACCCAGTACTTCGCCAGCTTGCGGGAGTCCTCCTCCACTGCCGACTAGATGGTAGTGCTGCGCGGCTGCCGTAGAAGGCGAGGTTGCTGAAGACGTGGACGCTTGCCCACCGAGGTGCCGATTCCGCTACTCAGGCACTTGCCAAACCTCGCAGGCCCTGTCTTTGCCCCCAATCAATAACAGACCATTCAGTCTGATAAATATTTTGTAGACTATGGGGTCTACTAATTATTGATTGCCATGACTCAACTTCTTGCAGCAGTTGCCGACCACCCAGGCACATTGGTGGCTTTTCGTGTAGTCCTTACAACGTTCTTCTGGATGGCGGGCCTCTATGGTCTGTTCAACTTCAGCGCTATCGTCGACGAGATGGTCGCGGAGAAGCTGCCCGCGCCGGTGGCATTTGCGGTCGCGACGATTGCAACGCAGCTCATTGGCTCGGCACTGCTCATCTCGGACTATCGCGGGCTGGGCTGGCTTGGCGCCGGAGCGCTTGCCGTGTTCACGCTGCTGACCATTCCCATCGGGCACGCCTTCTGGACCTTCTCTGAACCAAAACGCACGGCAGAATTTCACATCGCCCTGGAGCACATTACCGTCGTGGGCGGCCTGCTCCTCGCAGGACTTCTTTCACTGAAAAAATGACCGAACCAAGCCCTCGTACCCGTGGTCGCCCTAAGGACGCCAGCAAGCGCGACGCCATCTTGATTGCCGCTCGCGGGCTCTTACTCGACTGCGGTGTAGATGTCACCACGGGCGAGGTCGCCGCAGCCGCTGGCGTTGCGAAGGCAACGCTCTACGCGAACTTCAAGGATAAAGATGAGCTGATTGAGGCGGTCATCCGGCGAGAGTCGGAGCAGGTTATTGCGGACGACTTCATTCAGGTGCGGCCAGGTGCCACGTTCGCGAAAGTGCTGCGCAGCTTTGGCGCCAAGTACGTCCGTTTTGTCAACCAAACGGACGTATCCGGGTGGGACCGCCTGATTGCGCATGGCGCCAAGCGAATTCCCCAGTTGCCCCATCGGTTCTATGAGGCGGGCCCTGGCCGGTGGAACCGACTACTGATGCAACTCCTGACGACCGGCGTTGATCTGGGATGCCTGCGCCCCCTGAACAATGCCCAGGCGGCAGAGGACTTGACGGCTCTCTGGATGGGTTCCACCAGCCTGAAGGTCAAACTTGGCGTTGGCAAGCCAATGAGTGAGAAAGCCATTCTGGCCAAAGTGGACCATGGCATCGACGTTTTCAAAACCTTCTACGGGGCTGCGATAGGGGATGCGCAGAACTGACAGGCCTTCTTTGGACGTCAGCATCTGGCCGCATTGCTGGCCGCTTAGAACGTGTTTGCGACCCGTCATCCCGCCAAGATGCTTGCGCGATCCCATAGAGTTCGTAAACACCTTCTTATAGCCATTCCTTTCAAGGTCTTGTGATGTGTTCGGTCGTTCTCGGGTCTTGCTGACGGCAGGAGCTGGGCCGAGCGCAGCGGCAGGCGGATCAGGGATCGCTCTTGTCTGCCGGGCGCAAAGCGGCCGAGCACCTGGAGCGCAACGATGCCTATGGCTACTTCGAGGCGCTGGGGGATCTGCTGGTGACGGGGCCGACCAATACCAACGTCAATGATTTCCGTGCGCTACTGATTTTGTAGCTTATAGCCCGTGATTCCTCTGCATTTCAGGTGCTTTTTTATCTGAAATGCAGGATCTACCAGGGGCTGCTGCTATCTTTTTTGTGAAAGCAGAAATCGCCGCCCGCTCAGCCCGGCGGGCGTGCCTGCAAGCCAGGCGCCTACCGCCGCCGCAGCCCGCGCGCGCCCAGCATGGCCAGTGCCAGGCTCATGGCTGCCAGCATCCAGGGCTGCAGCAGGGGGATGGCCGTTGGGTTTACCGGCCCGGCCGCAGCCATGATGGCAATGCCGCCTGGGTCGACGATGCGGCCGTCTGCCGCCAGGTCGCTGTCGCCGGGGCCGCCGTCGGTGATGCTCAGCGTCACGGTGTTGCCCGTGATCTGCACCTGGCTGGCGTCCAGCGCATACCAGTGGTCCTGCGGCTGCTGCGCCGTGGGGCCGTACTTCCAGTACTGCGCGTTGGCCGGCAGGGCATTGCCGGGGTAGCTCAGGCGCAGCGACAGCGTGCGGCCGGCCTGGTCGCAGGTGGCCTGGAAGCTCAGCAGGCCATGGGGCATGGCCGTGGCGCCCGGCGGCAGCGTGGCTGGTGCCGCCGGGTAGCTCACCGTGTCGAAGGCGCAAGTGTTGCCCTGGATATCGGTGGTGAGCGTGCCCTGTCCGCCGGGGCTGGGCGCGCTGTAGCCCGACTGTGCAAACTGCGCCACCACCGTGCAGTCCTGCGCCATCGCGGCCGTGGTGTAGGTGCTGCCCACCAGCGTGCCGCCGCAGGTACCGCCAACACTGGCTATGCGCCAGCCGCTGGCGGGCTGCAGGGTGAACTGCTGCACGCTGCCCAGGTCCAGCACTTGTGGCGTGGCCGGGCTGATCTGCCCACCGGCACCGCTCACGCTGGGCGTGACGGTGGGGGCGGCCAGATAGACCTGGCGCACCGAGCGGTGAAGTGAGGTTGATCCATTCGAGTAGCCGCCGCTGGCCATGCCCTCGGCACGCAGCCACAGGTTGCGGTTGCGCGGCAGCGCGGCGGCATCCAGGCCATCCAGCGCCCAGCCGCCGGGCACATAGGTGGCGGCGCCCAGGTTGGTCCAGCTGGCCTGGTCTTGCGACACCGCAAAGCGCACCTGCGCCAGCTCGGGCCCGCTGCCGCTACGCCACCAGCGCAGGCGGGCGCGGTCTGGCAACAGCTCCAGCGCCTGCAAGGCAGCCTCGGGCACGCTCAACCGGCCGATGCGGTTGCGCGTCTGGCCGCCCAGCTCGGTGAAAAAGCCCCCCACCAGTACCTTGCCGTCGGGCTGCACGGCCAGGCTGAGTACCGTGCTGTTGGCGCTGGGATCAAAGCCCGTGTCCAGCGAGCCATCGGCGTTGAGGCGGGCCAGGTAGTTGCGCGTCTGGCCGCCCAGCTGGGTGAAAAAGCCCCCCACCAGTACCTTGCCGTCGGGCTGCACGGCCAGGCTGTACACCATGCTGTTGGCGTCGGGATTGAAGCCCGTGTCCAGCGAGCCATCGGCGTTGAGGCGGGCCAGGCGGTTGCGCGTCTGGCCGCCCAGCTCGGTGAAAAAGCCCCCCACCAGTACCTTGCCGTCGGGCTGCACGGCCAAGCTGTACACCCAGTCGTTGGCGCCGGGATCAAAGCCCGTGTCCAGCGAGCCATCGGCGTTGAGGCGGGCCAGGCGGTTGCGCGTCTGGCCGCCCAGCTGGGTGAAAGCGCCCCCCACCAGTACCTTGCCGTCGGGCTGCACGGCCAGGCTGAACACCCAGTTGTTGGCGTTGGGATTGAAGCCCGTGTCCAGCGAGCCATCGGCGTTGAGGCGGGCCAGGCGGTTGCGCGTCTGGCCGCCCAGCTGGGTGAAAGCGCCCCCCACCAGTACCTTGCCGTCGGGCTGCACGGCCAGGCTGTACACCGGGTCGTTGGCGCCGGGATCAAAGCCCGTGTCCAGCGAGCCATCGGCGTTGAGGCGGGCCAGGTAGTTGCGCGTCTGGCCTCCCAGCAGGGTGAAAAAGCCCCCGACCAGTACCTTGCCGTCGGGCTGCACGGCCAGGCTGAGTACCAGGTCGTTGGCGCCGGGATCAAAGCCCGTGTCCAGCGAGCCATCGGCGTTGAGGCGGGCCAGGCGGTTGCGCGTCTGGCCGCCCAGCTGGGTGAAAAGGCCCCCGACCAGTACCTTGCCGTCGGGTTGCACGGCCAGGCTGTACACCGAGTTGTTGGCGCTGGGATTGAAGCCCGTGTCCAGCGAGCCATCGGCGTTGAGGCGGGCCAGGCTGTTGCGCGTCTGGCCGCCCAGCTGGGTGAAATTGCCCCCCACCAGTACCTTGCCGTCGGGCTGCACGGCCAGGCTGAGCACCGTGCTGTTGGCGCCGGGATTGAAGCCCGTGTCCAGCGAGCCATCGGCGTTGAGGCGGGCCAGGTAGTTGCGCGTCTGGCCACCCAGCTGGGTGAAACCGCCCCCCACCAGTACCTTGCCGTCGGGCTGCACGGCCAGGCTGTACACCAGGCTGTTGGCGCCGGGATCAAAGCCCGTGTCCAGCGAGCCATCGGCGTTGAGGCGGGCCAGGTAGTTGCGCGTCTGGCCGCCCAGCAGGGTGAAAAAGCCCCCGACCAGTACCTTGCCGTCGGGCTGCACGGCCAGGCTGAGGACCAGGTTGTCGGCGCCGGGATCAAAGCCCGTGTCCAGCGAGCCATCGGCGTTGAGGCGGGCCAGGCGGTTGCGCGTCTGGCCGCCCAGCTGGGTGAAATTGCCCCCGACCAGTACCTTGCCGTCGGGCTGCACGGCCAGGCTGTACACCGTGCTGTTGGCGCCGGGATCAAAGCCCGTGTCCAGCGAGCCATCGGCGTTGAGGCGGGCCAGGCGGTTGCGCGTCTGGCCGCCCAGCTGGGTGAAATTGCCCCCGACCAGTACCTTGCCGTCGGGCTGCACGGCCAGGCTGTACACCGTGCTGTTGGCGTTGGGGTCAAACCCGTCATTGGCGTTTTGCGCTTTCGCGGGCAGGTGCCACAGCCCTAGCAGGCACAGGCAGCAGAAACAGAAGAATGCCCAGCGCCAGAGAGGGCGTGGGGCGGCAGGCCCAAGGGAGGTGCTGGCCATGGCCGCAGGAGCAGAGCAAGCTTGCATGGGAGTATCCGGTTGGTATCTGGAAAGTTACCAAGCGTATCTTGCGTGCGTTAGCAAGACGTAAACGTGCGTGAGCCAGGCAGGTGGGGCCAGGTCCGCCCCGCCGGTGCCGGGCCTGCTCAATCCCCCCGAATCCCCCGCTCCCGTATCAGCTTGCCAAAGCGCACCGCATCCTCATGCGCCTTGGCGCCAAACGCTGCAGGCGTCATGGGCGCGGGCTCGCCGCCCAGGCTGGCCAGGCGGTCTTTGAAGGCGGGGGTGGCCAGGATCTTGTTGATCTCGCGGTTGAGCTTGGCGACTACCTCGGGCGCTGTGCCGGCGGGGGCGTAGAAGCCAAAGAAGCTGTCGGCGTCGAAGCCTTTCAGGCCGGCCTCGTCGAGCGTGGGCACGTCGGGGAAGACGCTGGAGCGCTTGGGGCTGCCAACGGCCAGCAGCTTGAGCTTGCCGGCGCGCACGTGGGTCAGGCCAATGCCGGGGTCGAACATGAAATCGATCTGGCCGCCCAGCAGATCCTGCATGGCGGGCGCGGCGCCTTTGTAGGGCACGTGCACGGTGTCGACGCCGGCCATGTCGCGGAACATTTCGCCGGCCAAATGCGGCGAGCTGCCGTTGCCGGGCGAGCCGTAGCTGAGCTTGCCGGGGTGTGCTTTGGCGTAGGCGATGAGCTCCTGCACCGTCTGCGCCGGGAAGTCGGGCTTGGCCTCTAGAAACACCAGCACCCGCGCGGCGGCGGCCACGGGCACCAGGTCCTTGGCCGGATCAAAGCTCATCTTGGGGTAGATGGCCGGGTTGATCGACACCATGCCGCCCGAACTCATGAGCAGCGTGTAGCCATCCGGCACGGCCTTGGCCACGGCCTCGCCGCCGATATTGCCGCCTGCGCCGGCGCGGTTCTCTACCACCACCGGCTGGCCCAGCGCCTCTTGCAGCGGCAGGGTGACGGCACGCGCGATCTGGTCGGCCGCGCCGCCGGGCGGGAAGTTGACGATGACCTTCACCGGCTTGTGCGGGTAGGCCTGGGCCAGCGCGGCGAATGGTGTTGATGCTCCTAATATGAGAGCTAATAGCCAAGGTGCAGCCTGGGCTAGAGGCCTTTTTTCTTTAAATTTCTGGTGCGGGCGCATGTGATGTGTCTCCTGTTTTATGAGTGAATGGCTCAGGCCACTTCGACCTCGACCAGCGTGGGCCGGGTGGCGGCCAGTGCGCTACGCAGCACGCCGTGCAGCGCATGGGCGTTGCCTACGTGCAGCGCGTCGCAACCCTGGCCGCGTGCGAGTGCGCAGAAGTCGATGTCGGGCAGATCGCAGCCTTGCAGCTGCGCGCCGGGCGCAAAGCCGAAGGTGGGCGCAAATTCCTGCAGTGCGGCGTAGCGCCGGTTCTTGACGATGACGAAGGTGATCGGCAACTGCAGCTGCGCCGCGCTCCACAGCGCCTGGATCGAGTACATGGCCGAGCCGTCTCCGATCAGCGCGATCACCTTCCGTTGCGGCTGCGCCAGCGCCACGCCCACGGCCGCCGGCATGCTGTGGCCCAGGCCGCCGCTGCACATGGTGTAGAAGGTTTGGCTCTGCAGGATGGGCAGGTAGCGGTGCATCACCGAGCGGGCGCTGGGCGATTCTTCGACGATCACCGAATCCGGCGCGCGCAGCTCGGCCAGGGTCTGCAGCAGCCAGGCGACCGACATGCGCTCGCCCTCTGGTGTGGCGCGCGGCGCGGGCGTGCGCGGCGTGGGCAGGCTGCGCGGCGTGGTGGGCGCGGGCCGGGCCAGCAGGTCTTCCACGCCCAGGCGGATGCTGCCGACCGCAGAGGTGCCGACCGGCGCCCAGGCGGCCGTTTGCGGGTCGTCCGTCAGTTGCACCAGCGCCGCGCCCGCCGGCAGGTGCGGGCCAAAGCCTTCGACGTGGTAGGTGAAGGCCGGCGCGCCCAGCGCAAACACCAGGTCGTGGCCGGCCAGCAGGCCAACGATCTTCTCGCGCATGGCCGGCAAGAAGCCGGCGAACTGCGGGTGGTCTTCGGCAAAGCCGCTGCGGCCGGACATGGGCGCGACAAAGACGGCGGCGCGGTGCCGCTCGGCCAGCGCGCGCACGGCATCCCAGGCGCCATTGCGGTCTACCGCAGCGCCCACCACAAAGGCCGGGCGCTGCGCCGCGTCCAGCGCGGCGCCGATCTGCGCCAGCACGGCCGGTTCGGGCCGGTGCTCGGTGCTGACGGTGCGCGGCGCCACCGGCTCGCAGGGCCGGGTCCAGTCGTCGGCCGGGATGGACACCAGCACCGGCCCCTGCGGCTGTTGCATGGCGATGTAGTAGGCGCGGGCGATGGCCAGCGGCACGTCTTCTGCGCGCGCGGGCTCGATGCTCCATTTGACGTAGGGCTTGGGCAGCTCGGTCGCCTGGCCCGAGAACAGAAATGGGTCAAACGGCAGGATCGAGCGCGCCTGCTGGCCGGCGGTGATCACCATCGGCGTGCGGTTCTTGAAGGCCGTGAAGATGTTGCCCATGGCATGGCCCACGCCGGCGGCCGAATGCAGGTTGACGAAGGCCGCGTTGCGCGTGGCCTGCGCGTGACCGTCGGCCATGCCAACCACCACCGCCTCTTGCAGGCCCAGCACGTAGCGGAAGTCTTCAGGGAAGTCGAGGAAAAGCGGCAGCTCGGTCGAGCCCGGGTTGCCAAAGATGGTGGTCATGCCAAAGGCACGCAGCAGGTTGAGCACGGCTTCGCGCACGGTGGTGGTGTTGCCGGCGGCAAGGGCGGAAGAGGGCAGGGCGTCGGGGTGGGACATGGGCTTGCTTGGAGCGGGGGGAAGAATCAGCGTGCCGGCGCGCCAAAGCGGGCCAGGTAGTAGGCAAGGGTGTCGAGGTCAGCCGGCGCGATGCCGCGCAGCGCCTCGGCCATGGCATTGGTGTAGCCGGCGCGCTGGCCAGACTGGAACTCGCGCAGCGTGGTGCTCAGGTAGTCCTCGCGCTGCTGCGCCAGGCGCGGCACCTGCTCGCCACCGCTGAAGTCTGCGCCGTGGCAACTGGCGCACAGGTGCTGCTGCGCCAGGGTCTTGCCGCGTGCCATGCGGGTGGCGTCGGCAGCGGGCGTGGGTGCCGTGGCGGTGGCGGTGGCGCTGGCGGCCGGCATGGCGCCGATGTGGTCAGAGAAGCCGCGCAGGTCGTCGTCCGTCAGCGTCTTGGCGACTGCCGTCATGGCGGCGTTGTCGCGCCGGCCATCGCGGAACAGAAACAACTGCGTGGCCACGTAGAAGCTGGGCTGGCCGGCCAGCGATGGCGCCATGGCCATCTGGCTGCGGCCCTGCGTGCCATGGCAGGCGGCGCACAGGCTGGCATAGCGCTGGGCGTAGTCGCTGGCCGGCTGTGCTGTGGCCGGGCCGGCGAAGCACAGGGCCAGCGCAATCCCCATACAGATCCTGAACACGCTCTCAGGTCCCGCTGTAGCTGATGCGGTAGATGGCGCCGTTGTGGTCGTCGCTGACCAGCATCGAGCCATCCTTCAGCACCAGGAAATCGACCGGGCGCGCCAGGTAGCGGTTGTTCTCCACCAGGCCGGTCAGGAAGGGCTCGGTGCGCGCCACGCCGCCCTTGCCGTCGGGCCAGGCCACTAGCACGTCGGCGTACTTGTTGGTGCGGTTCCAGGGGCCGTGCCGCGCGATGAACATGGCGCCGCGGTACTCGGGCGGGAACATGCTGCCGGTGTAGAAGTTAAGTCCCAGCGCCGCCGCGTGGGGGCCCAGCAGCGCCACTGGCTTGCGGTAGTTCTCGCAGCGCTTGCCCCAGCCAAATTCGGGGTCGGTGAAGTCGCCCTGGTGGCAGTACGGAAAGCCAAAGTGCTGGCCCGGCGCGCTGACCACGTTCAGCTCGTCGTGCGGCAGGTCTTCGCTGAGCCAGTCGCGGCCGTTGTCGGTGAACCAGAGCGCGCCGCTGCCGGGCTCGAAGTCAAAGCCCACGGTGTTGCGCACGCCGCGCGCAATGGTCTCCACGCCGCTGCCGTCCAGGTTCATGCGCAGGATCACGGCGTGGTCGTCGCCCGGCTCGCAGATGTTGCAGGGCGCGCCCACGGGCACATAGAGCTTGTCGTCGTGGATGCGCAGGTATTTCCAGCCGTGCGGCACGTCGCCGGGCAGCTTGTCGTAGACCACCGTGGGTGTGCCGGGGTTGTCGAGCCTGGCCTCGATGCCGTCGTAGCGCAGCACGCGCTGTGGCGTGGCCAGGTAGAGCGCGCCTTTGTGGAACTCGATGCCGGTGGGCAGTTGCACCTTGTCGATCACGGTCTTGACCTGGCGGCTGCCGCCCTGGTCGGTTACCGCATAGACCTTGCCGCCGACAAAGCGGCTGCTGACAAAGACCGTGCCTTGGTCGCCCTGGCGCAGCGCGCGCGCATCGAGCAGGCCGCTGGCCCAGGGCTCGATCTTGAAGCCGGGCGGCAGCTTCATTTTTGCCACGGGCAATTGCGCTGCAGCGGTGGGAATGGGAAAGGCCGGCACCGGCGCCATGCGCTGGGCGGTGTCGCCCTTGGGGCGCCCGCGCGCCCAGAAGGGTTCTTCCTGCGCGGGCGCCTGCTGGGCCGCAGCGGCTGCGGCCAGAAGCATCAGGGTGGCCGCCACGGCGGCGCGCCGGAGGGGGTGGTTCTGCATGGCTGTCTCCTCTTGTTGTGGGGGCAGTGTGCAGGCGGGTGCAACATCCATCAATAAAATAAGCGCACTATCCAATATCAATCTCATGCATATCAACGAGATCGACCTGAACCTGCTGCGCCTGTTCGATGCGGTGCACCGCAGCGGCAATGTCAGCCGCGCGGCCGAGCTGCTGAACCTGACGCAGCCGGCGGCCAGCCAGGGCCTGTCGCGCCTGCGCGCGCTGCTGCACGACCCGCTGTTTGTGCGTGCGCCCGGCGGCGTGGCGCCCACGCCGCGCGCGCAGCGCATGGCCGGCATGGTGCGCGGCGCGCTGGCGGCGCTGGAGCAGGCGATTGGTGAGTCAGAGCAGTTCGACCCGCTGCAGTCGCGCCGCAGCTTCAGGCTGCACATGAGCGACATCGGCGAAGGCCGCTTCCTGCCGGTGCTGATGGCCGCGCTGCGGCAGCGCGCGCCGCATGTGCGCATAGAAACCGCGCCGCTGCCGGTGGCCGAGATCGCCGGCGCGCTCGACAGCGGCCACATCGACCTGGCCGTGGGCTACCTGCCCGAGGTGCGCGACACGCAGCGCATAGACCTGCTGCGCGACCGCTACATCGTGCTGCTGCGCGAAGGCCACCCGTTCACGCGCAAGCGGCGCCGCGCCGACGCCCTGCTGGCCGACCTGCAGACGCTGGACTTCGTCGCCGTGCGCAGCCATGCCGACACGCTGCGCATCCTGCAACTGCTGCGCCTGGAAGACCGGCTGCGCCTGGTCACCGACCACTTCATGGTGCTGCCCAGCATCGTGCGCGCCACCGACCTGGCCGTGGTCATGCCGCGCAACATCGCGCGCAACTTCGCAGAGGAAGGGGGCTACGCCATCGTCGAGCCCGAGTTCCCGTTGCGCGACTTTTTCGTTGGCCTGCATTGGAGCCGGCGCTTTGAGGCCGACCCGGGCGGTGCCTGGTTGCGCGGGGTGGTGGCGGAGTTGTTCCAGGAGCCGCTGGCGGCTCAGTCAGACAAGCGCAGCAAGGCCTCATCACGCCAATAGAGCACGGCCGCCTGCCAACCTTCCCACACACAGCCATTGCAGCCACGGCCGCAACAACTGGTGGGCGCGGGCGGTGGGGCGCGCAGGGCCACGCCGCTGGCCTGCGCCGCCTGCTGCAGCCGGGCCATCATGGCCAGGGCAGAGGGGAGGTCGGTTGGGGGCGGATGGTCGGCGGCTTGCGGGGCGGGCATGGGGTGGATTGTCGGGGACCGTGGTGGCGGCCCTATAGTCCCCGCCATGGCATACGAACTTCATTACTGGCCCGGCATTCAGGGCCGCGGCGAATTCATCCGGCTGGCGCTGGAGGCGGCGGGCGCGCCCTATATCGACGTGGCCCGCGGCCCCGAGGCAGAGGGGCAGGGGCTGCCGGCAAGCCAGCGCTACCTGGAGGGCAAGAAGGTAGTGCATCCGCCTTTTGCGATGCCCTTCCTGAAGGATGGCGACGTGCTGGTCGGGCAGACCGCAGCCATCCTGCAGTACCTGGCGCCTGAGCTGAAGCTGGTGGCGCGCAGCGAGCAGGCGCGCATCTGGACGCACCAGATCCAGCTCACGCTGTGCGATCTGGTGGTGGAGGCGCATGACACGCACCACCCGGTTGGTTCCGGCCTGTACTACGAAGACCAGAAGCCCGAGGCGCTGCGCCGCGCCCAGGCCTTTTGCAGCACGCGCCTGCCCAAGTTCCTGAACTGGCTGGAGAGCATCGTGGCGCGCAACCCGGCCGGACAGCGGCACCTGGTGGCCGGCAAGCTGAGCTATGCCGACCTGTCGCTGTTCCAGTGCGTGGAGGGCTTGCGCTATGCGTTTCCCAAGGCCACGGCGCGCGTGCTGGCCAAGACGCCCGGCGTGGTCGGCCTGCATGAGCGCGTGGCGGCGCTGCCCAAGGTGGCGGCCTACCTGCGCAGCGAGCGGCGCATTGCCTTCAATGAAGAAGGCATCTTCCGCTGCTACCCGGAACTGGATCTGTAGCAGGCCAGCGCCCAGCGACCGGTTCAGGGCGAATGGGGGAATTGCGGAATTTAAGGAAAAAGTGCCTCTAGCCCAGGTGCAGCCTGGGCTATTAGCTATCAATTTAATAGTTTTTGGGTTTCAGCAAACCCCGAAGAATTCCCCATACATGCCGATCTGCGGCGCCAGCATGTGCAGGCCGGCGTGCACCGCCAGCCCGCGCTGCGCAGCGGCCTTGAGCAGGGTCGTCTCTGCCGGCTTCATGATGATGTCGGCTACCACGGCGTGGGCTGGCAGATCGTCAATCGCAAAGGGCAGCGGGTCTTCTGCGCGCATGCCGATGGGCGTGGCGTTGATGACCAGATCCGCCCCGTGCAGCGCCGGCGCAGCCGTTGCCGTGGCGATGCCGGGCCGGTAGGCATTCAGGCGCGCGGCCAGTGCATTGGCCTGCGGCAGGCGGGTGTCGGTCAGGCTCAGGTGGGTGATGCCGGCCTGCGCCAGCGCTGCCGCAATCGCCACGCCGGCACCACCCGCGCCAAACAGCGCCACGCGCCGGCCGGCAGGGTCATGCCCTTGCGCGCGCAGGCCCTGCACAAAGCCCAGGCCGTCGAAGTTTTCTGCGAACCAGCTGCCATCAGGCTCGCGCCGCAAGGCATTGGCCGAGCCGGCCAGCTGCACCGTGGTACTGGCCTTTTGCGCGTGCGCGCAGATGGCGAACTTGTGCGGGATGGTCACCAGGATGCCGGCCAGGTTCTCTACCCGCTGCAGCCCGTCGACCACGGCCGCCAGTTGTGCCGGCTTGGTGTGCACGGCGATCATCACGGCGTCTACGCCTTTGCTTTGGAACAGGCGGTTCATCAGCATGGGCGCCTGCACCTGCGCCACCGGGTCGCCCAGGTGGGCGAACCAGCGGGTGGCGCCGGTGGGGCTGGGGATCAGCAATGCGTCAGGCATCAAGTGCCCCTCAGTGCGCAGAGGCAGCACTCGCCGCGCTCTGGCGTCCCTTGACATAGGCCGCCACGATGGCGATGCCGATCGGCACCGTCAGCGCCAGGAACAGCTGGCCAAAGTTCCACTGGAAGCTCAGCAGCACCGCGCCAATCGATGCGCCGCTGATCGCGCCAAAGCGGCCGATGCCGGTCATCCAACTGGTACCGGTGGCGCGCATTTCGGTGGGGTAGTAGTTGGCGGACATGGCCGTCCAGCCGGTGTTGGTGGCGTTGATGCAAAAGCCCAGCATGAACACCAGCGCCATCAGGCCGTACAGATCAGGGTTCAAGTTGCCCAGCGCAATGGTGAAGATGCCCGCGCCCAGCAGCGTGCCCATCATCACCTTGTGCGGGTTGAAGCGGTCCATCTCCCAGCCGATCACGATGTTGCCCAGCGTGCCGCCGACCTGCATCATGGCGCCAACCAGCGCCGCATCGGCCAGCGAGAAGCCATCGTCCTTGACCATGATCGGCAGCCAGCTGTTGAGGAAGTACACCGTCAGCAGGTTCATGAACAAGCCCACCCACAGCGCCGCCGTGACGGCGGTGTGCGGCCTGGAGACGATCAGCTTGATCGCGCCCTTGCCGGCTTGCACGCGCTCGGCTGTGACGATGGTGGTGGATGCATTCACCGTGTTCGGTGCGATCTGGTTGACGATGCGTTCCAGCGCGGCACGCCCGCCCTGCTTCACGGCCAGGAACTTGGCCGACTCTGGCAGCGTGAAGCACAGCACCAGCGCGAAGGCCATCGGCACCACGCCGCCCACTGCCAGGATCGACGCCCAGCCGTGCGTGGTGATCAGGTAGTTGGCAATAAAGCCACCGCCCGCCGCGCCCAGCGTGAAGCCGCAATACACCACCGTCACCATCAGCGAGCGGTACTTCTTGGGCGCGTACTCAGACGCCAGCGTGGCCGCGTTGGGCTGCGATGCGCCCAGGCCCAGGCCGGTCAGAAAGCGCAGCACCGACAGCACTGCGATGTTGGGCGACCAGGCCGATGCCAGGCTCATCACGCCAAAGAAGAACACCGAGGCAATGATCACCTTGCGCCGGCCAAAGCGGTCGGCCAGCGGGCCACCTGCGAGCGCGCCAATCGCCAGCCCGAACAGGCCCATGCTCAGCACCGGGCCCAGCGCCTCGCGCGGAATCTTCCAGTCGGCCACCAGCGCCGGCGCGATAAAGCCCATGGCCACGATGTCGAAGCCATCGAGGATCAGGATGGTCAGGCACAGCAGCAGGATCTTCCACTGGAAGGGCCCGAAGGGCCGCGAATCCAGGAACTCCTGGATGTTGAGTTGGGGGGACGCTCGCATCTCTATGTCTCCGTTGATTGAAGGTTGGCAGGGCGGGGCGGTGCCCAATGCTGGTCAGTTAAATCAATACCCCCGTTCGGGCTGAGCTCGTCGAAGCCTGGTGCCGTAGCTACCAGCCCTTCGACCGGCTCAGGGCGAACGGAACTGACCGAACAGCATTGGGGCTAGCCCAACAGGCCCCGCATGTAGTTCAGGCTGTCGACCACGGCCTGCTCGTCGTTGGGATAGGCCGGGTGCAGGTAATCGATCTCCAGTGCCAGCAGGCCGGTGTAGCCCTGCTTGCGCAGCGCTTCGAAGGCGCGCGGCATGTCGATCAGGCCCTGGCCCACCGGCACGCTGGGCCAGAAGGCAAATTCGCGCGGGTTGCCGCGCTGGGCCGTGATGTCCTTGACATGCGTGGCGCGGGTGTAGGGCGCGAGCTTCTCGATCGCCACGGCCGGGTCCTCCAGTAGGCGCAGGTTGTTGGCGGTGTCCAGGCACACGCCCAGCCAGGGGGAGGCTATGGTTTCCACCAGCTCCACCAGCTCGTCAGCCAAAAAGTCGATGTGGTTCTCTATCGCCAGCACCACCTCATGCGCGCGGGCGTGGGCCACCGCGTCCTGCAGCAGCGGCAGCAGCTTGGCCTTGTGCGTGGCCCAGTTGGCCGGCCGGGTGCGCCGGCCGCCGCAGCAGATGCGCATCACCTTGGCGCCAATGGCGGCGGCGATCTCGGTGTGGCGCTTCAGGTCGGCCACCTCGTGCGGTGCATCGCCCGAGCGCAGGCCGGCCGGGTGGCCCCAGGCCCAGACCCGCTCCAGCCCAAGCGCATCGAGCTGGTTGCGCAGTTGCGTGACCGCCTCGGCCGTTGGGTTGGGAAAGAAGCAGGACTCCAGCGACACCCCGGCCACGCCCAGCGCATGGGCGCGCAGGAGGAAGTCGTGCATCGTCATGCGCGAGCCCGGGTCCTGCTCCAGGCCGGGGTAAATCTCACCGAAGTAGCGGTGGTAGCTGTACGAGTCAATGGCGATCTTCACGGGGGAACCTCTGGGCGCATGGGGCTAAAGTCCGGCAATCCGGTCTTGATTGGTTTAGGTTACCAAGTGGATTACTATTTCATTTATGGGGTAAACCCGAGTTTTCATTCCAAATGGAATGCCAAACCAGCTGGGGTAGGATTTCTGCCACGCGGCAAACAGCCGCATTGACCCCTCAGGAAACCCCATGGCCTCTGTGCGTGACCGCGCTCTTTCCATCGTCGAACTGCTGGCGCGCAACGTGCAGGGCCTGCCCATGTCCGAGGTGGCTGACCGGCTCGACATCCCGCGCACGGCGGTGCACCGCCTGCTGGCCGACCTGAAGGACACCGGTTACGTGAAGCAGGACCCGAACACCTCGCAATACCTGCTGACCGTCAAGCTGGCATCGCTAGGCCTGAGCTACCTGGCCGCCACCGGCATCACCGACGCCGCCCAGCCCTTGCTGGACGACCTGGCCGAAGCCAGCAGCGAGCTGGTGCGCCTGGCCGTGATCGAAGGCAATCAACTCACCTGGGTCGCCAAGGCGCAAGGCGCACGCACCGGCCTGCGCTATGACCCAGACGCCGGCCTGGACGTCTACCTGCCCGCCACCGCCAACGGCCTGGCCTGGCTGGCTGCCGTGAGCGACGAGCGCGCGCTGGAGCTGATCGCCGCCCAAGGCATGGAGCGCACCCGCGACATGGGCCCCGGCGCCCCCCAGACCCTGCGCGCCCTCATGGCCCAGGTAGAAGAAACCCGCGAGCGCGGCTACGCCGTAGTCTTCGATGCCTACGAGGCCGGCACCAGCGCCATGGCCACCGCCATCCGCCAGGAGGGCAGCGGCGAGCCCATCGCCACCGTCAGCATCGCCGGGCCGTCGGTGCGCATGACGCCAGAGCGCATGGCGCTGCTCGCGCCGCAGCTACAGGCCTGTGCGCAGGGCTTGGCGCTGGCGAGCGGGAGCTCGCCGATGTTCGGGCGCCGCTGACGGGCGGTCTCAGATCTTCGGGGCCGTGACGGGGGTTTTGCCGCTCCGGTCTTGAAGCATTCCTTCAAAAGGCATGCGGTGTTAGGTGCTTTTTCTTTTTAATGCCCGTCCCTACAGTTCGTTTGCGACTGACGGAAGACCGACTGCCGGTTTTCCCGATAGCTGCAAATCCAACTGAGGAAACGTCCAAATGAAAAAGCTCATCACCGGTGCAATCGCTGCCGTTGCGATGGCCTTCGCAGCATTCAGCTATGCGCAGAAGGCCCAGCCTCTTGGCTACATGATTGCCAACTACCAGATCAACGACCAGGCTGGCTACCAGCGCTACATGGATGCAGCGGGCTCGCTCGCCCCGAAATTCGGCGGGAAGATCATCGTGTTCAACCTGAACGCGACCGCTGTGGAGGGCAAGCCAAAGTCGGTCATGGCCATCGCCGAATTCCCCAGCCTGGCGGATGCCCAGCGCTTCTACCACTCGCCCGAATACACGGCGGCGAAGCAATTCCGCATTGCAGCGACCGAGGGCTCAGTCGTCATCACGGAAGGGTTTGCTCCTTTTCCGCAGCAGTAAGTGCAGCTGGAAACAAGCCTCAACCTGATACCAGGAAACATGGCATGAGCAAGCAAAGTGAGCCCCATCTTGAGCCGCAAGCCATCCCCTCGCATGGCCGGCGCAATCTGCTGAGGGCGAGCGCCGCCTTGGCCACCACGCCTCTGCTGATTGCCGGCTCGGGCGGTGCATTGGCCGCAGAGAACCAGGCAGTGAAGGACATCGCCATGGGCGACGCAAAGTCACAAGAGTTCATCAACGGTCTTGCCGACCTGATGGCGCATTCCACCCGTACGCCCATCCTGCGGTGGCCGAATGAGTACGGCATGGAGTACGAAGAGATCTTCTTCCCGGCAATGGATGGCGTGACGATCGAGGGCTGGTTCATCCCGGCCAAATCTGACCGCCTGATCATCTGCAACCACCCCATGCCTTGCAACCGCTATGGCTATCCAGGGCACCTTGACCCCTGGAAGGATTTTGGTGGCTTCGAGGTCAACTTCCTGCCGGAATACAAGATCCTGCACGACGCTGGCTACAACATCATTGCCTACGACATTCGCAACCATGGCCGCAGCGGAATGGGCAGCGGCGGGGTCAACGGCCATGGCGTGCTCGAGTACCGGGACGTGATCGGTTCACTGCGCTACGCCAAATCGCGCCCCGATACCAAGAACATGCGCACAGCGCTTTACAGCCGCTGCCTGGGGGCCAACGCCAGCATCGTCGGCATGAAGAAACACCCCAAGGAGTTCGCGCACGTCAAGGCGATGATTGCCTTGCAGCCTGTCACGCCGCGTGTGTTTGTCGAGACCGCGGTGGAGAACCAGAAGGTCGCCAATGGGGTTGCGCTGTTTGACGCGGCCTTCCACAAGCGTACCGGCTATCACCTGGCGGATGTCTGGCCCATGGAATACGCAAAGGCCGTCACCGTCCCGACGCTCGTTGCGCAGGTACGCGACGACTTCCTGACCAAGCCCTCCAACGTCCAGGAGATCTACGACACCTTGTCCTCCCGCGACAAGAAGCTGTTCTGGATCGAAGGAACCGACCAGCGATTCCAGGGCTACAACTACTTCGGCCAGAACCCCAAGCTGGTGCTGGATTGGTTCGACAGTCATATCTAGGAGAACACCATGTCTGAAAAGAAAGTTTGGTTCATTACCGGTGCGGGCCGTGGTTTGGGCGTGGAGCTTGCCAAGGCCGCGCTGGCCGCCGGCCACGCTGTTGTTGCCACCGGACGCGATCCGCAGAAGGTCACCGCGGCCGTTGGCGAGCACGATCAGCTGTTGAGCATCCAGCTCGACGTCACCAGCCCCGAAGCTGCGCAGGCAGCGGTGGCAAAGGCCATCGAGAAGTTCGGGCGCATCGACGCTGTGGTCAACAACGCGGGCAATTTCTACGCGGGCTTTTTTGAAGAGCTCAGCACTGAGCAGGTTCGCAGCCAGATCGAGACGCTGCTGTTTGGCCCGATGAACGTTGCGCGCGCCGTGTTGCCGGTGATGCGCAAGCAGCGCTCTGGCTTGCTGATCAACATCTCGTCGACCGCAGGCATCGCTGGTGGCATGTTCTGCACGGCGTATGCCGCGGCGAAGTTCGGCATCGAAGGGTGGACCGAGTCGCTCATCCCTGAGATCGAACCGTTTGGTATCCGCACGATGCTGGTCGAGCCCGGCTTCTTCCGCACCGAACTGCTGAGCGCCGGCTCCACCACGTACGCCGAGCCCACCATCGGCGACTATGCCCAGCGAACCCGGGAAACCGTCAGTGCCTGGAGTGGTATGGACGGCAAGCAGGGCGGGGACCCTGCCAGGCTTGCGCGGGCCATTGTGCAGCTCGCAGCGCTTGACGTGCCGCCGGCCCGCTTCGCTGCTGGCGCCGATGCGGTGCAGACCTTCGAGGCCAAGGCAAAGGCCTTGCTCGACCAGGCCAATGCGCATCGCGAGCTGTCTTCTTCGCTTGCCCATGACGGCGCCTGATGAGCAAGCCACCTATCGAACCGCTTGAGGCGGATGACGCAGCCGGGCGTGATCGTCGTGAATTCATCAAGACCGGGATGGTCGCGGCGGCTGCGGCCTTGCTGCCGGGTATTGCCGCCAGTGCCGCAGAAGCGGCCCCTCGAACCGCCACGAAGAAGGTCCTCGTCATCAACGCCCACCAGAAGTATCCGGGCATCAGTGAGGGCCGGCTCAACCGCACGTTGGCGGCCTTGATCAAGGATGAGATGGAGCAGAAGGGCTACGAGGTCCGGGAGACTTACATCGAGCAGGGCTACGACGTCGGCGCAGAGGTTCAGAAGCATCTATGGGCAGACATCATCGTCACCCAGTCGCCGATGTTCTGGTTTGGACCGCCCTGGATCTACAAGAAATACGTCGATGAAGTGTTCACGGCCGGCATGCTTCAACAAAGCTTTATCAGCGGCGATGGCAGGGCCCCGGGTGACCCGGGCAAGCAATACGGCACGGGCGGAAAGCTGCAGGGCAAGCAGTTCCTGCTTTCACTGACGATGAATACGCCCAAAGAGGCATTTGACGACAAGAACCAACAGCTGCATGCGGGCCGGTCTCTGGAGGATCTGTTTTCCGCGACGACTGCTGTCTACAAGTTCTGCGGCATCGAGGTTCTGCCGGTGTTCGGCTCTTTCGATGTCATGAAGGCTCCGCAAATAAGTCGTGATATGAGCCGCCTGAAACAGCATTTGGCGAGCTTGTGATTGATAGCTTCAAGATGGATTTAACAGGTACCCGGATGAATCAAGAATCGAAAAAATTGTTCGAACCGCTCGCCTTCGCCAAGGGCATTGTTCTGCGCAACCGCGTGGCGATGGCGCCCATGACGACCTGGGCTGGCAATGCAGACGGGACGGTGTCCGACGAGGAGCTTGCCTACTATCGCCGCCGGGTGAATGGGGTCGGGCTCGTCATTACTGGGTGCTCGCACGTCCTGGCAAACGGCATCGGCTTTACCGACGAATTTGCCGCTTACGACGATAGCTTCATTCCAAGCCTGCAGCGCTTGGCAGAGGCCGCAAAGAGCGGTGGCGCACCCGCGGTTCTCCAGTTGTTTCATGCGGGCAACAAGGCTGTGCCGGGCTTGGTGCCGGGCGGCGAACTCGTCAGCGCCAGCGCCGTGCGTACCGAGGCGGGTCACTTCGGTGTGCCGGCGCTCACACCGCGCGCGCTGACCCACAGCGAGATCCTGGACGTCATTCGGGCGTTTGGCGATGCGACGCGACGCGCCATCGAGGCCGGGTTTGATGGCATTGAACTGCACGGTGCCCACGGCTTTCTGATTCAGAACTTCTTCTCGCCAAGGTTCAACCAGCGGGCAGATGGGTGGGGTGGTTCGCTTGAGAACCGTATTCGCTTCCCGTTGGCTGTGGTGCAAGAGGTGCGACGGGTCATCGAGGCCCATGCCACCCGGCCCTTCTTTCTTGGCTATCGGGTTTCGCCGGACGAGCCGGGCGAGGGCGGATTGCGGATTGACGATACCTACGTGCTCGTTGACAGGCTTGTCGACAGCGGCATCGACTATCTCCACGTTTCGTTGGCGAGCATTCTTGACACCGTGCCAACCGGAGGCACTGGCGACAAAACGACGGCGAAGCTGATTCTGGAGCGCGTCGGCGGGCGCGTGCCCGTCATTGCTGCCGGGCAGATCCGGCTGCCCACTCAGGCCAGGCAGGCCCTGGGTCTTAGCCTGCCTCTTGTCGCGCTCGGTCAGGCCCTGGTGATGAACCCGGATTGGGTGGAGCTTGCGCAGAACGGCCTGGATGAACAGATCGACACCGCGCTGATCCCGGCGGAGCTTGCGCAGGCCGCCATTCCGCCAAAGCTGTGGTCCGTGATCGAGGCTACTCCGGGTTGGTTCAAGCTCCAGGCCGCGCCACCGCACATTCCGGCCCGCGCGAATCGGGCCGAGTGAGCCATGACTGCTGAACGGCCCGCGATCTTCGCGGCTGCAGTTAGCCACCACCAGGCAACACGGCGGATGACCGGGAGCAAGCAGTTGGCCCTGTTCGCCGTGGTGGCCGCCGTGCTCGGGGTTACTGCCTTCGTTGCCATGGCGGTGAAGGACCAGAGCTATGCCTCGAGCGCTGCTTACGCACCAACAGACGAACCGAACCGCAAGGTCGCGGTGGTGTATTACTCGCGCTCAGGGCACTCGGAGGCTGTCGCACGCGAGATCGCGCGCAGCTTCAACGCCCCGATTGCACGGATCAGTGCGCGGGAGTACCCGCTTGATTTCTCAGGCCAGGGCAAGGCCGTGCTGGATGCGAATGGACAGACGCTTCCGCATATCGAGGTCGAGCCCATCGACCTGGCTCCTGCGCGTCGCGTCTTCCTGGTTTCGCCGACCTGGATGTTCCGGCCCGCAACGCCGCTGTGGGCTTATGTGGAGCAAACCGACCTGACAGACAAGGAGGTCGTGCTCTTCACGACTGGCAACAGCCGCTTTGAACAGACGGAGATTGATGCCTTTTCGAAGCGGATCGAGGCACACGGTGGGCGGTTTGTCCACCACGTCTTCCTGCGCCGCGGCCGCATCTATTGGCAGATGAGCCGTGAGCAGCTTTTGGATGAGGTCAGAGCCGAAGTGAATGCGCTCAGGTAAGAGCGGATGGCATGTTCGAACTGAAAGGAAAAATGGATGAGGAAGACTATGAGACGTTGGCAGATGAACGCCGTTGGCCGGGAGAGCCTGAAGCTTGCCGAGGTCGAGGCACCGCAGCCGGCACGGGGCGAGATACTGGTTGAGGTGGCCGCCGTATCGCTCAACTATCGCGACAAGCTGATGATCGAGACCGGCATGGGTCTGGATCTTGCCTTTCCCTTCACGCCCGGGTCAGACCTTGCGGGGACGGTGATCGCGGTGGGCGAAGGGGCGGGCCGTTTCCAGGTGGGGGACCGGGTGATCTCGACGTTTTCGCCGGGCTGGATTGAGGGCAAGCCGCTGGGCGATGCGCGCACGGCGCCCTACCTGGCGCTTGGTGGCGCTTACCCCGGTGTGCTGGCAGAGCAGGTGGCCTTTCCGCAAGACTGGTTTGTTCGTGCGCCTGCTTCGCTGGATGACGCGCAGGCAAGCACGCTGCCATGCGCAGGGCTCACCGCCTGGTTCGCGCTGGTGGAGCGCGGCAAGCTTTGTGCGGGGCAGACGGTGTTGGTCGAGGGCACCGGCGGCGTGGCAATTTTTGGCCTGCAGATCGCCAAGGCCCATGGGGCTGAGGTCATCGTCATCTCTGGCTCGGCAGCCAAGCTTGAAAGAGCGAAGAAGCTCGGCGCGGACCACGCCATTGACCGCAGTGCCGAGGACTGGGTCGAGGCGGTCTGGCGCCTGACGGCGAACCGCGGCGCAGACCAGATCCTGGAAACCGTCGGCGGCGCGCATCTTGAGAAGGCGCTTCAAGCGGTTGCCGTCCACGGGCATATCGCCGTGATCGGCGTGCAGGATGGGTTCGACATCTCGTGTTCGGCGGGGCCGTTGCTGCTGAAGTCTCCAACGATTCAAGGCATAAGCGTGGGCCATCGGCGTGCGCTGGAGGATTTCGTCCGCGCCATTGATGCCACCGGCATCACGCCGGAGATTGACGCGCGCTACGCGTTCGCTGACCTGCACGCCGCGCTGGACCACCTCGACCGCGGGCCTTTCGGCAAGCTCGTGATCGACGTCGCGCGGCATGCCTGAGTGAACTGAACGGCGCCCTTGAGTCCAAATTTGACGAACCGTTTGCCGATAGGCCATCGCGGGTGCAGATCACGCAGTGTTCATCCGGGGCAAATCCCGCATGCGCCTGATGTCGCGCAGCGGCGGCGCGCCAAACAGCCGGGCATATTCCCGGCTGAACTGCGACGCGCTCTCGTAGCCCACGCGTATCCCTGCGGTCCCGGCATCGAGGCCCTGGTTCAGCATCAGTTGCCGGGCCTCCTGCAGGCGCAGCTGCTTCAGGTATTGCATGGGGCTCATGCCGGCCACGGCGCGGAAGTGCTGGCGGAAGGTCGATGGGCTCATGTGTGCCGAGGCCGCCAGCTCGTCTGCGCTGACCGGCTGCGCAAAGTTCAGCCTGAGCCAGGTCATGCTCCTGGCCACCTGGTAGCCCGGCGAGCCGGCCGCCACCAGGCGCTGCAATTGCGGGCCGTGGCGGCCGGAGAGCAGGCGCACGATGACCTCTTGCTGGATCAGCGGCGCCACCTGGTGGATCAGTTGGGGCTCGTCCAGCAGTTCGACGAGGCGCGTCACCGTGCGCAGCAGCGCAGGCTCGATATCGCCGAGCGACATGGCCCGATAGCCGTGCTGCTCCTTTTGCGGCTGCGGCAAAGCCATGTCGGCGGCGGTTTGTGTAATGGCCTTGGGGTCGAGCCTCAGCATCACGCCCAGATAGGGTTCAGCCGCGCTGGCCTGCGTGACATGCGCGACCACCGGCAGCTCGGCCGTCGTCAGCAGCGATTCACCGGCGGAGTAGTTGAAGACCTCGTCGCCGAGTGCCGCGCGCTTCTTGCCACTGGCAACGATGGCCACGCCAAAGCCGTAGATGCAGTGCATCGGCGCTGTCGCGGAACTGCGGCGGTGTACAGAGAGCGCCGGGATGGCCGTCATGTGGTCGCCATCGTTTTGGGCAGTGTTGGCTATGGCCCGGACCAGTTTGTCCAGAACCGCGGCCTCGCTTGGCGGGGGCAGGCTGGGCGATCCCATGTGAATCCTCTCGAAGGTGCTGCAAAAAAGTCTAGCGCTGGCCCGGGCGCGCGCCCGCCTTTTCAACGCAGATTCGTCGTTTCAGGCAAGAACTGGCGCGGATTCGGCAAGCGATACAGGCCCTCTTGGGCAGACACTGGCTGGCGCCCCTCGCGCACACATGGACACACTGCTCGCCGCTCTTCGCCGTACACCGCAAAAAGCCGGCCCCAGACCGGCCCAGGCGCGCGAGCGCACCCCCACAAAAGGATGAAAAAAATGACCAAAGACTGGAACCCGTCGTGCGGCGCTGGCCGCTCCGCCGCCCCCCGGCCCTCCTTGGCCGCCGCTCTCGTTGTTGCGCTGGGTATTGGCGTGAGCGCCGCCTGGCCGGCCGCCGCCATGGCCAGCCAGGCGCTGGCGCAGAAGTACACCTGCGTGGCCTGCCACCAGCCGGCGACCAAGGTGGTGGGCCCCTCGTGGAAGGACATTGCCGCCAAGTACGGCGATGGCAAGACCACGGCCGCGCAGCTGGCCGCCAGCATCAAGGGCGGCAGCTCGGGCAAGTGGGGCGCCATGCCCATGCCGGCGCAGGCCCAGGTCCCCGATGCGGACCTGCAGGCGCTTGCGCAATGGGTGCTGGACGGCGCGAAGTGATCGCCCGCCGCACCGGCCGACAAGCTTCATCCATCCCCCACACGGAGATCTGCACATGAGCGCCCTCAACATCAATGGCCGTGAACATTCGGTCGACCTTGACCCCGGCACCCCCATCCTCTGGGCCCTGCGCGACACGCTGGGCCTGACCGGCACCAAGTTTGGCTGCGGCGCCGCGCTGTGCGGCGCCTGCACCGTGCATCTGGACGGCCAAGCCATCCGCTCGTGCATCACGCCCATCTCGGCGGCCGAGGGCAAGAAGATCACCACCATCGAAGCCGCCACCGACGGCAGCGACCGGGTCGGTGCTGCTGTGCACGCCGCCTGGGTCAAGCACGACGTGGCGCAGTGCGGCTACTGCCAGAGCGGCCAGATCATGAGCGCCACGGCCTTCCTGCAATCGCTGCCACGCGGCAAGAAGCCAAGCCCCGACGAGATCGACTCGGCCATGGCCGGCAACATCTGCCGCTGCGGTACCTACGCCCGCATCCGCGCCGCGGTGGCCGATGCCGCCACCACCCTCGCCTGAAGGAGCCGCCATGTTGCCCAATATCGACTACAGCGACTTGCCACAAATCATGCAGCGCCTGCTGGCCCAGGAGCCGGCATTGGACACGGCCACGCTGCCGCGCCGCAGCTTTCTGAAGATGGCCGGCGCCGGTGGCTTTGCGCTCGGCGCCTTCCCCTTGCTGGCAACGGCCCAGGCCGGCGCGCCGGCCGCTGGCGGCTTGAAGCCCACGCAACAGCCGTCGGCCTTTGTGCAGATTGCCCCCAACGGTGAAGTTACCGTGACCATCAACCGGCTGGAGTTTGGCCAGGGCGTGCATACCGGCCTGCCGATGATCCTGGCCGAAGAGCTGGACGCCGACTGGAGCCTGGTGCGCGGCCAGAGCGGCACCAATGATTCCGCCTACTTCGATCCGGTCTTTGGCATGCACCTGACCGGCGGCTCCAACTCGATCAAGAACAGCTTCACGCAGTACCGCGAGCTGGGCGCCCGCGCCCGCTCCATGTTGCTGTCTGCCGCTGCGGCGCGCTGGAAGGTCGACCCAGCCACGCTGCGCACCCAGGCCGGCACGGTGCTGGGCCCGGGTGGCCGCAAGCTGGGCTACGGCGAGCTGGCAGAAGCCGCCATGGCCCTGCCGGTGCCCGAGAAGGTCACGCTGAAGAACCCCAAGGATTTCCGCCTCATCGGCCAGCCCACCACCCGCCTGGACGCGAGCGCCAAAAGCAGTGGCCGCCAGGACTTCGGCATCGACGTGAAGCACCCCGGCCAGCTCACGGCCGTGGTGGCGCACCCGCCGGTATTTGGCGCCCGCCTGTCCTCGGTGGACGACAGCGCGGCGCGCGCCATCAAGGGCGTGAAGGCCGTGCTGCGCATACCGCTGGACCGTGGCGCCGAAGGCGTGGCCGTGGTGGCCGACGGCTACTGGCCCGCCAAGCAGGGCCGCGACGCGCTCAAGCTGCAGTGGGACACCTCCGCCGTAGAGAAGGTGGACAGCGAGAAGCAACTGGTCCAGTACCGCGAACTGGCCACCAAGCCGGGCCCGCGCAAGTTCGACGCCGACATGGCGCCGCTGGCCAAGGCCCCCCGGCAGATCGAAGCCGAGTTCGTCTTCCCCTACCTGGCCCATGCCCCCATGGAGCCGCTCAACTGCACCGTCAAGCTGTCGGGCGACCGCGCCGAGCTGTGGATGGGTTCCCAGTGCGCCGGCCTGGACGCCGCCGCAGCAGCGCGTGTGCTGGGCATCAAGCCCGAGCTGGTCGAGCTGCATGTGCAGATGGCGGGCGGCGGCTTTGGCCGGCGCTTTTCGACCACCTACGACTACGTCATCGAGGCCTGCCAGGTCGCCAAGGCCATGCGCACCGCCGGCCTGAACGTGCCGGTGCGCCTGCTGTGGAGCCGCGAGGACGACATCAAGGGCGGCTACTATCGCCCCATGCACCTGCACCGCGCGCACGTGGGCTTCGACGACAAGGGCAAGGTCCTGGCCTGGGACCACGTCATCGTGGGGCAATCCATCACCAAGGGCTCTGTCTTCGAGTCGTTCCAGATAAAGGACGGCATCGACGGCACGGCCACCGAAGGCATGCGCGACCCGTACCCGGTGCCGATGCGCCTGACCGTGCACCACCCCGATGTCAACGTGCCGGTGCTGTGGTGGCGCAGCGTGGGCTCCACCCACACCGCCTTCGTGATGGAAACCCTGATCGATGAGATCGCCCGCACGACCAAGCAAGACCCGGTGGCCTACCGCATGCAGCTCTTTGGCAGCAAGCACCCGCGCCACCGCGCCGCGCTGCAACTGGCGGTAGACAAGAGCGGCTACGGCAAGCGGCAACTGCCCGCCGGCCGTGCCTGGGGCGTGGCGGTGCATGAGTCCTTCAACACCGTGGTGGCCTACGTGGTCGAGGCATCGGTCAAAGACGGCCAGCCGGTGCTGCACCGCGTCACCAGCGGCGTGCACTGCAACCTGGCTATCAACCCGCGCAGCGTAGAGGCGCAGGTGCAGGGCGCGGCCGTCATGGGCTTGTCGATGTGCCTGCCAGGCGGCGCCATCACCTTGAAGGACGGCGAGGTGCAGCAGAGCAACTTCGGCGACTTCGCCGTGCCCCGCATCACCGACGTGCCCGAATTCGAGGTGCACCTCGTGCCCAGCGCTGACGCACCCACCGGCATGGGCGAGCCCGGCCTGCCGCCACTGGCGCCCGCGTTTGCCAATGCCATCGCACAGCTCACCGGCAAGCGGCTGCGCCAGTTGCCCTTCAACCTGGCATAGGCGGCCCCGCATGGACGGCATGGAAGACCTCGACACGCTGGTCCTGCGCAGCGCGCAGCGCTGGCAGGCGGCCGGCCTGCCCGTGGTGCTGGTCACCGTGGCACGCACCTGGGGCTCATCGCCCCGACCACCCGGCTCGCTCATGGCCATCAATGGCCGGGGCGAGACGGTCGGCTCGGTATCGGGCGGCTGCATCGAGGACGACCTGATCCACCGCATTCGGCAAGGCGGCATACAGGCGGCCTGCGCCACGCTCACACCCACCGTGCTGCGCTACGGCATCTCCGCCGACGAGGCGCACCGCTTTGGCCTGCCTTGCGGCGGCACGGTAGAGCTGGTGCTGGAGCCATTGGCCGCGCACAGCCGGCTGGATGAGCTGCTACTGGCCTGCCAGCAGCGCCGCAGCACCGAACGGGTGCTGGATTTGCAGACCGGCCAGGTGGCGCTGCACCCAGGCCGGCGCGACGGCGTGCCAAGCTTGGACGACAGCCAGCTCACCACCTACCTGGGCCCGCAGGCCCGCCTCATCGTGATCGGCGCCGGCGACCTCTCGCGCTACCTGTGCCAGATGGCGCTGAGCCTGGGCTTCGAGGTGATCGTCTGCGACCCGCGCGAAGAACACCGCGCCAGCTGGAGCCTGCAGGGCGTGGCGGTCAGCCACGAAATGCCCGACGATCTGGTCGCCCGCCTGAAGCCCGATGCACGCACCGCCGTCGTCGCCCTCACGCACGATCCAAAACTTGACGACCTGGCCCTGATAGACGCCCTGCAGTCCGAGGCCTTCTACGTAGGCGCCATAGGCTCACGCCGCAACAGCACCCACCGCCGCGAGCGGCTGCACACCCACTTCGACTTGCCCGAATCCGCGCTGCAGGCCCTGCACGGGCCGGCGGGCCTGTACATAGGCAGCAAGACGCCGGCAGAAATCGCGCTGTCCATCATGGCTGAGGTGGTGGCTGTGAAGAACGGCGTGCAGCCGAGCGCGCTGGTGCAGGTGTCGGGCGGGAAGTCGCGGCATGACGTGGCGGGGGTGGATGCGGCTGTGACGGCGGGGTGTGTGGTTTGAGGTGAAGGGGCTGCGTCTCGGCTTGGCGCACCTTGTTGCCCCAGATAGAGGCTGTGGCTACGTTGTCGGGTTCGGGGGCCTACGCGGCGGCATCAGCGTCATGGCCACTGCGACTGTGGGCTCGGAGCGGTCTTGGGCCGATGGCCGCTCAGGACAGGTCCAACGCCGTCAAACATATGCTCTTGTTGCATGGTGACTGTTGCCATCGGCCAAACTTCTTCGCCCTCCATCTCGCATCCATAGCCCATGCGCTTTGGCGGCCGTCATCGCACAGACTAAAATGTGTACACATTGATTCACAACGCAGGAGTGCGGCCATGGAAGCTACAAAGGTAGGAATTCGCGAGTTCCGTGCGGACTTGGCCGAGTACATCGCGGCAAGCCGCCCTGTTGCTGTGACTCGCCACGGCCAGACGGTCGGCTACTTCATCCCCGTGCACGGCCAAGCCGAGGCGGATTTGGTGGCGCTCCAGAAAGCGAGCCAGTCACTCGATAAGCTGCTATCTGCGCAGGGCGTGGACATAGAGGGCGTCGTTGCCGACTTCAAGAAAGCCCGTAAGAAAAGCGTCCCCAGCGCCAAGGCCAAATGAGCAGCGCGGCCATCGTTCTGGATGCCAACATACTGATCCGCGCGGTGCTTGGCACGCGGGTGCGCGAACTTATTCAGGCACATGCCGCCACTGTCAAGTTCTTCGCCCCTGATGTGGCGTATGCGGACGCACGGAAATACCTGCCTGCGCTGCTACAAAAACGTAGTGTGGATCCGATCCCCGCCATGCTGGTGCTTGATGCCCTGGAACGCATCGTTCACCCCGTGGACATGGACGTCTACGGTGGGCTGCAGCAGCAAGCGCTGCGGCGCATCGAAATGCGCGATGCCGACGACTGGCCGGTGCTGGCTTGTGCGATGGTGCTTGGCTGCCCTGTTTGGACGGAGGATGCGGACTTCTTCGGAACAGGTGTGGCGACATGGACCACAGACCGGATCGGGCTGTATCTGGACAATACATAGCCCTGCAGCCCGAAAAATTGAGATCATTGAAGCGCATTTGCGCGCTTTGTACAGTTCCACGTCAGCAGCCGCTCGATCGGATGAGGCGGCCGGTCAAGCGGCCCGCCTTCGGCGGTCTAGGCAAGTCAAGCGGTAGGTATTTACATCCATCATCATGGTCACAACACCTCATCCCTCTTTGCTCGTCTCGTTTGGCGTAGCAATGCTCGTCGTCTGGCGCATGTACTCGCGCGTTCGCCGAATGGTGGGACGCCAGCTGTTCTCACGCAGGCGTGCCCGCGCGACAGTCGTCTTGTTTCCCGTGCTGCTTGTGCTGATTTCGCTTGGCTCACTGGCGCATCCGGCAAGTCTGCTCGCGTTGCCGGCTGGTATCGGTCTTGGCGTAGCGCTGGGCTTCTATGGTCTTCGCCTTACCAAGTTCGAAGAAACACCGCTTGGCCTTTTCTACGTCCCAAGCGCTCACCTTGGGATTGCCTTGTCTGTGCTCTTCATTGGCCGCATCGGCTATCGCTTTGTGCAGCTATATCTCTTCGGCGTGCCAGCGTCGTCACATGCCGCCTTTGTCGGCAGTCCCCTTACCTTGGCGATCTTCGGCACTCTTGCTGGCTACTATGTTTCGTACGCCCTCGGTCTGCTGCGGTGGGCGCAGCGGGCAAGCTTGCCCGCTGAGCAAAGTCCACCGGAGCCGCCGAATGCTTGACCCTGCTGGCTGCTGTTGCAACGACCCTGCTCTCCAGCCGCAGGTTTCATTAGCTCTCTAGCAGTCCATGGATCAGGTATTGCCTGTTGGGCAAGACGGCTATCTAACGTACCGCATCGGTGGTCATCTGAGTTCGCGCATCGTTTTCAGGTATAGCACCGAGATGGTCAAAGCCGGGACCAACACCTTGGACAACATTCGCAAAGAGGTGAAAGGTGCAGGGGGATTGGTGCTGGAGAAGATTTGGGATGACGCGGTGATTCTGGAAGACGGAAAGAAGAAGACTATTGCCCACCAAGGGTGGCGCTAGTTTCGCGCCACCCCGGCGAGGCTAAATTTTGCCCTTTGCTTATCCCCTCAAATAGTGACGTTAGAGAAGGCGCCGCCACGCTTGCTCGGCTACCTCAGGTCTAGCGGTGCGGGTGGAATACGCAGGCGCTCATCCATCCTACGTTTGCCCAAAGCCTTTGTGCACCTTCGCGCGCGCGGTGCGCGTCTTGTTCAAGTCCGACAGCGCATATCCACTGGCCGCAATGGCTTTACGCTCGTGCACCAGTTGGCGTGCTGCTTTGGCTGCTTTTGCGACAGCGCGCTCTGTTGGGGTCTTGGGTAGCTTGGCCATTGGTAGCGCCTCGTCTAGTAGTGCCTCCACCCTGCCTAGAGTAGGAAGGTCGGAGTGGGTCATCGCGTTGAGCGCCTATCGTAAATGCCTGGTCTTCTCCGATTGCACAGGGTGACTGCAGTCATTGCAACGACCGCGCCCACCAGCCGCAGACATTCAGCCCAAACTCTTGACCCCGGTCACCGTCCAGTAGCTCTCCGGCATCCCACGGGTCAAGCACGGCTCGCACCGTCCCCCTCAAACCCCACCCAACCCCCGCAGAACATTCTCCGCAGTAGCCGGCGCCTCCAACCGCACCGGCTGCCGCTCCCCATCCTCATCCCCACCCCGCGCAGCCGCAATCGCATTGCGCAGCGCCTCATACACGCTGATGGCCAGCATGAAGGGCGGCTCGCCTACGGCTTTGCTGCCGAAGACGTTGTCTTCCCGGTTGGGCTCGGGCCAGAGGTCTACCTTGAAGTGCTCGGGGATGTCGCCGGTGGCGGGGATTTTGTAGGTGCTGGGGGCGTGGGTGCTGAGCAGGCCTTTGTCGTTCCACACCAGTTGCTCGGTGGTGAGCCAGCCCATGCCTTGCACAAAGCCGCCTTCTATCTGGCCGATGTCGATGGCGGGGTTGATGCTGCGGCCTACGTCGTGAAGGATGTCTACCTTGAGCACGCGGCTTTCGCCGGTGAGGGTGTCTATGGCGACCTCTGTTGCGGCGGCACCGTAGGCAAAGTAGTAGAAGGGGCGGCCGGTGAGGGTGTGCTTGTCGTAGTGGATCTTGGGCGTGCGGTAGAAGCCGTCGCTCCACAGCTGTATGCGGTTGGCGTAGGCCATGCCCACCACTTCGTCGAAGCTGCGCGTGGCCTTGGGCGAGATGATCTGGCCGTCTTCGAAGCGGATGGCGCCGGCGCCGCAGCTGTCCAGGCCGCAGACGAAGCTGGCGAGGTTGTCGCGCACATTGCGCGCGGCGTACTGGGCGGCGCGGCCGTTCAGGTCGGTGCCGCTGCTGGCGGCGGTGGCGCTGGCGTTGGGCACCTTGCCGGTGTCACTGGCGGTGACCAGCACACGCGCAAAGGGCACGCCCAGTTCGTCGGCCACGATCTGCGCCACCTTGGTGTTCAGGCCCTGGCCCATTTCGGTGCCGCCGTGGTTCACCTGCACGCTGCCGTCGGTGTAGACGTGCACCAGCGCGCCGGCCTGGTTGAACAGCGTGGCGGTGAAAGAGATGCCGAACTTCACCGGCGTAATCGCCAGCCCGCGCTTCATCACCGGGTTGGCGGCGTTCCAAGCCAAAATGGCCTTTTGCCGTTGTCGGTACTGGGCTGTTTGCTCTAGTTTCAGTAGCAAGGGCTGCAGGATGTTGTCTTCTACCTGCATCTGGTAGTGGGTGACGTTGCGCTCGGTGATGCCGTAGAGGTTGCGCATGCGCACGTCGAAGGCGTCCAGGCCCAGGTGGCGCGCGATGTCGCCCAGGATGGCCTCGATCACGATCACGCCTTGCGGCCCGCCAAAGCCGCGAAACGCGGTGTGGCTCTGCGTGTTGGTCTTGCAGCGGTAGCTGCGGATCACCACGTCGCTCAGGAAGTAGGCGTTGTCTGCGTGGAACACGGCGCGGTCGGCCACCGGGCCCGACAGATCGGCGCTGAAGCCGCAGTTGACCAGCATGCTCAGGTCCAGCGCGGTGATGCGGCCGGTGTCATCAAAGCCCACCTGCCAGTCGTAGGCAAAGGGGTGGCGCTTGCCGGTGACCATGAAGTCGTCGTCGCGGTCCAGCCGCAGCTTGACGGGGTAGCCGGTCTTGCGCGCGGCCAGCGCGGCCCATACGGCCAGGTGGCCGGCCTGCGTTTCTTTGCCGCCAAAGCCGCCGCCCATGCGCCGGCATTCCACCCGCACCGCGTGGTTGTCTATGCCCAGCGCATGCGCCACCCAGTGTTGCACCTCGCCCGGGTGCTGGGTGCTGGAGTGAATCCACCACTGGTTCTGCTCCAGCGGCAGCGCATAGGCCACCTGGCCTTCGAGGTAGAAGTGCTCTTGCCCGCCCACCTCCAGCTCGCCCGACAGCAGGTGCTGCGAGGCGACCATGGCTTTTTCTGCATCGCCGCGCTGCACCGTGACCGGCGGCAGCACATAGCTTTGCGCGGCGTGCGCTGCGCGCGGCGACAGCACGGCCGGCAGTACTTCGATATCCAGCACCACCTTGCGCGCGGCGCGGCGCGCCTGCATCACGGTTTCTGCCACTACCAGGCCGATGACCTGGCCGATGTGCTGCACGGTCTCAAACGCAAACACCGGCTCGTCATGGCCGAAGGCGGCCAGCAGCTTGTCGCCGGGCACGTCGTCGGCCAGCAGCACGTCGCGCACGCCGGGCATGGCCAGGGCGGCGGCCGTGTCCACGCCGCGCAGCCGGCCGTGCGCCACATTGGAGAGGATGGGCGCGGCGTACAGCGTGCCGCGCACTTCGGGGATGTCGTCGACATAGGTGGCGCCGCCGGCGACCTGGGCGCGCGCGCTTTCGTGCGGCTGCGAGCGGCCGGCCGCGCGCGTGGCGGGGGAGGGCGCTGCGGCGTCGGGTGCGATTGCCGTGGCTGCAAGCGCAGGCAGATCTGGCGAATGTTCTTTGGCGTTCATGCGGCCTCCGCAATTTGCAGCGTGTCCAGGCTGACCTGCTGCAGGCCCTGGCTCTCCAGCCAGTAGCGCTGCAGCAGGCTGGCCAGCAGCGTGCGCCGGTACGCGCCGGATGCGCGCATGTCAGAGATGGGCTGGAACTCGGCCTGCAGCGCCTCGCCGGCGGCGCGTGCGGTGGCGGCCGTCCAGGGCTGGCCGGCCAGCGCGGCTTCGGCCTGGCACGCGCGTGCCGGTGTGGCGGCGACACCGCCGGCACCGATGGATGCGCGCTGCACCACGCCGCCGTGCAAGACCAGGTTCAGCACCAGGCAGACGGCAGAGATGTCGTCGTCCTGCCGCTTGCTGATCTTGTAGGCGCGCAAAAACTCGCCTGCGGCTGGCGTCGGCACGTCGATATAGGCCAGCAGCTCATCCGGCGCCATCACGTTCTGCCGGTAGCCGGTGTAGAGGTTTTCCAGCGGCAGGCTGCGCTCGCCGCGCACGCTGGCCAGCACCACCTGGGCGCCGAGCGCGATCAGCAAGGGCATCGAATCGCCAATGGGCGAGCCATTGGCCACGTTGCCGCCCAGCGTGCCCGAGTTGCGCACCGGTAGCCCGGCAAAGCGCGCAGCAAAGCCGTGCAGCTGCGGCCGGTCTGCGGCCAGCGCGGCGTAGGCGTCTTGCAGCGTCACGGCCGCGCCAATGCGCACGCTGCCGGGCGTGCGCACGATGCGGCGCAGCTCGGCCGTGCGGGTCAGGTCCAGCACCTCGGCAAATTGGCGGTGCTGCTTGGTGACCCACAGGCCCACGTCGGTGCAGCCGGCCACTACTTGCGCCTGCGGCCGGGCGGCGCGCAGCGCCAGCAGCTCGGGCAGGGTAGTGGGGGCGTGGTAGGTGGGTTTTTGAATGAAATCGGGCTCTAGCCCAGGTGCTGCCTGGGCTAATAGCTCTAGTTTTAATAGCAACGCAGCTTCGTCCACCGGCACTGCTGGCAGGGCCGCCATCTGCTGGGCTGCGTCCAGGATGGGGCGGTAGCCAGTGCAGCGGCACAGGTTGCCCGACAAGTCTTCTTGCGCCACGGCGCGGGTAATGGTCTCGCCCTGGCACACGCGCTTCTGGTACATGCCGAACAGGCTCATGACAAAGCCCGGCGTGCAGAAGCCGCACTGGCTGCCGTGGCACTGCACCAGGGCTTCTTGCGCCGGGTGCAGCGTGCCGTCGGCGGCGGCGATGTCTTCTACCGTCCACAGCGCCATGCCGTTGATGGAATGCGCCAGGCGGATGCAGCTGTTGATGGCGCGGTATTCCAGCGCGGCGCTGCCGTCTTCGCGCAGCGTGCGCTCGCCCAGCACCACGGTGCAGGCGCCGCAGTCGCCCTCGCCGCAGCCCTCTTTGGTGCCGGTGCAATGCAGGTCTTCGCGCAGCAGGTCGAGCAGGGTGCGGTCGGGCGGCACGTTGTGCAGCGTCACCCGTTTGCCACGGCGGATGAAGTGAAGAGGGCGGGTCGTCGTCATGCGGTCAGGTCGTGGGGAAAAGAAGAGGCCTTGCCGAGGGTAGGCCGGGCCTGTGGCAGCAGCATAAGCCGCTGGGTATAGCGGCGATGCCGCCGGTGCTATGAGCCGGCCGCAGGTGCCGCTGCATGGCGCTGTTTTTTGGCGCTGGATGAGAGAAATTCACACCCCTGAAAAATCACGGTAATAGTATGTAATTGAGAAAATGGTTACACAACGTTAGATTTTTGAAAATTCCCATATTGGGCACGGCCGCATTATTTTTTGGCGTCGAGCAAGAGGGGTATTTGGGCTAATGGTGAATATGGCCATCCAGTCCTCTTGCGATTTACGGGAGCAGCGGGTGGAATACCATGAAAAAACGTGGATGCACGATCTGGCATACAAGCTGAAGATCAAGGATTTTCTGCGTGTTCCGCTGTGCCGCATGGCGCTTCCGGGCACCCACGGGGCCGGCACCTACGGCATCCCGGCCGAGGGCGCCAAGCTGCAGCTCACCCCCGATGCATCGCCCGTTGTGCGTGCGCTTTTTGCGCGCGGCTTGCAAGCCACCGTGCGCGACTGGACGATGTCGCAGGCCGGCTCGCTGCTGGACCAGATGAATGCCGGCGCCCGCTACCTGGACCTGCGCGTGGCCGGCGAGGTATTGCTGGGCCCCTCGATGAGCCCCGAGAGAATCGCGCCGGCGCTGTGCCATTCGTTTCGCAGCATTCGGGTATCTGACGCGCTGGAGCAGGTCGAGGTATTTTTGCGCGCCAATACCCGGGAAGTGGTCATTATTGATTTCCGGGGTTTTCATGGCGTCAATGGCCAGCAGCATGTCGAGGTGGTGAATATGCTGCGCAAGCGCCTGGGGAAAATGCTGGTGAACCCGGCGCATGGGGCGCGGCTGAGCCTGGAATACCTGGAGCCTGAATTTGCCGGCGTCGGCCGCGCCATCGTGGTCTATGGCACAGAAAACGAAAGCAGCGTGGTCGCCCAGCATGCAGACATGCTCTGGCCGCGCGATTGCCTGGGGGCGCCGTGGTCCGATGACGCCCACGCGGAGCCCGCCGCGCCGCACCGCGTATCCGATCTTGTGCACGCCGGCTGGCAGCCCTCCAGATTTGTCGTGACCCAGGCGGTGCCCGACGCCGAGCCGGGCACGCCGGGCGATGCCGAGCCGCATGGCAGCGCGCGCTACCGTGGCGCGGCCGCCGGCATCGTGATGCTCGACGGCCTGGATGCCGACAAGGCGCGCAGCATCATCCGCTGCAATATTCCGCCAGATGCCATGCAGGCCACGCCGGGCGATGGCCCGGGCGCGGTCGGCCCTGCGCTGGCGGCGGTTGGCAGGCCGGTGTACATGGCATGGCGCGCGGCCTGCAGCAACCGGCTGGTCTACCGCAAGGCGGTCCCTGGTGCCGGTGGCCGCCGGCAGGGGCTGGCCCAGGTGCTGGACGGCACCGAGGCCGAGGCAGAAGCGCCCGCCATGTGCGAGTTCCAGGGCCAGGCCTGGGTCGCCTGGAAGGCGACCGATGGCGAGGGCAGCGTCTGCGTGGCCCCCATCGACGGCGCCGAGGGCACATGGCGCCTGCAGTGCGACGGCGTGCGCATGGCCACGCACAGCTGCCCGTCCATTGCCAGCTTTCGGGGGCGGCTCTATGTCTTCTGGCGCGCCATCTACCAGGACCAACTGGTGTATGCCGTGAGCAATGACGGCATCCACTGGCAGGGTGCGTTCATCGCGGGCGCGGGCGTCCACGCCTCGGAGTCCGGCCCGGCGGTGGCGGTGTGGCGCGACAGGCTCTACATGGTCTGGTGCTCGGCCCATGCCCATCGGCCGGTCTATGCGGTGCACGACGGCTCCAGCCACTACGGGTCGAGCTGGACCGAGCCGCAGCGCATCAGCGGCGACCAGATCACCCGCAGCACCCCGGCGGTCATGGCCGGCGAGGACGGCCACCTGTACGTGGCCTGGCGCACGGCCAGCGCGCACCAGGGCCTGGTGTATGCCTGCAGCAAGGAGCACGACCACTGGTCGGCCCCGACGGCGGTGCCGCTGCACCCAGCGTCTGATGAAGCCAGCCCGGCCGAGGCGGCACGCGCCAGGGCCTTTGGCGCGCCCGGCCCGGCCCGAGGCGGCCCCGGCCTGCACCTGGCGGCCTGAACCGGGGCCGGCGCCTGCAGGTGGCGCAAGGGGCGCAAGGGCGCGGTATCTGCAGGTACAGTGCCGCCTCCCCCCACATCGTCTTTGGCGCGGCATTGCGCGCCCTGCCATACGCGATGGCATATGACGAGAATGCAGGCACTGCTATGAGAGACCAAGCCCTTTTCGACAAGATCGACCTCCATCTCATAAGGGTCTTGCATACCGTGTTGATGGAGCGCAGCGTTTCGAGGGCCGCCGTCCGCCTGGGCATGCACCAGCCGGCGGTGTCTGCCGCATTGAAGCGGCTGCGCGACCTTGCGGGCGACCCGCTGCTGGTGCGCTCGGGCGCCGGCATGATCCCGACCGACACCGGCCTGCGCATGGTCGAGCCCGCGGCGCGCATCCTGCGTGCGGCCGAGGTGCTGTTTACCGACGCGCGCGGCTTTGACCCGCAAAGCGCCAGCACCACCTTTCGCATTGCCGCCAGCGACTACCTCGACCCGCTTTTTTTGCCGCAACTGGTGGCGCAGATCAAGACGCAGGCGCCGCTCTGCCATATAGAGATCTACCCGCTGTCGGCCGACGCCCACTACCACGCCCACCTGTCGCAAGGCGAGGTGGACCTGGTGATCGGCAACTGGCGCGAGCTGCCCGAAGACCTGCACATGGGCCGCCTGTTTGGCGACGAGGTGGTGTGCCTGGTCAATGCCGACCACCCCGCCGCGCGGCGCGGCTGGGACCAGGCCGCCTGGCTGGACGCCGAGCACGTGGCGCCCACGCCCACGCACCCGGGCGCGCGCGGCGTGATCGACGACCACCTGGATACGCTGGGCCTGCAGCGCAACATCACGGCGCGCTGCGCGCATTTCGGGCTGATCCCGGCCATGGTGGCCCAGAGCTTGCTCGTGCTGACTACCGGGCGCCAGTACTGCGAGCGCTTCCTCGGTTCCGCCCCGCTCGTCATCCTCAAACCCCCGATCGATTTCCCCCGCCTCATGTACTACCAGCTCTGGCATGCCCGCACCCACACATCGACCTCGGGTGCCTGGCTGCGCGAGCGGGTCAAGTCGGTGGCGGCATCGCTCCGAAAAGAATAGCTAGTAGCCCAGGTGTGGCCTAGGTTTAGGCCACTTTTTATATAAAAAACGTCAGCCGCAAGTCGGCTGAGACAATTCCGCGCATGAATCCTTCTTCCTCCCCGCCGCGCCTGGTGCTGGCGGGCATTACCAAGCGCTACCCGGCGGTGGTGGCCAACAGCGGCATATCGCTGACGGTGCAGCCGGGTGAGACGCATGCCGTGCTCGGCGAAAACGGCGCGGGCAAGTCCACGCTGATGAAGATCATCTACGGCTCGGTCAAGCCGGACGAAGGCAGCATCCACTTCAACGGCCGCGCCGTGCAGGTCAAAAACCCGCACGAGGCACGCGCGCTGGGCATCAGCATGGTGTTCCAGCATTTCAGCCTGTTCGACACCCTGACCGTGGCCGAGAACGTCTGGCTCGGCCTGGACAAATCGCAGGCGCTGGCCGAGGTCACGCGCCGCATCACCGCCAAGGCGGCAGAGTACGGCCTGGACATAGACCCGACGCGGCCGGTGCACACGCTGTCGGTGGGCGAGATGCAGCGTGTGGAAATCATCCGCGCGCTGCTGACCGACCCCAAGCTGCTGATTCTTGACGAGCCCACCTCGGTGCTGACACCGCAGGCGGTAGAGAAGCTGTTTGTGGTGCTGAAGAAGCTCGCCAGCGAGGGCTGCAGCATCCTTTACATCAGCCACAAGCTGCACGAGATCCGCGAGCTGTGCAGCGCCTGCACGGTATTGCGCGGCGGCAAGGTCACCGGCGTGTGCAACCCGGCCGAAGAATCCAATGCCTCGCTCTCGCGCCTGATGATTGGCGCCGAGCCGCCAGCGCTGCAGCACCGCCCGTCCAAGCTGGGCGCGCCGGTGCTGCGCGTGCAGGGCCTGACGCTCACGCGCGAGTCGCCCTTTGGCGTGGATCTGGGCAATGTGCAACTGGAGGTGCGCGCGGGCGAGGTGGTCGGCATTGCCGGCGTCTCGGGCAACGGGCAAAAAGAGCTGCTGTATGCGCTGTCGGGTGAAGACACGCGCGCTGCGCCGGCCATGGTCGAAGTAGCGGGCCAGCCCGCCGGCCGCCTGGCGCCCGGCGCGCGCCGCGCGCTGGGCCTGCACTTTGTGCCAGAAGAGCGGCTGGGCCGCGGCGCCGTGCCCACGCTGGGCCTGGCGCACAACCTGCTGCTGACGCGCGGCAACGCGGTCGGCCGTGGCGGCTGGATCAAGCTGGGCGCACTAGAGCAGCAGGCGCGCGACATCATTGCCCGCTTCCACGTCAAGGCCGGCGGCCCCAACGCGGCGGCGCGATCCCTGTCGGGCGGCAACCTGCAAAAGTTCATCGTCGGCCGCGAGATCGACGCCAAGCCCAAACTGTTGATCGTCTCGCAGCCCACCTGGGGCGTGGACGTGGGCGCGGCAGCGCAGATCCGGGGCGAGATCCTGGCCCTGCGCGATGCCGGCTGCGCGGTACTGGTAGTGAGTGAAGAATTGGATGAACTGTTTGAGATCAGCGACCGCCTGCACGTGATGGCCAAGGGCCATCTGTCGCCCTCCATCGCGCGTGCGGATGCCACGGTCGAGAAGATCGGCCAGTGGATGAGCGGCCTGTGGGATGCCCCCGCAGCGGTAGCTGCGGAGGAGGCGAGCCATGTTTAAGCTCGAACCCCGCCCGCAACCCTCCAAACACTGGAGCTACGGCTCGCCATTGCTGGCGCTGGCGGTGACCGTCGTCATCGGCGTGCTGCTGTTCATGGCGCTGGGCAAAGACCCGGTGCGCGGGCTGCAGGTGTTTTTCTGGGAGCCCATCAAAACCAGCTACGCGCTGGGCGAGCTGATGGTCAAGGCCACGCCGCTGCTGCTCATTGCGCTGGGGCTGGCGGTGTGCTTTCGCTCCAACGTCTGGAACATCGGCGCCGAAGGCCAGTTTGTCATTGGCGCGGTCGCCGCAGGCGGCGTGGCGCTGCTGGCCGACAAGACCACCGGCCCCTGGATCGTGCCGGCCATTCTGCTGGCGGGCACCGCTGGCGGCATGGCCTGGGCCGGGCTGGTGGCGCTGCTGCGCGACAAGTTCAACGCCAACGAAATCCTGGTGAGCCTGATGCTGGTCTACGTGGGCGTGCTGGTGCTGGGCTACCTGGTCTACGGGCCCTGGAAAGACCCCATGGGCTACAACTTCCCGCAGACCAAGAGCTTTGATGCGGTGACGCAGATCCCCCGGCTGATGAAGGGCTCGCGCATGGGCATTGGCCTGATCATTGCGCTGCTGGGCGCGGCGGCGCTGTGGATCTTTTTGTTCCGCACCAAGGCCGGCTTTGCGCAGCAGGTCGGCGGCCTGGCGCCGGCGGCGGCGCGCTATGCGGGCTTTTCGTCGCGCAAGGCGCTGTGGATTGCGCTGCTGGTATCCGGTGGGGCGGCCGGCCTGGCCGGCGCGCTGGAAGTGGCCGGGCCGCTCGGCCAGCTCACGCCTTACGTGCCGGTGGGCTACGGCTTTGCCGCCATCATCGTCGCCTTTGTCGGGCGCCTGCACCCGGTGGGCATGGTGCTGTCGGCCATCTTGATGAGCATGTTCTACATCGGCGGTGAACTGGCGCAGTCGCGCCTGGGCCTGCCCAAGTCGCTGACCGGCGTGTTCCAGGGCCTGCTGCTGTTCACGCTGCTGGCCTGCGACACCTTGATCGCCTACCGCGTGCGCTGGCAGCCCCGCGCACCAGCCGTGGCGGGGGGGCGCTGATGGAATCCTACGCACTGCTTTTGGCGGCCACGCTGTCGGCCGGCACCGTGTTGGCGCTGGCATCGCTCGGCCTGCTCATCAACGAGAAGGCCGGCATCGTCAACCTGGGGGCCGAGGGCATGATGCTGTGCTCGGCCATCGCCGGCTTTGCCACCGTCGTGCATACCGGCAGCTTCACCCTGGGCTTTATCGCCGGCATGGCGGCCGGCGCGCTGCTGGCGGCGATCTTTGGCGTGCTGGTGATCTGGCTCAACACCAACCAGTACGCCACCGGGCTGGCGCTGTCGCTGTTTGGCACGGGCTTCTCGGCCTTTGTCGGCATTGGCTACGTGCAGGCCAAGCTGCCAGAGAGCACCCGCTTTGCGGTGCCGGTGCTGGGCGACATCCCGCTGATCGGGCCGGCGCTGTTCCGCCAGCATCCGCTGGTCTACCTGGCGATGGCGCTGGCGCTGGCACTGATCTGGTTCCTGTACCGCACGCGCGCCGGTTTGGTGCTGCGCTCGGTCGGTGAGTCGCCCGAGTCCGCGCATGCGCTGGGCTACCCGGTGCGGCGCATCCGCCTGGCTGCCGTGATGGCCGGCGGCGCGCTGTGCGGGCTGGCGGGGGCTTACATCGCCACCGTCTACACGCCGCTGTGGGTCGAGGGCATGGTGGCTGGCCGTGGCTGGATCGCGCTGGCGCTCACCACCTTTGCCACCTGGCGCCCGGCACGGGTGTTGCTGGGGGCTTACCTGTTCGGCGGCGTGACCATGCTGCAGTTCCATTTGCAGGGCATGGGCGTGGATGTGCCCAGCCAGTTGCTGAGCATGCTGCCCTATGTGGCCACCATCGTGGTGCTGGCGCTGATCTCGCGCAACCCGGCGTGGATCCGCATCAACATGCCGGCATCGCTTGGCAAGCCCTTCCATCCTGGCTCATGATCCACCGGTTTCTTCTTGCAACAACACCAACCTCCTGAAAGAGATGCACATGACTGATCTGTCCAAACGCTCCCTGCTGCAAGTCGCCGCGCTGTCCGCCGTGGCCGCTGCCGCGCTTGTCGGCTGCGGCAAGACGGAAGCCCCGGCACCGGCTCCAGCGCCGGCACCCGCCGCCGAGGCCCCCGCGCCGGCCAAGCCTGACCCGCTCAAGGTGGCGTTTGCCTACGTCGGCCCGGTGGGCGACGGCGGCTGGACTTTTGCGCACGACAAGGCACGCAAGGCCGTGCAGGAAGAGTTTGGCGACAAGATCGTCACCAGCTACGTAGAGAGCGTGCCCGAGGGCGCCGACGCCGAGCGCGTGCTGCGCGACATGGCCACGCAAGGCAACAAGCTGATCTTCGGCACCACCTTTGGCTACATGGAGCCCATGCTCAAGCTGGCACCTGACTTTGCTGACGTGAAGTTTGAGCACGCCACCGGCTTCAAGACCGCGGCCAACATGCGCACCTACGACAGCCGCACCTACGAAGGCGCCTACATGGCTGGCGTGATCGCCGGTGCCATGACCAAGTCCAACACCCTGGGCGTGGTTGGTTCGGTGCCCATCCCTGAGGTGATCCGCAACATCAACAGCTTCACGCTGGGTGCGCAAAGCGTGAACCCCAAGGTCAAGACCAAGGTGGTCTGGGTCAACGAATGGTTCAGCCCGCCCAAGGAAACCGAAGCCGCCACCTCGCTCATCAACGGCGGTGCCGACATCCTGTTCCAGAACACCGACTCGCCGGCTGTGCTCAAGACCGCTGAAGAAAAGGGCAAGCGCGCCTTCGGCTGGGATTCCGACATGACCGCCTACGGCCCCAAGGCGCATCTGGGCTCGGCCATCATCAACTGGCAGCCCTACTACTCCAAGGCCGTCAAGGACGCGCTGGAAAACACCTGGACCACCGGCCAAAGCTGGTGGGGCGTGAAGGAAGGCGCGATCGACATCGTCTCCATCGCCGAAGACGTGCCAGCAGAAACCAAGGCCAAGGTCGAAGAGATCAAGGCCGGCCTGAAGGCAGGCACCTACAGCATCTGGAAGGGCCCCATCGTCGACAACACCGGCAAGGAAGTGCTGGCCAAGGATGCCGTCGCCGATGACGCTTTCCTGAGCGGCGTGAAGTTCTACGTCAAGGGCGTGGAAGGCAAGGTTCCGGGTAACTGAGTTCAACCCCAGGCTGCGCGCTTCGCGTCTTCGCCAACCCCCGTCTGGGGGCGACACCTGCAGACCGGCGGAGCCGGATCTGCGGTGTCTTTGGTGGGGGGGCGGGGCTCTGCGCTTGTTTAAGGAGGCCGCCTGTGAGCGGCCTTTTTTGCGCGTATGGACGGCTATCGGCCAGGAGCAGGTATTGGTTTGATGTCGAAGCGGACGCTCAACGTTTGACATGAGAGACGGCGCCCGGCTTGCCGGGTGACGTCCTCTCGATGGATGAGTTAGACATCACCCTCGCACCTTGAGAGTTCTCTAGCCGACCTGTCGAATCCAATCGCGAACGATGCTTTCAATGCGATCGATCTCGATCTGAGGAAGTGTGCCCGTGTGCATGATGATGTTTCGAGACATCTCCAGATCGTTGAAGCGGGACATGATCCAGGCTTGATCCGGAAAAAGGTCGGAGAAGTTCTCCCAGTTTGCAATGATGATCTGACCCAAGTTGCCAAACATGGTGTACCCGATCAACGCCGCAGACCGCGGGGTGTGATAGCGAGCGTCGGATTCCTTCTCTTTCAGCTTCTCTACGGCGGTTTTGATTTTCTGCGGCACGGCGGAAGACCACCAATCTGTTCCAACACGAGCAAGCAGACGCTCGGTTATCAGTTCGCGGACAGAATTCTCCAAGCAGAAGAAAGCCATGAAAACAGATGCCATCTGCGTGGCTTCATAGACGACACGGGGACTAAAGCCTGCCTCTTCTACATTGATAGTTGGTGGTGTCGCAACGCTACCGCGGACGGAGATTCCATGCTCATTGAGCTGGGAAAGCGAGTTTTCTGCCAGCATTGCGTTGAAAACGAATTGTTTGAGCACGACTACACCCCGAGGTTTTCTTTGAGGCTCTTGAAAATCGCGTTGTAGACGGTGATATCCGTCGTTACGGGCAGGTGGATCTGAATGTTGTAGTGATACTCAGAACGCCGACGGTGTATTGGTTCATCCGAGACAGCCTCGAGCCTTAGCTTGACTGGGCTTTCGGGCTCCTCCGGCGCTGGCTTAACTGCATCTCGACCAAGCTTGGGTTCAAACTTCGCTAGAGAGGCGAGAGTCTTAAACGTGGCGTAGTAACGACTGACCGTTTCCTCATCTTTCCCAGTGATCCGAAGCATTGCGCCCTTAACTTCGGTTTCAGGGGCAGAGTTCATATTTGCGTCGATCGCGAAAAGATCAGGGTATGCCGCACGAACCCTTTCGCCGAGCACGTAACGCCAGTCGTTTGGATCTCGCAGGCGGTCATAGTGTTCGGTTGGTGCACCTGAGTCGGTAAGAAACCCCAACCCCTTCATTACCGAGACCATGGCCCGGTCGTTGGAGGCGGTAAAGCCCCACGTGGCAAGCGTCTCGCGACTGAATCGCTCTGGCTTAGCGGCCGATCGCACTCGCGAGAGGATCGGCTCAATTTTGTTGTTGGAAATGATGTACGCGTATGAATCGGGCATTTCCATCTCCCTCGATGAAGTTGTATGGGTAAGTCTAGCTAGTGACGTCTAACGACTAAATTCAGGCGCCGCCGAAGGCGGTCGGCCGCAATGCCGGGTTAGCAAATGGCATATTTTTCCTAATCGTGCCAAGTTCATCCCTCAACTTCTGAAGTACCAAGCTAAATGAATAAGGTTCAAAGCCAAGAGCAGCTCGCCACTCATCTCCTCTGAGGTTAATAGGATAACGATGAAGTTGGTCCTGAGGCATGGACTTGCTTTGCTTCTTAACTTCGGTGAGAAAGTCTTCGCCAAACTGGGAAGCAAGCGCTGAGACATCGAGTGGCTCTTGTCTAAACGGTAGATCGAACTCCATTGGCTTACCGGGGTAAAGCTCAGAGTACCGTTTGTAAAGATGGTCAAGGTCGTGGCCAAGGCCTTTGCCAAACGATTCGTCAGGCACCTTTCTAACAATTGCTGCCTTCAGGAAGAGTTCGAGTGCGTGGAAAGTGAGGGACATAACTACGGCCCCATGTGCATAGTTGGCCTCATTTTTGGCGCCACACATCATCTTGCAAAGAGCTGCAGCTGAATCAAGATAGGCGTCTGAGAACACAAGCAGCTGATCTGCCACAGGCTTCTTTTGTATATCACTGAAATGCAGCATATGCGCAAACCACTCCAATAAAAGTGACGCTAACGTTGAAGTTCACCTGCGGACCGAGGCTTGCCGAGGGACGTCAGGTGGAACGACCGGTTAGGGACATCCTGCAAAACTCCCCCGCGCATCTGGATGCGCCCGTTTGTTCAGGCATGCTCGGCGCCCATGAAGCAAGCCGGCCTGGACCTGAACCTGAGCACGAAGAAGACCCGCAAGCAGGTGTTCCTGCAGGAGATGGACCAGGTGGTGCCGTGGGCGTCCTTGGTCGATCTCATCGCCCCGTACTACAGCGAAGGACGCACAGGCCGCCCGCCCTTTGCCTTGGAGACCATGCTGCGGCTGCACTTCATCCAGCAATGGTTCAGCCTGTCGGACCAGGCGATGGAAGAGGCCCTCTTCGATATCCCCCTGTACCGAGAGTTCGCGGGCCTGGACGCCCATGGTCGCCTGCCCGATGAAAGCACCATCCTGCGCTTTCGCCACCGGCTGGAGCGCCACAAGCTGGCCGAACAGATCCTGATCACCGTCAACACCCTGCTGGAGAGCAAAGGCCTGTTGCTCAAGGAAGGCACGGCCGTCGACGCCACGCTGATCCCAGCCCCCAGCTCCACCAAGAACAAAGACAAAGCACGCGACCCCGAGATGCACTCGAGCAAGAAGGGAAATCAGTGGCACTTCGGTATGAAGGCCCACATCGGGGTAGATGCAGACTCTGGCCTGGTCCACACCGTGCGCGGCAGCTCCGGCCACGTGGGCGACGTCACCGAAGGCAACAGCCTGCTGCACGGACAGGAAACAGACGCCTTCGGGGACGCTGGCTACCAGGGGATCGGCAAGCGCCCGGATGCCAAGGACAGCGTCACCTGGCACATCGCCATGAAGCCAGGCAAGCGCAAGAAGCTGAGCAAAGACAAGGTATCCGATGTACTGGTCCACCAGCTCGAAAAGCTCAAGGCCGGCATCCGCGCCAAGGTGGAACACCCGTTCCGGGTCATCAAGCGCCAGTTCGCCTACACCAAGGTGCGCTACCGGGGGCTGAAGAAAAACACGCAGCAGTTGCACACGCTGTTCGCCCTGTCCAACCTGTGGATGGCGCGCTACCGGCTGATGGGGTGAAGGATTGAGGGGATCGGTGCGCCTGTGTGGTGCGGGGGAGGGTCAAAAAGGCCCTGGATGCACCGGAAAGCAGGCGGCAGACCCTTCTGAGAGGGGCATGCGCCCCTGGAATCCACGATTGAGATCACGCGTAGGGGATGTCACATTGCAAATCGTGTTTTGCAGGACATCCCTAGGCCTCACGGCGCGGTCACTCCGGCCTGTTGGGAACGAGTTTCTCCTTTAGCGCCAGAACGGCGGCTCTGCGATCAGCGCGAAGAGCTGGAACTACATACAGCTCGTGAAGTACGTCCGATAGCGCAAGCAGGATTAATCGAAGATGCCGAGACTCCCATCCGTCGTAAGCGTTCTCGTGGACCTTAGTGCTCGTGACCTGCTGAATGGTCAGAAGGGTGTCAAAAAAAGTCGGCTCGACTTCAGGATGAAGGCCCTTCAACGACTTAATGCGATCCTCGTAGTTTTCGCCAGCTGCCTTGTGAAGAACGCCAAGTTCATAAACCAATTTTCTGGCGCAGGCGGAAGCACCTGTCAAAAAGTTACTCTTAAGGCAGCCTTCGGCTTCAGTCAATAATTGCCGGAGCACTCGTGGAATTCTGTCGTCGAGGGCGAAGAACGACGTGGGAACAGAATAAAAGAAGGCTTCGTCCAGAACGCAATCATCATCGTCAATCTCGAATCGAAACTCGGGCTCGTTCCGTACGGTCCCGATGTACTTGGTTTCAATTTCTACGAAGGCCAAATGCATCGAATCGTTTTCGCACGACGAACACCTTGTGATGTAACCAAAGCAAGGTTTTGCATCCGTCCAATCGAACCGAAATTTCGCGCTAACCACGTAAGCGACATTTCTGCGATTGCAAAATGGACAGTTGTAAACGCAAGAGTCTACGAAGTATCGGGAATCTAGGTGGGATTGATCGGGCATGATGAGGATTGTGAGGCCTAACGCTGGAGTTAAGCGGCGGCGAAGCCGTCCGCCTTGAACGAATGGTTAGCCACCGTCGGCGATGACAAGGCCGTGGTGCTGCTCGAGATATTTGAGCATGCGATCGAGTGCGGAAATTATATCGAGTTGGTTGGCGCCAAAAGCATAGTAGCCACTACGAAGAGCGTCGTCTGAGACGGATCCAGGAATGGTGCCGGAGCTAACCTTTTGCTTGGAGCCATCGGGTAGTCGCAGAGTTAGTGGATAACGAAAGCTGCGACCTTCGGCTTCTCGTACGCCGCCAGGACCATAGTTTTGGATGTTTCCGTTGTAGCAGGCGTTGCCGAGGATGCTCTCGAGCTGGACGAGAATTTGACGACGAGATTTCTGAAGCTGATCGGCCAAAATACTTCCCCTGTAGTGGCTAACGCAATATATCCCGCAGAACCTGCGGAATAAGCTGGACGAGGCGGGATATTCTGGGCACGGCTTCCTACTGAAAGTGGCTTGCAGCCTGGGTTGGCGATCGATACGCTGTGCAAAAACACAGGTATAAAAATCCCATGAAACCCGGCACACCTGTTTTGCGCTCCACACGACTGTTGGACCAAGTCCGGGAGCGTGTTCGTTACCGGCACTATATATAGCCTCAGCACCGAGAAGGCCTACCTGTATTGGGTACGCTTTTTCATTCGTTGGCATGGCCGCGCCGGAGGTATGCGGTATCCGCGTGACATGGGTGCGCCAGAGGTGGAGGCTTTTTTGACCATGCTGGCCACCGAGCGCAGGGTATCGGCATCCACGCACAACCAGGCCCTCAGCGCGTTGTTGTTTCTATATCGGGAAGTGCTGAGCATCGATTTGCCTTGGCTGGATGGCGTGAGCCGCCCGCCGCAAAAGCGCCGCATTCCCAGTGTGCTGACCAAGGAGGAAGTGGCCGCGCTGTTCCAGTTTCTCAACTCGGACATGCGTCTCTTGGCGCAACTGCTGTACGGCACGGGAATGCGCCTGATGGAGGGGCTGCGGCTGCGCATCAAGGATGTGGACTTTGACCGCCATGTGATCATCGTGCGCGAAGCCAAGGGCAACAAGGATCGGGTGGTGATGTTGCCGCGTGCTTTGGCTCCCGCATTGCGTCAGCAGCTTTTGCACGCCCGTCATGTTTGGGAAGAGGACCGGCAGGCGCAGCGCGGCGGTGTGCAAACACCGCATGCACTGGAGCAAAAATATCCTCGGGTCGGCAGTACCTGGGGGTGGTTCTGGTTGTTTCCATCGCCGACTTTCTACATCGACCCGCACACAGGCTCTGAACGCCGCCATCACTTGTTTGAAGAGCGGTTGCAACGCGCAATCAAGAGGGCCGTGGCCCAGGCGGGCATTTGCAAGCCCGTTTCTGTGCATACCCTGCGCCACAGCTTTGTCACGCACTTGCTGCAATCTGGCACCGATATACGCACGGTGCAGGAGTTTCTCGGCCACAGCGATGTGTCGACCACCATGATCTACACGCATGTGCTGAAAGTGTGCGGGCAGAACGGTCAGCCCGCTGGACACCATGGGTTTCGGAGCATGACAGACCGCTTTGAGGTTGCCGGATGAATGTCTCTTGTGGGTCGTTAACAGCCATTAATCGAAGGCCGCTCCGGGCCCCTCGCCGCCACACACACAACGCCAAGCGGGCCGCCACATACTCACCCACCCTTAACCGCCGCCACAGCACTACTCGAAAACTGCATAACCACCACCCCCACCACAATCAACCCAGCCCCCGCCAACCGCCCCGGCGTAACAGCACGCGCAGCAAAGCCAAAGAGCCCGTAGTGGTCAAACGCCAGCGCCGCCAGCAACTGGCCCGCGATCACGGTGGCCATGAAGGCGCCGGCGCCTATGCGGGGGGCCAGCACCAGGGCGGCGGTGATGTAGAACACGCCGACGATGCCGCCCAGCCAGGTCCAGGCCGGGCCTTGGGTGGCCTGCGAGAAGTCTGGCGCGGGCACGCGCAGCAGCAGGACCACGGCCACCGCGGCCACGGCGCTGACGGCCAGAGATACCAGCGTGGCCCAGAGCGGGTGCCCCAGGCCACGGCCCAGCGCGGCGTTGGCGCCGGCCTGTATCGGCACTACGGCCCCGGCTGCCAATGAGACCAACAGGGCCAGCAAAGAGGTTTGTGTGTTCATGGTGTTGCTCCAGATAGATGCGTGTTGCCTGGAGTTTGGTATGCCGCTATCTTTAATACCAATTCTTGTTTTGTCAGTGAAACATGCAGCGAATGAATAATTTGCGCTCGGTGGATCTCAATCTGCTGACCATCCTGGAGGTGCTGCTGGCCGAGCGGCACTTGTCCCGCGCGGCCGAGCGCCTGCACATGAGCCAGCCGGCGGTGAGCCATGCGCTGGCTCGGTTGCGGGTCTTGCTGGGCGATCCTTTGCTGGTGCGTGGCCGGGGCGGCTTCCAGCCGACGGCGCGGGCGCTGGAATTGGCGCGGCCGCTGGCCGATGCCTTGCAGCACATCCGCTCGGTGCTGGGCGGCGCGGTGTTTGCGCCTGGCTCGGCTCGGCGGGTGTTTCGGCTGGCGGCGTCTGATTACGGTGCGGCCATCGTTCTGCCCGGGCTGCTGCGCCGCCTGCGGGCCGAGGCGCCTGGAGTGGACCTGGACCTGGTCTACGCCAGCCGGGCGGCCATGGCGGCCGGCGTGGCAGACGGCGAGATCGATCTGGCGCTGGGCGTGTTCACGCAACTGCCTGAAAGCCTGCGGCGCGAGACGCTGTTCAACGAGCGTTTTGTCTGCGCGCTGGACCCGGCCACGCTGCCCGCCGATGCCCCGCTGACGCTGCAGGCCTACCTGGCGCGCCCGCACGTGCTGGTGGCTGCGGGCGATACAGAGGTCGCGACCGAGGTCGATGCCGCACTGGCGCGCAAGGGCCTGGCCCGGCGCATCGCGCTGCGCCTGCCGCACTGGACGGTGGCGCCCATGGTGATCGCAGGCACCGACCTGATCCTTACCGTGGCGCGGCGCGCACTGCCGCTGCAAACAGCAGCCGTGCTGGCCGTGCGCGAGGCGCCGCTGGCGCTGGCCCCGTTCGCCTTCGAGCAGGTCTGGCACAGCCGCACGCAGGGTGATGCGGGGCTGGGGTGGTTGCGTGCGGCGGTGCAGCGGGTGGTAGAAGCGGGAGATTCAGATTTCCCTGAACGGATGTTTCTGTGAAGCTTTTGAACACTTCGATGAGCGATGCGGTTTCCTAAGCGCTTTTTGATTGGTTTTTAGCAATGTGCTCTAATTTCTTTCGTTGACACCTCTGTCAATGGTGATTCAGGAGCGACATGTGAGCCACGCGATTGCAACAAACGACTTTGCGGCACCCGTTCAGGGGAAAGCGCAACGATCGGGCGTGCGCGTGGTCAATGGCCGGCTGGTCAGCAAGACCCTCGGCGACCCTGATATGTCGGAGCGAGTTGGACAGGCCATGGCTTCGCTACGCAAGGACCCTGCAAAACTGAAGGCTTTCTACATCCAGCAAGGTGTCTTGACGCCTGGCGGAAAGCTGGCCAAGCGCTTCGGCGGCTGAGTTGTACCAGCGGCTGCCCAATTGGGTGCTTGGGTTCCATGGGACCGATGAGGACACGGTCAAAGCAATCCTGAACAGCCCGAACGCTCACCTCGCCAAGAGCGAAAACGATTACGACTGGCTGGGCCGTGGCATTTACTTCTGGGAAAACGACCCAGAGCGGGCGCTGGAATTCTCGGCGACCAGGATGCGCTGGAAGAAGATCAAGGGCAAGAAGCCTGCCGTGATCGGCGCCGTCATTGATCTGGGCCTTTGCCTGAACCTCTTTGATCAGCCCGCTCTCGCGGAGCTTGCACGTGCTCACGAAGAGCTTGCCTTTGACATGAACCTGATGGGCGTTCAGATGCCCACGAACGACGGCAAGAACAAAGACCGCGTCTTCCGTCGTCTGGACTGTGCCGTCATTGAGCACGCGCACCGGCTGCGTACGGCAAAAAGAGTGAACTTGCCTGCCTACCAGACCGTGCGATCTGGGTTTCATGAAGGCCAGGAGGCGTATCCGGGCTCCGGCTTCTTCAACAAGAACCACATCCAGATAGCGGTCCGCGACGAAGGCTGCGTCAAAGGCTATTTTTTACCCAGGGCGTAAACCACCCACCTGCGTTAAGTTTTATTGGTTAAATATGCCTCTAGCCCAGGCGCAGCCTGGGCTACTAGCTATCTATTTTGTAGTTCGCCCGACGCGCCCCGCCAGCAGGCAGCCAATCGCCAGGGCCTGGCACAACAGCACCGCGCCAAAGTAGGTGGCCGTGCCTTGCCCCAAGGCTGGCGCAGCGGCACCGCCATGCACCAGCAGCAGCGCAAAGCTGGCGGGCGCAAAGGCATACAGTGCCTGCGATAGCGCCACGCTGCGGGCCACCACGCGCGGCACCTCTTCGCGGGAAAATTCCAGTTGCGCGATCAGCGGCGGCAGCGAGGTCGCATTGCCTATGCCCAGCCCGAACAGCAGCACGCCCAGCACCACCAGCGGCAGTGCGTGCGCCCCGGCCACCAACAGCACGGCAGTGCCCACGGCCTGGATGCCGTAGCTGGCGCAGGCGACCAGGCGCCTATCGGTGCCGGGCCCGAGCAGGCGGGCCACCAGCGTTCTGCCCGCAATGCCGCAGGCGGTAGCCAGGGCCATCACCCAGCCAGCGGCCTGCGCGCCCATGCGCGGCACCAGCAGCGAGTAGAGCTGCGTGATCAGGCCGATCTGCGCAAACAGGCCCAGCGCCATCGCGGCGGCAAGCGTCACAAATACCCGGTCGCGCCACAGCGCCCGGCGGGGCAGGGCGGGTGCAGCGATGGCGGCGCTTGCCGTGGCCGCGCCATCGGCGGCTTGCCCTAGGCTGGCGGGCGTCTTTGGCAAAACCTGCCACGCCAGCGGCAGCACCACCAAAAGCATGGCCAGCCCGACCACGACTGATGCCGCCACAAAGCCAAGGCTCCCGATCAAGGCCACCCACAGCGGCGAGAAGAGCACGCCGCCCACGCTGGCGCCGTTGTAGGCCTTGGCCAGCGCCATCGGGCGCTGCTGCACAAACCAGGGCGAGACGATGGCGTTGATCGCCGCCGCGCCCAGCGGCACCCAACCGCCGCCCGTCAGCGCTGCGGCCACCAACAACTGCCAGGGCTGCACGGCCGTCGCCCAGCCCACGATGCCAATGGCCAGCGCGACGGCCCCGCCCGCTGTCGCAGCGGCTATGCCCACCCGCCGGTGGATGCGCGGCAGGCAGGCCACCACGCCCGCGCCCAGCAGAAAGTGCAGCGTGACCGCGCCCGACACCAGCGACAGCGGCCACCCGGTGCGCAGCACCACCGCGTGCAGAAAAATGGGCGGCCCATAAAAGCCGACGCCCCAGCCAAACACGGCCAGCACAAAGGCGGCGCGCACAACGGTATGGCCGTAGGAACGGGCGGGTGCTGGCAGGGTGGAAGCGTGCATGGAGATGAAGTTTTAGAGACCCAAGACAGCCGATGGTGGCGTCGCCACATGCCCCGAAGCTTCGTTGCAGAGCGAAGCATTCCCCGCCGGCCCTCCTTTAAGCTGGCGCCTGCATGAACACCAATCAAATCGCCCGTATCGCCGCACTGGTGGGCGAGCCCGCGCGCGCCGCGATGCTGCTGGAGCTGATGGACGGCCGCTCGCTCACCGCCAATGAGCTGGCCCGCGCGGCCAGCGTGTCGCCGCCCACGGCCAGCAGCCACCTGGCGCAGATGGTCGAGGCGGGGCTGATGTGCGTCGAGCAGCGTGGCCGGCACCGCTACCACCGGCTGGCGTCGGCCGAGGTCGCCAAGGTGCTGGAGGGCATCATGCGGATCGCCGGCGATGCGCACTCCCGCCGCACCGTGGTGGCCGGCCCGCGCGACGAGGCCATGCGCACGGCGCGCATGTGCTACGACCACATCGCAGGGCGGCTCGGCCTGGCGATTGCCGAGCGGCTGCAGGCCGATGGCGCGATAGTTTTCGAGGGCGATGCGGGGTTGGTGACTGCGGATGCGGCGCAGGTGTTGCAGCGCTGGGGAATTTCGCTGGAGACTGTCCCCACCACCCGGGCGCGGCCGTATTGCCGTCCCTGCCTGGACTGGAGCGAGCGCAAGTCGCACCTCGCGGGCAAGCTGGGCGCTCTGATCTGCACGCACTGCCTGGACCAAGGCTGGCTGACGCGCAAGGCTGGCGCCCGTGCGTTGACGATCACCGGCGCCGGTGCGGTGGCGCTGCGTGATCTGCTGGGGCTGGAAGCCTGGCAATCTATAATTTAAATGAGAACCATTATTGATGGTGCGCATGGGCTGCGGCGTCTGGGCGCGCCCGCGCGTCCCGCTTATTTCCTCCGGCCTGCTCCCAAAACCCTCAGCTCACCGTGTCTGCCGCATTGCCATCGTTCCCCGCTCTGGAGGCGCTCTACAAGGCGCACCAGCCGTGGCTGCTGGGCCGGCTGCAACGCCGCCTGTCCAATCGCGCCGATGCCGAGGACGTGACGGCCGAGACCTTTGTCCAGGTGGTGGAGCAGGGCGGCACGGCCGAGATCCGCGAGCCCAGGGCTTTTTTGACCACCATTGCCAAGCGGGTGCTGTTCCACCTGTGGCGCCGGCAGGACCTGGAGCGCGCCTATCTGCAGACCCTGATGCACCTGCCGGAGTCCGTGGCGCTGTCGGCCGAGGAACGCGCCTTGCTGGTCGAGGCCATCGAGCAGATCGACCGCGCGCTCGACAGCCTGCCCCTGCCGGTGAAGACCGCGTTTCTCTACAGCCGGCTGGACGGCTTGACCTACCCCGAGATCGCGGCGCAGCTTGGCGTCTCGCTGGCCACGGTGGAGCGCTACATGAAGCGCGCGCTGCTGCAATGCCTGAAATGGACCTCGTGAGGCCCGAGCTCGCCGAGCGCGTGCTGCACGAGGCCGTGCATTGGCAGGTCCGGCTGGAGTCCGGTGCCGCGACCGAGGCGGACCGCCTGGCCTTCGAGCAGTGGCGCGCCGCCGATGCCGCGCACCAGCAGGCCTGGCGGCGCGTGGCCAGCCTGCTGGAGAGCCCGTTTGCCGTCGTGCGTGAACTCGGCTCACGCTCGCCCGGGCAGATCCAGGCGGCCCAGCAGACGCTGCTGCATGCGCGCCGCCGCAAGATGCTGCGCGGCGTGCTGGCGCTGGCCGGTGTGGGGAGTGCCGCAGCCTTGGTGGCGGATCGCTTCGCGCCCATCGGGCAACACATGGCCGACCTGCGCACCGGCACGGGCGAGCGCCGCCGGTTCGCATTGCCCGACGGCAGCAGCGTGCTGCTCAACGCCCGGTCGGCGGCGGATGTCGCGTTTGGCGATGGCCTGCGGCTGCTGCATCTGCGGGCGGGAGAAATCATTGCCACGGTGGCGCCGGATGCGGCGCGGCCCTTTGTCGTGCAGACGGCGCATGGCCGCGCACGGGCGCTCGGGACGCGCTTCCTCACCAGCCTGCGCGATGGCCAGACCCAGGTCGTGGTGCTGGAACACAGCGTGGAGCTCGAGACCCGCGAAGGCCAGCGCGCCAGGCTGCAGGAGGGCGAGGGCGCGGCTTTTTCTGCCGAGCGCATCCAGCGCATGGAAGGCAGCGCCACCAACCGCGCCGCCTGGTCCGGCGGCATGCTGGCGGTGGACGACGCGCCCTTGGGCGAGGTCATCGAGGACTTGCGCCCCTACCACGCCGGCTTCATCCGCATTTCGCCCGCTGCCGCTGGCCTGCGGGTGTTTGGCGTGTTCCCGCTGGGCGATGTTGACCAGGTCCTGCAGACCCTGGCCCACACGCTGGCGCTGCGTGTGCGGCGCTACGGCGACTGGATGGTCGCTATCGATTTGCGGCAGGCATAGCGCCATTGCAGAAACCTGAAAAAAGAGTGAGGGGTTCCGCGGGTTCGTTCCACAAGGCTATGGAAGACCCAACCAAAGGAACCCTCTCCATGCATCCCGGCAAGTCAATCCGCCCGCAGCTCAGCCATGTCGCAGCCGTAGCCGTGCTGGCCTGCGCCCAACTCGCAGCAGTCGCCCACGCCGCCGGGCCGGCAGCAGCCCTGGACCTTCCGGCCGGCCCGCTGGGCGCCACGCTGACCCGCATCGGCCAGCAGAGCGGCCGCGCCATCGTGGCCGACCCGGCGCTCATCAGCGGGCGCCAGGCCCCAGCCGTCAAGGGCATGCTGTCGGCCGACGATGCCGTGCGCCAGGCGCTGGCCGGCACCGATCTGGCGGTGGACACCACGCCCAACGGGGCCCTGAGCATCCGCCGCAAGACCGCGGCAGAAGCAAGCCCGCCCCCGGCCCCGGCCGAGCCCGCCAAGCTGTCCGAGGTGACCGTGATGACCCAGCGCATCGGCGGCAACCTGATGCAGCCCACGCGCCAGCTCACGGTCATCGAAGACCAGGAGCTGCACGACCTGCGCGCCACCTCGCCCAACCTGGCCGCCATGCTGACCAAGAGCGTGCCGGGGCTGTCGGACTCCAGCCGCAACCTCACCGACTTTGGCCAGACCCTGCGCGGGCGCAACGTGCTGGTGCTGGTCGACGGCATTCCGCTCAACACCAACCGGGACTCTTCCCGCAACCTGATCAACATCGAGCCCAGCCGCATCGAGCGCATCGAGGTGCTGCGCGGCAGCAACGCCATCTTTGGCAGCGGCGCGACCGGCGGCATCGTGTCGGTGACGACGCGGCCCGTGGGCGGCACGCCCGTGGCGGAAACCACGGTGTCCATGGACACGGCGCTGTCGCACCTGAGCCGCGAAGGCATGGGCGCCCAGGTGCAGCAATATTTCTCGGGGCGTGGCGAGGTGGTTGATTACGAGGTCGATGCCTCTTACCGCCGCATCGGCGGCTCCTATGACGGCCATGGCGACCGCGTGGCGCCCGACGCCAGCCAGGGGGATTTGTTCGACTCCAACACCTACAGCCTGGGCGGCAAGATCGGCCTGCGCATAGACGCCAACCAGCGCCTGCAGTTTGCCGCCAACCATCTGCGCGCCAGGCAGAACACCGACTACGCGAGCGACCCCGCCGTCTCCAGGACGCCGCTGGGCAGCACTGTGGCACGGGCCATCAAGGGCCTGGACCTGGCCGAGCAGAACCAGGTCGAGAACACCATGCTGAGCGTTAACTACGACCACAAGGATTTGTGGGGCAGCTCGCTGTCGGTGCTGGCCTATGCCCGCGACAACAGCACGCGCTTTGCGCCATCCGACTTGCGCAGCAATGCCAACCGGGGCGGCAACGTCGACCAGGTCATGCAGAACGACAAGGTCTTTGGTGGCCGCGTGACCATAGACACCCCGCTGGGGGCGGCGCGCGACAGCCGGCTGATGTGGGGCGCGGACTTCATCCAGGAGCGCAGCAACATGCCGATCGACGTGTTCGACCCGGCCATCTACGACGCCAGCGGCGGCCTGGTCTTTCGCACCGTCAAGCAGCAGATGTACCTGCCCTGGACCAAGACGCGCAGCCTGGGCGCTTTCGGCCAGTTGCAGCACAAGTTCAACGACCAGTGGTCGGCCGAGGCCGGCCTGCGCTACGAGCGGGCCAGTGCCTCGTTCGACGACTTCCAGCCGCTGTCCCAGTCCCGGCTGGCCAACCCGGCCACGGTCAAGGGCGGCGAGGTCAGCTACAGCGCCGTGATGCACAACGCCGGCCTGGCGTTCAAGCCTTTTGCGGGGCATGAGGTCTACACCTCGTTCAGCCAGGGCTTTGATCTGCCTGATGTGGGTCTGCAGCTTCGCAATGCGCAGGCGGGCTTCGACATCAACTCTTCGCAACTGGAGCCGGTCAAGACCGACAACTACGAGATCGGCTGGCGCGGGCGCTTTGCCAGCACCACGGGCTCGCTGGCGCTGTTCCGCTCAAGCTCCGACCTGGGGGCTGTGCAGTCCTTCAACAACGGCCTGGTGCTGACCCGCACCAGCGAGCGCATTCGCGGCGTGGAGGCCACGGTCGATCACTATGGCGATAGGGACATCTGGGCCACCGGCGGCACGCTGACCTGGATGCAGGGCCGCGAAACCCCGCAGGGCGCGACCGATTCCCGGCCCATGACCGGCTACCGCATTCCACCGCTCAAGCTCACCGGCTATGTCCAGTACCAACCCGATGCGCGCTGGAGCACGCGGGTGATGCTGACCTGGTTCGGCGCCAAGGACTACCGCCTGGCCGATGGCCGCACGCAATTTGCCCGGGCCGACGTGAAGAGCTACTACACCGTAGACCTGGTGACCCGCTACAAGCTGGACAACAAGAACACGGTGACCGTGGGCGTGCAGAACCTGTTCAACAAGTACTACCTGCCGCTCTACAGCCAGTTGCTGCGCAGCGGCAACAACAACAGCCGCCTGCCGGCCGCCGGCGCCGTGCTGACCGTCAGCTACACACACCGCTGGTAGGCAGCCCATGGGGCGCAAGCTCTGGGTGGCCCTGCACCGCTGCTGCGGCCTGGTGCTGATGGCCTTGCTGCTCGTGAACGCGCTCACGGGCAGCCTGATCGCGTTCGAGCACGAGCTTGACGCCTGGCTCAACCCCGGGCTGATGCGCACCGGCCATGCCCGGCCGCCCTTGCCGGCAGACGAGTTGATTGCACGCGTGGAACAGTCGGACGCACGGCTGCGCGTGGGCCAGTTTCCGCTCGACGGGCAGCCGGGAGAATCGCTTGAGCTGCGGATCGTCCCGCGCATCAACCCCGCCACCGGCAAGCCCCATGCGCTGGGCTTCGACCGCTTGTTCATAGACCCCGCCACAGGCGCCGTGCTGGGCCAGCGCCAATGGGGCGCCTTCAAGATCGACCGCCTGCACCTGATGGCTTTCCTGGACGTGCTGCACCGCAAGTTCCACCTGCCCGGCAAATGGGGCATGTGGCTGACGGGCGGCATGGCGCTGCTGTGGCTGTTGTCCTCGCTCGTGGGCGCCTGCCTGACCCTGCCCAGGGCCGCAAGCTGGGCCGGCGGCTTCTGGCGCCGCTGGGTGCCGGCCTGGCAGATCAAGCGCGGCGCATCCTGGTCGCGCACCAATTTCGATCTACACCGCGCGGCCGGGCTGTGGAGCCTGCCGGCCGCCGTGCTGCTGGCGGTCTCCGGCGTCTACTTCAACCTGGGCGACGAGGTGTTCCGGCCCGTTGTGCGCTGGTTTGCGCCGATCACGCCGCACCCCGTGCAGGCACTGCCGCGGCGCGCCCCGCCGCTGGCGCCGCCCGCATTCGCCACGCAAGAGGCCGTGCAGCGTGCGCGGGCGCATCTGCCGCCCACCGCGCAGCCGTTCCTGCCCTGGTACGCCAGCCACATTCCCCAGCTTGGCGCCTACCGCATCGCCTTCAAGGAAGACGGCATGCGCGAGCGCCTGCTGCGGCTGCGCTACGAGCAGGTGTTCATCGACGACCAGACCGGCGCGCTCAAGGGCATGAGCGGCTATGACAGCGGCTCGGCCGCAGACCGGCTCCTGATCTGGCAGTACCCGCTGCACACCGGCCGCATCCTGGGCTGGTGGGGGCGCGTGCTGGTCTGCATCACAGGGTTGGCCGTGGCCCTGCTGTGTGGCACGGGCCTCTTGGTCTGGGTGAGCAGGCGAAAGGCGCGCGCCGCGAGCCGGCGCGGCGGGGGATTTTGATGAAAAGTGCCTCTAGCCCAGGCGCCACCTGGGCTATTAGCTATCAATTCAGTAGTTTCGGCCTGTGCGCGGAGGCCACACAGCCCGCCCATTCACGATTTCCATAGCGCCCCCATACAAATCCGCCACCAAGGCCGTAAAAGCTTGCACGTATCCTGCAAGGCATTTCCCTGTGTTCTTTTGAGACCTGCCTTGCCATGACGGACTTCCCCTTCGCGCCCGACGCCATTTCCCCCGCCCGCCTGCCCGATCTGCTGCGCGCCATGCCCAAGGCCGAGCTGCACATCCACATCGAGGGCTCGCTCGAGCCCGAGCTGATCTTTGCGCTGGCCGAGCGCAATGGCGTGGCGCTGCCCTATGCCAGCGTCGATGCGCTGCGCAGCGCCTACGCCTTCACCGACCTGCAGAGCTTCCTCGACATCTACTACGCCGGCGCCAGCGTGCTGCTGCAGGAGCAGGATTTCTACGACATGGCGCGCGCCTACTTTGTGCGCGCTGCGGCCGACAAGGTGCTGCGCGCCGAGCTGTTCTTTGACCCGCAAACCCACACTGCGCGCGGCGTGGCGATGCAGACGGTGATCCATGGCCTGCACCGCGCCTGCACGGATGCCAAGGCCGACTTCGGCATAGACGCCGAGCTGATCCTGTGCTTCCTGCGCCACCTGAGCGAGGAAGACGCCTTTGCCACGCTGGAGGCGGCGCTGCCGTTTCGCGACAAGTTCATTGGCGTCGGCCTGGATTCGAGCGAGCTGGGCCACCCGCCCGAGAAGTTCGCCCGTGTCTTCGCGCGCAGCCGCGAACTGGGCCTGCGCCTGGTCGCCCACGCCGGCGAGGAAGGCCCGCCGGCCTATATCTGGAGCGCGCTCGACGTGCTGCAGGTAGAGCGCATAGACCACGGCGTGCAGGCCATCCACGACGCGGACCTGATGGCGCGTCTGGCACGCGAGCGCATTCCCCTCACCGTCTGCCCGCTGTCCAACCAGAAGCTCTGCGTCTTCCCCGACCTGGCCGACCACAACCTGGGCGCGCTGCTGGACGCAGGCCTGGTGGCCACCGTCAATTCAGATGACCCCGCCTACTTCGGCGGCTACATGAACGACAACTTCCTGCAGACCTTCGCCGCCACCGGCCTGACCGCGCGGCACGCCTACCAGTTGGGGCGCAATGCGTTTGAGGGCAGCTTTGCCTCGGACGAGGCCAAGCGCGGCTATGTGGCGCAGTTGGACGAGGTGTTCCGCAGCTTTGCCTGACGCTGCCCGCGCGCAAGAGCAAACAGCGGCAGCGCCGCCAGCGCGCAGCACGCCGCCCCCAGCCACACGCCGCCCCAGCCCGCCAGCGGCAGCCCCTGGCCGATCGCCAGCGGCGTGGCAAAGCAGACCACGAACACGGCGGTATTGGCCATGCCCAGCGCCGTGCCCACGCGGCGCGCGCCAGCCAGTGTGGCCAGCTCGGCATAGGCCACGCCGTGCCAGGCCGACACGCAGGTGCCGGCCAGCGCCAGCCACACGGCAACTGCCACCGTCAACGCGGTATGCGGCACGGCGCGGCCGGCATATAGCGCGGCTGCGGCCAGCACGGCAAACAGCAGCACGCTCAGGCCGGTGCAGGCGCGCAGGTAGCCGCGCCGGTGGCCGTGGCGGTCGGTCCAGCGGCCGCTGGCGATGCGCATCACCATGGCGCCGGTCTGCAGCGCCACCATGGCGGCGGTGGTGACGGCGGTGCCGGCATGCAGCACGTCGTGCAAAAACACCGTGCCAAAGCTCAGGATGGCAAATTGCGGCGCGCACAGGATGCCAATGGCCAGCACCAGGCGCCAGATCTGGCGGTCGCGCAGCGGGCCGGGCGCGGGGCTGCCGGCATCGGCCACGGCCGCCGTGGCAACAGGCCCGGCCGGCTCATGCAGCCAGCGCCAGGTCAGCATGGCCGTCACCACGCAGGCCGTGGCCAGCAGCGCATACACGGCCGCAAAACCCTGGTGCAGGGCCAGCGCCGGCAGCACCAGCGCGCCCAGGCCGCCGCCCAGCGGGATGGCGGTCTGGCGAATGCTCATGGCCAGGCCGCGTTCCTCGGGGCCAAACCAGGTCATCACCGCGCGGCCGCTGGAGCCGTTGACGCTGCCGCCCAGCAAGCCCACCAGCAGCAGCCCGCAGGCCAGCAGCGCCAGCCCGGGCACATGGCCGGCGGAGGGGGAACCCCACAGCGCCATGGCCGCCAGCGCGGCGGCGGTGCTGCCCAGGCCCAGCAGCAGCACCGGCCGGTCGCCCCAGCGGTCGGTCAGCAGGCCCCAGGGCAGCTCGCCCAGCGCCACGCCCAGGCCCATCAGGCCCAGCACCAGTCCCAGCGCGGCGTTGTCCAACTGGTAGCCAGAGCGCACCAGCACGGCAGCCGTCGGCAAGCCGTTGATGGCGGCAGAGAAGCAGGCATTGGCTGCCACGCCCACGCCCAGCACCTTCCAGCGGTGGCGGCGGTCAAACACGGGGGCAAGGGCAGGGCGGTGCGGCATCGAAAACTCCAGCGCGGTATCAGGGATGGGGAGTCTTGCGCTGCGCGTTGATCCTGAATATCAGAAAATTCAGGCTCTACGGTTTTGTTAAACAGGATGGTTGCCATGGGCACGATCAACCTCGACATCGATGTGCTGCGCAGCTTTGCCACCGGCATGGCGCTGGGCAGCTACGCCCGCGCGGCCGACCGGCTGGGGCGATCCACCTCGGCCGTCAGCGCGCAGCTGAAGAAGCTCGAAGAGCAGGCCGGCACGCCGCTGCTGCGCAAGGCCGGCCGCGGCCTGGCCCTGACCGAGGCCGGCGAAACCCTGCTGGCCTACGCGCGCCGCATGCTCGACCTGAACGACGAGGCCGTGGCCGCCGTGCGCGGCACCGACCTGCAAGGCCGCGTGCGCCTGGGCTTGCAAGAAGACTTTGGCGAGCGCCTGCTGCCCGACGTGCTGGGCCGCTTCGCCCGCGCGCATCCCCGGGTGCAGATCGACGTGCGCGTAGCCCGCAGCAGCGAGCTGCGCGAGGCCATCGCCACCGGCACGCTGGATCTGGCCCTGGCCTGGGACTGCGGCCCGCCCGGCCCGGGCGGCCAGCACATTGCCGAGCTGCCCCTGCACTGGATCGGGCCGGCCGGCAGCGCCACGCAGCCGGTGCCGGTTGGCGAGCCGCTGCCCCTGGTGCTGCTCGACGCGCCATGCCCGCTGCGCGAGATCGCCACCGCCGCGCTCGACGGCGCCGGCATTCCCTGGCGCCCGGCCTTCAGCAGCGCCAGCGTGGCCGCGCTGTGGGCGGCATCAGCCTCTGGCCTGGGGCTGACGCTGCGCACCCGCATCGGCCTGCCGGCTTCCCTGTGCCTGCTGGACCCGGCCCGCAGCGGCCTGCCGCCCTTGCCGGGGCTGGGCCTGTCGCTCTACCGCACCCAGGCCGCGCTGGAGGCCCCGGCCGAGCGCCTGCAGGCGCTGCTGCTGCAAACCGTGCGCGAGCTGCTGCCGGTTGTGGTGGGGGAATTGTAACTACTCAGCCCCCTGAGGGCAGAGGTGGTCGAAGCCTGGGGCCTACGTACAGCGGCAGGCCCGCCGAACGGTGCAGGGCGAGCGCAGGCAACCGAACAGCATCGCCCCTACAGCACAGGCTGCCTGGTGTTCCCCGAGAAGACACTGATGAGGCAGTCAAAGAGGCAGGCGCGCTGCTTGCGCATAGTGGCCAGATAGGAGCGCAGGGTAAAGAAGGTATCGGCCCCCTCCCGCGTGCGAAAGCAGCCCGAGACCTTCTGTCGGACCTTGGACATGCGCAGGGCCTGCTCGGCCAGGTTGTTGGTAAAAGGCACGTCCGCATCGGTCATGAAGCGCCAGACCTCGCGGCGGTGCACGCGCAGGCGCTTGAGCAGATTGAACGCCTTGCTCTGCTGGTGGCGGCCCTGTCTGTTGCGGGGCGCCCCCGAGGGCAAGACCTCCGGGTGCAGCCGCTCCCCGCGCTGCAGCAACTGTTCCCACTGCGCTTCGAACCAGGCCTGGCGCTCCAGCGGAAGTGGTGAGTCTGCTTGCGCCACCTCGCGCTGCGCCTGCAGCAGCAGCTCCATCATCTCGCGCGCCCAGCCATCCCAGATCCTCTCGCCCATCTGCTCGTGCACGAAGGTCAGCTCCCGCAGGTGGTGCGCATTGCACAGGCTGTGCGTGCAGTCCAGCCCCTTGTAGCTGGCCAGCCCGTCGTGCACCAGCGTGCCCCGCACGCCGGGCAGGATGCCCAGGGCTTCGAAGGCTGCGCTGCCACGCTTGGCATGCAGCCCCAGCCACGTCAGCGAGGCCGTGACGGCGCAGTGCAACCAGGCCAGGGTGCCCTTGACCCGGATACCGGTCTCATCGGCGTGCACAACGGGGGCGCCTTGTACGGCCTGCCCGATGGCCGCTACCGTGGGCGCCAGGGTCTGGGCCGCCTGGTGGCAGAAGGCCAGCACGCTGGCTTGGGACAGGGGCAGGCCAAAGGCGTCGCGCAGGAGCTCGCAGGTGCGCTGCAGGGGCACCAGGTGGTGCTGGTTCAAATGCACGGCCAGGGCCTTGGCCCGGGGGCCGTATTGCGTGGGAGCGCTGATGCCCTCGGGGAAGCTGCCTTGGTGCACGGCCCCGCAGCGGCAGGTGGAGCGGATCAGTTGGTGTTCGATGACCTGGGCGCGCAGCGCCGGGAGTTCGAAGACCTGGCGCTGGGCGATGACCTCGTGCTGGGCCAGCAACTCCTGGCAGGCGTTGCAGCGGGGGGCACTCTGGTGGGTGATGACCTGGTCGACTTCGGCGCTCTGGCGCAGCGTGTGGCCGCCGTGGCCCTTCTGGCCGCCTAGAGGGCGCTGGCCGCTGGGGCGCAGGGACTTCGGGGCGGGTTTGGCCAGGCCATCGCTGGAGGGCGGCTTGCTGGAGTTGCGGCTGTTGAGGGCCAGCCGGGCTTCGAGCTCGGTGATGCGCGCTTGCATCACTGCGAGCTGGGCGGTGAGCGATTGCACCTGCCCCAGCAGCGGCCACAGCATCCTGATCAGTTCGTCCTTCTGCGCGTGGCTCAGCGTGCTGAGATCGGGCAACGCTGGGAGGTCGGGCTGGCTCGGGTGGCTGGGCATTGCCGCTATTGTCTATTAGCGAATCCGGGGACCTGAGTAGTTACAAAATATTGATGAAATATGCCTCTAGCCCAGGTGCGGACTGGGCTTATAGCTATCTATTTCATAGTTTTGCTGCGCGGGCGCCGCTGTCCCGCGTGCGCGGCCCTGCCTGCTGCGCCGGCTGGCAGAATCCGGCGCGATGAATACCTCGCCCGTTTCCTCCGCCACGCGGCCCGCGCCTGAGCCGCGCAGTGCCTACCGCGCGTTTCGCGCCATCGGCACGCGCTGGGCCGACAACGATGTGTATGGCCACGTCAACAACGTCGTTTATTACAGCTGGTTCGATACGGCGGTGAATGCGCACCTGATCGAGCAGGGCGCGCTCGACATCCATGGCGGCGCGACCATAGGGCTGGTGATAGAGACGCAGTGCAATTACTTTGCGCCGATTGCCTTCCCCGATGCGGTGGAGGCCGGCATACGCGTGGCAGCACTGGGTTCGTCCAGCGTGCGCTATGAGGTGGGCTTGTTTGCGGCCGGCGGCGAGCTGACGGCTGCGCGCGGCCATTTTGTGCACGTCTACGTGGACCGGGCCTCGCGCCGGCCGGTGCCTTTGCCGGCCCGGCTGCGCGAGGTGTTGGGGGCGCTGCAGTTCATACCGCAGGCCCCCTTGTCGCTCTAGTTAGCGTTACCCAACACGATGCCTTCGCGGCGCGGGTCGGCGCCGCCCTGCAGCACCGGGCCGCCATTGCGCGTGGTGCTGATCACGGTACCGATGCCGCTGGATTGCGCCGAGGTGGACACGGTGTGGCCCAGCGCCCGCAGGCCGACGATCAGCGGGTCGTTGTTGCCCCCGTTTGTGATGTCCAGCACCGGGTGCTCGCCGCCCAGACTGGTGGTGACGCTATTGCTGGCGCCAAAGTCCACCAGCGAGGTGGCTTGCTGCGCATCCAGGCCCCAGTCGAGCACGCCGACGATGGTCTTGGTGACGTACTGAATGATGGTGCCGCCGCCTGGCGAGCCGGTGCCCATCAGGAAGTCGCCCATGGAGCCGTCGGCTGCCTTCTTGAACACCAGCGTGGGCGCCATCGAGCTGCGCGGGCGCTTGCCGGCTTCGAGCTTGTTGGCCACGGGCAGGCCAGCGCTGTCGGTCGGGGCGGCCGAGAAGTCGGTCAGCTGGTTGTTCAGGATGAAGCCCTGCGTGAAGTGGTAGGAGCCCATGCCCGCTTCCACCGTGGTCGTCATCACTACCGCGTTGCCGGCGGCATCGACGATGGTGAAGTGCGTGGTGCCGCGCTCTTCGATCAGCGACACGCCCTGCGCCGCCGAGCCGAAGACGCCTGCCTGGGCCGTGCCCATGCTCTTGGTGGTGTCGATCAGCGCAGCGCGGCTCTTCAGGTAGGGCTTGTTCAGCAGCGTGTTCCAGCTACCGCCAGGCAGGGGCGTGAAGTCGGTGTCGGCCACGTACTTGTCGCGGTCGGCATAGGCCAGGCGCTCGGCCTCGCTCACCAGGTGCACGCCTTGCACCGTGGGCTTGCCGCCTTCGGCCAGGCTGCCGGTGGGCTTGAGCGGGGCCAGGTTGAAGTTCTCCAGCACGCCAAGCGCCGACGCCACGGCGATGCCGCCGGACGAAGGTGGCGACATGCCGCAGACCCAGTAGTCGCGGTAGGTGGTGCAGACCGGGTCGCGGCGCTTGGCCTGGTAGTTGGCCAGGTCACTGAGCTCGGTCAGGCCGGGCGTGATGGCCACGGCCGGCGAGCCGCCGCTGGTGGCCTTGATCTTGGCGACGATGCCCGCTGCCACCGGGCCGGTGTAGAAGGCGTTGGCGCCGCCCGCGGCGATGGTGCCGAGCGTGCTGGCATAGGCCGGGTTGCGCAAGCGCGTGCCCAGGCCCTTGGGGCTACCGTCTGCGTTGAAGAAGTAGGCAGTGGCCTCGGCGTCACGCTTGAGGCCGGTGGCGCCGCCGGCGATGGCGTCAGCCATGCGGCCGCTGATCAGGAAGCCGTCGGTGGCCAGGCCGATGGCCGGGGTGAACAGCTCGCTCCAGGGGCGGTGGCCGTGGTCGCGCCAGGCCAGCTCCAGCATGCGGACAGCGCCCGGTGTGCCGATGGAGCGGCCGCTGGCGCGCGCGCCGCCGGGCTGGGGCAGGGATTGGTCGGTGTCGCTGACCCAGCGCAGGTAGTTTTCTGTGGCAGCGGCAGGCGCGGTTTCGCGGCCGTCATAGGCCTGGACCTTCTTGGTCCGGGCGTCGTAATACAGCATGAAGGCGCCGCCGCCCAGGCCAGAGGATTGCGGCTCGACCAGGCCCAGCACGGTTTGCACGGCCACGGCTGCATCAGCGGCGCTGCCGCCGTTCTTTAGCACATCACAACCGGCCTTGGAGGCCAGGGGGTTGGCGGTGACCACCATGTACTTGGTGGCGTAGACGGCGGTCTTGCCAAGGCGGTAGCCGCTGGCAGGTTCAGGGGCGGACGGGTCGCCGGCCTGGCCGGAGCCGACCACGACGCTGCCCGTGTCGGTGCTGAGCGTGCAGGAGTTCTGCGCGGTGTCGACGGGGATGGGGGGGCCATCACCACTGCCGCCGCCGCAGCCAGCCAATGCAAGCAGCAGGGCCAGCAGCGGCGGTGTGGCGCGCCAGTGCGTGTGCCTGGACTTGGTGGACGTGGATTGAGGGGATAGGGTCATCGGTGAATTCCTCCTGCGAGACAAAGACGTTTTTGGTATGTGCGCGGCGCCGTGTGGCGGCGCTCGAGCGCAGGGAGTGTGGCATGCAAATTCCAAGCCTGATGCCACTCGCGCTGCAGGCTTGTGCACGGGATGCGAAAATGCCCGATGGCCCCGCATCGCCTTCGGCGCATCGGCCTGATCTGCACCGCACCATGATCATCAACAGCCTGCTCGATACCGACCTCTACAAGTTCACGATGATGCAGGTCGTGCTGCACCAGTTCCCCGGGGCGCACGTGGAATACCGCTTTCGCTGCCGCACGCCGGGAGTGGCGCTGGCACCCTATGCGGCCGAGATCCGCGAAGAGGTCCAGGCGCTGTGCGGCCTGCGCTTTCAGGAGGCCGAGCTGGCCTACCTGCGCTCCATGCGTTTCATCAAGAGCGACTTCGTCGACTTCCTGGGATTGTTCCAGCTCAACCCACGCAACATCACCATTACTGCGCTGCCCTCGGGCGACATCGACATCACCATCGAAGGGCCGTGGCTGCACACCATCCTGTTCGAGATCCCGGTGCTGGCCATCGTCAACGAGGTCTACTTCCGCAACACCCAGCCCACGCCAGACCTTGGCAACGGCCGCGCGCGGCTGGAGCAAAAGATCATGCAGTTGCAGGGCGAGGGACTGCAGGCGCTGAAGATTGCCGACTACGGCACGCGCCGGCGCTTCAGCCGCACCTGGCATGAAGAGGTCCTGTCTACCTTGTCGGGCCGGCTGGGCACCGGGCCGCAAGGCCAGTTCGCAGGCACCAGCAATGTGCTGTATGCCATGCAACTGGGCCTGACACCGCTGGGCACCATGGCGCACGAGTACCTGCAGGCCTGCCAGGCGCTGGGCCCGCGGCTGCGTGACAGCCAGGTGTTTGGCTTTGAGACCTGGGCCAAGGAGTATCGCGGCGACCTGGGCATTGCGCTGTCGGACGTGTACGGCATGAGCGCCTTCCTGCGCGACTTCGACATGTACTTCTGCAAGCTGTTCGATGGCGCGCGCCACGACAGTGGCGACCCGTTTGCCTGGGGTGAGCGCCTGTTGGAGCACTACCGCCACAACCGTGTGGACCCGCGCACCAAGACCCTGATCTTCAGCGACAGCTTGACGGTGCCGCGCACCATCGAGCTGTACAAGCAGTTCAACGGGCGCTGCCAGCTGGCCTTTGGTATTGGCACCAACCTGACCAACGACCTGGGCGACCCGCCGGCCCACGTGCCGCTGCAGATCGTCATCAAGATGGTGCGCTGCAACGGCCAGCCGGTGGCCAAGCTGTCGGACACGCCAGCCAAGAACATGTGCGACGACGAAAAATACCTGGCCTATTTGCGGCAGGTGTTTGAGATCCCTTCGCCGGTTTGAGCGCACTCCCTTTCCCTTTCCCAAGGAGCGCGCCCATGCGCCATGCCAAGCCCTGCAGCCGTGCTGCGGTCGCCGCCTGCCTGTTGTTGCTGCCGGCCTTGGCGCGGGCCGCCGATCTGGACGGCGCCACGCTGGCCGCGTGGTGGGGCCTGCCGTTTGCGGGCCTGCTGCTGTCCATTGCGCTGGTGCCGCTGGTGGCGCCCGCCTTCTGGCACCACCACTTCGGCAAGGTGGCGGCGGGCTGGGGCCTGCTGTTTCTGCTGCCCTTTGCCTGGACCTTTGGCGTATCGACGGCCGGCGTGAACCTGGTGCATGCGCTGCTGGCGGAATACCTGCCCTTCATCCTGCTGCTGGCTGCGCTGTTCGCGGTGTCGGGCGGCATCTTCATTAGGGGCAACCTGCATGGCAGCCCGGGGCTCAACACCGCCATCCTGGCCATAGGCGCGGTGCTGGCCAGCTTCATGGGCACCACGGGTGCCTCCATGCTGCTGCTGCGGCCGCTGATCCGGGCCAATGACAACCGCAAGCACCGCGCGCATGTCATCGTCTTCTTCATCTTCATCGTCTCCAACGCTGGCGGCTCGCTCACGCCGCTGGGGGACCCGCCACTGTTCCTGGGTTTCCTCAAGGGCGTGAGCTTCTTCTGGACCGTTTCGCACCTGCTGCCAGAGACGTTGTTCCTGGTCGGCACGTTGCTGGCCCTGTTCTTTGCCATCGACCGCTGGTACTTCGGCCGCGAGGGCGTGCTGCCGCGCGACCCGACACCCGATACGCCCGCCTTCGGCTTCGATGGCGCCATCAACTTCTGGCTGCTGGGCGGCGTCGTCGGCCTGGTGCTGATGAGCGGGCTGTGGAAGTCGCCGGTGATGTTCAACGTGTTCGGCACCGAGGTCGGCCTGCCCGGCCTGCTGCGCGATATCGGCCTGGTGGCGATCACGCTGCTGTCGCTGGCCATCACGCCGGCCCGGGTGCATGCAGACAACCAGTTCAACTGGGCGCCCATGCAGGAAGTGGCCAAGCTCTTTGCCGGCATCTTCCTGACCATCATCCCGGTGATCGCCATGCTGCGCGCCGGCACGGCCGGGCCCTTTGGCGCAGTGGTGACGGCCGTGACCCGTGCCGACGGCAGCCCTGACCCGGTCATGTATTTCTGGGCAACAGGGGTGCTCAGTTCTTTTCTGGACAACGCGCCGACCTACCTGGTGTTCTTCAATACGGCGGGCGGTGACGCGGCCACGCTCATGAGCCACTTCGCGCCCACGCTGGCGGCGATCTCGGCCGGCGCTGTGTTCATGGGTGCCAACACCTATATCGGCAACGCGCCCAACCTGATGGTCAAGGCGATTGCCGAGAGCCGGGGCATCCGCATGCCCAGCTTCTTTGGCTACATGGCCTGGTCGGGCGCCATCCTGGTGCCGCTGTTCCTGGTCATGAGCTTTGTTTTCTTCTGATAGGAGACTTCCCCGACATGAGCAAGCCCCGCATTCTTCTGGCACGCGCGCTGTTTCCTGAAACCGTGGCGCTGCTGTCGCAGCATTTCGAGGTCGAGCACAACCAGGCGGACGAAGCCTGGGACGCCGCGCAACTCATCGCGCGCCTGCAGGGCAAGCAGGGCGTGCTGACCACCGGCAGCGAGCGCATCGACGCCACCGTATTGGCGGCCTGCCCGGAGCTGCGCATCTGCGCCAACATGGCCGTGGGCTACAACAACTTCGACGTCGATGCCATGAGCGCGGCCGGCGTGCAGGGCACCAACGCGCCCGACGTGCTCACCGAGACCACGGCCGACTTCGGCTTTGCGCTGCTGATGGCCACCGCGCGCCGCATTACCGAGAGCGAGCACTTCCTGCGCCGCGGCGAATGGAAGCGCTGGCGCTACGACATGTTTGCCGGTGCCGATGTGCATGGCAGCACGCTGGGCATCCTGGGCATGGGCCGCATCGGCCAGGGCATAGCCCGGCGCGGCGCGCATGGCTTTGGCATGAATGTGGTCTACCACAACCGCTCGCGCCTGGCCCCGGCGCTGGAGGCCGAATGCAAGGCGCGCTATGTCGACAAGCAAGAGCTGCTGCAGACGGCCGACCACCTGGTGCTGGTGCTGCCCTACAGCGCGTCATCGCACCATGCCATTGGCGCAGCAGAGCTGGCCTTGATGAAGCCCACTGCGACCCTGATCAACATTGCGCGCGGCGGCATCGTGGACGACGCTGCACTGGCGGCTGCGCTGCGCGAAGGCCGCATTGCCGCCGCCGGGCTGGACGTGTTCGAGGGCGAGCCGCGCGTGCACCCTGATCTGCTGGCGCTGACCAACGTCGTGCTCACGCCGCACATCGCCAGCGCCACGGTGCCGACCCGGCGCGCCATGGCCGGGCTGGCGGCGGACAACCTGATTGCCTTCTTCCATGGCGATGGCCCGCTTACGCCGGTCAATACGGTGGCGGGGAGGGCGGTTTGACCGACATCGGCCTGGAGCGTTGGGCGCTGTTGCTACTGGCGCTTGTCAATGTGTTGTTGTTGGTCGTGTTGCTGCTGCGGCGGCCAGGGAGCGAGGGGCGGGATGAGTTGTTGAGCGCCATCGACGGCGCCAGTGAGCGCAGCGAACGCGGCGAGCGCGAACTGCGCCGTGAACTGGCAGGCGACGCGCGCAGCGGCCGGCAGGAGCTGGCGCAGGCCTTTGCCACCTTGCAGCGCAGCCTGTCCGCGCAAAGCGCAGAAGCCATACGCACGCAGAACCTGCAGATCGATGCCTTTGCGCAGCAGCTCACGTTGCTGCAGAACACGCTGGCCACGCAACTGCAGGGCTTGTCTGAATCCAACGCGCGGCGCATGGCCGAGGTGCGCGCCACGCTGGAGACGCAACTGGCGCAACTGCAGCAGTCCAACGCCGCCAAGCTCGACGAGATGCGGCAGACCGTAGACGAGAAATTGCAGAACACGCTGGAAACCCGTCTGGGCGAAAGCTTCAAGCAGGTGGCCGACCGGCTGGAGCAGGTGCACAAGGGCCTGGGCGAGATGCAGTCGCTGGCCAATGGCGTGGGTGACCTGCAGCGCGTGCTGACCAACGTCAAGACGCGCGGCATGTTTGGCGAGGTGCAACTGGAGGCGTTGCTGGAGCAGGTGCTGACGGTGGAGCAGTACGGCAAGCAGGTCGAGACCCGGCCGCGCAGCGGCCAGCGCGTGGACTTTGCCATTCGCTTCCCCGGCCGTGGCGACGATGGCGCACCGGTCTGGCTACCGGTCGACGCCAAGTTCCCGCGCGAAGACTACGAGCGCCTGCTGGACGCCCATGACCGCGCCGACGCCGCAGGCGCCGAGGCGGCCGCCAAGGCGCTGGAGGCGCGCATCCGTGCCGAGGCCAAAACCATCTCCGAGAGCTACCTGTCGCCGCCGCACACCACCGATTTCGCCATCCTGTTCCTGCCGATTGAAAGCCTCTACGCCGAGGTGCTGCGCCGGCCCGGCCTGATGGATGCGCTGCAGCGCAACTACCGCGTCACGCTGGCCGGCCCGACCACCTTGCTGGCCATGCTCAACAGCTTGCACATGGGCTTTCGTACGCTGGCGCTGGAGCGCCAGGCGTCGGAGGTTTGGCGCGTGCTGGGCGCGGTCAAGACCGAGTTCGAGCGCTACGGCGAATGGGTGGTGCGCATCCGCGAGCAGGTGCACAAGGCCGCCGACACGCTGGACAAGGCCGACACCCGCACCCGGCAGATGCGCCGCGCGCTGAAGAACGTCGAGGCGCTGCCTGATGCGCAGGCCCAGGCATTGCTGCCGGCCACCGACGACGAGGCAGAGGGCGAGCCCGCCCCATGACGCCTGAGCTGATCCGCCTGATCCTGGCGCAGGTTTTTCTGCACGCCGCCATGGCCGGCACCCGCATGACCGCGCCGCTGCTGGCGCTGTCCGAGGGCGATAGCCCGGCTGCGGTGGGTGGCCTGCTGGCGCTGTTCGCGCTGGCGCAGGTCTTTCTTGCGCTGCCGGCGGGCCGCTTTGCCGACCGGCATGGCCTGCGCCGGCCGCTGTCCTATGCGGTGGTGGCGGCCGTGATCGGTGCGGGCAGTGCGGCTGCATTCCCGATCTATCCGGTGCTGTGCCTGGCGGCCCTGCTCACCGGCGGCGCTACCGGCACGGCGGTGATCGCGCTGCAGCGCCATGTCGGCCGTGCCGCCGAAAGCGCCACGCAGCTCAAGCAGGTGTTCAGCTGGCTGGGCATTGCGCCTGCGGTGGCGAACTTTGTCGGGCCGTTCGCGGCCGGGCTGCTGATCGACCATGCGGGCTACCGCACGGCGTTTGCCGTGATGGCCGGCCTGCCGCTGGTGTGCTGGTACATGGCGCGCCGCACGCGCGAACTGCCGCCGGTGGTGGTGGCGCCGCAGTCGGGCAAAGGCCCCAAGCCGCGCGTCTGGGACCTGCTGCGCGTCGTCATGTTCAGGCGCCTGCTGTTCGTGAACTGGCTGCAGTCGTCCTGCTGGGACGTGCATACCTTCGTGCTGCCGCTGATTGGCCACGAGCGCGGCTTCAGTGCCTCCACCATCGGCACCATCCTGGGCGTGTTTGCGGTGGCGGCGGCCGTGGTGCGCCTGGTGTTGCCGTTGGTTGCTGCGCGGGTGCGCGAGTGGGCGGTGATCGCCACCTCCAGCATTGTCACGGCCGTGCTCTTTGCGGTCTACCCGCTGCTGCCTTCGGCCTTTGCCATGGGTGTGTGCTCGGTGCTGCTGGGCTTTTCGCTGGGCGCAGTGCAGCCCATGGTGATGAGCATGCTGCACCAGGTGACGCCGCATGCGCGCCACGGCGAGGCGCTGGGCCTGCGGCTGATGACCATCAATGCCTCGAGCGTAGTCATGCCCGTTCTGTTTGGCGCGGCCGGCGCGGTGGTGGGGATATCAGGCGTGTTCTGGATTGTGGGCCTGGTGATAGGCGGCGGCTCGCGCGCCGCCTGGTCGCTGCGCGACGGCCTGCCGGCCGCGCAGCAGCAGGATCACAGCCGGTAGAAGGCCTGGATGTAGTCCCAGGCGTCTTGCGGGTCGTCGGTCAGGTGGAACAGCTTCAGGTCGGCGGCAGAGATCGTGCCTTCTTCCACCAGCACGTCGAAGTTGATCAGGCGCGTCCAGTAGTCGCGCCCGAACAGCACGATGGGCACTTGCCGCGACTTCTTGGTCTGCACCAGCGTCAGCACCTCGAACAGCTCGTCGAGCGTGCCAAAGCCGCCGGGGAAGGCCACCAGCGCCTTGGCGCGCATCATGAAATGCATCTTGCGCAGCGCGAAGTAGTGAAACTTGAACGACAGGCTGGGCGTGATGAAGCGGTTGCCGCTCTGCTCGTGCGGCAGGGCGATGTTCAGGCCCACCGTGAGTGCGCCGGCCTCGTGCGCGCCGCGGTTGGCGGCTTCCATGATGCCGGGGCCGCCGCCGGTGCAGATGTAGAGCTGCTCTTCGCGCGGGCGGGGCAGGCTGTCGGTGGCCACTAGCCGGGCAAAGAGGCGGGCCTGCTCGTAGTAGTGGGCGTTTTTCACCTTCAGGCGGGCAGCGGCTACTGCGTCTGCGTCGCCTGCGGCCTCGGCGGAGGCCAGCAGCGCCTGGGCCTCGTCCGGCGGCAGGAAGCGCGCGCTGCCGTAGACGACGATGGTGTTGTCGATGCCTTGGGCCTGCTGTTCCAGGTCGGGCTTGAGCATTTCCAGCTGCAGGCGGATGCCGCGGGTTTCACGGCGGATCAAAAACTCCGGGTCGGAAAAGGCCAGCCGGTAGGCGTCGGCCTGGAGGGCGTTGCCGCTGTCGGCATAGGCTTGCAGTTCTGCCCAGGCATCGGCGATGCGGCGGTCGTTCAGGTTGTGGGTGTTGTCCATTCCGCCGATTGTCGGGGATGCGGCGGGGGCGCGCAGGTCCGGCAGCAGTCAGCCGCTTGCACTATGCTCGCGCGCCATGACTGCGCCAGCCTATCGATTCCGCGACCTGCTACAAGAACGCGCCTTTATCCGTTTCTGGGCCACCCGGCTCTTTGGCACCGCAGGGCAGCAGATGCTGATGGTGGCCGTGGGCTGGCAGATGTACGAGCTGACCAGCAGTGCCTGGGACCTGGGCCTGGTCGGGCTCTACCAGTTCGCGCCGGCGCTGTTGCTGACGCTGGTGGCCGGCCATGTGGCCGACCGCGTGCACCGTGGCCGCATCGTGGCTGCCTGCCTGGTGGCGCAGGCCGTGGTGGCGCTGACCCTGGTGCTGGCCACACAAGGCCATTGGGTGGGACGCGATCTGTTGCTGGGCCTGTCGGTGCTGCTGGGCATGGCGCGCGCCTTTCAGATGCCGGCGCAGCAGGCGCTTACGCCCATGCTGGTGCCGGCACTGATGCTGCCGCGTGCCATGGCCTTCTCGTCGGCCGGGCAGCAGGCCGCCATCATCGGTGGGCCGGCGCTGGGTGGGCTGGTGTTCGTGGCGGGGGCGACTGCGGTGTACGCCACCTGCACGGTGCTGTTTGTGATCGGCTGCGTGCTGATCTCCCAGGTGCGTTATGCCCACGCACCAGCGCCGCGCGAGCCGGTGTCGGTGCAGACGTTGCTGGCGGGCGTGCGCTTCATCTGGCAGCGCAAACCGGTGCTGGGCGCGGTGTCGCTGGACCTGTTCGCGGTGCTGCTGGGCGGCGCGGTGGCGCTGCTGCCGATCTTCGCGCGCGACATCCTGCATACCGGGCCCTGGGGCCTGGGCCTGCTGCGCTCGGCGCCGGCAGTGGGGGCCTTGACCATGTCCATCGTGCTCACGCGCTGGCCGCTGGAGCGGCGCGTGGGCGTGTCCTTGCTGGGCGCGGTGGCGCTGTTTGGCGTGGCGACCTTGGTGTTTGGGCTGTCGCACAACATCTGGGTGTCGCTGGTGGCGCTGGCCGTGACCGGCGGCGCAGACATGGTGAGCGTGGTGGTGCGCCAGACGCTGGTGCAGCTGGAGACGCCCGACGCCATGCGCGGCCGGGTCAGCGCGGTCAACTCGGTCTTCATCGGCGCCAGCAACCAGCTGGGTGAATTCGAATCCGGCGCCACGGCCGCGCTGCTGGGGCCGGTCGGCTCGGTGGTGCTGGGTGGTGTGGGGACGGTGGCTGTGGCGCTGCTGTGGTTCCGCTTCTTCCCTTCGCTAGCGAAGCGCGACCGAATTACAGGCGACGCCTGATCGTCCCCGCCGTGCTTGCGGCACACTGCGGGGATGTTGCAGAACTTTACCGAACGCTTACTCGCCCGGGCCTTGGCGCCGCTGGTCCGGCGCGGTTCTTTGACCATTGCCTTGCCCTCGGGCCGGCGCTTGGAGCTGGGCGATGGCGGCACGCCGCAGGTGGCGATCCGCTTCACCGATGCCGCCGCCGTGCGTGCGCTGCTGCGCGACCCGGATCTGCAACTGGGCGAGCTGTTCATGGACCAGCGCCTGTGCGTGGAGCAGGGCAGCGTCTACGACCTGCTCGAGCTGCTGCTGCGCGATTCCAAGCAGGTGCGGCCCGGCCTGGCGGTGCGCGTGCTGGACCGGGTGCGCATGGGCCTGCGCGGCTTTCTGCAGCGCAACCTGCCGGCCAAGGCACGTGCCAATGTGGCCCACCACTACGACCTGGACGACCGGCTCTACCGCCTGTTCCTGGATGAGGATCGGCAGTATTCCTGCGCTTACTTTGAGTCGCCCGAGCAGGACCTGGAGGCGGCCCAACTGGCCAAGAAGCGCCACATCGCGGCCAAATTGCTGGTGGAGCCGGGCCAGCGCGTGCTGGACATAGGCTGCGGCTGGGGCGGGCTGTCGCGCTACCTGGCGGCGGTGGCGGGCGCGGGCCATGTCACCGGCATCACGCTGTCGACCGAGCAGATCGCCGAGGCCGAGCGCCTGCGCGCCGCCACGCCGCAGCCCGACGCGCTGGAGTACCGGCTGGAAGACTACCGCGCCACGCAAGGGCGCTTTGATCGCATCGTCTCGGTGGGCATGTTCGAGCACGTGGGCCACAAGTTCCACGACGCCTTTTTTCGCCAGTGCTACGAGCTGCTGGAAGACGATGGCGTGATGCTGTTGCACTTCATCGGCAACTCTGACGTGCCGGACTTCAACAACCCGTGGATAGAGAAGTACATCTTTCCTGGCGGCAGCCTGCCATCGCTGTCGGAGTGCACGCCGGCGATAGAACGCTCGGGCCTGGTCGTGACCGATATCGAGATCCTGCGCCTGCACTACGCGCGCACCCTGCGCCTGTGGCGCGAGCGTTTTCTGGCGCGGCGCGAAGAGGCGCGCGAGCTTTATGACGAGCGCTTTTGCCGCATGTGGGAGTTTTATCTGTCGATGTCGGAGACGGCCTTTCGCTACCAGGACATCGCCATCTTCCAGATCCAGCTGGCGCGCCGGCAAGAGGCCGTGCCGCTCACCCGGGGCTACGTCGCCGAGCGCGAAGCGGCGCTGCGGCAGCGCGAGGCTGAGCCTGCACCGCTACCGAAAATATTGGTCAAAATGGCCTGAAGTCCAGGTGGGTCAACGGCTTTGTGCTAGAAAAAACGTAGCAGTGTAGACGCCTGCCAGCGTCAGCAGCAGCGAGCCGGCCACGTGCAGCAAGGCGGTGCCAAAGGCCAGGGCCAGGCGTTGCTGCAGCAGCATGCCCACCACCTCGGCCGAGAAGCTGGAGAAGGTCGTGAGGCCGCCCAGGAAGCCGGTCACCAGTGCCAGGCGCCACACCGGGTCGAGCTGCGGCAGGCTCTGGAACACCGCCACGCAGATGCCGATCAGGTAGCCGCCGATGAGGTTGGCGGCCAGCGTGCCCCAGGGCACGGTGGTCGCATGGGTGTTCAGCCAGAGGCCCAGGCCCCAGCGGGAGAGGGCGCCAATGCTGGCGCCGATGCAGATGGCGATGACGGGAAGCATGGCGGCGGGGCGGGACGAATACGGCGGAGCGCGCAGTATCGCCGCAAGCCGAGAGGCCCTATCCGCACGCGGCAGCGCGGGCAGCTGAATTTATGAAGAAAAGTGCCTGAAACCCAGGACTGGCGCCGGCTATTAGCTATATATTTTGTAGCTACTGAGCGTCGCCTGCCGGGCCATCGCCCAGGCCTTGCGGCACATCGGTGCGCCCGGCCCGGCGCGCCCGGAACAGCGCCGCGCGCATCAGGAAGATGGTGGTCACCGGCACCGTCAGCGCGACAAAGATGGCAATCAGCAGCGCGTGCACTGACAGCGTGCCCTCGCGGGCCGAGAAGTAGATGATGGTCGCGGCCACCAGCGACCAGCAGCCCATGGTGGCGCCCAGCGTGGTGGCGTGAATGCGCTGGAAGAAGCTCGTCAGCCGCAGCACGCCGACCGAGCCCAGCAGCGCCAACAGGCTGCCCAGCAAGGCCAGCAGGCCCACGGCGATCTCGGCCCAGAAGGGCAGCGCTGCCGGGATCATTCGATCACCTCGCCGCGCAGCAAGAACTTGGACATGGCGGTGGAGCCGACAAAGCCGAACAGCGCGATCAGCATGGCCGCTTCGAAGTACATGCTGCTGCCATAGCGCAGGCCCAGCACCAGCATGGCCAGCATGCCGTTGATGTAGAAGGTGTCCAGCGCCATCACGCGGTCCTGGGCGGTGGGCCCGCGCAGCATGCGCAGCAGACAGCAGGCCATGGCCAGCGCCAGGCAGCCCATGGCGGTCCACAGCGACCAGATCAGGAAGGGGCTCATTCGAAGATCTCCATCAGCGGGCGTTCGTAGCGCTGCTTGATGTCGGCCACCAGCCGGGCCGGATCGCGCGCATCGAACACATGCAACAGCAGCACGCTGCGGTCCAGCGCCAGCTCGGCCCAGGCCGAGCCCGGCGTGGCGCAGAGGATCAGTGCCAGCACCGCGAGCGCGTTCGGGTCGCGCAGTTCCAGCGGCACGTGGACGAAGCCCGAGGGGATGTCGCTGGCGCGCCGCGTCAGCAGCAGCCAGGCCACCTGCAGGTTGGAGCGCAGGGCATCGGCCAGCACCGTGGCCAGCAGCCGGCAGGCCGTCCAGGGCCGGCGCACGCGTACTGGCGCCGGCCGCAGGCTGTCGGTCAGCAGCGGGCCGGCAATGGCGATCAGCAGCGCCATCGCCAGCGAAGGCGGGGCCAGCGACTGCACCAGCAACAGCCACAGGCCGAACAGGGCTGCCGACAGCAGCGGATGGGGGACAAGGCGCCGGATCATGGTGTTGCCGCCGGCTTCTGCGGGTTGGGCACGGGCCGCGCCTGCATCACCGCCTGCAGGTAGGCCTGTGGCTGCCGCAGCGCGTCGGCCGTGTCTTGCGTATAGCGCAGCGCCCGGCCGCCAAATACCGTCAGCAGCACGCAGCCCAGCAGCAGTGCGCCGATCGGTACGCCTTCGGCAATGCGCAGCGTTGGCACGCCGCGCCCCTGCGCCGCCCAGAAATGGCGGATGCCGGCGCGGCTCATGGCGATCAGGCTCAACAGGCCCGAGCCGATCACCAGTGCCAGCAGCGTCCATTGCGGCGCACCCGGCGTGTTGGAGATCCCCGGCACGCCGGCCACATCGGTAATGCCATGGCCCAGGCCCAGCGGGTTGAGCAGGGCCGACAGCATCGCCATCTTGCCGATGAAGCCCGACAGCGGCGGCAACCCGGCGATCAGCACCGCGCAGCCCATGAAGGCCAGGCCCAGGAAGGCGATGGCCGCGGGAATGGCCCGGCCGATCAGCACCTGCTGCTCTTCGTCGAGGTTGATGCCCACCAGCGGCTTGAGGTCGGGTGAGAGGAAGGGCGCGTGGTCGCCCTGCTCATGCGGCGCGAAGGTGGCGCCATCGTTGCGCCAGCGCTCGATCAGGTCCACCACCAGGAACAGCGCGCAGGCCGCCAGCGTGGACGACAGCATGTAGTACAGCGCCCCGGCCGTGAGCGCGCTCTGGCCAAAGCCAAAGGCCGCCAGCAGCGTGCCGGAAGACACCACCACGCCATAGCCGGCCAGGTTGCCAAGCTTCTGCGAGGCCACCATGCCCACGGCGCCAAACACCAGGGTCAGCATGCCGCCCGCGATCAGCCAGTTGCCGCCAAAGAAGGCCGAGGCGCCGGCGTCTGCCGAAAACAGCAGCGTCCACAGCCGCAGCAGCGTGTAGAGGCCGACCTTGCTCATGATGGCAAACAGCGCGCCCACCGGCGCCGTGGCCGCGCTGTAGGCCGGCACCAGCCAGAAGTTGAGCGGCCAGATCGCCGCCTTGGCCAGGAAGGCCACCGCCAGGATGCCGGCTGAGGCATGCAGCAGGCCACGGTCGGCCGCTGCCACCTGCGGAATGCGCAGCGCCAGGTCCGCCATATTGAGCGTGCCGGTCACGCCATACAGCATGGAGGCGCCGATCAGGAACAGTGAGGACGCGGCCAGGTTGATGGCGATGTAGTGCAGACTGGCCTGCACCCGGATGCGGCCCGAGCCGTGCAGCAGCAGCCCGTAGGAGGCGGCCAGCATGATCTCGAAGAACACGAACAGGTTGAACAGGTCTGCCGTCAGAAAGGCGCCGGCCAGCCCCATCAGCTGGAACTGGAACAGCGGGTGGAAGTGCACCCCGGCACGGTGCCAGCGCGCCGCAGCAAACAGCACCGAGGCACAGGCCACCAGGCCGGCCAGCACCAGCATCAGCGCCGACAAGCGGTCGATCGCCAGCACGATGCCAAACGGCGCCTGCCAGTTGCCGGGCAGGTAGATGCCCACGGCGGCCTGGCCGGCCTGGCCCTGGCCGTCGACCCAGCGCAGCAGGGCGATGGCTATGGCAAACCACAGCGCGGTGGAAAACAGGTTGATTGCGACCTTGAGGCGCCGCTGCTCTTCGCCCAGCAGCAGCATCAGGGCGCCGGTGGCCATGGGCAGCAGGATCGGCACCACCAGCAGGTGCGGCATCAGCCAGGCGGTCATCGGCCGTCCTCCAGCTCACCGGCCGGGGCCAGGTTCTTGCCCAGGTCTTCCGTGCCGTCCACGTGGTCGGAGCCAGACAGCCCGCGCAACGCCATCATCACCACCAGGAACAGTGCCGTCATGGCAAAGCCGATCACGATGGCGGTCAGCACCAGGGCCTGCGGCAGCGGGTCGTCATAGTGCTGCAGCGTGGCCGGCAGGTGCGGCAGCAGCACCGGCTCGCGGTCTATCGAGAGCCGGCCCATGCCAAAGATGAACAGGTTGACCGCATAGGCGATCAGCGACAGGCCCATGATGACCTGGAAGGTGCGCGGCCGCAGCAGCAGCCAGACGCCGGAGGAGGTGAGCACGCCGATGGCGATGGCCAGCACGATTTCCATCAGGACGGTTCTCCGCGGTGGTCGGCAGTGCCGGGCAGTTGCACGCCTTCTTCGTCATCATCGTCGCGCGCCGAATAGCGATGTGCGCGCACCGACTGGTGGGCCAGCGCGGTCAGGATCAGCAGCGTCGCGCCCACCACCAGCGTGAACACGCCAATGTCGAAGAACAGGGCGCTGGCGATATGCATGTCGCCCAGCAGCGGCAAGTGCAGATGCATGGTGTGCGTGGTCATGAAGGGGTAGCCCCAGAACCACGAGCCCACGCCCGTGGCTACGGCCGTGAGGATGCCGTAGGCAATCCAGTGGCGCGGCGCCAGCCGCAGATGCGCCTCTACCCACTGCGTGCCCGACACGATGTACTGCAGCAGCAGCGCCACCGACATCACCAGCCCGGCGACAAAGCCGCCGCCCGGTTCGTTGTGGCCACGCAGGAACAGGTAGACCGCCACCACGCCGGCCAGCGGGAACAGCAGGCGCACCAGCACGGCCGGCACCATCAGGTAGCCCACGGCGGTGTCGGCCGCGTTGCGCGGGTTGATCAGGTCGGTGGAGGTGCCTTCGGCCTGGTTGCGCTGCTGCGGCGGCAGCTGCATGGTTTCGCCGGCCGGCCGGAAGCGGCGCAGCAGCGCGTAGACGGTCAGCGCCACGATGCCCAGCACCACGATCTCACCAAAGGTGTCGAAGCCGCGGAAGTCCACCAGCATGACGTTGACCACGTTGGTGCCACCGCCTTCGGTCAGCGCGCGTTCCAGGAAGAACTGCGAAATGCTCTGAGGGAAGTCCCGCGTCATCATGGCAAAGGCCAGCAGCGCCATGCCGCCGCCCGCAGCCAGCGCCAGCAGCAGGTCGCGCACGCGCCGCAGCCGCTGCCGGCGCGACTGCTGGGCAAAGGCGCGCGGCACCTCGATGCGGCGCGGCAGCCAGCGCAGCCCGAGCAGCACCAGCACGGTGGTCACCACTTCGACGGTGAGCTGGGTCAGCGCCAGATCGGGGGCAGAAAACCACATGAAGGTGATGCAGCTGACCAGGCCAGCGCCGCCCAGCAGCGTGAGCGCCGCCAGCCGGTGGTACTTGGCCTGCCAGGCCGCGCCGATGGCGCAGGTGATGCCGATCAGCCAGAGCAACAGGAAGGTGGGCGACACCGGCAGCAGCGCGCGGTCGCCAAACGGCAGGCCGCGGCCCCATAGCGCGGCGGCGCCGGCCACCACGGCGGCGGCCACCAGCCAGCGCAGCTGCGGCTGCAGGCGGCGCGTGCCCAGCAGGCGCCGGCCACTGCGGCCGAGCAAGCCCAGCAGCGTGAGCAGGCCGTGGAAGATGCGCTGGCCATCCAGCAGTCCGACCAGCGGCGGGTGGCTGATGCGGCCGCTGGCCATCAGGCGGCGCAGCACCAGGTACAGCAGCACGCCACCGGCCAGGGCCACCAGGCTCATCGCAAACGGCAGGTTGAAGCCATGCCATACCGCCAGGCTGTACTCCGGCAATGGCCCGCCCACCACGGGTTGGGCGGCGGCGCCCAGCACCTGGCCAACCGAGAACTGCGGCGCAACCCCGACCACCAGGCAAGCCAGCACCAGCAGCTCGACCGGCACGCGCATCCAGTGCGGGGGCTCGTGTGGTTCGTGCGGCAGGTCGGTGGCACGCGGGCCAAAGAACACGCCCCAGCTAAAGCGCAGCGCATAGGCCACGCTGAAGATGCCGGCCACCGTGGCGGCTACCGGCAGGCCGATCTCTATCCAGCGCGAGGCGCTGACGAAGGTCGTCTCGGCAAAGAACATTTCCTTGGACAAAAAGCCGTTGAGCAAGGGCACGCCCGCCATGGCCGCGCTGGCCACCAGGGCCAGCGTGCCGGTGATCGGCATGGCGCGGAACAGCCCGCTGAGCTTGCGGATGTCGCGCGTGCCGGTTTCGTGGTCGATGATGCCCGCAGCCATGAACAGCGAAGCCTTGAAGGTCGCGTGGTTCAGGATGTGGAAGACGGCGGCCACCGCGGCCATCGGGCTGTTGAGGCCCAGCAGCAGCGTGATCAGGCCCAGGTGCGAGATGGTCGAGTAGGCCAGCAGCCCCTTGAGGTCGTTCTGGAACATCGCCGCATAGGCGCCCAGCAGCAGCGTGCACACGCCCGCGCCGCCCACGATCCAGAACCATTCATCCGTGCCCGATAGCACCGGCCACAGCCGCGCCATCAGGAACACGCCCGCCTTCACCATGGTGGCCGAATGCAGGTAGGCCGACACCGGCGTGGGCGCCGCCATGGCATGCGGCAGCCAGAACTGGAACGGGAACTGCGCGCTCTTGGTCAGCGTGCCCAGTAGTATCAGTACCAGGGTCCAGAGGTAGAGCGGGTGGGCACGAACCACATCGCCTGCGCCCAGCACCACGTCCAGGTCGTAGCTGCCCACGATGTGGCCCAGCAGCAGCATGCCGGCCAGCAGGCACAGCCCGCCAGTGCCGGTCACCGTCAACGCCATGCGCGCGCCGCGCCGTGCATCCTTGCGGTGGTGCCAGTAGCCGATCAGCAGGAAGGAGAACAGGCTGGTCAGTTCCCAGAAGAAGGCGATCTGTATCAGGTTGCCCGACAGCACCACGCCGGCCATCGCACCCATGAAGGCCAGGAAGAAAGAGAAGAAGCGCGGCACCGGGTCGGCCGGCGACATGTAGTAGCGCGCGTACAGCACCACCAGCGTGCCTATGCCCAGCACCAGCATGCAGAACAGCCAGGCAAAGCCGTCCATGCGCAGCGAGAACTCCAGCCCGATCGAGGGGATCCACGAGAAGGTCTGGCGGATCACACCGCCGTTGGCGATGCGTGGGAAATACAGTGCGGTCTGGATGGTGCACCACAGGCCGATCAGGCCTGCCAGCGTCGACTCGCGGTTGCGCGCGTTGGCTGGCAGCAAGGCCGCGATCAGGCTGCCGGCAAAGGGGAGGATGACAAGCGCAAGGAGTTGTGACATTCGCCGCAGATTCTAGTGGGCACCCCCCTCTTGTCTGCTCTTGCGCCGGTCGGTTTGCGGGGTCTTTGCCCCGGCTTGCAGGTGCACCCGGCCGGTGCGTGCTGCTGCTTCAGTTGGCCGCTGCGCCAGGGGCGGCCGGATGCGGCTCCTGCGGATAGGGCTGGCCGTTGACCGTCAGGCCCTCTGTCGAATACCTGCGGGCACTGGCCTTGCCCACGCCCTTGACCCGCGCGATGAAGTCGTCCCAGTCCTTGAATGGCGCCTTCTCGCGCTCTTTGAGGATGCGGTCTGACGTGGCCGGCCCTATGCCCTTGATGCCGTCCAGATCCATGGCGCGGGCCTGGTTCACGTCGACCGCTGCGAAGGCCTGGAGGGCGCAGAACGCTGCGGCAGCGAGCAGGATCTTCTTCAGCATGGGCGGCCTTTCGGATGTTTAAAGTTCTTCGACGCGGCGCGGCGGGTAGCTGTCCCAGGTCTGGCAGCCCGGGCATTGCCAGAAGTGCTGCTTGGCCTCGAAGCCGCAGGCTGCGCAACGGTAGCGGGTCAGCGGTTTGGTGGCGTGCTCCAGCGCGCGTTGCACCACGGGGTGGAACTGCTCCTGCTCCAGCGTCTCGCCGGCCAGCCACTTGGCGGCGGCCACCAGCGAGGGCTCGCGCTCCAGGTGGCGCACATACCAGTCGCGCGCCGGGCCGCTGGCGGCGCCGCCCTGCAGCGTCACGATGGCGTCGAGCACGTCGAGCGAGGGCTCTTCGGCGTGGCGTTCGGTCAGCAGTGCCTGCGCCGCATCGGCGCGACCGCAGGCCTGTGCCGCCTCAACGAACTGTGCGGCCACCAGTGGCAGCGCAGTGGGGGCGACGTCGGCCAGCGTGCGCAAGGTGTCGAAGGCTGCCGCCGGTTGGCGCGCCTGCAATTGCAGGGCGGCCAGCTCGATGCGTGGCCGCGGTGCCGTGGGCGCCGAGGCCATGGCCTGCTCCAGCAGCGCCCGCGCCGCATCGACCTGGCCGGTCGCGGCCTGGGTGGCAGCTTGCTCGCACAGGTAGTGCGCACGTCGGGTGCTGAAGTTGCCCTGGCCGGAGGCGGTCAGCCGCTCGGTGATGGCGGCAGCCTGCTGCCAGTCGCGCGAGCGTTCGTAGATGGCCAGCAGCGCCAGGCGGGCCTGTTCCTCGAAGGGCGTGCCTTCCAGTCGGCGCAGGGCTTCTTCCGCGCGGTCGAGCAGGCCGGCCTTGAGGTAGTCGAGCGCCAGCGCATGCTGGGCCCGCTCCCGGTCGGCGCGGTTGATGTCACCACGCGACAGCAGATGCTGGTGCACGCGCACGGCACGTTCGTATTCGCCGCGGCGGCGAAACAGGTTGCCCAGCGCAAAGTGCAGCTCAGAGGTGTCCGGGTCGTTCTGCACCGCCTCGATGAAGGCATCGATGGCCTGGTCTTGCTGCTCGTTGAGCAGAAAGTTCAGGCCCTTGAAATACGCCTTGGGTGCCTGCCGGTTTTCCATGCGAAGCTGGCGCAGGTCAAAGCGCGAGGCGAACCAGCCAAGCACAAAGGCCACCGGCAGGCCCAGCAGGATCCAGCCCAGCCCGATATCAAAGTCCATGCGGGATCTGGGTAATGGGAGGAGGGCTCTCGGTCGCGGGAGCAGCCGGAGCCGCCGCGGGTGGCGTGGCCAGGTGTGCACGGCGAGCGGCGCTGCGGTGCGTCCACCAGCGCGGCACCATGCCCAGCACGCCCACCACGATGCCGAGCGCAAAGGCACTCAACACCACCAGCACCAGCGAGGTGGTCCAGTGGGTGCCGAAGAAAAAGTAGACCGTCGCCTCCTGCTGGTTATTCAGGGCGAAAGCGAACAGCGTAAAAAAAATGGCTGCCTTGAGCAGCCACGAGAGGTATTTCATCGTCTCCTCGTGCGTGACGGGGAGATTCTAGTGTTGTGTCAGCGGTGAGGTGACGGAAGTGCGCGCAGCCATCGGCGTGCAGCGCAAGGCGCGGGCCGTAGCCCAGGCTGAAGCCTGGGCAAGGACTGCAACGCAGCGATGCGCGTCGAGGGCAAGTGCACGCCGGCAGATCACGCTTGACGCGACGCTGGTCATCAGCGCCGGGTTGCAGCCTCTGGCGCCTGCAGCAATTGTGCAGTGCGTTCATCCACCGCCTCGCGCAGGCCCTTGCCTGGCTTGAAGTGGGGGACGCGCTTCTCGGGAATCGCCACGCTTTCGCCGCTACGGGGATTGCGCCCCATGCGCGGCGGCCGGTGGTTGACCGAGAAGCTGCCAAAGCCACGGATCTCGATGCGGTGCCCGCGCACCAGAGCATCGCTTATCGCGTCCAGGATGGTCTTGACGGCCGTTTCCGCATCGCGATGGGCCAGTTGGCCAAAGCGTGCGGCGAGTTCCTCGACGAGATCGGAGCGGGTCATGAAGAGCGGTGCAAAGAGTACGGGCGGAAAGCGCGACCGGGTACGCAGGCGGCTGGGCCGCCATGTGCACCCGGTGCTCTGACTTAGCTGTTGTTGCCGTCCAGCTTGGCGCGCAGCAGGGCGCCCAGGCTGGTCGTGCCGGCGCTTTCGCGCGACGATTGCTGGCTCAGGTTGGCCATCGCGCCTTGTTCGTCAGCCATGTCCTTGGCCTTGATCGACAGCTGGATGTTGCGGGTCTTGCGATCCACGTTGACCACCACGGCGGTGACTTCGTCGCCTTCCTTCAGCACGTTGCGCGCGTCTTCCACGCGGTCACGGCCGATTTCGCTGGCGCGCAGGTAGCCGATGATGCCGTCGGCGAGTTCGATCTCGGCGCCACGTGCATCCACGGTCTTGACCTTGCCGGTCACGATCTGGCCCTTGTCATTGACAGTGGTGAAGGTCGTGAATTCGTCGGAGTCGAGCTGCTTGATGCCCAGCGAGATGCGTTCGCGGTCCACGTCCACTGCCAACACGATGGCTTCGACTTCCTGGCCCTTCTTGTAGTTGCGCACGGCGGCTTCGCCGGTTTCGTTCCACGAGAGGTCAGACAGGTGCACCAGGCCGTCGATGCCGGCAGCCAGGCCCACGAACACGCCGAAGTCGGTGATCGACTTGATCGGGCCCTTGACGCGGTCGCCGCGCTTGGTGTTTTGCGCGAACTCTTGCCATGGGTTGGCCTTGCACTGCTTCATGCCCAGGCTGATGCGGCGCTTGTCTTCGTCGATTTCGAGGACCATGACTTCGACTTCGTCGCCCAGGGACACGAGCTTGCTCGGGGCGATGTTCTTGTTGGTCCAGTCCATTTCAGACACGTGCACCAGGCCTTCGATGCCGGGTTCGAGTTCGACGAACGCGCCGTAGTCGGCAATGTTCGTGACCTTGCCGAACAGGCGGGTCGATTGCGGGTAGCGGCGCGAAACGCCCATCCATGGGTCGTCGCCCATTTGCTTGAGACCCAGCGAGACACGGTTCTTTTCGGTGTCGAACTTGAGGATCTTGGCGGTGATCTCTTGACCAGCCGTCACCACTTCCGAAGGGTGACGGACACGGCGCCATGCCATGTCGGTGATGTGCAGCAGGCCGTCGATGCCGCCGAGGTCCACGAACGCACCGTATTCGGTGATGTTCTTGACCACGCCGTTGACGATGGCGCCTTCCTTCAGCGTTTCCATCAGCTTGGCGCGCTCTTCGCCCATGGAGGCTTCCACCACGGCACGGCGCGACAGCACGACGTTGTTGCGCTTGCGGTCGAGCTTGATGACCTTGAATTCGAGGGTCTTGTTCTCGTACGGGGTCAGGTCCTTGACCGGACGGGTGTCGATCAGCGAGCCCGGCAGGAATGCACGGATGCCGTTGACCAGCACGGTCAGGCCGCCCTTGACCTTGCCGCTGGTGGTGCCGACGACGAATTCGCCGGATTCCAGGGCCTTCTCGAGGCTCATCCACGAGGCGAGGCGCTTGGCCTTGTCGCGCGAGAGGATGGTGTCGCCGTAGCCGTTTTCGATGGCGTCGATGGCCACCGAGACGAAGTCGCCGACCTGGACTTCGACTTCGCCCTTGTCGTTCTTGAATTCCTCGAGCGGCACGTAGGCTTCGGACTTGAGGCCGGCGTTGACCACGACGAAGTTGTGCTCGATGCGCACGACTTCCGCGGTGATGACTTCGCCTGCGCGCATTTCAGAGCGCTGCAACGATTCTTCAAAAAGGGCGGCAAAAGATTCAGACATGGATTTTCCTATCCGCACGACAGGTTTCCGACAGCGGAATTGCTATCGTTTTTATGGCTGTGTGCGGCAGTGGTGTGCGGGGTTGCCGCGGTTAGGTTGTGAACCCCTGCAGTCTGTGCGCATGCTGCGCGGCGGGAACTGCAAGGGACCGTGTCAGCCAGCCGACAAGGCGTCGAAAGGCTGTTTGCCCTGCCACCAGGCAAGTACCTGCTCGACCGATTGCTCGATGGTCAAGCCGGAGTTGTCCAGTGACAGGGCGTCTTGTGCCGGCTTGAGTGGTGCAACGCTGCGAGAGGCATCCCGCAGGTCGCGCGCTTCCAAGTCGGCACGAAGCTCGCTGATATTAGCCGAAATTCCCTTAGAAATCAACTGCTTATGGCGCCGCTCGGCGCGCTCGGCGGCGCTGGCGGTCAGGTAGACCTTGAGCCTGGCGCCGGGGAAGATCACGGTGCCCATGTCGCGGCCGTCGGCGACCAGGCCGGGCAGTTGGCGAAAACCGTGCTGCAGCGCGACCAGCGCTTCGCGCACGGCGGGCAGGGCCGAGACGCGCGAAGCATTCATGCCGGCTTCCTCGGTGCGGATTTCTTCGGTCACGTCGTCCGTGCCCAGCCAGACGCGGCCGGCGGCAAAGCGCACGGGCAGGCTGCGCGCCAGCAGGGCGATGGCGGCCTCGTGCGCCGGGTCTATGGCCAGGCCCGCGCGCAGTGCCGCCAGCGCGGTGATGCGGTACATGGCGCCGGAGTCAAGGAAGTGGTAGCCCAGTTGCTCTGCCACGGCGGCGGCCACCGTGCCCTTGCCAGAGGCCGTCGGGCCGTCGATGCAGAGCACGGGAATGCGCTCGACCGGCGTCTGGGTGACGCTGAACAGCGCCTCAAAGTAGTCCGGGAAGGTCTTGGCCACGCATTTCGGGTCGAGGATGCGCACCGGCACGCCGTCCGGGTTGAAGGCGGCCAGCGAGAAGCACATTGCCACTCGGTGGTCGTCATAGGTGTGGATGCTGGCCGGCCGCCATTGGCCGGCGGGCAGGGGGTGGATGCGCAGCCAGTCCGGGCCTTCTTCCACCGTGGCGCCGAGCTTGCGCGCCTCAGTGGCCATGGCGGCGATGCGGTCGGTTTCCTTGACGCGCCAGCTGGCGATGTTGCGCAGTGTGCTGGGGCCGTCGGCGTACAGCGCCATCACCGCCAGCGTCATGGCCGCGTCGGGGATGTGGTTGCAATCGAGGTCGATCGCCTTCAGTGGCCAGGCGCCGCGTGTGATCTCCAGGTGGTTGGGGCCGCTGGCTATCTGTGCGCCCATCAGGCGGGCGGCTTCTACAAAGCGGATGTCGCCCTGGATCGAGTCCTCGCCCAGGCCCTGGATTTTTATGCTTTTTTGGCCTGTAGCCGGCGTGGATATTGCGCCTAAAGCTATGAAATAGCTAGCAGAGGAGGCGTCGGCCTCGACATGGATGCTGCCTGGTGAGCGGTAGCGGCTGCCGGCGGGGATGGTGAAGCGCTGCCAGCCGTCGCGCTGCACGGCAATGCCAAAGCGCGCCAGCAGGTTGAGCGTGATCTCGATATAGGGTTTGGAGATCAGCTCGCCTTGGACTTCGATCACGATGTCCTGCCGGGCGACTAGTGGCAGCGCCAGCAGCAGCGCCGTCAGGAACTGGCTGGAGACATCGCCGCGCACCGGAATGGGCGCATCCAGCTTCAGTGCGGGTTGACCAATCGCCAAGGGCGGAAAGCCCGGGTTGCCGAGGTAGTCGATCTTGCAGCCGAGCGCGCGCAGTGCATCGACCAGATCGCCAATTGGCCGCTCGTGCATGCGGGCCACGCCTTCCAGCGTGAAATCGCCGCCCAGGATGGCCAGCGCCGCTGCCAGCGGGCGCATGGCCGTGCCCGCGTTGCCCAGGAACAGTTTGGCCGGCGCCGTCGGCGCTCGTCCGCCCAGGCCGGTGATGGCTACGCTGCTACCGGTGCGATCCACGCCGCAGCCGAGCTGGGCCAGCGCAGCCAGCATGACGCGGGTGTCGTCGGAGTCGAGCAGGTCGTGGACCTCGGTCGTGCCCTCGCTCAGGGCCGCCAGCAGCAGCACCCGGTTGGAGATGCTCTTGGAGCCGGGCAGCTCAATGCTGCCGCCGGCCGTGGCCAGCGCGGGGAGGTCGAGGAATTCGGTGGCGTACATGCGTTACTCGGGAGCGGTGGCAGTGCCCATGCGCCAGGCGCTGCGCGTGTCGTTGGCGCGGGCGATCAGGGCCTCGATGGCGGCGCCGTCGTTGCGCGCCATGGCTTCTTCCAGCGCGGCCAACGCCGTCTGGAAGGCGTGCGACTGGCGCTGCAACTCGTTGCGGTTGGCCAGCAGGATGTCGCGCCACATCACCGGGTCGCTGGCGGCAATGCGGGTGAAGTCGCGAAAGCCCGGGCCGCCCAGGCTGAGAAATTCCTGGCCCTGCGGCTGGTCAGTGATGGCGTTAACGGCGGCAAAGGCCAGCAGGTGCGGCAGGTGGCTGACCGCGGCAAAGGCCGCGTCGTGGGTTTCGGGCGCCATCTGGCGCACGCGGCAGCCCAGCGCCTGCCAGACGGCGGTGGCGCGCTGCAACTGGGCGGTGAGGGTGCGCTCTATTGGCGTCAGGATCACCTGCCGGTCGCGGTAGAGGTCGGCATGGGCGTGGCCGACGCCGGCCGTTTCGGCGCCTGCAATAGGGTGTGCCGGCACAAAGGAGCCAATGCGGTCGCGCAGCGCATGCCGCGCGGCTTCCACCACGTCGGACTTGGTGGAGCCAACGTCCATCACCAGCATTTGCGGCGTGACCAGGTGGCGTATCGCCTTGAGTGTGGATTCAGTAGCGGCAACCGGGACGGCCAACAGCACCAGATCTGCGCCGGCCACGGCCAGCAGCGCCGAGGGCGCTTCGACATCGATGATGCCCAACTGGCGAGCGCGCTCTGTGGTCGTGGGCGACTTGCTGTAGCCCACCACGCGCTTGACCAGGCCGGCGCGCTTGAGCGCCAGCGCGAACGAGCCGCCCATCAGGCCGCAGCCGATAAGGCCTAGCTGCTCGAACATCTCAACTACCTACAGGGTAGGTGCCCAGCACCTTGTAGAACGCGCAGATCTTGCGCAGTTCTTCCAGCGCCTGGGCCACGTTGGGCTGCGAGGGGTGGCCGTCGAGGTCGATGTAGAAGTAGTAGTCCCACTGGCCAGTACGGGCCGGGCGCGACTCGAAACGGGTCATGGACACGCCGTGGTTCTTCAGCGGCATCAGCAGGTCGTGCACCGCGCCGGGCTGGTTGGGCACGGACACCACCAGGCTGGTGCAGTCCTTGCCCGTGGCCGGTGGCGTGGCCAGCGTTTGCGGCAGGCAGATCACGGCAAAGCGGGTGCGGTTGTAGGCGTCGTCCTGGATCGCGTGGGACACGATGTGCAGGCCAAACTGCGTGGCCGCGCGCTCGCTCGCGATGCCAGCCCAGGCCGGGTTGGTGGCAGCCAGGCGCGCGCCTTCGGCATTGCTGGACACCGGGCGGCGTTCGGCATGCGGCAGGTGCTTGGACAGCCAGGCCTGGCACTGCGCCAGCGCTTGCGGATGGGCCAGCACGGCCTCGATGCCGTCGAGCGAATCGCTCTGGCGCAGCAGGTTGTGGCGCACCAGCAGGCTGACCTCGCCCACGATGTGGGTGGGCGTGTGCAGGAACAGGTCGAGCGAGCGGGTGACCACGCCCTCGACCGAGTTCTCGACGCCGACCACGCCGTACTGCGCGCTACCGGCGGCCGTGGCGTGGAACACCTCGTCGAAGTTGGCGCAGTACACCAAGTCGGCTGCGCCGCCAAAGAATTCGACCGCAGCCTGCTCGCAGAAGGTGCCGGCCGGGCCGAGTACGGCCACCCGCTGCGGCGACTCCAGCGCCAGGCAGGCCGACATGATCTCGCGCCAGACGGCGGCCACGTGCTGGCTCTTGAGTGGGCCGGGGTTGGTGGTCTGGATCTTCTCGATCACCTGGGCCACGCGGTCCGGGCGGAAGAAGGGCGTGCCTTCGCGTTTCTTGAGCTCGCCCACCTGCTCGGCCACGCGCGCGCGGTCATTGAGCAGGCGTAGTAGTTGTGCATCCAATGAGTCGATCTGCACGCGCAGATCGGCCAGGGTGAGTCCGGTAGGTAGTTCGCTCATGCCTGTGTTTTTTCGAAGTCGTGCAGGTAATCAACCAGCGCTTGCACGCCCGCCAGGGGCATGGCGTTGTAGATGCTGGCGCGCATGCCGCCGACCGACTTGTGGCCTTTGAGCTGCAGCAGGCCGCGTGCCTTGGCGCCGGCCAGGAAGGCCTCGTTGCGGCTTTCGTCGCGCAGCAAAAAGGGCACGTTCATGCGCGAGCGGCAGGCCGGGTCGATCGGGTTCACATACAACTGCGAGTTGTCGATGGCGTCGTACAACAGCTTGGCCTTGGCGATGTTGCGGGCTTCCAGTGCGGCAACGCCGTGCAGGCCGCCTTCGGTCTGGCGCTTGAGCCACTGGAAGGTCAAGCCGGCGATGTAGATGCCCCAGGTCGGCGGCGTGTTGAACATTGACTCGTGCTCGGCCACCACCTTGTAGTCGAAGGCACTTGGGCAGGCGGGCAGGGCGTGGCCTAGCAGGTCTTCGCGCACCACCACCAGCGTCAGGCCGGCCGGGCCGAGGTTCTTCTGCGCGCCGCCAAAGGCCAGGCCCACGCGCGACCAGTCCACCGGCCGCGAGGCGACGTGGGACGAGAAATCGATCACCAGCGGCACATCGCTGCCCAGCGCCTTCAGGTCAGGCAACTGCTGGAATTCGACACCGTGAATGGTCTCGTTGCTGCACAGGTGCAGGTAGCTCGCGCCGGGGCTCAGCTTCCAGCTGGCCGGGTTCGGGATGCTGTGGAAGCCATCGGCCTCGCCGCTCGCCGCCACGTTGGCGCTGCAGTAGCGGCGTGCCTCCTTGATCGACTTCTGGCTCCAGCTACCGGTGACGACAAAGTCCGCCGTACCGCCGCGCGACAGGTTCAGCGGCACGATGGCGTTCTCAGCCAGGCCACCGCCTTGCATGAACAAGATGCGGAAGTTGGCAGGTACCGCCAGCAATTCGCGCAGATCAGCTTCGGCCTGCTGGTAGATCGAGATGAACTCCTTGCCGCGGTGGCTCATCTCCATCACGCTCATGCCGCTGCCGTGCCAGTCGAGCATCTCGGCCGCAGCTTGCTGCAGCACTTCTTCGGGGATGGCTGCCGGGCCGGCAGAGAAGTTGTAGGGACGGGTCATCGGGCTCGCAACCAATTTCTAATGAAATATGCCTTAAGCCGTTGACTGGCGCCGGCTTATAGCTATAAAAAATGTAGTGTCGCGCGGCATGGTTGCCGCGCGACAGGGGCGGGTAATCAGCTGGCGTCGTCGCCGTCAGACGGGCTGCTGCCGTCCGGCGTCTCGGTGCCCGTGTCGCCTTCTTCGGCGGCGCCTGGGTTGGCATCGTTCTCGACGATGCGTTGCAGCCCGGACAGGCGCGAGCCCTCGTCCAGCCCGATCAGCGTCACGCCCTGCGTGGCGCGGCCCAACTCGCGGATCTCAGAGACGCGGGTGCGCACCAGCACGCCGCGGTCGGTGATCAGCATGATCTCGTCGTCGGCATGCACCAGCGTGGCGGCGACGACCTTGCCGTTGCGCTCGCTCTGTTGGATGGCGATCATGCCCTTGGTGCCACGGCCGTGGCGGGTGTATTCGGTGATCGGCGTGCGCTTGCCGTAGCCGTTGACGGTGGCGGTCAGCACCGATTGCTGCTCGTCTTCCGCCACCAGCATGGCGATCACGCCCTGGCCGTCTTCCAGCGTCATGCCACGCACGCCACGGGCGTTGCGGCCGAGCGGGCGCACGTCGTTCTCGTCGAAGCGCACGGCCTTGCCGCCATCGCTGAACAGCATCACATCGTGCTGGCCGTCGGTCAGTGCGGCGCCGATCAGGTAGTCGCCTTCATCGAGGTTGACGGCGATGATGCCGGCCTTGCGCGGGTTGCTGAATTCGTCCAGCGCGGTCTTCTTGACCGTGCCCATCGAGGTCGCCATGAACACGTACTGGTCGGCGGGGAAGGTGCGCTTGTCGCCGGTCAGCGGCAGCACCACATTGATCTTCTCGCCCTCCTGCAGCGGGAACATGTTGACGATCGGCCGACCGCGCGAGCCGCGCGAACCCGCCGGCACTTCCCAGACCTTGAGCCAGTAAAGCCGGCCGCGGTTGGAGAAGCACAGGATGTAGTCGTGCGTGTTGGCGATGAAGAGCTGGTCGACCCAGTCGTCTTCCTTGGTCTGCGTTGCCTGCTTGCCGCGGCCGCCGCGTTTTTGCGCGCGGTACTCGTTCAGCGGCTGGCTCTTGATGTAGCCGGTGTGGCTGAGCGTCACGACCATGTCGGTCGGCGTGATCAGGTCTTCGGTGGAGAGATCAAAGGAGCTGTGCTCCACCAGGCTGCGGCGCGCGCCGAGCTTGCTCTGGCCGAACTCGGTCCGGATGGTGGTCAGTTCGTCGCCAATGATGGCCGACACGCGCTCTGGCTTGGCCAGGATGTCGAGCAGGTCTTCGATGACCGACATCACATCCTTGTACTCGGAGACGATCTTGTCCTGCTCCAGCCCGGTCAGGCGTTGCAGGCGCATCTGCAGGATTTCCTGGGCCTGGGTTTCGGACAGGCGATAGAGGCCATCGCCGCCCATGCCGAAATTGGCTTCCAGGCCTTCAGGGCGGTAGTCGTCGGCATTGATCACGCCGCCATCGGCGCGCGTGCGGGTGAGCATCTCGCGCACCAGCTTGCTGTCCCACGGGCGTGCCATCAGCTCGGCCTTGGCCACTGGCGGCGTTGGTGCGCTGCGGATGATGGCAATGAAGTCATCGATGTTCGCCAGCGCCACCGCCAGGCCTTCGAGCACGTGGCCGCGATCGCGCGCCTTGCGCAGCTCGAACACGGTGCGACGCGTCACCACTTCGCGGCGGTGCTGCAGGAAGACCGAGATCAGGTCCTTCAGGTTGCACAGGCGCGGCTGGCCGTCCACCAGCGCCACCATGTTGATGCCGAAGGTGTCCTGCAGCTGGGTCTGCTTGTAGAGGTTGTTGAGGATCACCTCGGGCACTTCGCCGCGCTTCAACTCAATCACCAGGCGCATGCCGGATTTGTCCGACTCATCCTGGATGTGGCTGATGCCCTCGATCTTCTTCTCGTGCACCAGCTCGGCCATGCGTTCCTGCAAGGTCTTCTTGTTGACCTGGTAGGGCAGCTCGTCCACGATGATCGCCTGGCGCTGGCCGCGATCGATGTCCTCGAAGTGGCACTTGGCGCGCATCACCACCTTGCCGCGGCCGGTGCGGTAGCCGTCCTTCACGCCATTGATGCCGTAGATGATGCCGGCCGTGGGGAAGTCGGGCGCTGGGATGATCTCCATCAAATCATCGATGGTGGCCTCGGGGTGGCGCAGCAGGTGCAGGCAGGCGTCCACCACCTCGTTCAGGTTGTGCGGCGGGATATTGGTGGCCATGCCCACCGCGATACCGGCCGAACCGTTGACCAGCAGGTTGGGCAGCTTGCTCGGCAGTACCAGCGGCTCCCGCTCGCTGCCGTCGTAATTGGGGCCGAAGTCGACGGTTTCCTTGTCGATATCGCCCAGCATCTCGTGGGCGATCTTGGCCAGGCGGATTTCCGTATAGCGCATGGCCGCGGCGTTGTCGCCGTCGACCGAGCCGAAATTGCCCTGGCCGTCGACCAGCATGTGGCGCAGCGAGAAATCCTGCGCCATGCGCACGATGGTGTCGTACACCGCACTGTCGCCGTGCGGGTGATATTTACCAATCACATCGCCGACGATACGGGCCGACTTCTTGTAGGGCCGGTTCCAGTCGTTGTTGAGTTCGTGCATGGCGAACAGCACGCGGCGATGCACCGGCTTTAAGCCATCACGTGCATCAGGCAGCGCACGCCCCACGATTACGCTCATGGCGTAATCGAGGTAGCTGCGCCGCATTTCCTCTTCAAGACTGATGGGCAGCGTTTCTTTGGCGAACTGGGTCATGAAGAGCGGGCTTTACGGCGGAAGGAGGGGCGATTTTACGGGCAAGTCGCTGTCGTGCAGCCGCAACACAAAGCCGTGAATGAGTCGCCGTCCTACGATAGGCGTGCCGTTTTGGCCACGATTCCCCAGGGGGCTATGGCACAATGAATTCAACGTTTTTGGTGATGGTCACTGACGACGTACTGAAATCGCAGCGCGGCTGCGGCTTTTTCCCCAAGAGGAGAACCATGAAGAAACTGAACAAAGTAGCGATGTTGTTTGCCGCTGCAGCGCTCGCCTCCGCCGCTGGCGCCCAGACCCGTGTCACTGCAGCCAACGACGGCAGCACGATCGACAACTGGCAAAACGGCACGGGCGAACTGGTGTGGAAGAACGGCACCAATGAGTACTGCTGGCGCGATGCCAACTGGACCCCCGCTACTGCAGCCAAGGGTTGCGACGGTGCTCTGGTTCCCGTAGCCGCTGCTCCTGCACCTGCTGTTGTTCCGCCGGCACCCCCGGTTGCGCAAGCACCCGCAGCGCCCGCACCGCCGGTCGCCAGCAAGGTGACCTACGCTGCTGATGCGTTCTTCGACTTCGACAAGTCTGTGCTCAAGCCAGAAGGTCGCGCCAAGCTGGACGACCTGGTCGGCAAGGTCAAGGGTGTCAACCTCGAAGTGATCATCGCTGTCGGTCACACCGACTCCGTTGGTTCCGTTGCCTACAACCAAAAGCTGTCGGTCCGCCGCGCTGAAGCCGTCAAGGGCTACCTCGTGTCCAAGGGCATCGAGAAGAACCGCGTGTACACCGAAGGCAAGGGCAAGAGCCAGCCAGTTGCAGATAACAAGACTGCTGCCGGCCGCGCCCAAAACCGCCGCGTGGAAATCGAAGTGGTCGGTACCCGCGCCAACTAATCCCTCCAGGATTAACAAAAAGCCTGCAAGCTTCGGCTTGCGGGCTTTTTTCATTCTTGGTCGTGGAAAATGCAGTTATGAGCGCAAACCTGAATGTTGATCCGGCCGAGTTGGCCAAATTCTCCGAGCTGGCCCACCGTTGGTGGGACCCGGAAAGCGAGTTTCGGCCACTACACCAGATCAACCCGCTGCGGCTGGGTTGGATCGAGTCCAGCGCCGCTCTGGCTGGTCGCAAGGTGCTGGATGTGGGCTGCGGCGGCGGCATCCTGGCTGATGCCATGGCGCGTCGCGGGGCGCAGGTGCTGGGCATAGACCTGGCCTCCAAATCGCTCAAGGTGGCACGCCTGCATGCGCTGGAGGCACAGACCGGTGGCGTGGAGTACCGTGAGGTGAGTGCCGAGGCGTTGGCCATTGAGCAGCCCGGGCAGTACGACGTTGTGACCTGCATGGAGATGCTGGAGCATGTGCCTGAGCCGGCTTCCATCGTGCGCGCCTGCAGCACCCTGGTGAAGCCGGGAGGCTGGGTGTTTTTCTCGACCATCAACCGCAACACCAAGTCCTTCCTGCTGGCAATTCTGGGGGCGGAGTACCTGCTCAATCTGCTGCCGCGCGGGACGCATGAGTACGCGCGGCTGATCCGTCCCAGTGAGCTGGCAGGTTTCTGCCGCGAGGCGGGCCTGGAGGCGCACCATGCGCGTGGCTTGCAGCACAACCCGCTGACGGGCCGTTACTGGCTGAGTGACGACACCAGCGTCAACTACCTTATGGCGACCCGGCGTCCGGCGGTGGCGGAGTAATGGCTCAGTTCTCTGATATCCATGCCGTGCTGTTCGACCTTGATGGCACCCTGATAGACAGCGCGCCGGATCTGGGGGCTGCGGCCGACCAGATGCGCACCGTGCGCGGTTTGCCCTCGCTGCCGCTGGAGCGTTATCGCCCCATGGCGGGTGCTGGCGCCCGGGGCATGCTGGCGGAGGCTTTTGGCATGACGCCCGAGCATCCCGACTTTGCCGCCATGCGCGAGGAGTTCTTCGTTAACTATGAGCGCCGCATGACCGAGTGCACCTACGCGTTCGATGGCGTGACCGACCTGCTGCAGGCGCTGGCCACCCTCGGGCTGCCCTGGGGCATCGTGACCAACAAGGCTTCGCGCTTCACCGATCCTTTGGTACGGGCCATGCCCTTGCTGACGCCGGCACGCGCCGTGGTCAGCGGCGACACCACGCCGCATGCCAAGCCGCACCCCGCGCCGCTGCTGGAGGCCGCGCGCCGCATGGGGGTGGAGCCGTCCCGCTGTGTGTACGTGGGCGACGACGAGCGCGACATCATCGCTGGCCGCGCCGCCGGCATGGCGACTGTGGCGGCGGGTTGGGGCTACCTCGGCCACAAGGGCGGCCCAGCCACCTGGGATGCGCATGCTGTCATCAATTTGCCGCAAGAGCTCTTGCAATGGCTGCCAAGGGCTTAAAATAGCGAGCTTGGGGCTGCATTGGTTTCGACGTGGGTTCGGAATCGCAGCGGTGCATGTCGAGCTCAGTGCGCTCGTAAATCAGACTGAAACAAACTAACTGCAAACGACGAACGTTTCGCACTCGCCGCTTAATTGCCGGTGAGCTTTGCAACAGCAGGCCGATGGGCTGGGCAAGGGGGTTCTAGAGCAATCTAGCGCCTCCCGGCTGCAAAGATAATTACATGGGCTGGCTCCGATCCGGGTACCTTGGGTCGGGGCAAGAAAATAGGGTACTGGCGGCCGGTGTAGCGTGCGACTGCGCGACACCGGTGGCGAGACTTAAATCAGACCGCTAAACATGTAGATCTGTGCGAAGAAGGCTTGCGGACGGGGGTTCGAATCCCCCCAGCTCCACCATTCACCTAGACGGAAGTCGTTGGAAATCAACGGCTTCCGTTTTTTATTTCCGTCTTGCTTTGCTGTTTCATGGCAAGAGCGATGGGTGTGGGTTTCTCACATGGGTTTCTGTGCGGCCGGAGTGCCTGCAGAATGGAGCATTGGATTTGGTGGCAAGGGTTGGGTGGCGCTGGCCATGGTCACTGTATCCAAAGTCTCAAATTGCCCTATGAGGAGAACCATGTCCAGATTTTTGTCTGCAGCGGCGGTGGCCCTGCTTTTCAACTCATTTGCCAACGCGGCTTTGCCGGTGCAGCCATCGCCTGGTGTGTGGGGTTTTGATGCGGAATTGAATGGCAAGCCTGGTCGTGGCTTCCAGCTTGACAAGCAGGGCGGAGATTTGCTTGTCCTTTCGTATTTCGGCTACCGCGCTGACGGGTCTGCGGTGTTTCTGCAAGCAAGCGGTGTGCAGGTGGGCAACGGCTTTGAGGGAGATCTGGTCGAATACCAGGGTGGCACTGCACTTGGCGGTTCGCAACGCGACGCGGAGCTTGCTGGCAGCGCGGGGAAGGTTGCGATCTTGTTTGACTCCCCCACCGTGGGTTCGATCACCCTGCCTGGCGAGCAACCGCAACGCATCTCGCGGCTCCAGTATGAAAACCTTGCCGGAAGGTTCAACAACAGTTTCTCGCTGGCATTCAGCGCACCACCTTCGCCTGGGCAGCCGACATTCGAGACCCAGACGCTTCGGATCAGCGCCAGGAACGGCGAATTCACCATGAGCCAGACTCCTCTTGGGCAGGCCACACCGGTATGTCAATACACCGGAACATATGTTCCTGTTGGTGACGGAATCGAATCCAGGGGGACATACAGCTGCGCCAATTCGACCCGAGGGGCTTACCGTACCCAGGACTTCAAGGTCAATGCTTGGGGATTCTTGACGGGCTTGGTCTTCCAGCGGCCCGAGGGTGGAGTGGAGTCGGCCCCGGCGTTCTACGCGGGCGTATGCCTGGGGGTGGCGATAACCGGTTTTAGCTCCAGGTGCGCGCCGGAAGAGATCAACAGGCCATAGTGCGCTGACGCCGTCTCGGGTTGCCGCATTGGCAGGCAGGCGGGGGTGCCGCCATCACGCACGTAGAATGCATCCCATTTTCTGAAAAGCCTGCGGATGCCGTTCGTAGGCTTTTTTATTTGACCGCAGCGCCGCATCGGTGCCTGTGGGTTGGGTGACTTTGACGCGATGGAACTCCAGGACATTCTTTTCAGCCAGGGCTTTGGTACGCGCCGCGTGTGCAGCGGCCTGGTGCAGCAGGGCCATGTGCAGGTTCTTACCCGGGAAGAGGGCAGCGCTTTTGCCGATTGCACAGATCCTTGGGCCGAATTTGCGCTTGAGGGCCTGCGCCTGCGGGTGCAAGGTGTTGAGTGGCAGGTCCATGCCAAAGCCTATCTGATGTTGTACAAGCCGGCGGGCACGGAGTGCTCGCAGAAGCCCTCGACCTATCCCAGCATCTACACGCTATTGCCGTCGCCTCTGCGGCTGCGCCCGAGCAAGGGGGCGGTGCAGGGCGTGCAGGCGATTGGCCGGCTGGACCAGGACACCACGGGGCTGCTGCTGCTGACCGACGACGGCCAGTTCATTCACCGCATGGGTTCGCCCAAGCACCATGTGCCCAAGGTCTATGAGGTGACGGCAAAACATCCGCTGGACGAGGGGCAGGTGGCCAAGCTGTTGGCCGGTGTGGTGTTGGATGATGACCCGAAGCCGGTGCGCGCGGCGGCCTGCGAGATCGTCGGCACCCCCGGCGAATCGCTGCATCTACGTCTCACGCTGACCGAGGGTAAATACCACCAGGTCAAACGCATGCTGGCGGCGGTGGGCAACCGCGTGGAAGGCCTGCATCGCTCGCGCATCGGCGGCCTGGAGCTGCCGGCCGATCTGCCGCCCGGCGGCTGGCGCTGGCTGGGTCCGGAAGAGCTTGCGCTGCTGCGGCCCTGAGGCTTTGGTAACCGTCTTTACCCCAGGCCGATCGCGCAGTGGGCCCGGCTACACTGGCCGGCTATCTGGAATGCAGTGGGGTTTGATGTTTCTCGTTCGTTTTTCAGCGCCTGCTGCGTTGGCCGTCGCGTTCCTGGCGGGGCTGCTGGCCATGCCGCTGCAAGCGCAAGTGGCCTCCGCGCCGGCTGCGGCGGTACCGTCGTTACGGCATCCGATCTTCGTGCTGAATTCGCTGGATGCGGATGTCAGCGTCATCGATCCCGTCAGTTGGACCGAGGTGCGTCGCATTGCCACGGGCAAGGAGCCGCACCACCTCTACCTGACGCCCGACGAGCGCTCGCTGATCGTGGCCAACGCGCTCAGTGATTCGCTGACCTTTCTAGACCCAAAGACCGCCGAGGTGCAGCGCACGGTGCGCGGCATCGTTGACCCGTACCAGCTGCAGTTCTCGCCGGACATGAAGTGGTTCGTGACGGCGGCCAACCGGCTCAACCACATCGATATCTACCGCTGGGACGGGCGTGACTTGGTGCTGGCCAAGCGTGTGGCCACGGCGCGCACGCCAAGCCATCTGTGGATCGACAGCAAGAGCCGCACGCTCTACTCGACGATGCAAGACAGCGACGAGCTGGTGGCCATCGACATGCAGACCCAGACCATCAAGTGGCGCACCGGCACCGGCCCCATGCCGGCCGACGTGTTCCTGACGCCGGATGACCGCACGCTGTTCATTGGCCTGACCGGCGGCAGCGGGGTGGAGGTGTATGACGTCTCTGGCGCTGCGCCGCGCCTGCTGAAGACGATCCCCACCGGCAAGGGCGCGCACGCCTTCCGCAGCGCGGGCGATGGGCGCCACGTTTATGTGAGCAATCGCGTGGCCAACACCATCAGCAAGCTCGACTGGCAGGAGCAAAAGGTGGTGGCCAGCTATCCCGCGCCGGGCGGGCCGGACTGCATGGATATCTCGGCTGATGGCCGCTTCATCCTGGTTACCTCGCGCTGGGCCAAGAAGCTCACCGTGATCGACACCCAGACGCGCCAGGTGGTGCGGCAGGTCAAGGTCGGAAAGTCGCCCCATGGTGTCTGGACGCTGGACCACGCGCCGCGCTGAGCGCCCGCGGCGGTTGCCGCGCCAGGCCTCCATTCTTGCAGTTGCTATTGTATTGATAGCTATATGCCGGCCTGCAGCCTGGGCTACAGGCCAAAATGGCTCTGAAAGCTGCGGCAAGCCCGTATACCTGACCTTTGACACCGGCCACATGGCCATTGCGCCGCTCGTGGCCGACGTGCTGCGCCGGCACGACGTGAAGGTGACCTTCTTCGCGGCTGACGAGGCCACGAAGGAGGGCGATGGCAGCCTGGGCCAGCACTGGGCGCCTTGGTGGCGCGCGCGCGCCGCCGAGGGCCACGCCTTTGCCTCGCATACCTACGACCATGCCTATTGGCGCGGCGATATTCCGGCCGACGCCACGCATCCGCAGCGCTTTCGCATCCGCCCCTCCGCCGGGCCGCAGCAGGGGCGCGATCTGGTGCTGGATGCGGCGGGCTATTGCGAGGAGGTTCGCCGCTCCGAGGACCGCCTGCGCGAAGTCACGGGGCAGGCGCCCCTGCCGCTGTTCCGGGCGCCGGGCGGCAAGACGTCGCCAGCCCTGCTGGCGGCCGCGCGCAGTTGTGGCTATGCCCATGTCGGCTGGGCGCCTGCAGGCTTTCTGGGCGATGAGCTGCCGAGCGAGCGCTTCAGCAACCAGGCCCTGCTGGACAAGGCCTTGCGCGACATCCGGCCCGGCGACATCTTGCTGGCCCACCTGGGCATCTGGTCGCGCAAGGACCCCTGGGCACCGGCCGTGCTGGAGCCCCTGATCGTTGGCCTGCAGGCCAAGGGTTTTTGTTTTGCCACGCTGCGGGAGCACCCGGACTACCGCGCCTGGATCGCCCAGCATCCCCCACGCTGATGGAATTTTTGTCGAACACTTTCGCTTTGGCCCAACAGTGGCTGTTCGAAACCCTGGTGCAGCCGGCGATGTTTGCACTGGGCCTGGCCAGCCTGCTGGAAGACGGCTATGACGCCACCGGCTGGCTGCTGGTCGGCCTGCTGCAGATCACGGTGCTGCTGGCGGTGATCGGGCCGCTGCAGCGCTGGCGCCCAGTTGAGCCAGTGCAGGACCGGGCGGCGATCCGGGTCGACATTCTCTATACCTTGCTGCACCGGCTGGGTCTGTTCCGGGTGGCGCTGTTCTTCCTGGTGGACCCGTTCTTTGACGAGTGGTTTGGCACACTGCGGGTGCAGGGCCTGAGCACCTTCCACCTGGATGAGGTCTGGCCTGGCGTGACGGATCAGCCCTTGTTCAGCCTGCTGCTCTACCTGCTGGCCTTCGACTTCCTGGAGTACTGGATCCACCGCGGCCAGCACCAACTGAACTGGTGGTGGCAACTGCATGCGCTGCACCATTCGCAGCGGCAGATGACGATGTGGAGCGACAACCGCAACCACCTGCTGGATTCATTGCTGCATGACTGCATCGTCGTGGTGGTGGCGCAACTGATCGGCATCGCGCCGGGGCAGTTCGTGGCCGTGGTGGCCATCATGCAACTGAGCGAGAACTTCCAGCATGCCAACCTGCGCCTGTGGTTTGGTAGCGTGGGCGAGCGGCTGTGGGTCAGCCCGCGCTTTCACCGATTGCACCACAGCATAGGCATTGGCCATGAGACGGTGGACCAGTCCGGCCGTCGCCGGCTCGGTGGCCGCAATTTCGGCGTATTGCTGCCTTGGTGGGACATGCTGTTTGGCACCGCCAACTTCGATCATCGCTACGACCCCACCGGCATCCGCGACCAAGTCGAGCCGAACGCTGCGGGGCAAATACGCGACTACGGGCGCGGCTTCTGGGCCCAGCAGTGGCTGGGCCTGAAGCGACTGCTGGGCCGGGGCTGAACAGCATGCAAGGCGTGTTCGACGCTTTCCGGCGGGCCTTGGCCGACTGCCTGCAGCCGCGGGTGTTGGCGCTGTCGTTGCTGCCTTTGTTTGCCATCGTGGCGGGCGCTTGGTTGCTGGGCCATTTCTACTGGGAGGGCGCAGTGGCGTGGACCAGCGCCTGGCTTACCGGCGCAGGCCTGCTGCAAGATTTCTGGGCCTGGCTGCGGGGAATGGGCATGGGCCGTGCCGATGCCATGCTGGCGCCGCTGCTGGTGGTACTGGCCGTGCTGCCGCTGGTCATACTGGCCGCGCTGCTGGTGGTGGCGCTGGCCATGACGCCGGCCTTGCTCGGGCTGGTGGCCGGGCGGCGTTTCCCGCAACTGGAACGGCGCCGTGGCGCCTCTTTTGTGCAGAGCCTGCTGTGGTCGGTTGGCTCCACGCTGGCGGCGCTTGTTGCGCTGGTGCTGTCGGTGCCGCTCTGGCTGGTGCCGCCGCTGATCCTGGTGCTGCCGCCGCTGATCTGGGGCTGGCTCACCTACCGGGTCATGGCCTTTGATGCACTGGCAGCGCATGCAAGCACTGAAGAGCGCCGAGCCATCTTCCGCCGCCACGGCGGTCGGTTGTTGGCGATGGGCATCATCTGCGGCTACCTGGGCGCGGCGCCAGGCGTGGTGTGGTTGTCGGGCGCGCTGTTTGTGGCCTTGCTGCTGCCGCTCACCCTCGTTGCCGTCTGGATCTACACCATGGTGTTTGCCTTCTCTGCACTTTGGTTTCTGCACTACTGCCTGGCCGCGCTGCAAGAGCTGCGCGCGTACGGAGTGCAGTCACTGAACGGACGGCCGTAGCGGCTACGATGGCTGAATGAATCAGCCAAAGACGCCCCCGATCACCCCCACGACCCATTCCCCGGCCCACCAGCCGCGCCCGGCGCTGGAGGGGCCGCCCGTATTCGGGCTGGTCATCGTCGGCGATGAAATCCTGTCGGGCAAGCGCGCCGACAAGCACATGCCCAAGCTGATCGAATTGCTCGGCGCACGCGGGCTGCAGCTGTCCTGGGCCGAGTACGTGGGCGATGCGCCTGACCGCATCACGGCCACGCTGGCGCGAGCCTTTGCCACGTCGGACGTGGTGTTTTCTTGTGGCGGCATTGGCGCCACGCCGGACGACCACACGCGGCAATGCGCCGCACGCGCACTCGGCGAGCCGCTGCGCCTGCACCCTGAGGCCGAGGCCTTGATCCGTGAGCGCATGCAGGACACGGCACGTGAGCAAGGCATCGCCTACGAGCCAGACCGCCACGACAACGTGCACCGGCTGAACATGGGCGTGTTCCCTGAGCACGCCCGCATCATTCCCAATCCCTACAACAAGATCCCGGGCTTCAGCTGCCACGGTGCCGGAGGCGGCAGCGTGCATTTCGTGCCGGGCTTTCCGGTAATGGCCTGGCCGATGATGGAATGGGTGCTGGACCAGCACTACAGCCATCTGCATCAGTTGCACACGCAGCTCGAACGCTCGGTGGTGATCTTTGGTTCGATGGAGGCGGCGCTCACGCCGCTGATGGAGCAGATCGAGGCGCAGCACCCCAAGGTCAAGGTCTTCAGCCTGCCCAGCGTGGACCATGCGGAATACGGGCGCCATATCGAGCTGGGCGTCAAAGGCCCGGAAGAGGCGGTGAACCTTGCCTACCCGGCCCTGCGGCAGGGCCTGGAAAGCTTCGATCTGAAGTTTGGCCCTGAATTGGTGCGTCCTTGATGCATTATTTTGGTGCAACCCTTGTTTGCACCAATGTGGGTCATTCTCTTGGCGCGCCTCATGTAAACCTTGGTTGGCAGGGCGCGGCTGTCCCAAACCCCTGTCGCGGCAAGGCAGAATAGCGGGTTGCACAGACATCGGCCATGCACCACGTTTGGCACAGAAACTGCATTCCTACCCCTGTCGCATTTTGTTCAACGCGCATTCAACTGGAGATTCTTGATGGCTAAGACCGTCGCAGACGTGATGAAGATGGTGAAGGAAAACGAAGTCAAGTTTGTTGACTTCCGTTTCACTGACACCCGTGGCAAGGAACAGCACGTCACCGTGCCCGTGTCGCACTTCGACGAAGACAAGTTCAGCTCGGGCCATGCATTCGACGGTTCGTCCATCGCAGGCTGGAAGGGCATCGAAGCCTCGGACATGTTGCTCATGCCCGATCCGAACACCGCCAACCTCGACCCCTTCTTTGAAGAAACCACGTTGCTGCTCTCTTGCGACGTGCTCGAGCCGGGCGACGGCAAGGCCTACGACCGCGATCCGCGTTCCATCGCCAAGCGCGCAGAAGCCTACCTGAAGGCCTCCGGCCTGGGCGACACCGCTTTCTTCGGTCCGGAACCCGAATTCTTCATCTTCGACGGCATCCGTTGGGGCAATGACATGTCGGGCTGCTTCTACAAGATCGACGAGTACGAAGCTCCCTGGAACACCGGCGCCAAGATCGAAGGCGGCAACAAGGGCCACCGCCCGACCGTCAAGGGCGGCTACTTCCCGGTGCCCCCGGTCGACAGCACGCAAGACATGCGCGCCGAGATGTCCCTGATCCTTGAATCCCTGGGCATTCCCGTTGAAGTGTTCCACCACGAAGTGGCGGGCGCTGGCCAGAACGAAATCGGCACCAAGTTCAGCACGCTGGTGCAGCGCGCCGACTGGACCCAACTGCTGAAGTACGTGGTGCAGAACGTGGCCCACGCCTACGGCAAGACGGCTACCTTCATGCCCAAGCCACTGGTTGGCGACAACGGCTCCGGCATGCACGTGCACCAGTCCATCTGGAAGGACGGCAAGAACCTGTTCGCAGGCGACGGCTACGCCGGCCTGTCGGAATTCGCGCTGCACTACATCGGCGGCATCATCAAGCACGCCCGTGCCCTGAACGCCATCACCAACCCTGGCACCAACAGCTACAAGCGCCTGGTGCCCGGCTTCGAAGCCCCGGTGAAGCTGGCCTACTCGGCCAAGAACCGCTCGGCCTCGATCCGTATCCCTTACGTTGCCAACCCGAAGGGCCGCCGCATCGAAGCGCGCTTCCCCGATCCGTTGTCCAACCCGTACCTGTGCTTCTCGGCCCTGATGATGGCCGGCCTGGACGGCGTGGAAAACAAGATCGATCCGGGCGAAGCCGCGACCAAGGATCTGTACCATCTGCCGCCGGAAGAAGACGCGCTGGTGCCGACCGTCTGCCACAGCCTGGACCAGGCGCTCGAGTACCTCGACAAGGACCGTGCCTTCCTGACCAAGGGTGGTGTGTTCACCGACTCCATGCTCGACGCCTACATCGAGCTGAAGATGGGCGAAGTCACGCGTCTGCGCATGGCTACCCACCCGGTCGAGTACGACATGTACTACTCGCTGTAATCCTGCTTACGGCAAGATCAAAAGGCGGCTTCGGCCGCCTTTTTTCATTTCTTCGGCATTGCTGGTTCTTGGCGGCTTTGCATGGCTTTTGTGTGTGCCGACAAGGATTTGCACGATACTGGCGAACTTCTCCGGCTGGGGCCCAGGCCCTTCAGCAGATACTGCATGACACACCCTTTTCTTGTCTCCCTTGTCGCTGCCGCAGCGGTGCTGGCGGGCCTTCCGGCCGTGGCCCAGGACCGTATCTACCGTTGTGGCAATGAGTACACCAACAACGCTGCCAGCGCCAAGCAGCGTGGCTGCAAACTGGTCGAGGGCGGCAACATCACCATCATCCAGGGCACTCGGCCGGCAGCGTCGAGCGGCGGTGGCGGCAGTAGCAGCAGTGTGGTTACCGCGCCGTCCAACGCCCCGCGCGTCGATGTATCCGAGCAGCGAGCCCGCGACTCGGATGCCCGCGCCATTCTGGAAGGCGAACTGCGCCGTGCCGAAGCGCGGCAGACGGACCTGGTACGCCAGTACAACAACGGCCAGCCCCAGCGGCAGCCATCCGAGGCCGGGGATGACGGGCGCTATCGCGACCGTGTTGCCGAGCTGAAGGCCAGTGTGGCGCGCAACGAGGCCGACATTGCCGGCATCAAGCGCGAGATAGCGAGGCTACCGTCGTCACGATGAATTTACGCTTGCCCGGAGTGCCCAAGCTCGCTTCGCGCGCGGCGCGCTACAAAGCCTTCGACCTGCTGGCCACGCTAGTGGCGGTGGTGCGCACCGATGGCTCGGTCATCTTTGCCAACGCGGCGTTGGAAGACGCCATCGGCATCTCGCGCCGGACCATACAGGGCACGCCCTTCAGCGACTTCTTCACCGAGCCGCATATCCTGCGCAACGCGCTTGAGGGGGCGGCCGACAACGAGTTCTCTGCGTTGCGCTACGAAGCCTTGGTGCGGCGTGCCAACCAGGAGACCTTCCCGGTCCATGTGATCGTGGCCCAGACCGAGCGCCGCGGCGAGACCATCGTCGAGTTGCTGCCATTGGAGCTGCAGGCCAAGCAGGACCGCGAAGAGCGCCTGATCGACCAGGCGCAGGCCAACAAGGAACTGATCCGCAATCTGGCCCATGAGATCAAGAACCCATTGGGTGGCATCCGTGGTGCGGCGCAGCTGCTGCAGATGGAGATCGAGTCGCGCGACCTGATCGAGTACACCCAGGTCATCATCCACGAGGCCGACCGGCTGCAGACATTGGTGGACCGTCTGCTGGCGCCGCACCGTCGGCCGCATGTGGTGGGTGACGTCAACATCCACGAGGTCTGCGAGCGAGTGCGCTCGCTGATCATGGCCGAATTCCCGCGCGGGCTGCGGGTGGTGCGCGACTACGACACCTCGATCCCGGAGTTTCGCGGTGACCGAGAGCAACTGATCCAGGCCGTGCTCAACATCACGCACAACGCGGCGCAGGCCCTGGCCGAACGCATTGCCGAGGGCGATGCGCAGATCGTTCTGCGCTCGCGCATCGCACGCCAGATCACTTTCGGCAAGCAGCGCTACCGACTGGCATTGGAATTGCATGTCATCGATAACGGGCCCGGCGTGCCGGACTCGATCAAGGACCGTATCTTCTACCCGCTGGTGTCGGGACGGGAGGGCGGCTCCGGCCTGGGGCTGACGCTGGCACAGACTTTTGTCCAGCAGCACCATGGCCTGATCGAGTGCGACAGTGTCCCGGGGAGGACGGATTTCAAGTTATTGATCCCGTTGCCCTGACATCCATAACAAACTGACCTGAGGTAAGCGCAAGACATGAAGCCGATCTGGATAGTAGACGACGACCAATCCATCCGCTTCGTGCTGGAGAAAGCGCTTCTGCGCGAAGACCTGCCCACCCGCAGCTTCACCAATCCGCGCGAAGTGCTCGCAGCGCTGGAAGAAACCCAGGACGACGATGTCGACAACCAGGGCCCGCAGGTGCTGGTGAGCGATATCCGCATGCCGGGTGGCTCTGGCCTCGATTTGCTGGAGAAGGTCAAGGAAAAGCTTCCAGGCCTGCCGGTCATCATCATGACCGCGTTCTCTGACCTGGACAGCGCCGTATCGGCCTTCCAGGGCGGCGCGTTTGAATACCTGCCCAAGCCTTTCGACTTGCCCAAGGCGGTGGAACTGATCCGCCGCGCCGTGGAAGAAAGCCAGCGCGAAGAAGTGGCCGAAGAGCGCATGGCCGCCACGCCCGAGATGCTGGGCCAGGCGCCGGCCATGCAGGACGTGTTCCGTGCCATCGGGCGACTGTCACAAAGTAACGTAACGGTGATGATCACCGGCGAGTCCGGCTCCGGCAAGGAACTGGTGGCGCGTGCGCTGCACAAGCATTCGCCGCGCGCCAACGGGCCGTTTGTGGCGATCAACACCGCGGCCATCCCCAAGGACCTGCTGGAGTCCGAACTGTTCGGCCATGAGCGCGGCGCCTTCACCGGCGCGCAAACCATGCGCCGCGGCCGTTTCGAGCAGGCCGATGGCGGCACGCTGTTCCTCGACGAAATCGGCGACATGCCGTTTGACCTGCAGACGCGGCTGCTGCGCGTGTTGTCGGACGGGCAGTTCTACCGTGTGGGTGGACACAACGCCGTCAAGGCCAATGTGCGCGTCATCGCTGCCACCCATCAGGACCTGGAACAGCGCGTGAAAGACGGCGTGTTCCGCGAGGATTTGTTCCACCGCCTGAACGTGATCCGGCTGCGCCTGCCGGCGCTGCGCGAGCGGCGCGAGGACGTGCCCATGCTCACGCGGCACTTCCTGCAGCAAAGCGCCAAGCAGTTGGGTGTCGAGCCCAAGCGCATTGCCGACTCCGCGCTGGTGCGGCTCGGCAGCTTTGGCTTCCCGGGCAATGTGCGGCAACTGGAAAACATCTGCCACTGGCTGACCGTGATGGCGCCAGCACAGGTGATCGAGCCCAAGGATTTGCCGCCCGAGGTGTCTGGCACGGAGTTTCACTCCATGCCGCTGACATCCCTGCCGACAGCGCCCACCCTGGCGCAGCCGGTGGCGGTACTGGCCGATGCTCCGGCAGGCGCGGTATTCACGAGCGAGATGGCGCCCCCTCTTGCCGTGGAAGCGGTGCCGGCCAGTCCGGGCTGGGAGCAGGGCCTGGAGGCCGAGGCGCTGGCCCTGCTTGGCGAGGGCCGCCACGACGTGTGGGATGAGCTGTCGCGCCGCTTCGAGTCGCGCCTGATCCTGACCGCGCTGGCCAGCACCCGTGGGCGCCGCATCGAGGCCGCGCAAAAGCTCGGCATCGGGCGCAACACCATCACGCGCAAGATCCAGGAACTGGGGCTGGAATAGTCCGGTTACGGCGCCGCTTCGGCGGCGTCTCCTGTGTCCCCCGCTTCCTCGGCCGCAATGGTCTGCAGGAAGCGTTGCACGGCCGGGTTCTCACTGCGGGAATGCCGGGCCAGTGCGATGCCTATCGATGCGTCGGCCGGCAGATCCGACAGTGGCCTGAACACCGCCCCCGCCGACGATTGCAGCGGCGTATTGGCGGCAGGCACCAACGCCAGCCCAAGGCCGCTGGCGACCAATCCCAATACCGTTTGCACCTGAACCGCCTCTTGCGTGATGTGGGGTGCCACGCCTGCGCGCTGCAGCAGCAGGCTTGCCGCCGCATGCAGGCCGCCGACCGGTGAGGGGGCGTAGCCGATAAAGGGCTGGCCACCCAGGTCGTGCAGCGACAGCATCTCTTGCGCGGCCAGCGGGTGGCCGGGGGGCAGGGCGACGCAGAACGCGTCTTGCTCTATGGGGTGAAACAGCACGTCTGGCGGCCGGCTGGTGGGCACGCGGACAAAGCCCAGGTCCAGCGTGCGCGCCTCCACCAATGCCAGCAATTCCTGGTTCGTGCCCTCTCGCAACTCCAGGCGCACATTCGGGTAGCGCTGGCTGACGGCACGCACCAGCCGTGGCAGCAGGCGCAAGGTCACCGAGCCGCTGAAGCCGATGTGCAGCGTGCCGACCTCGCCAGCCACGGCGGAGCGCGCATTGGTGGCCACATCTGCCGCAGCATCGAGGCAGCGGCGCGCTGATTCCAAAGCGCCCAGGCCCGCAGGTGTCAGGCGCACTCCGCGCGAGCTGCGCACGAACAGCGGCGTGCCTATTTCCTCTTCGAGCTTGCGGATCGCCACCGAGAGCGGCGGTTGCGCCATGAACAGCCGCTCGGACGCCGCCCGAAAGCTCCGCTCTTCGGCCAGCACCACGAATTGCTTCAGTTGTCTGAGGTCCATCTATACACCGTGTGTATCGAAGCTTGCATCCAAAGTATTGGATCAGATATGGAAGCCTGCCTACGATGCGGCGTGCATACCTGCCGCAGGGTGCACCCAAGCGCAAGCAGGCCGGTGAACGGCCTTGTGCTTTGGTTCATACAAAGACGGAGACAAACATGCGATTCATGCTTTCAAGGCGCCACTGCGCCAGCGTTCTGGCCGCTGCTGGCTTGCTGGCGGCAACGGGCGCAGCCCAGGCCCAAAACTGGCCCGAGCGGCCGATCAAGCTGGTGGTGCCGGTGTCTGCGGGCGGGCCATCCGACACGGTGGCGCGCGTGGTCGCGCAGCGGCTAGGTGAGCGGCTGGGTCACCCCATCATCGTGGACAACAAGCCCGGCGGCGGCGCCAATATCGGCACCGACTTCGTCGCCAAGGCGCCTGCCGATGGCTATACGCTGCTGCTGGGTTCGACCACGCAGGCGATCAACGCCACGCTTTACCCCACGCTCAACTACGACCTGCTGCGTGATTTCGCGCCGGTGTCGCGCCTGACCACCGGGCCGTTGGTGCTGGTGGTCAACAACCGGTTGCCGGCCTCCAATGTGAGTGAGCTGGTCGCGCTGTCCAAGACCAAGCCGCTCAACTTCGCGTCTTCCAACGTGGGTGCGTCGACCCACCTGGCGAGCGAGATGCTCAAGTCGCGCAGTGGCATGGATGCCCAGCACGTGCCCTACAAGGGCAGCGGTCCCGCGCTGACCGACACCATGGCCGGGCAGGTCGACTTCATGTTCGACACCATGCTCAGTGCCATGCCTTTCGTGACCGCCGGCAAGCTCAAGGCATTGGCCGTGACCAGCGCGCAGCGCGTGCCCACCGCGCCCAACCTGCCGACCATGATCGAGTCCGGCATGCCGGGCTTCGAGGCCACGGCCTGGAACGGCATCTTCGCGCCCGCCAAGACTCCGGCGGCCATCGTCGCCCGGCTCAACACCGAGATCCAGAAGGTGCTGGCCGAGCCGGAGGTGAAAGAAAAATTCGCGGCCCAGGGCTTTGCCGTGGCCGGCCAGACGCCGCAGGATTTTGGCCAGTTCACCCGCGCCGAGATCACCAAATGGGGTGAGGTCGTGAAGGCCTCCAAGGCCACCGCCGAGTAGGCCGCACCCCGCCCCGCCACCCAAGGAGACATATCCATGAGCAAGATCCGCAAGATCCATCGCCGCCTGGCAACAGGCTTCTTCTTCGCTCTCACGGCCGCTGCCGCTGCGGGCAGCGCCTGGGCCGACAGCTATCCGAGCAAGGCGGTGAAGATCGTCGTGCCGTACGCACCCGGTGGCGCCAACGACATCGTGGCCCGGCTGGTGGCGCAGAAACTGACCGATGCGATGGGCCAGCCGGTCATCGTCGAGAACAAGCCTGGCGCCTCGGGCAACCTGGGGGCCGAGCAGGTGGCGCGCGCGCCAGCCGACGGCTACACGCTGATCCTGGTGACCACTGGCCACACCATCGCGCCTTCGCTCTACAAGAACCTGCGCTACAACATCCGGACCGACCTGGCGCCGGTGACCGAGTTCACCAGCGGCCCGCTGCTGGTCATGGTGAATCCATCTTCGCCCTACAAGACGGTGGCTGACGTGATCACCGCCTCCAAGGCCAAGCCCAACTTGATCAATTTCGGCTCGGCCGGCAATGGCTCGTCTACCCATCTGGCGGCGGAGCTGCTGGCGTCCATGGCGGGCATCAAGATGACCCACATCCCCTACACCGGCAGCATGCCGGCGATGCAGGACGTGATGTCGGGCAATGCCCAACTGGTGATGGACCTGATGCTGTCGGCCGCACCGCAGGTGGCGGGTGGCCGGCTGCGCGCCATCGGCATCACCAGCGCCAAGCGCTCGCCGCAACTGCCCGATGTACCCACCGTGGCCGAGTCCGGCCTGCCGGGTTTTGAGGTGGGCGTCTGGAACGGTCTGATGGCGCCCGCGGGCACACCCAAGCCGGTGATCGACAAGCTCAACGCCGAGATCCGCAAGGTGCTGGCCGACCCGGAGATGAAGAAGCGCTTCGAGGCCCAGGGCTTCGAGGCCGCCTGGACGCCGCCGGAGAAGTTCGGCGCGCTGATCCATTCCGAGATCGACCGCTGGGCCCAGGTGGTCCAGTCCTCTGGCGCCAAGGTCGAATGACCCGGGCCGCTCTTCGTCATCCCTGCCAACCCGCTCAGTCCCATGCCTGCCAGCCACGCCCTCAGCCGCCTCCTGAACCCCCGCTCCGTCGCCGTGATTGGCGCGTCTGACGACGCGCTGCGCATCGGTGGCCGCCCGCTCAGCTACATGCTCAGCCAGGGCTACCAGGGGCGGCTGATGCCGGTCAACCCGAACCGGCCCAGCATCCAGGGCCTGCCGGCCTTTGCCAGCGTGGCTGCGTTGCCTGAGACGCCGGACGTGGCCATCGTCGCCGTCGCGGCCAGGCTGGCGCCGCAGGTGGTGGCGGACCTGGGCGCACGCGGCACGCCGGCGGCCATCGTGTTCTCTGCCGGCTTTGCCGAGATGGGCGAAGAGGGCGCGCTGCTGGAGCAGCAGATGGTGGCCGCGGCGCGCGCCAGTGGCATACGCCTGCTGGGGCCCAACTCGCTGGGCGTGCTCAACCCGCGCATCGGCTTCTATGGCAGCTTCACCTCGGTGGTGGAGATGGGCTTTCCGCAGCCGGGCCGCGTGGGCATAGCGAGCCAGTCGGGCGCCTATGGCAGCCACATCCTGGGGCTGGCGCGCGAATTTGGCATTGGCGTCTCGTCCTGCGTGATGAGCGGCAACGAATGCGACATCACCCTGGGTGATTTGGTTCAGGCCTTTGTCGAGGACGGTGATACCGATGTGATCACCGTCTACTCAGAAGGCATCCGCGACGGCCAGCGCCTGCTGGCGGCGCTGGAGGCCGCGCGCCGCGCGCGCAAGCCGGTGGTGATGATGAAGGTGGGCACCAGCGCGGTCGGCAGCGCCGCGGCGCAGTCGCATACCGCCTCCATCGCCGGCAACGACGCGGTGACTGATGCCGTATTGGCCGACTATGGCGTGGTACGCGCCCGCTCCACCGAGCACATGCTGGACGTGGCGCGGCTGGCCACGCGGCGCATTTATCCGGTCAACAACTCGCTAGGCGTGATCACGGTGAGCGGCGGCGCTGGCGTGATCGTGTCCGACGCGGCCGAGGTGGTGGGCCTGCCCATGCCCGAGATGCCGGCCGCCGCACAAAAGCACTTGAAGGCGCTGATCCCCTTCGCCGCGCCGCGCAACCCGGTGGACTGCACGGCGCAGTTCATGAACGACCTGAGCATTGCCGGCCGCTTTGCCGAGGCCGTGGTGCAAGAGGGCGGCTACCAGTCCATCCTGGGTTTTTTCACTTACACCGTGGGCGCGGCCTCTATCGCGGATGGCTTGCGCGCGCAGCTCAAGGCCGTGCGCGACAAGCACCCGGACCGACTGTTTGTGCTGTCCATCCTGGCCTCGAAAGAGCGCGTGCGCCAGTACGAGGAAGACGGCTTCACGGTGTTCGAAGACCCGGCGCGCGCGGTGATTGCGATCGAGGCCATGGGCCGCTTTGGCGATGCCTTTGCACGCCAGCCGGGCCTGCCCGCGCCAGTGGTGCCACAGATGGCGCTGCCAGCGGATACGCCGAGCGAGGCCGAGGCCAAGCGCGTACTGGCCGCAGCCGGCATTGCGGTGGCGCCCGAGCGCTCTTGTGCCACGGCCGAGGTGGCAGTGGCTGCGGCCGAGGCGCTGGGCTGGCCCGTAGTGATGAAGATCCTGTCGCCCGACATCCTGCACAAATCCGAGATTGGTGGCGTGCTGCTGAACGTAGCTGACGTAGACGCGGTGCGCGCCGGCTTTGCCACCTTGATAGCGCGCGGCAAGAGGGCGGCACCCGCTGCCCGCATCGAAGGCGTGCTGGTCGCCAAGCAACTGAGCGGTGGCGTCGAATGCATCTTGGGCATCCAGCGCGACCCGGTGTTTGGCCCGGTGGCCATGTTTGGCCTGGGCGGTATTTTTGTCGAGGTGATGAAGGACGTGGTGCTGCAGCAGTGCCCGTTTGGCGAAGACGTGGCCGAGAAGATGATCCGCTCCATCAAGGGCGCGCCACTGCTGCTGGGCGCGCGCGGCAAGCCGCCGGTGGATGTGAAGGCATTGGCCGCGATGCTGGCGCGCCTGTCGGTGTTTGCGCACCAGGCTGGGCCACGCTTGCAGTCCATCGACCTGAACCCGGTGTTTGCCTTGCCAGCAGGGCAGGGCGCTTACGCGGCTGATGCGGTGATCGAGTTGCTGCTCGCCACGCCAGCGGCCGAGTCGCCAGTTGTGGCAGAGGCTTTGGCGTAATTCCAATTTTTAGAAGAAAAGTGGCCAAAGCCCAGGTGCTGACTGGGCTTGTAGCTACAAAAAGCGGAGCAATCGCCATGCCTCTCGATCCCCAGAACCTGCTGTCTCGCCCATTCGCCCCGGTAGAGCAGGCCTACAGCGCGCACGACAGCATGCTCTATGCCCTGGGCTGCGGCCTGGGCGCCGACCCGCTTGATGCGGGGCAGCTGCGCTACGTCTACGAGCGCGCCGCAGGCGGCCTGCAGGCGCTGCCCACGCTGGCCAACGTGCTGGGCTACAGCGGCTTCTGGGCCGACCAGCCTGATACCGGCATCACCTGGCAAAAGCTGGTGCATGCCGAGCAGGCCATTGAACTGCACCAGCCGCTGCCCGCAGCAGGCCGCGTGATCGGCCATACCCGCGTGGTCGGGCTGCACGACAAGGGCGCAGACAAAGGCGCGCTGATGCTGCTGCAGCGGCGCGTGACCGATGCCGCCACCGGCACGCTGCTGGCCACCGTCACGCAGACCACCATGCTGCGCGCCGATGGCGGTTTTGGCGGATCGCATGGCCTGCCGCTGGCTGCGCCGCACGTCATCCCTGAGCGTGCGCCCGACCATGTCTGCGACTTGCCCACGCTGGCGCAGGCCGCGCTGCTGTACCGCCTGAATGGCGACTTCAATCCGCTGCATGCAGACCCGGCCGTGGCGCAGGCTGCAGGCTTCTCGCGGCCCATCCTGCATGGGCTGGCGACCATGGGCGTGGCGCTGCATGCGGTGCTCAAGACCGTGCTGGGCTACGACGCCGTGGCCGTGCGCGGCATGCGCGTGCGCTTTACCGCGCCGGTGCTGCCGGGCGAGATATTGCGCACCGAGCTGTGGCGCGACGGCAGCGTGGTGTCGCTGCGCACCACCGCGCTGGAGCGCGGCGTGCTCGTGCTCAACGCAGGCCGCATCGAGCTCGCCTGAATCGAATCAACGAAGGAGTTTTCAAATGGATTTGCAGATCAATGGCAAGGTTGCCATCGTCACCGGCTCGGCCCGCGGCCTGGGCGCCGCCACCGCGCGCCGGCTGGCGCAAGAGGGCGCCAAGGTCGTCATCACCGACATCCTGCAAGAGCAGGCCGAGGCCACCGCCGCCGCACTGCGCGCCGATGGCCTGCAGGCGCACTGCATCGTTGCCGACATCACCAAGGGCGCTGAAGTGCAGCGCCTGGTGGACGAGACCATTGCCCACTTTGGCGGCGTGCACATCCTGGTCAACAACGCCGGCTTCCCGCGCGACAAGTACCTGGTGAAGATGAGCGAAGACGACTGGGACCTGGTGATGGAAGTCATGCTCAAGGGCGCCTTCCTGGCTTGCAAGGCCGTGATGCCGAAGTTCATTGAGCAGGGCTGGGGCCGAGTCATCAACATCAGCTCGCGCGCACACTTTGGCAACCCCACGCAGGCCAATTACTCGGCCGCCAAGGCCGGGCTGATCGGTATGGCCAAGGCGCTGGCGATTGAGGAAGGGCGCTACGGCATCACCGTGAACTGTGTGGCCCCCGGCTTCATGGAAACCGAGATGGTGCAGGCCCTGCCCACCTACGAGACCATCAAGGAGCGCGCTATCGCCATGCAGCCGATCAAGCGCGTGGGCAAGCCCGAGGACATTGCCAATGCTGTGGCCTTCCTGGCATCCGAGCGCGCCAGCTTCATCACCGGCGAAGTACTGCATGTGACCGGGGGCCGCTATGGCTGAACCCGTGCAGTGCCGCGTGCAGCCCGACGGCGTAGCCGTGCTCACGCTGGACAACCCGCCGCTCAACGTCGTCTTTCGTGGCTTGACCGAAGCGCTGGGCCGCGCGTTGGATGCACTGGCGGCCGATGCCACGGCGCGCGCGGTGGTCGTCACCGGCGCCGGTACGCGCGCCTTCTGCGCGGGCTCGGACATTGCCGAGTTCCAGCCACTGATGCAGCCCGGCCGCATCGGGCCCGAGAAGCTCGAACTGCAGCACCAGGTGTTTGCGCGCCTGGACGATTTCCCCAAACCCACCGTCGCTGCCGTCAACGGCCTGGCCTATGGTGGCGGGCTGGAGATCGCCGTGTGCTGCGACCTGATCGTGGCCGACGCAGCCGCGCGCTTTGCGCTGCCTGAGATCAAGCTCGGCGTTTTCCCCGGCAGCGGCGGCCCGGTGCGGGTCACGCGCAGGGTGGGCGAGGGGCGGGCCAAGGAGCTGATGTTCCTCGGCGAGCCCATCGATGCACCCACCGCGCTGGCCTGGGGCCTGATCAACCGCGTGGTGCCGCAGGGTACGGCGCTGGATGCCGCATTGGCCTTGGCCGCCACGCTGGCGCAGCGCCCGCCGCTGGCGCTGGCGCTGTGCAAGCAGGCCATCGATCTGACATTCGACACAACGGAAGACGCGGCCATTGCCGCCGCGCTGCCGTTGTCTGAGCGCGTCTTTACCTCGGCCGAATCCAAAGAGGGCGTGCGCGCCTTCCTGGCCAAGGAGGCGCCCAACTTCCCCAACGCATTGCACCAGGAATAGCACCATGAAAAGAGCCGCCATCGTCTCCCCCCTGCGCACGCCCATCGGCGCCTTTGGCGGTGCGCTGCGCAGCGTGCCGGTCGAAGAGCTGGGTGCCATCGTCGCCCGCGCCGTCGTGGCGCAGACCGGGCTGGACCCGGCCCTGATCGAAGACGTGGTCTTCGCCCACTCCTACGCCAATGGCGAGGTGCCCTGCACCGGCCGCTGGGTGGCATTGCAGGCCGGCTTTCCGATCGAGGTTGCGGGCATGCAACTGGATCGCCGCTGCGGCAGTGGCCTGCAGGCCATCGCCACGGCCGCCATGATGGTGCAGACCGGCGCGGCCGACGTGGTCATGGCCGGTGGCGTCGAGAGCATGAGCAATGTCGAGTACTACAGCACCGACATGCGCTGGGGCAAGCGCGCTGGCAGCGTCAGGTTCCACGACCGCCTGGAGCGCGGCCGCGAGCGCTCGCAGCCCGAGGCGCGTTTTGGCCGCATCAGCGGCATGATCGAAACGGCAGAGAACCTGGCGCGCGACTACAACATCAGCCGCGAAGAAGCCGACGCCTTTGCGCTGCGCAGCCACCAGCGCGCGGCCGCCGCCTGGGCCAGCGGCAAGTTCGCCGAAGAAGTGGTGCCGGTCAGCGTGCCGCAGCGCAAGAGTGACGCGCTGGTGGTGGACCGCGACGAAGGCATTCGCGCCGACCTCACCCTCGATCAACTCGCCAGGCTCAAGCCCCTCATGAAGGACGGCACCGTCACCGCAGGGAATGCCTGCCAGCAGAACGACGCGGCTGCGGCCTGCCTGATCGTGGCTGAAGACAAGCTCGAAGAGTTGGGCCTCACGCCCATCGGCTACCTGCACAGTTGGGCCGCCGCAGGCTGCGAGCCTTCGCACATGGGCATAGGCCCGGTGCCAGCGGTGAAGAAGCTGTTTGGCCGCAATGGTCTGGGCTTTGACGACATGGGCCTGGTCGAGCTGAACGAAGCCTTTGCCTGCCAGGCCCTTGCGGTTGCCAAAGGCTGGGGCTGGAATGATCCGGAGCGTTTCAACGTCAACGGCTCCGGTATTTCGCTGGGCCACCCTGTGGGCGCGACGGGCGTGCGCATCATGACCTCGCTGCTGCGCGAGATGCAGCGGCGCGGCGCGCGCTACGGGCTGGAGACCATGTGCATTGGCGGCGGGCAGGGACTGGCGGCGGTGTTCGAGAGCGCCTGAGGCCATGACCTACCCCTTCCTCAACAAGCTGCGCGTCATCGAAAGCTCGGCCTTCATCGCCGCGCCACTTGCTGGCCTGACGCTGGCGCAGTTTGGTGCCGACGTGATTCGCGTCGACATGATTGGCGGCGGCATCGACTACGCGCGCATGCCACGCATGCCGCAGCCCGATGGCAAGGGCCGCAGCCTGTACTGGACGGCGCTGAACAAAGGCAAGCGCTCGGTCGCCATCGACCTGCGCAAGCCCGAGGGCCGCGAGCTGATCCAGGCGCTGGCCACCGCGCCCGGGCCGGATGCCGGCGTGCTGCTGACCAACATCGGCACACCCTGGCTCGCGCACGAGGTGCTGGCGCAGCGGCGCGCCGACCTCATCAGCTGCACCATCCAGGGCAACGGCGACGGCAGCACCGCGGTGGACTACACGGTGAACTGCGCCACCGGCTACCCGGCCATCACCGGCGGCGGCTCGCGTGAGCGGCCGGTGAACCATGTGCTGCCGGCCTGGGACATTGCCTGCGCCTACCAGGCGGCCTTTGCCGTGGTGGCGGCGGTGGACCACAGGCGCCGCACCGGCACGGGGGCGGAGTTGAAGTTGGCGCTGTCCGACATGGCCTTCACCATGCTGTCGCACCTGGGCGTGCTGGCCGAGGCCGAGCTGCTGCAACAAGAGCGGCCCTCCATCGGCAACCACCTCTACGGCGCTTTCGGCCGGGACTTTGGCACAGCCGACGGCCAGCGCGTGATGGTGGCGGCGATCTCGGCCGGGCAGTGGAAGGCACTGGTCAAGGCCTGCGGCATCGAGCAGGCCATTGCCGAACTGCAGCAGCGCAGCGGCCTGGACTTTGCCGACGAGGCGCAGCGCTTCGAAGGCCGCGATGCGATTGCGGAACTGGTCGAGCCCTGGTTTGCGGCCCGCAGCCAGGCCGATGCAGAGGCCGTGCTGGAACAACACAAAGTCTGCTGGGGCCGCTACAGCACGGTGGGCGAGCTGCTGGCCCACGATGCACGCGTGAGTGCCGCCAACCCGGTGTTCGAGCGCATGGCCACGCCAGGCATTGGCGAGCACCTGACCGCAGGTGCCGCAGTGCGCGCGCCCGCCATGGAGCGCGAGCCGACCACACCTGCGGCCTTGCTGGGCACGCACACCGACCAGGTGCTGCACGAGGTGCTGGGCCTGGATGGCGCCGCCATTGGCCGCCTGCACGATGCGGGTGTGGTGGCGGGGCCAGAGCGCGATCCGAGCCTGGGCTGAGATTCCAGCTTCAAGTGACCGATGCCCGGGGGAGCACCGGTCTGCCTGGCTGCGGCTTTGTCGCTGCACGAGATAGCTTCTGCGAAAAGAGTCCTTCTCTGTCGAGAAGCATCCTTCGAAGATTGGCAGCATGCGCAGAAGAGTGCTGCCCCCTGGGACCCACTGTTCGCGCATGCGTCGCAAAAACAGTTTCATCCCAGGAGTTCGATTCCCATGTCATCCATCCGTCCTCTGCACGATCGCATCATCGTCAAGCGCAGCGACCCTGAAACCAAAACTGCCAGCGGCATCGTCATCCCCGATTCGGCGGGTGAGAAGCCAGAGCAAGGCGAAGTGCTGGCTGTGGGCCCCGGCAAGCGCAACGACCAGGGCGAGCGCGTCAAGCCAGACGTCAAGGCGGGCGACAAGGTGATCTTCGGCAAGTACGGCGGCCAGACCGTCAAGCTGGGCGGCGACGAAGTCCTGGTGCTGCGCGAAGAAGACATTCTGGGCGTGCTCGAAGCCTGAAGCACAAGCCTGTCCATTTCAAATTCTGTTGATCCATCCGGAGAGAAGCACCCATGGCATCCAAACACGTCCTGTTCGCTGATGACGCCCGCGCAAAAATCGTTCGTGGTGTGAACGTCCTGGCCGACGCGGTCAAGGTCACGCTCGGCCCCAAGGGCCGCAACGTAGTGCTCGAGCGCAGCTTTGGCGCACCTACGGTCACCAAGGACGGCGTCTCGGTCGCGAAAGAGATCGAGCTCAAGGACCGCTACGAAAACATCGGCGCCCAACTGGTGAAGGAAGTCGCGTCGCGCACCAGCGACAACGCCGGTGACGGCACGACCACCGCCACCGTGCTGGCACAAGCCATCGTGCGCGAAGGCTTCAAGTACGTGGCCGCGGGCCTCAATCCGGCCGACCTGAAGCGTGGAATTGACCGCGCCGTGGTCGCGCTGGTTGCAGAGATCAAGACCCTGGCCAAGCCCACCACCACCAGCAAGGAGATTGCACAGGTCGGCGCCATCTCGGCCAATTCCGACTGGGATGTGGGGCAGATCATTGCCAATGCCATCGACAAGGTGGGCAAGGAGGGCGTGATCACCGTGGAAGACGGCAAGTCGCTCAACAACGAGCTTGACGTGGTCGAGGGCCTGCAGTTTGACCGCGGCTACCTGTCGCCTTATTTCATCAACAACCCCGAGCGCCAGGTGGCGGTGTTGGAGAGCCCCTTCATCCTGCTGTTCGACAAGAAGATCAGCAACATCCGCGATCTGCTGCCCACGCTCGAAGCGGTGGCCAAGGCCGGCCGCCCGCTGCTGATCATTGCCGAAGAGGTCGAGGGCGAGGCGCTGGCCACGTTGGTCGTCAACTCGATCCGCGGCATCCTGAAGGTGGTGGCGGTGAAGGCTCCGGGCTTTGGCGACCGCCGCAAGGCCATCCTCGAAGACATTGCCATCCTCACGGGCGGCAAGGTGATTGCCGAAGAGGTGGGTTTGACGCTTGAGAAGGTGACGCTGGCCGACCTGGGCCAGGCGCAGCGCATCGAGGTGGGCAAGGAAAACACCATCGTCATCGATGGCGCGGGCGCAGCCGGCGACATCGAGGCGCGCGTCAAGCAGATCCGCATCCAGATCGACGACGCCACCAGCGACTACGACCGCGAAAAACTGCAAGAGCGCGTGGCCAAGCTCGCAGGCGGCGTGGCGGTGATCAAGGTTGGCGCGGCCACCGAGGTTGAGCTGAAGGAAAAGAAGGCACGTGTCGAGGACGCCCTGCATGCTACGCGCGCAGCCGTGGAAGAAGGCGTGGTGCCTGGCGGCGGCGTGGCCTTGCTGCGTGCCAAGCAGGCGGTGCTGGCGGCGGGCACGCTCAAGGGCGACAACGCCGAGCAGGATGCCGGCATCAAGCTGGTGCTGCGCGCGATCGAGGAGCCTCTGCGCCAGATTGTGGCCAACGCCGGCGAAGAGGCCAGCGTGGTCGTGGCCAAGGTGCTCGAAGGCAAGGGCAACTACGGCTACAACGCCGCCAACGGCACCTATGGCGACCTCGTCGAACAAGGCGTGCTGGACCCTGCCAAGGTCACGCGCACCGCGCTGCAAAACGCCGCCTCGGTGGCCAGCCTGATCCTGACGACCGAGGCCATCGTGGCCGAGGCGCCGAAGGAAGAAGGCGCAGCGGCAGCACCTGCCGGCGGGCAGCCTGGCTTCGGCGGCGCGGACTTCTAAGCGCCTGGGCCGCCGCCATGCTGGCGGCGGCCACTTGCCATCAAAAACTTCAAGAACAGAGAGAAGACTCATGCAGAAACGCAATGTGTTGCGCGCCGTCGGTGCGCTTGCCCTGGCCTCTACCGCCCTGTGGATCCATACCACCGCCGTGGCCCAGACCACGACGCTGCGCGTGGGTGTGCGCGGCGGCGTCGATGAAGAGATCTGGGAGGTGGTCACCAAGGTTGCCAAGCAGAACGGCCTCGACGTGAAGGCCATCGTCATCACCGGATCTGCCAGCCCGAACGAGGCGCTGAACAATGGCGACCTCGAAGCCAACTCGTTCCAGCACATTCCCTTCCTGAACGACCAGATCAAGCAGCGTGGCTACAAGCTGGCCAACGTGGGCACGACCTACATCTCGCCCATCGCCTTCTATTCGAAGAAGTTCAAGGCCTTCAAGGATCTGCCGGACGGCGCCAAGCTTGGCATTCCTGATGACCCAAGCAACCAGACACGCGCGCTCGTGGTGCTGCGCGACCAAGGCGTGCTCACCCTGCGCGACGGCTTCGATCCCGCAGTGGGAACGGCCACGCTGAAGGACGTCACGGCCTACAAGAAGAAGGTGCAACTGGTGGAGGCCGCCTCGGTAGTGCTCGCCCGCTCGCTGGAGGACGTGGATGCGTCCGCCATCGTCAACACCTTCGCCTACCAGGCTGGCCTGATCGCCACGCGCGACGGCATCGCGGTAGAGAAGAAAGAGAACAACCCCTACGTCAACATCATCGCCGTGCGCGAGCAGGACAAGAATGCGCCGTGGGTCAAGACGCTGGTCAAGTCCTATCAGTCAGAGGAGGTTCGCAAGTTCATCCAGACCAAGTACCAGGGCTCGGTCCTGCCCGTCTTCTGACAAGGTATGAATAAACCTACTACGCGCTCGCTACGGTTTCTTCACACCTTGTGAACACCGAAGCAGTGGCTGCAGAGGCAGCCCACATCGTTTTCGACCAGGTCCGCAAGGAATACGCGGGCTCGGCGGGCCCCGTGAAGGCGCTGGAGGCCGTGTCCTTTGCGGTTGCCCGTGGTGAGGTGTTCGGCATCATCGGGCGCAGCGGCGCTGGCAAGTCGACCTTGCTGCGCACCATCAATGCGCTGGAGGCGGCCAGCGGCGGCAGCGTGCATGTCGATGGCGTTGACGTGGGCGGGCTGGACGAAGATGCGCTGGTCCATCTGCGCCGCCGCATCGGCATGATCTTCCAGCACTTCAACCTGCTGTCGGCCAAGACCGTGCGCGACAACGTATCGCTGCCTTTGAAGGTGGCGGGCGTGGCGCCGGCCCGCATCCGCGAGCGTGTCGATGCACTGCTGGAGTTGGTGGGCCTGGGCGACAAGGCGGATGTCTATCCGGCGCAGCTCTCAGGTGGCCAGAAGCAACGCGTCGGCATTGCCCGAGCGCTGGTGCATCAACCGCAGATACTGTTGTGCGACGAGGCCACTTCGGCGCTAGACCCCGAAACCACGCAGTCCATCCTTGCGCTGCTGCGCGAGATCAACCGCAACTTCGGCCTGACGGTCGTGCTCATCACGCACGACATGGCGGTGATCCGCGAGGTATGCGACCGCGTGCTGGTGCTCGACCAGGGCCGCCTTGTTGAGCTTGGCGAGGTATGGCGGGTGTTTGGAAAGCCACAGGCCGACGCTACGCGCGCGCTGCTGCAGCCGTTGCTGCATGACCTGCCGCCCGACCTGGCCGCAGCGCTGGTGCCTGATGTTGGGGGCCTGGACGGGCGCCCGGGCAAGCTTGTGCTGAGCCTGGGCTTTGACGGCGCCTCGCGCCCGCAGGGCGTGCCGTTCGAGGCGCTGGCGGCGCTTGGCCCTGGCGCGACATGGTTGCATGGCGGCCTGGACCGCATCCGCGGGCATGCGCAGGGCCGGCTGCTGGTGGCCGTGCCGGCCAGCGCGGAGCATCCTTTCGACAAAGAGGCTGCGCGGCTTGCCTTGTCGGCTGATCGCATCGAGGTACTGGGCTATGTCCACACCACTGATTGAAAAGTACGTCCAGGCCTTCTTCCAGACGCTGGCGATGGTGAGCGTGTCGGCCTTCATCGCCATCACGCTGGGTCTGGTGCTGGCCGTGGTGCTGACGGTGACGGCGCCGCGCAATCTGTACCCGCGGCCGCGCTTTCACAAGGCGCTGTCGATCGTGGTGAACATCTGCCGCGCCATCCCGTTCATCATCCTGCTGGTGGCGCTGCTGCCGGTCACCCGCTTCATCGTCGGCACCACGCTTGGCACCTGGGCCGCCGTGGTGCCGCTTGCGGCCAACTTGATCCCGTTCTATGCGCGCATTGCCCAGGTCAGCCTGAACGACGTCGATGGCGGCTTGATCGAGGCCGCGCGTGCCATGGGCTGCAAGCGCTGGCACATCGTGCGGCATGTGCTGCTGCCCGAGGCACTGCCCGGCATCATCGGCGGCATGACGGTCAGCGTGATCGCCATGGTCAACGCATCGGCCATGGCCGGTGCGGTGGGCGCCGGCGGGCTGGGCGACCTGGCGATCCGCTACGGCTACGAGCGCTACGAGACCCGCGTGATGTTCGAGGTGATCGTGATCCTGATCGCGCTGGTGTCCGTGATCCAGTTCGTTGGGGAACGGCTGGCGCGCAGGGTCGATCACCGGAGGTGAGGCTGCCGATGCAGTGCCATGGGTACGAGCGACAGGGAGATGCTTGCAATTTGCATAAACAAGCGCGAAAACCAGATTTCCCCTGGGCGGTGGTTGCGGGCAAGACTCGGAAGTTTTCGACAACCTGGTCTTCTTTGGATGTCTGGCCTTTCCCCCTCTCCGCGCCCACTTCGCCTGGGCTTCTTCAGCCGTCTGCTTGACGATGCCACGGCTGCTGAGCGCTACCGCCTCGTCGCTGCGCAGATTGCCCATGCCGAGGCCTTCGGCTTCGATTCCGCCTGGGTGGCGCAGCACCACTTTCACGAGCACGAGGGCGGACTGCCGTCGCCCTTCGTTTTTCTGGCCTATGTAGCCTCACGCACGCGGCGCATCCGCCTGGGCACCGGCATCGTCACGCTGCCGCTGGAGAACGCGGTGCGCGTGGCCGAGGATGCGATCGTGCTGGACCTGCTCTCCGGCGGGCGGCTCGAGGTGGGCGTGGGGACGGGCGGCACGCCCGAATCCTTTGCGGCCTTCGGGCTGGACGGCAACGATCGCTCGGCGCTCTTCGCGCGGCAGCTCGCCGCAGTGCGCGCGGCCTGGGCCGGCCAGCCGCTGGCGGGCGGCGATACGCTGTACCCCGCGGCCTCGCAGCTGTTGGGCCGCATCTGGCAGGCCACGTTCTCCGTAAGCGGCGGCACACGCGCAGGGGAGGCCGGCGACGGCCTGATGCTGTCGCGCACACAGCCGCGCCCCGAGCAGGCACCCGACGCATCGCTTGCCGATATCCAGAACCCGATCATTGACGCCTATCTGGCCGCGCTTCCACCCGGCGGCAAGCCGCGCATCGTGGGCTCGCGCAGCGTCTTCGTGGCGGCTACCCGCAAGGAGGCGTTGCGCCTGGCCGACATCGGGCTGCGCCGCTCGGCAGCCCGCTTCGCTGCATCGGAAAAAATCGGCATCGAGGACCGTGCAAGGCCAGACGCTCCGCTGGAGCAACTGATAGCCGCCTACGACGTGCATGTGGGGTCGCCCGACGACGTGATTGCCTCCTTGCGCGCCGACAGCACGCTCGCGCGCGTGACCGATCTGGTCTGCCAGGTGCACTCCGTCGATCCGCCGCAGGAGGCGATCCTGCGCTCCATCGAACTGACCGCGACTGTGGTTGCGCCAGCCATGGGCTGGGCGCGCCATGTGGGTGTGCCGGCCCCTCAATCTCTTGCAAGCTCCCTTGCACTTCTCTAGCTTGGACCTCATGAGCGCCATCGCTTCTCCTTCTGTGTCCGCTGTGCCTGACGTCATAGACCAGCTTGTCGGCATCGCGCCGGGCACTCACCTTGACCGTGTCCGTGCGCAGCGCGAGCAGGCGCGTGCACAGGCGCAGCAGAGCTATCTCGCGCTGTTCGCGCCTACGCCACCCGTGTTCGGGCATCTCGAGATCGCCGACCGCTTTGCCGTTGCGGCCTTCGTTGCCGGGCTGCATGGGCAGTCCGACGTGGCGCGCTTCTATGCCGAAGGCCTGACCGCGCATGGCCCTCGCGCCGGTGTGGCCGAGGCCGTTGCCGCCGAAGCCAAGCGGGGTGCTGCCAAAGGGCCGTACGGCCGCTATCCCGCTGGCCTGCTCAGCGCCGAGGACACGGCCGGCCCTGTCTACGCGGTGAGTAACGCGTACCGTGCGGTGCTGGGCGAGCGGCTTTCGGCGGCCCTGGTGCATGCGCACCTGCTCGTGTTTCACCCGCGTGACGCGAGCCTGGCGGCGCTGCAGTCGCTGCTTGATGCGGGGTGGTCCAGCACGGAGATCGTGACTCTGTCGCAGCTCGTGGCTTTTCTTGCGTTCCAGATCCGTGTCGTCACCGGCCTGCAGGCGCTGGCGCAACGCCCCGTCACCTTTGTCGATTGATCCAAGGAACCCCATGACCGCCGAATCGGCCCTGAGCCCCCCCGACAACACGCACCCCAATGCCTTCACGCAGGCGCAGCTCGAATGGCTGCCCTGGCTTGAACCGCTGCCCGAGGCCGAGCTGACCGAGCGGCACTTTGCCGGCCTGGTGGACGCGGCCCGTGCCAAGTCGCCGTACTTCCGCCTGCTGGCGCGCGACCCGGACATCCTGGGCGCACGCACGCGCACCGACAAGGACATCTTCTACAACCCCGAAGCCGGCTTGCCGCGCGCCGAGCGCGAGCTTTCGGCTGCGGCGGCTTCGCGCTACAACGGCTGCATCTACTGCGCGTCGGTGCATGCGCGCTTTGCTTCGCATTTCTCCCGGCGCACAGACGACGTGCAGCGCCTGCTGGATGAGGGCGTGAAGGCCGACCTGGGCGAGCGCTGGAATGCGATCGTGGCGGCCAGCGTTGCGCTGTCGTCCACACCGTCCACGTTCGGGCCCGAGCACATCGAGCAGCTTCGCGCGCAGGGCCTGGACGACCTGGCGATTACCGACGTCATCCAAGGCGCGGCTTTCTTCAATTGGGCCAACCGGCTGATGTTGTCACTGGGCGAGCCCAAGGAGAGAGCGGCCGGTTAAACCGGCGGGAGCTCGGCCTCCCGCGCCGCAGTTCCGGCAGCACCAGCGCGATGAAGCCGCCGGGTATCCCCTCGATCGAACTGGGCGCCAATCCCGCCATCACGGTGGCGGCGAAAAGGGTGCGTGGCTACGGGCTGACGGGTGAGTACATCCGGGGGAGCTGCACGGACCTGTGCTCCCAGTCCTGATCCCGGCCGGCCCGGAGCGATCCGCCTCGGCGCCTTGAATTCATCCCAGGCGCGTTCTTCAAAGTTGAGTTATGGTTCGCGTGCACTCCGCGATGAGTTCATAAAAAGGACTAGGCCCATGACCGACCTCCACATCAACGGCAAGCCCGTTGCCGTCAACGCGCCCGATGACATGCCGCTGCTCTGGGTGTTGCGCGACATCGTCGGCCTTACCGGCACCAAGTTCGGCTGCGGCATCGCCCAGTGCGGCGCCTGCACCGTCCATCTCGACGGCCAACCCGTGCGCTCCTGCGTGCTGCCGGTCGGGTCGGTCGGCACGCGCAAGATCACCACCATCGAGGCGATCTCGCAGACGCCGGCGGGCCAGAGCATCCAGAAGGCCTGGCTTGAGGTCGACGTGGTGCAGTGCGGCTACTGCCAGTCCGGCCAGATCATGTCGGCGGCCGCGCTGATCCAGCGCACGCCGAACCCGAGCGATGCCGACATCGACGTGGCGATGTCGGGCAATGTCTGTCGATGCTGTACCTACTCGCGGATCCGCGCCGCGATCAAGCAGGCGGCCACGGGCAAGCCCGAAGTGCTGCAGTCTATCGTGGCGATGCCCGCCAGGAGCGCATCATGAAACCGGCCGGCATCAGCCGCCGCGACGCCCTGCAGGCCGGCGGCCTCGCGCTGGCCTTCACCTGGTTCGGCACCGGCAAGGCTTTCGCCGCGATCAACGCGCGGCAGCAGCCGGCCGACGCCGCCGTCGCGCTCGCGGACGGCAACCCCGCATTCGCACCGAATGCGTTCGTTCGCATCGATACCGATGGCAGCGTGCGTCTCGTGATGCCGACGGTCGAGATGGGGCAGGCGATCTACACCGGTTCAGCGATGTTGCTGGCCGAGGAGCTGGACGTCGAACTCGACCAGGTGCGCGTGGAGCATTCGCCGCCGAACGAGGCGCTCTACGGCATCCCTCTGCTGGGCGGCCAGATCACCGGCGGTTCGACCAGCACGCGTGCCACCTACGGGGTGCTGAGGGAGGCGGGCGCCGTGGCGCGCACGCTGCTGGTATCGGCCGCCGCAGCGCAATGGAAGGTCGATCCCGCGGAGTGCACCGTGGCGCGCGGCGTGGTGAGCCATGCGGCGTCCAAGCGGCAACTCGGCTTCGGCGCGCTCGCCGGTGCAGCCGCCAAGTTGCCGATGCCGGCCAAGGTGACGCTCAAGGAGCCGAAGGACTTCAGGCTGATCGGCCAGCCGCTGAGGCGCGTCGACTCCGCCGGCAAGGTCGACGGCACGACCCAGTTCGGCCTCGATGTGCGCGTGCCGGGCATGAAGGTGGCGACGGTCAGGGCCTGTCCCACCTTCGGCGGCGTGCTGGCCTCGGTGGACGACAAGGCGGCGCGTGCCATCCCCGGCGTGATCGACGTGCTGCGCATCAATGACGCGGTCGCCGTGGTGGGCGAGCATTTTTGGGCCGCCAAGCGCGGGCTCGAAGCATTGAAGATCGAGTGGACACCGGGGCAGAACGCCGAGCTCACCACGCAGAAGCTGCGTACGGCGCTGAGTGATGCGCTGGCCAAGGACAAGGCGATTGTCGGCAAGGACATCGGCAAGCGGCCCGAGGGCACGTTGGTGCAGGCGACCTACGACCTGCCGATGCTGGCGCACGCGACTATGGAGCCGCTCAACACCACGGTGCATGTGCGGCCCAACCAGTGCGAGATCTGGGTAGGCACCCAGGTGCCGACGCGCTGCGTGAGCGTGGCGGCCAAGATCACCGGCCTAGCCGAAGACAAGGTGGTGCTGCACAACCAGTATCTGGGCGGCGGCTTCGGCCGCCGGCTCGAGACCGATTCGGTGGAGCAGGCCGTGGCCTTCGCCAAACAGGTGCCTTATCCGCTCAAGGTGGTGTGGACGCGCGAGGAAGACATCCGCCACGACATCGTGCGCCCGATGTACCACGACGACATCTCGGCCGTGGTCGACGGCGAGGGCCGGATCCTCTGGCTGGGCGACCGCATCGCGGGCGGCACGGTGCTGGGCCGCTGGGCGCCCCCGGCCATGGGCAAGGACGGCATGGACGGCGATCTGATCGAATGCGTCGCCGAGCCCTGCTACGACCTGCCGAACCTGAAGGTCGAGTGGGTGAGGCACGACATGCCGCCCGGCCTCAATGTCGGCTGGTGGCGCGGCGTGGGGCCGACGCACAACCTGTTCGTGCTGGAGAGTTTCATTGACGAGCTGGCGCAGCGTGCGAAGAAGGATCCGGTGGCCTACCGGCGCGCCTTGCTCCAGAAGAATCCGCGCACGCTCGCCGTGCTCGACCTGGCGGCCAGCAAGATTGGCTGGGGGCAGGGCACGCTGCCGGCGCGCGTGGGACGCGGCGTGGCCGTGGGCGATCCCTTCGGCAGCCGGGTCTGCGCCATGGTCGAAGTGGAGGTCACGCCGCAGGGCGAGGTGCGCCTGCGGCGCGCGGTGGTCGCGCTCGACTGCGGCATCGCGGTCAATGCCAGCTCGATCGAGGCGCAGGTCCAGGGCGGTTTGCTGTTCGGGCTCAGTGCCGCGCTCTTCAGCGAGATCACCGTGCGCGAGGGCGCGATCGAGCAGAGCAACTTCCACGACTACCGAACGCTGCGCATCAATGAATCGCCACCGATCGAGGTGCACACGATCAAGAGCGGCGAAGCGCCCGGCGGGCTCGGCGAGGTCGGCACCGCGATTGCGGCGCCGGCGCTTGCGAACGCGATCTTCGCGGCGGCGGGCGTACGGCTGCGGTCGCTGCCGGTGAACCGCGCGCTGCTAGCGCAGGACAAGGAGGCGCTGAAGAAGAAGATCGCCCGTACCGGGTCCGGCGGGCAGGACGAAAGGAGCGCAGCATGAAGCGACTTCTCAAGCTGGTGGTCGTGCTGTTCGTGATCGGCGCGGGGCTGTATGTGTTCCTCAATCGCACCGACAAGTCGGAGGGTGAGGCGCCGGTGCTGGCCGGGGCGCCTGCCGATGCCGACCAACTGGTGCGCGGCGAATACCTCACCAAGATGGCCGACTGCATCGCCTGCCACACGGTCGCCGGCAAGGGCCAGCCTTTCGCGGGCGGCGTGCCCTTCGTGCTGCCCTTCGGCACGATTTACTCGTCAAACATCACCGCGGACCCGGCCACCGGCATCGGCAACTGGAGCGACGACCAGTTCGTGCGCGCGGTCCACGACGGCGTGCGCGCGGACGGCGAGCGCCTGTATCCGGCCTTTCCGTACACCGCGTACACCGCGCTGAGCCGCAAGGACGTGCTGGCGATCAAGGCCTATCTCTTCAGTCTGCCCAAGGTGAGTCAGCCGAACAAGGAGGCCGACCTGGGCTTTCCGTTCAACCAGCGCTGGGCGATGGGCTTCTGGACCGCAGCCTTCTTCAAGAGCAGCCGCTTCGAGGCCGACGCCTCGAAACCGCTCGCCTGGAACCAGGGAAAGTACCTCGCCACGGCGCTCGGGCATTGCGCGGAATGCCATACGCCACGCAACGTCGGCTTCGCGCTGGAATCGAGCAACGACCTGGCGGGCGAATCGATCCAGGGCTGGCGCGCCTACAACATCACGTCGGACCCGAAGAACGGCATCGGCGCCTGGAGCGATGCCGAGCTTGCGGCTTATCTCACGACCGGCCATGCCGACGGGCGCGGTTCGGCCTCGGGCCCGATGGGCGAGGCGGTGGAGCACAGCCTGCAGTACCTGAAGCCCGAGGACACCGCGGCGCTTGTGAGCTACCTGCGCACGGTGCCCGCGAAGTCGGGCAAGGACCCGATCGATGTCGATGCGAAGGCGCCATGGGCCGTGGTGGCCACTGCGGCCGCGCCTGCATCCAGTACGGCCGAAGGCCACGAGCAGGGGCTCAGGCTGTTCGCGGCGGCTTGTGCGAGCTGCCATCAATGGAATGGGCAGGGCCAGCAGACCAGCCATGCATCGCTGCTGGGAACGCGCGGCGTGAACGATCCGGGCGGCTCGAATGTCACGCAGATGATCCTGCAGGGCGTGCGCATGCGCGTGGGCGACAACGAGGTCTACATGCCGGCCTTCGGCAAGGCCTACACCGACACCGAAGTCGCTGCGCTCGCCAACTACGTCATGGCGCAGTTCGGCAACAAGCAGGGGACGGTGACGCCGGAGTTCGTCGCGCAGCAGCGCACGCGTTGATCACTAGCTGACGGGATCGCCGCCGCCCGTGTTGGCGACGTCGATGCGGATGGTGTCGGGCGTGGCCTGCGCGGTGGTGGCTGCCAGCAAGGCTAAGGGTGTGGTCTAGTAGCGCAGGCCGGCGATCACGGTGCGAATTCGGTTCACTTCACGTCTTTCGCGGCGAGTTTGCGGCCGACCTCGGTGCCTTCGAAGAAGCGCGGATTGGCTTCGGTATAGAAGCGGTGCGGGTTGTCGAACACGAAGGCCTTGAAGTCCACGGCGGAGATCACGCCTTGCTGCACCAGGTCCCAGGTTTCGGCCAGCGGCTCGGTGAACTCGGGCACGTCCCAATGCCCCACGTCGGACGACCAGATCGCGTTGATCTTTGCGCCCAGCGGGTTCACCTTGGTGTTGAAGGCTGCTGCCACCGTGCGGTCATCGGCCTCGGAGCCGAAGTAGAAGTTGTTGACCCAACGGTCGCGGATGTCTTCCACCTTCTCGATGCCGGCGAGGGCGAAGTCGTCGATCTCTGACTCGTTCGGCTCGCGGCTGTGTGGCAATGCTGAGATGCCGAGGCTGTCGCGCAGCAGCGTCGACTTGTCGAGCGTGCGGCCTTTCAGCAAGTCGGCGCCGTAGCGCTCGAACAGCGAGGCGAGCAAGTCGATGTCGGCCTCGGCCGGGTCGTAGTTGCGCACGGCGTTCTTGTTGCGCTTTTCCCAGCGGTCCACCAGGTGCGTGTAGACGTGCGAACCCCAGTCGGCGCCGCCTTCTAGCAGGCCCACGCGCAGGCCCGGAAAGCGCCGCGTCACGCCGCCAAAGAACAGCGCCTTGGCAAAGGCCTGCGAGCCGTCGGCGAAGTGGCCGACGTGGTTGTTCATGTAGTTGCTGATCGACTGCCGGCCGGTCCAGCCCTGGCTGCCGTAGTGCGTGGTGACGGGTACGCCCAGCTCAATTACCTTGGCCCAGAACGGGTCGTAGTCGTGTTCGCTGTCGATGCCGTAGAAGTCGATGTAGCCGACCTGCTTGGCAATCTCGGGGTGCTCGGCGGCGGGGTACTTCTCGGCGATGGCGCGTATGGGCCGGCGCACGCCGCCGGCGATATTGATCACCTTCAGGCCCAGCGTCTTGACCGCGAATTCCAGCTCTTCAATGCCCTCTTGCGGCGTGTGCAGCGGAATGCCCGCCACCGGTGTCAGGCGGTCGGCGTAGGGGCGGTACTGGTCGGCATGGAAGTGGTTGATGGCGCGGTGCAGCGGCTGGCGGTATTCGCTGCCGGCCGCGGCCGGTGAGAGCACGTCGTTGGGGAACAGGATCGAATAGTCCGAGCCTTGCTCGCCCAGGCGCTCGTAGAGCAGCGCGGGCAGGGTGTAGGTGGCCAGGTCGTAGGTGTTGCGCGTCACACGCGCCCACCAGGGCGCGCGCAGCGTGCGATGGAATTGCCGCTCTTCGGCCGTCTGCTGGTACCAGTCTTTGCCGCCGCCATTGCGCGTGGCGTAGCGGCCGCCCAGCGACTTGCGCAGCGCATCGACGAGCTTGCTGCCGCCGTAGTGCTGCACATAGTCCTCCAGCACAGGGGCGTAGTCGTTGACGTGGACATCCGTGTCGATCACGGGATGGTCGAGGCCGGCCTTCACGGTGGCGGAGCGCGATGCGCGCGCAGGGTTCAAACGATCGTTCATCTGCGGATTCCTCGGTGGGGAAGGAAGCAGCAGGCTACGCGTGGGCGGCGCGCTTGCCAAAGAAGGCTTCTGGAGTTGCTTAGCCAATGCGCGCATGAGCGGAGGGGCATGCATTGCATGCAGCCGCATGCAAAAAACGAATATGAAAGCGCCAATTCGTCGCTAGGGCGGCGAGGCCGCGCGGCTAATCTGCGGCACCACGCTTTCTCAGTTTGAAGAGAGCGGGCTGACCACATCCATCTTTGAGGGACTCCAGAATCATGTTGCTTTCATTCCAACGCGCGTTGTCCGTAGTGACGCTTGCTATCGCCGGCCTGGGCGCCACCGCGCAGGCGCAAGAGGTGTTGCGCGTAGCCGCTTCGCCGGTGCCGCACGCCGAGATTCTTGAATTCATCCGGCCGCAGTTGAAGGCGCAGGGCGTTGATCTGCAGGTCAAGGTGTTCAACGACTACGTGCAGCCAAACATCGCCGTGAGCGACAAGCAGTTGGACGCCAACTTCTTCCAGAACCGGCCGTACCTGGACTCCTTCAACAAGGACCGCAAGACCGACATCGTCGAGGTGCCAAACAGCGACGTGCACATCGAGCCCTTCGGCGCCTACTCGCAGAAGATCAAGAAGACCTCGGAGCTGCGCGACGGCGCCATCATCGTGATCCCGAGCGATCCCTCCAACTCGGGCCGCGCGCTGTCGCTGCTGGCCAAGCAGGGGCTGATCAAGCTCAAGGATTCGTCCAACATCAAGTCCACCGCACGCGACATCGTGGACAACCCAAAGAAGCTGGTGATCCGTGAGCTTGAATCGGCCCAACTGCCGCGCGCGCTGCCGGACGTGGACCTGGCGCTGATCAACACCAACTACGCGCTAGAGGCCAAGCTTGATCCGGCCAAGGACGCGCTCTTCATCGAAGACGGCCGCAATTCGCCCTATGCCAACTTCATCGCTTCGCGCAAGGACAACGTGAACTCGCCGGCCATCGCCAAGCTGGTGGCCGCGCTCCACACGGCAGAGGCCCGCAAGTTCATCCAGGACAAGTACAAGGGCGCGGTGATCCCGGCGTTCTGAGTGCGCGAGCACAACGCACCGGCCAGCCGGTGCGTCATGATGAATTTAAAGAAAAAATGCCTCTAGCCCAGGTACAGCCTAGGCTAGTAGCTATATGTTTAATAGCATCCTGGAATCACCAGCGATAGCCCAGCGTGGCCGTCAGCGTGCGCGCCTGCCCATAGAACTGCGCACGGTTGGCGGTGCTGATCTTGTTGCCCAGGTTGGCCACGTTCAGCGAGAAGCGCACCGGCCCCGCGCCATAGTGCACGGCGGCGTCGAACAAGGTGTAGCCCGCGTTGAAGTACTGGTTGTAGGTATCGGCCACGGTCGGCCCGGTGTAGCGCACGCCACCGCCCACACCCCAGCCGCGCAGGGCGTTGTTCTGGAAGGCGTAGTCGATCCACAGCTTGGCGGTGTTGCGCGCGGTCTGGAACGGCCTCTTGCCCAGCTCTCTGGGGTCGTTGCTGCGCGACACCCAGGCGTCCAGCCAGGTGTAGCTGGCGATCAGGTCCACACTGCGCGCCAGGCGGGTCTTGGCCTCCAGCTCCAACCCGCGTGAGCGCACCTCGCCGGTCTGCACGCGCAGCACGGCACTGTTGGGGTCGAGCGTGGTCACGTTCTGCTTGCGCAGGTCAAACAGCGAGGCGGTGATGAAGCTGTCGCTGCCCGGCGGCTGGTACTTGATGCCGACCTCAAACTGCTTGCCGGTCTCGGGTTGGGGCGTGATGCTGTAGTTGGTGCCAACCACCGGCACAAAGGAGGTGGCGTAGCTCGCATAGGGCGCCAGGCCGCTGTCGAACAGGTAGAGCAGGCCGGTGCTGCCGGTGGTCTTGCCGTCGCGCGCCGATACCTGCGCCGTGCCGGCGGAGCGCTCGGTGTCGGCGCGGTCATGGCGCAGGCCACCGTTTACGATCCAGCGGCCCAGCCGCAACTGGTCTTGCGCATACAGGCCGTACTGGCGCACGTCTGCGGTATTGCGCGCGGTCACCGGTGCAGTAAAGGGCGTGCCGTAGACCGGGTTGAAGATGTCCAGCGTGGGGGCGTTGCCAAAGCCAAGGTCTTCGCGGCCTGAGAAGTCCTGGTAGTCAAAACCCACCAGCAGCTTGTGCCGCAACGCGCCGCTGCTGAAATCCTTTTGCACATGGGTGTCGACGGTGGTCGTGCTGCTGGTCGAGCGCGAGATCAGCGAAGCCCGGTTGACGCTGCGGTTGTCATTGCGGACGGCCGTGGCGTAGACATGCTGGTAGTCCAGCGTGTAGTGGGCGTAGCGCAGGTTTTGCCGCAGTGTCAGGCTGTCGTCGAACTGGTGCTCGAGCAGGTAGCCGATCGATGTCATGTCGCGGTTGTAGTGGTCAAAGCTCGGCTCGCCGGCAAAGGTGTGCACAGGGATCTTGCCCTGCGCGTAGTTGTTGAGCAGCGACTGGTTGGGCCACCAGCTCTTGGGCGTCATGCGGTCGCGGGTCACGTCGGCCAGCACCGTCAGCGTGGTGCGGGCCGAGGGCTTCCAGGTCAGCGCGGGAGCGATGAACAGCCGGTTGTCCTGCGAGTAATCGGTCTGGGTCTTGCTGTCGCGCACCAGGCCGTTCAGGCGAAACAGCAGGCTGCCGTCATCGTTGAGCGGGCGCCCGATGTCAAACGCGGCTTGGTAGCGGTCATGGTTACCGGCCGAAACCGTCACCTCGTTGATCGGCGTGGCTGTGGGCCGCTTGGATACCTGGTTGACCAGCCCTCCCGGGCCACCTTGCCCGTAGAGCACGGCAGACGGGCCCTTCAGCACCTCGACCCGCTCCAGCGCCTGCGGGTCGGCCAGCCAGTCGCCGTAGGTGCCGGTCTTGAACACCCGCAGGCCGTCGCGGTAGAGAGAGGCATCAAAGCCACGGATGTTCAGGCTGGCATAGCGCAGGTCGTAGCCGGTGATCTCGGTCAGCACGCCGGCGGTGTAGCGCAGCGATTGCTCCACGGTCTGGATGCCTTGCGCATCCATCTGGTCGCGCGTGATGACCGAGATGGATTGCGGCGTTTCGATCAGTGGCGTGTCGGTCTTGGTGGCAGTGGCGCCGCGCTTGGCGATGTAGCCGTGCAGCGTGCCCCAGGGCGTTTCCCGCTCGGCATTGGCGGCCACGGTGACCTCGGCCAGACTGGTGTGGGAGCTGGCGGGTGCGGGCCGCACCACCACGGTCGAGCCGTCTACGCTGGCCTGCAGGCCGCTGCCGGCCAGCAGCCGCTCCAGCGCCTGCTCCAGGGTGAGCCGCCCGGAGAGGGCGGGCGCGCTTTTGCCCGCGACCAGCGCTGGCGCCACCACCAGGGTGACGCGGGCCTGGCGCGCCAGCTCATTCAGGGCCTGCGCCAGCGGCTGGGCGCTGATGGTGATGTCGGTCGGCGTGTTGCTGGCGGGTTGGGCCTGCACGGCGCTGGCGCTGATGGCCAGTGCGGCGGCCAGGGCCAAACGGGAACGGAGTCGGTTACGGGCGGGGGCGAGGATGGGGGCGCTGGTGGCGCTGCGAAACGGGTGCATGCGGGCTCTCTTGATGAATGGAATGCGAACACGAATCAGGTGCTATCCATAAAGAAGACGGGCCACTGCGCCCTAACCTGATGTCACCCCGAAAAGATTTTTTAGCGCTGCAGCGGCACGATCTCGGTCACGCCGTTTTGCAGGCGCAGTTGCACCGGCAGCACCTGCGGCAGGCTGCGGATGAAGTTGTGGATGCGCTGCAGGTCCACGCTGCCGGTGACCGCGAGGGCGCCGACGGCTGGGTCGCGCACTTGCACGCCGGTGCTGCCGTAGCGCTCCAGCTCGGCCAGGACGGTGGCCAGTGGCGTGTTGTCGAAGCTGATGCGCTTGTCACTCCAGGGTGCGATGCCCTCGGCCCTGACTTGGCCGACCGGGCCCAGGTGGCCCAGTCGGTCGGCGGCCACGGTCTGGCCGGCAGTCAGCTCCAGCGTGTCTGCGGCGGTGCCATCCACGGCCCGGGCCACGCGCACGCGCCCTTGCTCCACCGCCACCCGGACCTGCCCGTCGCCTAGCGATGGCGTGTAGCGCACCGAGAAGCGCGTGCCCACCACGGTGATGCGCATCGGCCCGGCCAGCACGTCGAACGGCCGGCCGGCGTCGGCCTGCACGGTGAACAAGGCCTGGCCTTCGGGCAGGCGCACCTCGCGCCGCTGGCGGTAAAGGCGCACGTCGGCTTCTGATGTGCTGTCCAACTGCAGGCGGCTACCGTCGGGCAGCGCGGCTTGGATCTGCTGGCCGCGCGTGGTGGCGTAGTGCTGGCTGAACACCGGCTGCTGCCACTGGTGCCAGGCGAACCAGCCGCCCAGCAGCACCACGGCCACGCCAGCCACCAGCGCGCGCGGCAGGCGCCAGCCCCGGCGTGCGCGCCGCGTGGCGGGCGCCAGATGGGTTTGGAGCCGGTCAATCTCGACGGCAGGGATCTCGTCCATGGCCTGCCAGGTAGTGGCCAGCGCGTCATAAGCCGCTTGGTGCGCCGGGTCAGCCTGCCGCCAGGCGTTGAATACCGCTTCACTGGCCGCATCCAGACCATCGGCGCGGCGCACCAGCCATTGCAGCGCCGCCGCCTCTGCGGCCGGTAGGCCTGCGAGCGGGTCTTCTGCCTCATGTGCTGCCGGCAGGGCATGGTGGCGAGGAGGGCGGCGGTGGGGCATGGCGAAAGCGGGGGCTTCTTTTAGGTAGACGAATGGGGCGTGAAAAACCTGAGGTCAGCGCCCGGCTGGGGCCTCGGGCTGGTCCCGGTGCTGCTTGCAGGCGAGCACGGCCAGCATGATGTGGCGCTCCACCATGTTGCGCGATATGCCCATGCGCGCGGCCACCTCGGCATGTGACAGGCCCTCGAAGCGGTGCAGCATGAAGGCCTCGCGGCAGCGCGGCGGCAGGGCCTCGATGGCAGCCACCAGTTGGCGCGCGCGTTGCGTGGCGGCGTAGATTTCTTCCGGCTGGCTTTGCGCCGGGGCGGGCATGTCGGCCAGCACGGCATCGGTCTCGGGTGCGCGCACGGCGTCGTGGCGCTCCTGGTCGATGAGGATGTTGCGCGCCGTGCGGTAGAGCAGCCCGCGCGCATGCTCCACCGGCTGGCCGGCCTGCTGGTGCGCCAGCACGCGTGCATAGGCCTCTTGCACCACGTCGGCCGCAGCATGCTGGTCCCGCAGCTTGCGCGAGAAGTACTTCAGCAGTTCCTGGTAATAGTGCGCAGCCACGCGAAACCCAGCAAGGGATGGACAAATCCCGTCAGGCAGATGCTGAGATGTGGCGGCGGCTGATCCGGAAGCGGGACGCAGGGACGGGGGAGGCCAAAATTATAAAAGCCGTGCCTCTCATGCTGGGCCGCAGCAATGCTGGCGGCATGGACTGAAATTTTTGTAACTACTCAGCCCCCTGAGGGCAGAGGTGGTCGAAGCCTGGGGCCTACGTACAGCGGCAGGCCCGCCGAACGGTGCAGGGCGAGCGCAGGCAACCGAACAGCATCGCCCCTACAGCACAGGCTGCCTGGTGTTCCCCGAGAAGACACTGATGAGGCAGTCAAAGAGGCAGGCGCGCTGCTTGCGCATAGTGGCCAGATAGGAGCGCAGGGTAAAGAAGGTATCGGCCCCCTCCCGCGTGCGAAAGCAGCCCGAGACCTTCTGTCGGACCTTGGACATGCGCAGGGCCTGCTCGGCCAGGTTGTTGGTAAAAGGCACGTCCGCATCGGTCATGAAGCGCCAGACCTCGCGGCGGTGCACGCGCAGGCGCTTGAGCAGATTGAACGCCTTGCTCTGCTGGTGGCGGCCCTGTCTGTTGCGGGGCGCCCCCGAGGGCAAGACCTCCGGGTGCAGCCGCTCCCCGCGCTGCAGCAACTGTTCCCACTGCGCTTCGAACCAGGCCTGGCGCTCCAGCGGAAGTGGTGAGTCTGCTTGCGCCACCTCGCGCTGCGCCTGCAGCAGCAGCTCCATCATCTCGCGCGCCCAGCCATCCCAGATCCTCTCGCCCATCTGCTCGTGCACGAAGGTCAGCTCCCGCAGGTGGTGCGCATTGCACAGGCTGTGCGTGCAGTCCAGCCCCTTGTAGCTGGCCAGCCCGTCGTGCACCAGCGTGCCCCGCACGCCGGGCAGGATGCCCAGGGCTTCGAAGGCTGCGCTGCCACGCTTGGCATGCAGCCCCAGCCACGTCAGCGAGGCCGTGACGGCGCAGTGCAACCAGGCCAGGGTGCCCTTGACCCGGATACCGGTCTCATCGGCGTGCACAACGGGGGCGCCTTGTACGGCCTGCCCGATGGCCGCTACCGTGGGCGCCAGGGTCTGGGCCGCCTGGTGGCAGAAGGCCAGCACGCTGGCTTGGGACAGGGGCAGGCCAAAGGCGTCGCGCAGGAGCTCGCAGGTGCGCTGCAGGGGCACCAGGTGGTGCTGGTTCAAATGCACGGCCAGGGCCTTGGCCCGGGGGCCGTATTGCGTGGGAGCGCTGATGCCCTCGGGGAAGCTGCCTTGGTGCACGGCCCCGCAGCGGCAGGTGGAGCGGATCAGTTGGTGTTCGATGACCTGGGCGCGCAGCGCCGGGAGTTCGAAGACCTGGCGCTGGGCGATGACCTCGTGCTGGGCCAGCAACTCCTGGCAGGCGTTGCAGCGGGGGGCACTCTGGTGGGTGATGACCTGGTCGACTTCGGCGCTCTGGCGCAGCGTGTGGCCGCCGTGGCCCTTCTGGCCGCCTAGAGGGCGCTGGCCGCTGGGGCGCAGGGACTTCGGGGCGGGTTTGGCCAGGCCATCGCTGGAGGGCGGCTTGCTGGAGTTGCGGCTGTTGAGGGCCAGCCGGGCTTCGAGCTCGGTGATGCGCGCTTGCATCACTGCGAGCTGGGCGGTGAGCGATTGCACCTGCCCCAGCAGCGGCCACAGCATCCTGATCAGTTCGTCCTTCTGCGCGTGGCTCAGCGTGCTGAGATCGGGCAACGCTGGGAGGTCGGGCTGGCTCGGGTGGCTGGGCATTGCCGCTATTGTCTATTAGCGAATCCGGGGACCTGAGTAGTTACAAAATATTGATGAAATATGCCTCTAGCCCAGGTGCAGACTGGGATGATAGCTATTAAATTGATAGTTTCAGGCTTCCAGCACCACTGGCGCGTGGTCGCTCGGCTGCGGGTTCTTGCGCGGCGCACGGTCCACGCGGCAGGCCGTCACCAGGGGCTTGAGCGCCTCGCTCACCAGGATGTGGTCAATGCGCAGGCCACGGTTCTTCTGGAAGCCCAGCATGCGGTAGTCCCACCACGAGAAGCTCTTCTCCGGCTGCTCGAACATGCGGAAGGTATCGGTCAGCCCCAACTCCAGCAGCGCGCGGAAATGCGCGCGTTCCTCGCTGGTGTGGTGAATGGTCTCGCGCAGGCCTTCCGGGTCGAAGCTGTCGCGGTCCTCAGGGGCCACGTTGAAGTCGCCCAGCAACACCAGCCGTGGATGCGCCGCCAGCTCGGCCTTGACCTGCGCGTGCAGCGCGTCGAGCCACTGCATCTTGTAGGCAAACTTGTCGCTGCCCGGCGCCTGGCCGTTGACGAAATAGCCGTTGATGACGCGCAGCGGCCCCTCGGGCGTTTGCACCGTCGCTGCGATCACGCGCGACTGCGGGTCCTCGAAGCTGGCGATGTTGCGCACCACGTCGGTGAGCGGCGCCAGGCTCAGGATGGCCACGCCGTTATAGGTCTTCTGCCCAAACGCCGCGCTCTGGTAGCCGGCCGCTTGCAAGGCATCGAACGGAAACTTGTCGTCGGTCAGCTTGAGCTCCTGCAGGCACAGCACATCGACCGGATTGGCGGCCAGCCAGTCCAGCACCTGCGGCAGGCGGACAGCGAGGGAGTTGACGTTCCAGGTTGCGATTTTCATAAATGGAAAATATCGTTCTATTCAATTGGTTGGAAAGTATGGGGTGGCTAGTTTTTGTTCTAGCTACCCATCTGGCTACCCGAATCAAGCGCGCTTGATTGACCCTCAAAGGGTAACCGCGCCGCGAGCTTCTAAGTACTGCTGCAAGCTCACTTCGGTAATGCGGCTGGCGCGTTTCCCGACAGTGACGAGTTTCAAATTGCCATCCCGGACAAGCCTGTAAATCGTGGAGCGCGGCACATCAGTGCAACAAAGCCTATCGCGTCTTTAAGCGGCATGCGCCATCTCCCACTCGGCGCGCGCGTCGCGGTCAGCACGACCGCGCTCTGCGAAGTAGATTCGCCGAGATCAACTCAAGCCGTCGCGTGCTTGGCGTCTGGTCGATTCTCGGAGTTCTGACGGCGTCGAACTTGTCCAACGCTTGAACGCGCGTCTGAAATTGGACGCGTCCGAAAAGCCGGTTTGCTCTGCGATCTGCTCGATCGAGAAGTCGGTATGCCGCAGGAAGTCGGTAGCCAGCTTGATCCGCAGTTCGTCGACCAGACGCTGGTATGAAAGCTCCTGGGCTTGCATCTGGCGGTAAAGCGTTCGCACCGTCAATCCCAAAACTGAGGCCACTTCCTCTACCGTCCGAAAGCGACCCGGGCGCAACATTAGCACCTCGACGATGCGGCGCTCCAGCAATGTGGGTTCCTCGCTGGACGGCAGCATCTGTTCGAAAATCTGGCTGCATGCAATCGCAGTCACCGGATTTGCTTCGGGTAAGGCGATGTCGTCCTTTTCCGTGCTGATGTGCCATTCCATCAGGCGTTCACCGCCACGCACGACGTACTTGGCGGGATAAAGCGCGACGAGAACCTCGACTTCGTCCTCTGACGCCCCGGTGCACGCGCTCCAGATCGAGCTCACCCTTTTGGCCAGCGAGAGTACGGCGCCGTCGCTGCGCCCATCACGTATGTGGCAGAAGATCAGCGTTTCGGAAGTGGCCTCTCCCGAACGGTAGGTGTTCTCGGGCGCGGCTTCATGGAAGACGACGCTGATCAGGTCGAGCGGCGAGAGGATGATTTCCCTGATCGCGCTGGTGAACTCGGCGGCCATCTTGGCCTTGACGCCAACTGGGATTCCGGCCTTGCATTCGCAAACAATGACGGGCATTTTGTGTCTCCGTGGAAGGTGGGCTATTGAGGCCCCCAGTCTCTCGGAGCAAAGCCGTTGCGGATTGCAGCGCAGTGCCACCACTTGCTTGGAAGTGCCACGAATGGGTTTCTGACAGATACGGGTTGCGTCTGTGCCAATGACTGTGTCGGAGGCGCCGCGTTTGGAGCCTCGTGTACTTGAAACCTTCGTGGCCGCACGGTCATGTCCGTGCCGATGCAGTGCTCCGCGTATGCGCTCAGCGCTTCACCGATTCCATGGAGGAAATCCTGGTTGACGCAAAGTGAGGGATGACATAGCCTTCGTTTGTTAAACGATCGTTTTGTGGCGTAGGCGATACATGCACACAGGCTCGGAGCTGACGCAGCTGACCAAGCCCCAACGAATGACTGTTCAGCCACAGCACCTTGCCCTTCTTGGCCTGTGCACGGAGACAAAACTTGGCACAAGTTCGCAGAACACTCCTCGGGCCAACCGCAACACTGGCAACCTTGCCGGCTGCGGCTTTCAGCGTGCCACCAGAAAAAACCACCGTACTGAAGGCGGGCGCCGATTCCGTGCTGGCCCGTGCCGTGGCATCCGGCGACACAGCCGGCGTAGCTGCTGCGGTGATTACTCGCGATCAGACCCTCTACGTCGGAGCGCAGGGAGTGCACACGCTCGGCGCCACCGCCGCAATGGACCTGGACACGGTGATGCTCATCGCCTCCATGACCAAGCCGATCACGAGCGCCGCAGCCATGCAACTGGTCGAGCAGGGCAGGTTGAGCTTGGACGATCCAGCTGCCGCAGTTGTCCCCGAGCTGGGCGCTCTCAAGGTCCTGCAGGGCTGGGACGCGAATGGTGTGCCCCTGCTGCGTGATGCCAAGGGGCAGCTCACTCTGCGGCATCTGCTCACCCACACGTCCGGGTTCGCCTATGAGATATGGAATGCGAACCTTGGGCGCTTCTGCCGAACACAGAACATCCCCGGCGTGCTGACGGGACAGAAAGCGGCGCTGCGCGTGCCTCTGTGCTTTGACCCCGGCACGCGCTGGGAATATGGCTTAGGCATCGATTGGGTGGGCCAGCTTGTCGAGGCCGCCAGCGGCCTGAGCTTGGGTGAATACTTCCAACGCAGCATCACAGGTCCGCTGGGCATGGACAGCACGGCGTTCAAGATCAGCGCGGCCATGCGCACTCGACTTGCAGGCATGCACTTGCGCGGCGATGACGGAAAACTGTCGGTGATCGATCTCGGCAAAGTGCAAGATCCCGAGTTCGAATCGGGCGGCGCGGGCCTGTACTCCACAGCCAACGATTACCTGAAGTTCATGCGCATGATCCTCAATGGGGGGCAGGGCAATGGCAACCAAATCCTGCAGCCGGAGACGGTGGCCCTGATGTCGCGCAATGCCATGGGTGCGCTTCGCGTGAGGAAGCTGCCAACGCAGATCCCCTTTTTCTCGCGCGACGTGGAATTTTTCCCTGGCGTGCCCACCACCTGGAGCCTGGGCTTCATGGTCAACGAGGGCGCGGCGCCCACCGGCCGCAGCCCCGGCAGCCTGGGGTGGGCGGGACTGGTCAACACGTACTTCTGGATCGACCCCAGTCTGAGCATCGCAGGCCTGGCCATGACGCAGGCTCTGCCGTTCGCGGACCCGAGAACCCTTGACCTGTTCTACGATTTTGAAAAGAGCGTCTACGCCTCGCTGAACTGCAGCCTTGAAGGGAGGGTCACCGCCTCAGATTGACTGTGCAGCATCCATGACATGGCTGATCACAACACTTTGCCGGCCTTTTCGACTGGCGCACGGAGACAAACATGAAAACACCGATCCGCAGACTCTTTGAGACCGCCCTTGTTGCGGTCGCGCTTTGTGGTGCCGCGGCCACCGCCAACGCGCAGCCCTATCCGAACAAGCCCATCCTGATCAAGGTTGCCTATCCTGCCGGGTTTGGCGTCGACGCCTCAGTGCGGCCATCCGTACCCGTGCTGCAGCGCGCCCTTGGACAGTCTCTTCTGGTTGACAACATGCCTGGCGCGAACGGCTCCATCGCGGCGATGAACGTGCTGAACGCGTCGCCCGACGGATACACCTTGCTCGCAACCGCCGGTCCGGACTTCGTTGTGGCGCCGCTCACGGTCGCTTCGGCCAAGTACACGTTCGACAGCTTCAAGCTCATTGGTTCGTTCGGGATTGCGGACATGGTCCTCGTCAGCCATCCCGACCGGCCTTTCAACACCCTCAACGCACTCGTCGAACAGTTGCAAAAGCCTGACGCGAAGGAGCTTTCCATCGCCCATTGGGGTCAAGGCACGCTCGCTCATCTCGCGGCCGCTGAATTCCAGGGGCGTGTCGGCGCCAAGTTGCTGGAGGTGCCCTACAAAGGCATCGCTCCAATTGCCACGGCCGTCGGCGGCGGAGAGGTGGACCTCGCCTTTGTCCCGCTTGCGGGACCAGTTCTGGGAATGATTCAGACCGGGCGCATCAAGGCCATCGCCATCGCGAGCCCCAAGCGGCATCCGCTCCTGCCGAACTTGGCGACGCTGAGCGAGGACGATCGGTTCAAGAACTTCGAGTTCGGCATCTGGACCGGCCTGTTCACGCCCGCACGCACACCCGATTCCGTCGCTGCGCGCCTGAGCACGGCCTTTCGAGAATGGAATGACAGTCCGGAATTCCTGGCGCTCGCAACCGCGCAGGGTTTGCGCAAGCTGGACTCCATGACCCCCCCGCAGGCCGCGACCTTCTTGCGTGCAGAGAACGAAAAGTTCATCAATATCGCCAAGACGCTTCATTTGGTGGCGCAATAGCGCCGCTACAGAAAGGCTCCCAGATGACCGTTCGAGACTTTCACTACTACGAGCCCGCCAAGGGTCACGGGCTGAGCCACAACCCGCTCAATGCGCTGGTAGCGCCGCGGCCTATCGGCTGGATCTCGTCACGCGACGCCCAGGGGCGGGTCAATCTCGCACCCTACAGTTTCTTCAATGCGTTCAACTACGATCCACCGATCATCGGATTTTCTTCGATCGCCTGGAAAGATAGCGTTCAGAACGCATCGGAAACGGGCGAGTTCACCTGGAACCTGGTCACGCGAGAACTCGGCGATCAGATGAATCAGACCTCGGCACCGCTTCCGCATGGAGAGGACGAATTCCCCTTCGCCGGCCTCACAGCGGTGGCGGGCCGCATGGTCAACGTCCCGAGGGTGGGCGAAAGCCGCGCAGCCATGGAATGCAAGGTGATCGACATCGTGCAATTCCGAAACACCGCGGGCGAAAAGGTAGGTGGCTGGCTGGTGCTGGGCGAAGTGGTGGGCGTGTACATAGACATGGCACTTCTGAAAGACGGCGTCTATCAGACGGCAGAGGCGTATCCGATCATGCGTTCCGGGGGGCTGAATGACTATGTTCAGGTTTCGCCAGAGAATGTTTTCCAGATCGCGCGGCTCGCGGGCGCCAGCGGCCCGTCGTCGCATGGCAAGGGATAGCAACATCCGCTGGGGAAGTTCTGCATAAAGCAGAGCCGAACGAGGTAGTGCTCTGAGCAGTTGGAATCCTCTTCTATAAGGTCGCGTGGCGGCAGCGCGAAGCCGCCAGCGGGGTGCAGTAGTGGTCATTTCTGCCGCAATGCAGCCCTTTTGAGCTCTTTCGCCCCTTCGCAGGCGCACTCATGCCTGCGCTCCCAGCAGTTTGCCGCGCACCGTCCACAGGTTGGATAGCGCAAACCATGGGCGCATGGCGATGTGCCACTGCACGCCCGCCTTGGCATCGGGCCTCTTGCTTACTCCCTGGTAGCCGGCGTCCCCAAAGGCATCGACCTCCTCCCCGTGCAGGAGGCTGTTGGCTTCAACGACATCGCTGACGTGGCCTGATGTGCCGCGCACGGTGTTCAGATAGGCGGCGCGGCGCTGCCGGCGAGTGCTACGGAGCAGTCGGCCCGCAGGCGGTGCAGCGCCTGCACGTCGTCTTCGGAATACACGGCGACGGACTGCAATCCGAGATCGGTCGCCGCCCGGGCAATCCGGATGGCGATCTCGCCTCTGTTCGCGATCAGAATCCTTTGCATCGTCATGGCAGACACAGCACCCCTGCGCGCGCCAGGGCAGGCGCACTCATTCCAGGATCGTCAGGAATTCGTCGTCGGGGGCCCGGTCCGTGCGCAGGGAGTTGACGGGGTGCGACGCGTCGCCGTAGCCCAGGGCCATGCCGCAGAACACCATCAGGTGCGGCGGCAGACCGAGAAACTCGCCGATCGACTTGTGCCACAGTGCCCAGCCCTCCTGGGCGCAGGTGTTCAGGCCGCGTTCCTGCGCGAGCAGCATCACCGACTGCAGGTACATGCCGAGGTCGGCCCACTGCCCGGGCTGCATCTGGCGGTCGATCGTTAGGATCAGCCCCACCGGCGCCCCGAAGAATTCGAAGTTGCGCTTGAACTGGGCCTTGCGTGCCTCCTTGTCTTCGCGCGGAATTCCCAGCACGCGGTAGAGATCCTCCCCGTTCTTGTACCTTCGGGTCTTGTAGGGCTCCGACAGGTCCGGCGGATAGATCTTGTACTCGGTGCCTTCGCCCATGGGCAGATCCACCGCGCGCTCCCGGATGAGCGACCGAAAGCGGTTGAGTGTTTCTCCAGTCAGTGCCCATATGTGCCAGGGCTGGAGATTGCCACCCGACGGCGAGCGGCCCGCCGCCACCAGGATGTCCTTGACGAGCGCGACCGGCACGGGCTTGTCCAGGAAGGCGCGGGTGGACACCCGCGCATTAAGAGCTTCTGCTACTTGCATGTGTTTCCTCTGTTGTTGGCGTGCCGGAAGATGGCGCGCTCGAATTTCTTGCGGCGGATGAAGACGCCATGCTGCTCGCGGTCCCACGTATCTGCGGTCAGCCCCTCATCCCGAAGCACGTGCTTCATGACCTTCTGGATCGGCGTATTGGGAAGCTCGGGCACGATGCGCACGGGATGTTCTCACCACGGCGGCGAATGGCATCCTTCAGCCGGTCGACGAAGTAATAGTCTCCGTCTCGCAAAAACCGAAAGCTGTCGCCCGTGTGAAACCATCCACTGCGCCAGGCGCGCGCAGTGACAGCCGTATCCTTGTAGTAGCCCTGCGTCAGCTCCGACGGCTGTTCTGTCCTCAGCACGAGCTCTCCGCGGTCGCCCGCTGCCACATCGAAATCGTGCGCGTCCACGAGCCGCGCCTCGACACCCGCCCGCAGCCTGCCGCAGGAGCCGGTTGAAGTAGGATTCATCGCGGAGACCAGCGGCATGGATGTTTCCGTCATCTTGTACAGCGTGTACATCCACCGAGAACCGGCGACCGAACGCCAACGCTTCGTAGGTCAGCGGGATCGCCACCACTTTCCTCAGACCGCTGCCGGACTGCTCGCCTGTGCAGTCACTTCGGCTTCGACCTCGTAAGAGGAGAAGTTCTCACCGTGACGCCGGATCGCAGTGACACGTTGATCGAGGTGCTTTTCAAAGGTCTGGGAAGTCACGCCAACGTGGACAACAGCGGGCCTCTGAACCTTTTCAGTCAACGTCATCCAGCACCAAAGACGCAGCCTTCTCACCAATCATCATTGATGGCGCGTTAGTGTTGGCGCACACGATCGTAGGCATTATCGAAGCATCGGCGACCCTCAGCCCTCTAAGTCCGTGCACGCGCAGGCGATGGTCGACTACTGCCCCACGGTCGGTGGAGGGGCCCATCTTGCAAGTGCCCACCGGGTGATAGGTCGTGCCGAAGTTGTTCTGCACGTAGTCGCGCAGCTCTACGTCGCTCTGGACTTGTCGACCTGGTCGGATCTCATCAAGAATTTGGTGAGCCAGCGGTGCCTGACCAAGAATCCGCCGAGTGATGCGAAGTCCTTCGATCAGCACATCCATGTCCGCCGGATCTTCAAAGAAGTGCGGCTCGATGATCGGCAGGTCGGCCGCCAATGACGATCGCAAGCGTAGCCGGCCGCGACTCGCCGGACGCAGCAGGGCAACGAACACATTGAACCCATGCTGCCTCGGGATCACGGAACCGATGGTCCTCAGCATCGGCATGAACTCAAGCTTGATGGTCGGACTTTTCGACTGCCCGTCATGATTGAGAAAACCTCCACACTGGATCACACTTTCGGCCAATACGCCCTTACGTCGAAACAAATACTTTAAGGGCGCATTGGCCAGGCTCGGGGCACCCGCGAATGTGAGTCCGATGCTCTTGTGCCCCCTCTCGCTGGCGGACACCAGGGCGCAGGCATGGTCTTGGTAGTTCTGGCCCACGCCCGCAAGCACATGTCGAACTGTGATTCCGGCGGCGTTCAGCTCCTGTGCATCACCGATTCCAGAAAGCATAAGAAGTTGGGGCGAATTCATGGTTCCGCCGCACAGAATGACTTCCTTGCTCGCGCGCAAATCGACCATCATGCCGTCCCGCAAGACGGAAACGCCCACGACATGGTCGTCTTCGATCAGAAGCTTTTGAACGACCGTGTTGCACATCAAGTGCAGGTTCTTGCGCTCCATCGCAGGATGAAGGAAGGCACGTGCGCTGGTCAGGCGCTCACCTCGGGTCATGGTCAGATGGTGACGGCCAAAGCCATGAATCGACGCTCCGTTCATGTCACCGTTGAACGGGTACCCGGCATTCACTGCCGACTGAATGAACGACGCAGAAAGCGGGTGCAGGTCCTTGATGCCTTCGACACGAAGTTCGCCGTCGCTGCCATGGTAGGTAGATGCTCCGTCCTCGAAATTCTCGTGGCACTTAAAGAAGGGGAGCACGTCTTTAAAACTCCATCCTGAATTGCCCGCTTCGGCCCAGGCGTCGTAATCCTCAGGATGTCCGCGCAGATACAGCATGCCATTGATGGCGCTTGTACCGCCAGCAATGCGGCCACGCGGACTCGGAACCCGGCGTTCGGGCTTCGAAGCATCGCCGACGAGCAGTTCATGGGCCCAATGCGTCGCGGTCTGGCGCATAAGTGCGATCATGCCCATGGGGATGCGCGTGAGATGGCGGTACATTCCGCTTCGATCAGACGGGCCTGCTTCCAGCAGCGCGACGGAGTGCTTGCCGTCCGCCGTCAGCCGGTTTGCCACGACGCACCCAGCAGATCCGGCGCCCACCACGATGTAGTCGAACATGGTCACTTTCTTTCCAAACTGTCAGTCAATGGCTGGGCCAGCGATAAGCCTGACCGAGGCCGAGGGGGCAAGGGATGAAGGCACGTTCAAGCAGACGGTAGATGCAGCACGGTCTCGCGAGTGAACTGGGCAAGGCTCTCGGCACCGCCGAACTCGACGCCGTAGCCCGACTGCTTGACACCGCCCACGGGGGCATTCAGGCTGATGTCCATGTGGTTGTTCACCCACGCCGTTCCAACTTCCAGGCGCCTGGCCAACGCACCTGCCCGCTCGACATCGGGCGACCACACCGAGCCGCCCAGCCCAAGGGACGACGCGTTGGCGCGCTCGAGGGCATCTTCTTCGTCACTGAATCGGATGATGGGAAGAACCGGACAGAACTGCTCGTCATCGACAAGCTGCGACCCGTCTGCGATGTTGGTGACGATGGTTGGGCGCACAAAGTACCCGGGGCCGTGCGTTTCACCTCCGGCGGCAACAACGCCTTCTTGCCGTGCTGCGTCAATGATGGCCTGCGCGCGAGCGTATTGCCCCTGGTTTTGGACCGGGCCGATCTGCGTGCGAGCGTCCATGCCATCGCCCACTACGGCGGCCTGGGCCCTGAGCACCAGTTCGTTGGTCAGTTGTGCATAAATGCGCTCGTGCACGTACAGCCTTTTGATGGCAAGACAGGTCTGCCCGGCATTCTGAAAGGCTGCCCTGAAAATGGAATCTGCGATCTGGGTTGGATGGGAATCCGACAGTACGATGGCGGCGTCATTCCCCCCCAGTTCAAGCACCAGATGCTTGACGTCGTTGCCGGCTTCGCGGGCGATTTGCCGTCCCACCTTGGTGGAGCCTGTGAACGACACCAGATCGATCTTCGGATGGCGCACTAGCAACGCACCTAGGTCATTGGCATCCGTGATGATGTTCAACACGCCTGCGGGCAGCAGATGCCGGACAAGCTCGCCGAATCGCAGTGTTGCAATGGGAGTGTTCGGCGAGGGTTTCAGAACGACGGTGTTCCCTGCCATCAAGGCTACGGAAATCTTGGATGCCATCGTCATCAGGGGATAGTTCCATGTCGCGATCGCACCTACCACGCCAAGTGGCGAGCGAAAGCCCGTGATGGATCGATTCGCTTGGCGCTCATACGGCTGTGGCTCTAGACGCAAGCGCGCGACCGACTCGAAGGCAGCAGCCGCGAACTGCAGTTCACGTCGGGATCCGGCCAGCGGCTTTCCCTGCTCCAACGTGATCAGCTGCGCCAGCTCTTCGCCGTTGTCGCGGATGCAAACGGCGAGCGAGCTGAGCACCGAGGCGCGATGCGCCCATTCGGTTCTTGCCCACCTCGGCGCGGCGTCAGAGGCTGATTGCACGGCTTGATCAAGCTGCGCCTCGCTCGCGATGCTTACGGTGGCGAACGCTGCGCCAGTCGCGGGATTGACGACTTCGCTGGATCTCTGTCCCTCCAGCAACTCGCCGTTGATGAGCAATCGGGGCATGGTCTGAGTTCGCATTTTCAATTTCATTGGAGTCGTTGGCTATGCATGTGTATTCACGCAGCCTGCAGGGATGGCTGCGCTGTCGACGTCAGTCGACTTTGATGCGGCTTTCCTTGATCACGCGTCCGAAAGCCTGCCGCTCCCGGTCGGCGATCGCCTTGATCTGCTCGGGGGACGAGCCTTGAGCTTCCACTCCAATCTCCATGAAGCGTTTGCGCAAGCCTTCATCGGACAGTGCTGCGGTCAGTTCGTGATTCAGTCGTTGAATCAGGCTCGGCGGGGTGGATCCCGGCGCGTAGATGGTGAACCAGGAATCGAAATCTAGATCTCGATAGCCCAGTTCGCCAAGTGTCGGCACATGGGGAAACTGCGGTGACCTTTGAGCACTGGAGACTGCCAGCATTCGAAGTTTTCCCTCCCGCACGAACGGAAAGGACACGCCGCCGTCCATGAAGAAATCCAGATGGCCTGCCGCTAGGTCCTGAATCGCGGGCGGACCGCCTTTATAAGGAACGTGCAGCGCCTCGAATCCGGTGAACATTTCCGCCAAGAGATGGGGCGTGCTTCCGATGCCGACCGATCCGAAGGTCAGTGGCTTGGGCTGCGCCTTTGCGTACTCGACGAACTCCTTAGCGTTTGAAACCGGCAAGTTCGCGCGTACGACCAGATGAAGGCGAATGCGCCCTGCGGCCGTGACAGGAGCCAGGTCCTTCTGCGGGTCGAAGCTCATCTTCTCGTACAGGAACGGGCTCACTGATTCGATGACGGTCGAGCACAGGCACATCGTGTAGCCATCGGCCGGCGATTTGGCGACGTAGTCCGCAGCCAGATTCCCGTTGGCGCCGGGCTTGTTCTCAACAACGACCGGTTGCCCGGTGCTCTGCGCCATCAAGTTGCCTATTGTTCGCGCCATGATGTCCGCGAGCCCGCCGGCCGTGAATGAAACAATGATGCGGATGGGTTTCTGAGGCCACTCTGCCACGGGGCCCGCGTTCCGGGGTTGGTTCGCTCCTTGCGCGCTGGTGATGCCACTGGTTGCGCAGAGCAACGCAGCGAGCGCCGCCGAAAGAACTTTAGATCGGATCATTTTTTGTCTCATGGGGTGCGTGCGCAGTGCGCAATCTGTTGGATTCAGATCGTGCAGAGCCCACGGAACACTAAGCTCGGAACGACGGGTCGATTCGGTCCAGCAAACGCATCAGAGGCGGCCAGTCGCGCGAATCGGCCTGCGTGCGGTGCTCATAGAACAGGCTCGACGTCTTTTCGATCGCGTCTCGCGATGGCATCAAGGGTTTCGTGCCACCACTGAGCGCAGCCACTTGTGCCTGGCAAGCGCGCTCGAGGTAATACATGTTCCCGAAAGCTTCAGCCACGGAGCTGCCGCAGGTGAGCAGTCCGTGGTTCTCAAGAATCATGGCGTTGTGGTCGCCTAGATCGCGAGCCAATCTTTCACGCTCGGCCAAGTCGATGGCAATCCCCTCGTAGGAATGGCGGCCGATCCGGTTGTGGAACTTCATTGCATGCTGGGTGATCGGCAGCAAGCCGTCGGGGTGTGCCGATACGGCCATCCCGGCCGCAGTATGGGAATGCATGACGCAGACGACGTCCGGCCGCGCGGCGTGAATCGCGCTGTGAATCACGAAGCCAGCCGCGTTGATGCCGACGCCGACCGGGTCTTCCAGAATCGCGCCGGCCGGGTCCACTTTCACGAGATTGGAGGCGCAGATCTCTTCGAACGTCAGTCCGAACGCGTTGAGAAGGAACTCCTCGCGGCCTTCAAGCCGCGCGGAAATATGCGTGTACGTGAGGTCGCTCATCCGAAAGTGCGCAGCGAGCCGGTAGCAGGCCGCGAGATCGGTTCGGATCAATTTCTCTGCGATCGGGTATGCAGGTGAACTTTGAGTGGCCTGCAAGGATGAGTTGGTTGACATGAGTTCGTTTTTCTATGAGTGAACGAGTGCGCGGCGCCGGTATGCCAAACGACGCATGATCGACTTGCCGGCTACGATAAAAGAATAGACAAAATGATAGGGTCGATAATGCTATTTGTTTATCAAATCATGTTATCGTTTTCCCTGCATGCACGGGCGAGGCGGTGCGTAGCACGGGCAGGGGGATCTCCGAGTTTGTCCAGCGGAGGCTGCGCACTGGCGGACTCAGGTCAAACCCGACTCGGATCGCATGACGAACAAATAGAAATATCGATCCGTCAGTGGAGTGAACCCCTGGGGCTGGACCATCGGGCAGATCAGAACTGATACGCTGGCCGGGCCTTCAACTAGGAGAAGGTCATGTCATCGAGAGGTCTGTATCGGCGCCACGCGCCGGAGTTCAAGATCCAGCTGTGCCAGGACATCCGCAGTGGCGCCATCGGGCGCCGTGATGCGGCCAGGAAGTACACCCTGTCGACCAATCTGATTCAGCTGTGGCTGGCGCAGTACGACCGGGGCGAGCTCAGCACCGAAGAGGCCGAAGCATCGGTCATCGCGGAGTACGAAGCCAAGATCGCTGCGCTTGAGCGCAAGGTTGGCCAGCTCACGAGACGCAGCAAGCCAGAGAAAGCAGCGCGATATGAATGTCGATGCGGCGCTCGAAGCGAGTACGCAGCTTGCCGAAGGCAGCCAACCAGGCGTGTGTGCGCTCGACCACCCAGCGATGACGCCCGAGCCGGTCATTGCGCTCGATACCACGCCGGGCAATGCGCGCCGTGATGCCCAGCTTGCGCAGGTGGGCGCGGCAACGCGCAAAGTCATAGCCCTTGTCGGCATGCAACTTGTGCGGCTAGCGCCTGGGCCGACCGCGACAGCCGCGCACCTTCGGCAAGGCATCGACCAGTTGCTCGAACACTACCGAGTCATGCCGATTGGCGCCCGTGACGCGAAAGATCAGCGGGATGCCTTGGCGGTCCGTGATGATGTGGCGCTTGCTGCCGAGCTTGCCCCTGTCCGTCGGGTTGGGGCCGGTGTATCGGCCCCCCGGGGGCTGGCCACGCTGGCCGCATCCATGCTGGCTCGGCTGAAGTCCAGCTTGCCGGCGCCGCGCAACTCATCGAGCAACAGCAGATGCAGGCGATGCCACACGCCCGCGGCTTGCCAGTCACGCAGACGTCGCCAGCAGGTCATGCCGCTGCCGAAGCCCAGCTCCTGAGGCAACTCCTCCCATGGGATGCCGGTGCGTAGCACGAACAGGATGCCGTTGAGGGCCATCTCGTCGCTCACTCGCGGGTGACCGCCCTTGGTCGAGGCCACGACTACCGGCAACAGCGGTGCGATCTTCTTGAACAGCGCTGCGCTGATCTCTTTGTTCTTGTTTCGACCCGTGCAGCGTCAAACGCCGATCAGGTGTTTGACGATGACATGGTTTTGTTAGCCGCTCCAAATGGCGTCTCCGGGCCGATCACCGCGGGCGTGTTGACGAGGACGCGCCGGCCTGCAGGCCGTGGGCCAGGCGCCCGCGCGGACGGTGTCCGGGCGTTCTCGAGAAGCGCGAGCCGGTCTTCAACCGCCGGGTTTCACCGGCCCCTCGCGTCGGTCAATTGGTTGTCGAGAGCCCCAGGATTCGGCGCGCATTCTCCGACGCGACTTTGCGCTTGTCGTTTGGGCTGATCGAACAGTTGTCGAACCAGTCCGAGATCTCGTGCATCGATTCGTAGGGGTAGTCCACTGAAAACAGGACGCGATCCACGCCCATCTCGCTCATGGTGTGCTGCAGCGCCTGTGTCCTGAACGTTCCCGACGTGGTGACGTAGAAGTTCTCGCGCAGGTAGTCCATGGGCGTACGCAGATGCGGGCCATGCGCGCTCGCCAGTTGGTGCCGTAGCCGATGTTCCACTCGCGGGAGCGATAAGGCCAGTCCCTCGCCCAGATGGCCCAGAATGACGTTGACGGAAGGGAAGCGGTCGAACAGACCGCTGAGCATCAGGCGCAACGCGTGGGTTGCTGTCTCAATGCCGAAGCCCCAAGCCGATCCGGCGAGCCCTGGATAGCCCTCGTAGCTTTTGCGCTGACTGGGCAACGGCATGCGCGGATGGAGGTAGACCGGAACACCGAGTTCACTGATCTGCTGCCAGAAGGGCAAGTTGACCGGATTGTCCAGATAGCGCGCGGTATCGGGGCCGACATTGGTGAAGCCGTTGACCAGGATGCCCAAGCTACCCAATTCCGTGCAAGCGCGTTTGGCTTCGAGGGCTGCGGCCTCCGGATCCTGCAGGGGAACGCAGGCGAATGTCTTCAGACGCGCCGCATTCTTTCGGACCAACGTGTTGGCAGCGTAATCGTTCATGCGCCGTGCTGCGTCGATGGCAGCCTCTTTGCTGTCGATCTCCTGAATGCCTGGCTGCGTCAGCGACAGCACGGAGATGTCGATTCCTGCGGCATCCATGTCGTCGAGCCGACGGTCCACATCGAGCAGCCGGAGTTTCAGGTCCGCGAAGTACGTCGGGTCGATGAAACCCCATGTTCCCGTGGTGTCGACTTCCGGGAATTCCCAGTGCTCTTCGATGGCGATCTTGCCTTGCATTCGTTTTCTCCTGTTCTGGTTGTATGCCGATGAGCGGACGATTTCCGCAGCGGTGCATGCCTTCAAGCACTTGGTGGACTGCGAGCGCATGGGCCCGCACTAAGCGGGACGGGCTTCACCATTGCTTGCCTGTTCTTGCAGCTGTCGGGAATGTGCCCGTCCAGCAATCGAATGATGTTGGCCGCAGCCTCGTGCGGTATCCGCTCCAGCATCTGGGCTGTGTGCCCTACGGAGTGCGGTGTCAGGATGACGTTGGGCAAGCGCCTGAACGGGTGATCGGACGGCAACGGTTCCACTTCGAAGACATCCAGTGCGGCGGCACCGACCTGGCCGGACTCCAGTGCCTCCACCAGCGCGGTCTCGTCCACCAGGCCGCCCCGCGCCGTATTCACCAGCAGCACGCCGCGCTTCATGCATTCCAGGCGGCCTTTGTCGAGCAGGTGTCGGTTCGCGTCGTCGAGGCGTGTCATCAGCAACACCACGTCGCTGACGGCGAGCAGGTGGTCGCGCGAGACGAACGAAACGCCCGGTGCATCTGGCGGCGCTTCGCGCGTGTGCACGAGGATGTTCGCGTGCCAGCATTGGAGACGCTGGACGATCTCTCGCGTGATGCCACCGTAGCCCACGATTCCAACCGTGCGACCCTTCAACATGCTGCGGTTGCGCACGCGGTCGCCGCCCGAGCGAAGCTCGGCTTCGGTCTCGCGCAGCCGATAGAGCAGGGTGAGCATGAGCATGATCGTGGCTTCGGCCATGCTCTCGCGGCTCTCGCGGACTTCGCCATTCACCACCCAGATGGAGCGGCGCGTGGCCTCGTCGATATCGATCCAGTCGTAGCCCACGAGCGGCGAAACGATTCCTCGTAGCCCTGGCATCGCAGCCATTTCCCTGGCACCGCACGGCACCATCAAGCAAACCAGCAGGGTCGTGCCCGTCATGTTGCTCAAGCTGAGCAGGTCGCGGCTTTCGGTCGCCGTGACCACGGCTGGTCTGCCTGCATGCGCAAGCAAGCCTGCGATCTGCCGCATGAGCGGCTCGGCACGCACCGGACCCACAATGCGAATCATCGTTTCTGCCCAGTCTCTGGCTAGTTGCGGTACGAAGGGTCGGCCCGGTCGAGCATGCGCAACAAGGGCGGCCAGTCCCGCGTGTCCGCCTTCGAGCGATTCTCGTGAAACAGGAGCGCCGTCTTCTGGATCGCATCCGCCGAAGGCGTCAGGGGTTTGACGCCACCGCCCAGCGCAGCGACCTGTGCCTGGCAGGCACGTTCGAGGTAGTACATGTTGCCGAAAGCCTCGGCGACCGTGGCGCCGCAGGTCAGCATGCCGTGGTTCTCCAGAATCATGGCGTTGTGCCCGCCCAGGTCCTTCGCCAATCGTTCGCGTTCGGCAAGGTCGACCGCGATGCCTTCGTAGGCGTGCCTGCCGATCCGGTTGTGAAAGCGCATCGCGTGCTGGGTGATCGGAAGCAAGCCCTCGGGATGTGTCGACACCGCCATGCCTGCTGCGGTGTGGGTGTGCATCACGCAGCGGACATCGTGGCGCGCCGCGTGCACGGCGCTGTGGATCACGAATCCGGCAGCGTTCACGCCCGCGCCCGTGGGGTCGTGCAGGATGGTGCCCTTCGCGTCGACTTTGACCAAATTGGATGCACACACTTCCTCGAACAACAAGCCGAAGGCGTTGAGCAGGAACGCTTCGCCGCGGTCCAGCCTGGCCGAAATATGCGTGTACGTCATGTCGGTCATGCGGAAATGTGCCGCGAGTCGGTAGCACGCTGCAAGGTCGGTCCGGATGGTCCCTTCATCCGTCGGCGGTGGAGATGAATCCAGGCGGGATTCCGAGCTGATCGTGTTCAACATGTCCGGGGTCCTTTGCACAAATTAAATCGGGGAGTTGGGTCACTCCGGCTTGATGCCGGCTTCCTTGAACGCCTGCGCACCGCGCGCCACGTCCTCGCTCAATCGCTTCGACAGGTCTTCCGACTTGCCACTCAAGACCTGGATGCCGCGGCTGGTGATCTTTGACTCGACGAATTCCTGGTTCGACAAGATGCTTTGGATGTCGGCGCTAATCTTGTTCACGATCGGCTGCGGCGTTCCGGCAGGGGCGAACAAGCCGTACCAAAGGCGCGAGATCAAATACGGAAACCCCTGTTCCGTGGCGGTTTGAACGTCAGGAAACTGCGGATGCCTGGCACTGCCGGTCATGGCCAGGACCTTGATCTTCTTGGCCTGAATCAAGGGAGCGGCAACGTTGGTGCCGCCCATGCCCAGCTGGGTTTCTCCGCCCGCGATGGCTGCCATGGCCGGCCCGACGCCTTTGTAGGGCACGGCAAGCACGTCGATCCCCTCGCGTTTGTTCAGCGCTGAGAAGGCGAGATCCGCCTGGCTGCCGCGCGAGAACGAGCCGAAGCTGAGTTGCTTGGGATTGGCACGCGCATAGGCCACGAGTTCGCGCAAGTCCTTGACTGGCAAGTTCTGGTTGGCCACAAGGAACATCTCGGTCTGAGCGATCAGCGAGACGGGTACGAAGCTCTTGTCGGGATCGTACGGCAGCTTGGCGTAGAGAAATCGGTTCGCAATGAACGTGAAGTCGGCGGTTCCGAGAAGGGTGTAGCCATCCGGGGCCGCTCTGGCTGCCGCTTCGGCTCCGATGAGTGAATCAGCGCCGGCGCGGTTCTCGACGATGACGGGTTGCCCCCATTTGTTCGACAGCTCCGCAGCGACTGCACGGTAGAGGATGTCCATGCCGCCCGGCGGGTAGGGCACGATGATCTTGACAGGCTTCTGGGGGAAGGACTCCGCTTGCCCGTGCGAGCCGAAGCACGCCAACAGCAGACCCATCAGAACGAATTTCCAGTTCATCTCGGCACCTTTTTTCTTTCGCAGTCGACAGCCGGCCCGCCTGCAGAGGCTGGCGACGACATCGCAACGTGTCTCCTAGGGCTCGAACTGTAGATTGGTCTATTTGTAGTGTCAATAGTATTATCTATTGGGCGTCGTCGCTGCTTGTCGCGTACCGGGGCGCTCGCCCATGCGCTGGGGGAGGGTCGGGCGCCCGGGAACATTGATGCGTTGAAACCCGAGAATCTGCTCGTAAAACGCACACGTCACATCGAGCGATTGCACGGTGATGTGCCGTGTGACGCCCAAGGCTTCGCCGAGCACTGGAGCGGCGGCTCCGGGCGACGAATCAGCCGGGAAGCGCGGAGGAACGACGCCGACGCTGATATCGGCGCGCGTGTTGCTGCTCTCGAAAACCCTCGAGCTTACAAGCGGCGCGGGCGGATCGTCTTTAGAAGTGCTCGGGCCGCACGTCGGCAGGTTTCTACGCCTGCGTGAGTCTAGCTAGTATGCAAATAGATCTATTTACTTGGTAGATTGTTCGATCCACAATGTCAAGTTACGGCGCGTGACCGCATGCAGTGCCTAACGCGGCAATTCATTGGATCAAGCGAAGAGGCAATGCATGGAACTGGGAATCCGAGGAAAAAAGGCGATCGTGGCCGGCGGCAGCGTCGGGATGGGCAAAGAAAGTGCGTTGGCGCTGGCCGCGGCCGGCGTCGAGCTCTATCTATCGGCGCGTGGCGAGGCGCGCCTCCATGCGGCAGCCGCAGAGATATCGAAGGAGACAGGTGCACGGGTCGTCCCTGTCGTTGCCGATCATGGCAGCGCTGCCGGCCGCGCCAGCTTGCTCTCCGCTTGCCCGGAGCCCGATATCTTGGTGATCACCTGTTCGCCACCGCGCTTCCTCTCGAGCTACCTCGAACCCGAGCCCGAGGAATGGATTGACGCGCTCTCGACCACGCTCCTTGGCCCGGTCGAACTCATGCGTGCAACCGTCGGCGGCATGGCGAGCCGGGGCTTTGGGCGTGTCGTGAACATTGGGACGATCGCAGCCAAGCGGCCCCACGAGAGTCGACTGCTCTCCGGCCCACCGCGCGCCGCGTTGTGCAACTACTCGTCGGCCATCGCCAGTGGCTTGGCCAAGAGCAACGTCGCCATCAACAACATCCTTCCCGGCATGTTCCATACCGCTGCCATGCAGGACCGTTTCGAAGGCCTGGCCAAGCAGAACGGCAGTACTCACAAACAGGAAATCGACCGCTGGATTGCGCAGGTGGGCATACCCGCCCAGAAGCTCGGCGACGCACGCGACGTGGGTGCGCTGTGCGCATTCCTGTGCAGCCAGTACGCAAGCTTCATCGTTGGTCAAAGCATCGTGGTCGATGGCGGACAGATGGCGTCAACTTTCTAGCCCCGCTGCACCGCCGGAGAGCTTGCAAACGATCCCTCGAGACGTAACGCGGTAGGGTGGCAATCTTCTACTTTCTCGCAACGAGATCGATCTATCTAGAAATTCGATTCGCCAATCTACAATGGCTACCAATGAAACGGAATTCTGACGCTCCTCTTCTTGCCAAACCGAAGTTCGCGCCGCGCCGATCGGCGCCTGCTGCGGCGCCGATGCCTGAAATGCCTGCTGAGCGGCTGCTCGAAGCTGCAGTGGCGCTTTTCGCGCAGCATGGCTTCGATGCGGTCAGTACGGGAGCCGTGGCAACTGCCGCCGGCCTCACTCAATCAATGGTGCACTACCACTTCGGCACGAAGGAAAAGCTCTGGATGGCGGCAGTGGAGCACCTCATGCATGCGCGAGGGAACATGTTCTCCTTGAACATGGAAGATCTGCGCGACGTGGATGATCTTTCTCGTCTCAAAGTGATGCTGCGGCGTTTCATCTCTGCCAATGCAGCGGAGCCTGACCTGACGCGTATCCTCATTCATGAGGGCATGAACGATTCGCCCCGCCTGAAGTGGCTTGCAAAGCGCTTCATGGTCCGCGGTTACGCGACCTTCAATGCTGCGATCGAATCGGCAGTCGCGGCAGGGGTGGTGCGCAAGCTGCCGGTGCGAGATGTGACGAACATTATTGTCGGTGCCTGCGTCCTCACGTTCACGCTGAGTCGGTTGCTCAATGAGGTGTATGGGCAAATGCCCACCGATCCCGAAGCCGTTTCCTCGCTCAGTGACACCTTGCTTGAAGTGCTGTTCAAGGGCCTGGAAGCGAAGTCCAGGTCCTGAGTCTGGCTGCTACCTGGTCGGGATCACTGGCGCGAGTAGGTGCGAGTCGTAGGGGCCGCCCGTATGGATCACATGCATGCCGCGATTGACAGTGCGGACCGCGTCATGCTCCCAAGCTTCCTGCGCGTGCAGGTCGCTGCCGATCACCGTGACGCGCAAACGCTCGCCCGGTTCGAACAACATGCTCGCAGCCCAGAGTTCGATCTCCACAGGCAAGACTTCACCGGCCGCAAGCTTGATTTCTCGGCGGTGCAGCAACACTGGCTGCGAGGGCGTGGAGCGCTGTTGGTCCAGTTCCCGATGGGACACGCGGAGCCAGCCGTAGGCGACCGGGCCAAGGTCATAGGCGCTCTGCGAGGGAAGCGGAACCCTGTTTCCGCTGCGGTCGATCTTGTCGAGCACCACGTACAAGTCCATGTCGTCGCCGCCTTCGGCTTCGACCCAGAGCTTGAGCTTTGCATGACCGGTCAGCTCCGTCTTCTGGGTGAACGTCATTTCGAAGGCGGCGTGCTGGCTCTTGTCCTTTGGGTTGTCGACGCAGTAGGTGGCTTTTGCGGCCTCCTTGAATGGCTCTGTGCTGAGTTTTCCCCCTGGCGCGCCGAGGAATAGTGGCGTGTGGACCGTGCGCGCCAGGGGCCACTCGTTCTCTGCTCGAAAGTTGCCGACGTGCGAACGTTCCCTGATCTCCAGGTTGACCTTGGGCCAATACTTGACCTCGTTGTCGATGCCCTTGAGGAACCGGTCATAGAACTGCCGCTGCATCTCCACGTGGGCGTAGTAGTCCACCCACTTCTTGCGGCCGTGCACCCGCAGCCACTTTTCTCTCGATGAGATCTTCTTGTAGCCCTCGAACGTTCCGCGCGTATGGAGGCCGTGGTCGGACCAGCTCGCAACGACGAATGCAGGCACAGTGATCTTCTCGAGGTCAGCGTTCTTGCTTGCCCAGTAATCATCAAACAGCGGATGTTCCTTGCACATCGCGAGCAGGTCTTCCGCACGCCTTGTGGGCCTGCACATGGTTCCCGGAAACATCGCCGTGAAATTGCTGCGGATACCCCCATGGAAGCACAGCTCGCGATAGAAGTCGCTTGCACCTTCCCATGGATTGATCGCGGCCAGGTGCGGGGGGTTCATGGAGGCGATCTTCCACTGGGTCCAGCCCAGGTAGGAGACGCCGTTCATCCCCACCTTGCCGCTGCTCCAGGCTTGCGTGCCGGCCCATTCGACAACGTCGTAGCCGTCCAGCGCCTCCTGCGGGCTCATGAAGGTCAGGTCCCCTTCGGAGCCCCACGCGCCGCGCGGGTCGACCTTCACGATGACGTAACCGTGCGGGCACCAGTGCGCAGGGTCGGGTCCTTCAAACATGCCGTATTCGGAGTGCAGTGCTTTTGACTGCCCGCAGCCCGGAAGCATCGCGTAGTAGTCTTCCGCGGCGGCATGCTTGCCATAGGGCGCCCAGGCCAGGACGACGGGGTAGTGGCCCTCTTTCAAGGGGCGAAAGATGTCGACGTAGATCTTCACGCCGTCGCGCATCGTGACCGGCACGTCGTACTCGCAGATCATGCCGAGCTTCTCGTCGGTCCTCGTGCCGGGCCGGTGGCCCGGGTAGCCGCCGCCGACGGGAAATTTGCCTCGGGTGAAACGCATCTCGAAAGTAGACATCGTTCAGGTTCTCTCGTTGGAGAAGATGATTGTCGAGCTCGCTGCGAACATGCCGCCAACGCCATGAGTCACCGAAATCTTCGCGCCTTGAATCTGCGCAGGCGCGACCCCGCGCATTTGGCGGATGCTTTCCTGCAGCGCATACATGCCATACATGCCCGAATGCATGTAGCTGAGCCCGCCGCCGTTCGTATTCATCGGTAGCTTGCCGCCTGGGCGCGTATGGCCTTCACGAATGAACTCCGCCGCCTCGCCGGGCTGGCAAAACCCAAGGTCTTCCAGGCCATACAGCGGCAGGTGCGCGAACGCGTCGTAGATCATCAGGTGATCCACGTCTTTGTGGGTGATACCGGCCTGTGCGAAAGCGTTGCTTCCCGACACGCGAAAAGCTCTGGAGGAGCTGAAGTCCTCCATCTGACTGATCATGTTGCCCTCGACGCTTTCGCCGGTGCCGATCACGTAGACCGGTCGGTCGTGAAGGTCGGCTGCTCGCTCGGCGGAAGACAGCACGATGGCACCGCCTCCGTCAGTGACCAGGCAGCACATCAGCATCCGGAACGGATACGCGATCATCTTCGAGCCCATCACGTCGTCGACGCTGATCGGCGCCTTCTGACTGGCCCGCGGGTTGAGCGCCGCCCATTCTCGCTGGACGACGGCGACGCGGGCCAAATCTTCCTGTTCGTAGCCACGGTCTTTCAGGTAACGCAGCACCGGGATTGTGAACATCGTTGGCGGGCCGTAGGTGCCGAACGGCGTTTCGAATTGCTGCGGCAGGCTGCCGGCCACCGGGTGGGGAAACCCGGCTGCGGCAATGCGAGAGCGTCCGCTCTCGCCGTGTGTGATGAGGACGTGGCGGCACAGCCCCGACTCGATGGCTGCCATCGCATGACGCACGTGCATCATGAAGGAGCACCCGCCCACCCCGGTCGCGTCGATCCAGGTGGGGGTAATGCCCAGGTAGAGCGCGAGCGACTCTGGGGTTTCACCCGTAGTCGCGATCCCGTCGATGTCCGCCGGCTTAAGCCCCGCGTCCGCCAGCGCATTGAACGCGGCGTCGGCATGCAGTTGCAGCTGCGACATGTGCGGAAGCTTCCCCATCTCGGTCGTTTCGGCGGCGCCGACGACCGCTGCACGAGCGCGGTTCATTGCACATTCCCAGATAGTCTGAAAGCTGGCAGCGAAATCTTGTCGTCTAAGGCATGGAACGTGACCTCTACGGGATGATCCAGCGGCAACAGTTCGGGATCACAAGGGGTTCCCACAATGTTCGTCATCATCTGCGGTCCTTCTTCCAGCTTTACCACTGCAATGGTGTAGGGAGGCTGGAAGCCGGGCGCTGGCAAATGGGAAATGATGTAGCTATGCAGCGTGCCTCGCCCGCTGGCCCGAATCACGTCGACGTGCCTGGACGTGCACGCAGGACAAAAGGGCCTGGGAGGGAAGTAGGTCTTGCCGCAATCGCAGCAGGCTTGAAGCCGAAGTTCACCGACGCGCGTGCCTTCCCAAAAGTGGGCGGTCTCGGGCGTGGGTACAGGCAGTGGGCGGTCGGCAGTCATCGTGGCTAGCCTTTCAGGCGGGCTCGCCGGCCATCAGCAGTGCCTGGTCGTATGTCAGGACGGTTTCGCCGCGCTGGTTCTTTGTGGTGATGGTCATTGCCACGATACCGCGGCCCGGCTTGTTCGACTCGCGCGTGCTGGTGACCGTGGCAGTCGTGAGCACGGTGTCGCCAAAGCGTACGGGACTGGAGAAGCGCACGTTGTCCATCCCGAGGAAGCCGATGGTCGTTCCTTCGAACATTCCGGTCTGATTCATCTGGCCGGACGTGACGGCAAGCGTCAGGAGGCCGTGGCCAATGCGGACCCCGAACATCCCCTTCTCTGCATACACCTGGTTCACGTGAACGGGATTGAAATCACCCGAGAGGCCGGCGAAGAGGTTCACATCACCGCTCTCGATGGTACGGCCGCCCGTCTCGATCACTTCGCCGATCTTGAACTCGTGCCAGTATTTTGCGTTTCGCGATTTGCTCATTTGCAGCTCCTGTTTGATTGAAAGAAAAACACATCACGACCGGTTGCGGCCGCTAAAGATCACCGGTTCACATCCGCAGTCATGGCTTTCGCAATGGGCACTGGATGACGTGCGCCCGCTGACGGATGCGTGATATCCCGAGAGAAGCGCGGCGTCGGACCCGATTGGCAAACGCCGTCGATCTCGACGAATGAGCCCCTCGCGGCGAGGTGCGCATGGCGCGGCGCCTCCAGATAGCTCAGAACGGGCGACACGCAGTGGTCGCCCTGCTCGAGCAGCGCGCTCCACTCGTCGCGGGTGCGCGTTTTGAAGATTCGTGAGAACGTCTCCGCCAGGGCCTTGCGATCCGCCGGCGTATGACGCTTCGGAGCAGAGGGGAGGCCCACCGCGCCGCACAGCTTGGTGTAGAAGGGCTCTTCGAGCGGACCGACCCCAATGAATTTGCCGTCGGCGCACTCGTAGACGCTGTAATCGGGCAGGCCGCCATCGAACAGGTTCGATTCGCGCGCATCTGTCCATTCGCCATCGGCGATCTGCTCGTGGATCGCAGTCATTAGCGAAACGATTCCGTCGCACATTGCGGCATCGACCACCTGGCCTCTTCCGGTGCGGCGCGCCGCCATCAACGCTGCCAGGATGCCGCTGACGAGGAACATCGATCCTCCGGCAAAATCTCCGATCAGGTTTAACGGGAGGACGGGCCGCTCTCGTGGTCCTATCGCTGCGAGCGCACCCGTGACAGCGATGAAGTTGATGTCATGGCCCGCGGTCGCCATGAGCGGGCCGGCCTGTCCCCAGCCCGTCACCCTCCCGTAAACGAGTCGCGGGTTTTCTGCGATCAGAACTTCGGGTCCAAGGCCCAAGCGCTCCATGGTGCCCGGACGAAATCCCTCGATCAGAGCATCGGCGCGGCTGACGAGCTTGCGGACGCACGCGAGATCTTCCGAGCTCTTAAGGTCGGCGGCGTACCGCTTCGCACGACCTCGCTGGGAAATCGCCGTCGGCCGCGCGGTCTGCGCGCCCGGTCGTTCGATGCGGATCACGGTTGCACCCATGTCCGCGAGCAGCATGGCCGCATACGGGCCTGGGCCGAGCCCCGCGAACTCTACGACGGTGAGGTCGCTCAATGGCCCGGTCATTGCGACTCGCTCCGAAGCTGCAGCGCGCGCCGGTCGACCTTGCCGGTCAAGCCGGTGGGCATGGCCGTGAGGAAGTGAAAGGCCTTCGGGACCTTGTAGGCGCTCAACTGCCGCACGTCTTTAAGATGAGCCCTGACTGAATCGGCGGACACATCCGGACGGGTCGTGACGACGTACGCCTCGACCCTCTGCCCGAACTTCGCGTCCTTGCATCCGACAACCACACATGACGACACGCCATCCAGCGACATGATCGCGGCCTCGATTTCTTCCGCGTGAACCTTGATGCCGCCAGTGTTGATGACGTTGTCAGCCCGGCCACTCATCCAAAGATAGCCGCTGTTGTCGAGGCACCCCATGTCACCACTGCGCCACCAGCCGTCTACGAACTTCAGCGCGGTCAGTGCGGGCTCGCGCCAGTAGCCTAGCGCTACCGTGGAGCCGGTGACGACGATTTCGCCCAATTCGCCGGGCGGCAACACGTCGTCGACTGAACCGTCTAGAGCCACGATGCGCACGTCAGCACCAATCGTGGGCAAACCGGTTGAACCGAGCTTCTGGCCCTCGGCCATGTCGTCTGCAGTCACCGTGACTGCGCAGCCGTTGCCCGACTCGCCTGCCATGTAGATCGCCGTCACACGAGGGCAGAAGCGCGCTGTGATGCGCGAGATGTCGTCAGCCGTCGGAAGCTCTCCACCCACGCAGGTCAGACGCACGCAAGTGAAGTCCCGCTCCGGGGTGATGACGTCGAACACCATGCGCCACATCGTGGGCACCATGTTCAAGATCGTGACGCGCTCTCGCTCCGCAAGTTCGACAACACTCGCAGCTTCGAAGCGCCGGACGAGCAATAGCCGCGATCGACCGGCCAAGGCTGGCAGAACGAACATGACCCAACCGGCAAAGGACGGGTTCATGGGGATCAGGATCGTGTCATGCCTGTGGATGCCCTCCAGGAGCGCCTGACCCGCGAGGGCACAGGCCAGCAAGGATGCTTGGCTGTGCATGACACCCTTTGGCTTTCCTGTGCTGCCCGATGAAAGAATGACTGCTGCCACGGCGTCCGGGTCGGGGCGTTCGCGTGCGTAAGCCAGAGGTTGGGCTGCATCGAGGAGCGCTTTCCAGCTTTTCCCGTCGTCGAGTGCCAGCGTCCGGATGGGGAGGCCGGTCTCGTGGACGGCCGCAGCGATGGCCGATGTGAACTCTGCGTCGTGCACGACGAACTTTGCGCCCAGCCATTGCAGCGCTTCGGCAAGTTGAGCGACCGAACTGTTTCTCGTGTGCAGGTTGGCGGCGACGTAGCCGCCAGTGAACGTGCCGTACCAGGCGGCCATGTGCGACACCGAACCCAGGCAGAGAAAGGCGACCACATCACCGGGGACCAGTGATGCCTCGCGCAATGCGGAGGCGAATCGCAGCGACTGATCGAGGGCCTCGTCGCCACTCAAGCTGTCGCCCTGGTCATCGACTAAAAACGACCGCAGTCCAATCCAGCTGCAGTTGCGCACATAGAGGTCCGCAATCGACTCGCATTTTGCAAAACGGGTACTCATAAAGGTCTCCTGGTGAGCGCGTACCCGCTCTTATTCCGGCTTGATGTTGGCACTCTCGACGAGGTCAGCGGTGAGCTTGACATCGGCCGCGATGCGGTCGGCCAATCCTTGCGGAGTGCTCGCGACTGGAGTCAGGCCATGAGCCACCATGTGCTTCTGCGCGAACTCTCGATCTTGAAGTACAGCTCTGACGTCCTGGCTGATTCGTTGGACGATGACTTCGGGGGTGCCCGCAGGCGCATATAAGCCGTACCAGATGCTGGCGAGCGCATAAGGAGCGCCCTGTTCGGCGGTCGTGCTGACATCGGGAAAGAAGCTGTCCCTGGCCTTGCCGGCCATCGCGATGGGCTTCAGCTTACCGGCTTTGAAGTGTTGCCCGACTACACCGTACCCGCCGCTTGCCAACTGCACATCGCCCGCGAGTGCTGCCCCGATCGAGAGGGAAACACCCTTGTACGGAACAGTCAAGATGTCGACTTTCTCACGCTTGTTGATGGCGTGGATCATGAGGTCCGCCTGGCTCCCGCGAGCGAACGAACCGAAGGACACCTTGCCGGGATTTGCTTTGGCGTAGTCGATTAACTCTCGCAGGTTCGAAGCCGGAAACTTCGAATTCGCGACGATGAAGAAGTCAGTCTGCGCGAGTAGCGAAATCGGTGCGAAGCTTTTGTCGGGGTCGTACGGTAGCTTTTTGTAGAGGAATCGGTTGATGACCGTAGTGGTGTCAACGGTTGCTAGCAGCGTGTATCCGTCAGCCGGGGAGCGCGCCACAAACTCGGCACCGATGAGGGAGTCTGCGCCCGGCCGATTTTCGACAATCACGGGCTGCCTCCACGTGTTTGAGAGTTCTACTGCCAACGCACGGTAGAGCTGATCTGAGCCACCGGCTTGGAATGGCACGATCAGGCGTACCGGTTTGGCGGGAAAAGTATCTGCAGATGCGGGAGCCAATAGCCCCAAAGCTGCCGCCAAAGTGAATGCGAGTTTCCACATGTGTCGTCCCCGTTGTTTTGATCGATGCCCGAGCCGCGATGGTAGATTGACCTATCGGTGATGTCAATTGATCAATTGAGAAAATTCGTGGTTTTGGCCCTTCGCAGTTGTATGTCCCGAGGGAGATGCTTGTATGGGCGCCTCTCGGTTTGCAAGAACCCGTGTGTGTGACGATTCAGGAGGCAGGGTTGCAGTCCTATATCCGGCCTGTAGTGCAAGCTGATATGCCTGCTGCCATGGCCATGTCGGGCCGTCTTTGGATCTGATCACGACTGCTCGAGCACCGTGCATCAGCAACGTTCGCAGGTAAGCATCGCCGCGCTTGCTGATGCCCAGCTGCCGTATCCGCCCACCGGTGCCGGTCTGGCGAGGGACCAAGCCGATCCATGCAGCAAACTCCCGAGCGTCTTTGAACGATATCGGCGTGCCCATGCTGGCGACGACCGCCGTTGCCGTAAGAGGGCCAACGCCGGGGATTTCGGCGACAGATTTGCAGGCCGGTATTTCCCGCATCTGCTGCGAGAGCCGACGCTCGACCAAGCCGATGTCGGCCTGCAGTTGCTGGCTGGTCAAGATTGCATCGGCACTAACACACGCTATTCGCCGCCTTGAATGTCCTCAACGGCGCCGTACTCGCCACTTGCAAGCCGCGTCATCGACATCAAGAGTTCCTTGGATTTTTGCGCGAGATCGACAAAGCGGTGCCGACCGAGTTGGTCATCGACACCGAAGCTTGACGGCGGACGTAGAGCAAGTCATCGGCTTCAGTCCGTCGCCGAGCTGCGTCTCAGAGGGGAGGCTGTTAAGTAGATTTCGCCATCAAATAGCCCACCCTCAGCAGGTCGAGCATCAAAGCCGCTGCCCGACTGCGCCCGCGTCGTAGCTGTGCGAAGGGGCCGACGACTTGTGCTTGATCAGCGCAACCGCGACGCCTCCGACGACTGCGGCAATTGCAATGGCAAGGAAGTTCTGCACCAGCGGCAGCTTCATCGAGACCAGCAGGCTGCTGCAGAAGGAAGAAGGCAGCGCCGATGGTAAATGCCGGCATGCGGCGTCTGTGATTCGATTCGATCGCCCCAAAAAAAATGCCAGCCGGCAATACCGACTGGCATGGGGGAGGCGGCCTCTTTTCAGAGGCGGCGCAGCTTAGCGCTTGCGAGCAGCGGCAGTCGCCGTGGCAGAGCTGCTCTTGGCAGCGTTGATTGCAGTGGAAGACACGGCATTGAAGTTGGCTTCAGCTGCGTCGCTGGCCTGCTTCACAGCCTTTTGCACCGATTCGAATGCATTGTTGGCAGCAGCTACTGCGCTCTTGAGCACGGCCACGGCGGTTTCGGAACCTGCGGGGGCGTTGCGGGCGGCGTTGTCCACCAAGCCAGTGAAGGCTTGTTGGGCTTCTGCAACCTTGCCTTCAGCGGCCTTGCCGAATTCGGCGCCGGTGCCCGAGGCGATGTCATACAGGTGACGGCTGTAGGCGGCGGTCTTTTCGGCCAGCGGCTGCAGCAGGCTGGCGTGCAGTGCGACCAGTTCCTGTGCGTCTTTCACGCTCAGAACGGCTTGGGTATGGGTGGCAGCGTCGGACAGTGCAGCGCGCGAGGCGGTGACATTGAGTTCCACCAGCTTCTCGACGCCTTCAAAGGCCTTGGCGGTCAGAGAGAACAGGGTTTCGACATTGGCCTTGTGGGCGGCCAGCAATTGGTCAGCGGTCAGGGGCATCACAAACTCCTCTAAAAAATGGATAGACGTTCGGGCATGTTCCCTGCCCCATGGGTTCTGTCGCATGCATTGCTGCGGTGCAACATGAGCGAAGTATAGAACATCGTGCACCGAAAGCAAGCATTTTGTTGCGGTGCAGCATTTTGCTTTTTCTCGCTCTTGGGCGCGTGGTGTTAGCGCTTGTTGCGGCCCTGCTTTACCCAGCCTGCAACCAGCAGGCCAGCGCCTAGCGCCAGGGCGATCCACCCCACCCAATAGCTGTCCGCCACTGCCGCGCGCAGGGAGGGGGAAGAAAGAAGGTGCGGCGCCAGCAGGACCGCGACCCCAATCAGTGCACAGGCAAGGCCGCGCAGCATCAGCTGCTGAGGGGGCATGGAGGAGAGTTTCATGGCCTGACTGTAATTCAGTGCAACTCTTCGTCGCGGCCCACCTGCTGGGTCAAAGTTTGCTTGTACAAATAGCATCTTGACAAATGATGCCTAGGCAGTTATTGTTCGGGCATGAGTGAAATCAAAACTGCATCCGGCATCCCTGCGGCGGGCGAGGTACCCGCGTTCTGCTACGCACTGCCGACAGAGGAAAGCATCGGCTACCAGATGCGGCGGATCGTGAATTTGGTCGCCGGCGAAATCGAGCGCCAAATGGAGCCCTTGGGGCTGACCGACGCGCAATGGAAGCCCTTGCTGCGCATGTACCTGAACCAGGACTGCACGGTGGCGGCGCTGGCCCGGGGCTGCCATCTGGATGCAGGCGCCATGACCCGTCTGCTGGATCGGCTGGAGGCCAAAGGCCTGTGCCGGCGCTGCCGCTCGGTGGAGGACCGGCGCGTGGTCAATCTCGAGTTGACGGCCGAGGGCCTGGTCGCCGCTGCGCAGATTCCGGCCATCCTGGACAGGGTCCAGGGCGTGGCCGCAGAAGGGTTCAGTGCCGAGGAGTACCAACAGCTCAAGGGTTTTCTGGCACGTCTCCTGACCAATGTCGTGCCGCTGGCATCGAATGCACCAATCGTCTCCGAAGGGAGCTCTGCATCATGAACAACAACACTGTTTTGTCCTCGGTCGCAGCGCCGGCCCGCCATGGCCGTGGCGGTGCCTTGCTGTATCTCGGTACGCTGGTGGTGGCGCTGGGCCTGACCGCCTGCGCCAACATGTCCGGCATTGCGCCGCATGCGCAGATGCGCGACGGTGTGTCGCTGGGCTTGCCTTCTGCCGCAACTGGTACGCCGGATCTGTTTGCTGACGTTGCCGTGCCGGCCGAGTGGTGGCGCGGCTTTGGCGACGCCCAACTCGACGGCCTGGTGGATAAGGCGCTGGTGAATAGCCCCAGCCTGAAGCAGGCCGAGGCCCGCTTGGCGCGTGCGCAGGCCGTGACCGATTCCGCCCGCGCAGCCGAAGGCCCCCGGCTTGACGGCGGCCTGGACGCCACGCGCCAGCATTTCAGCGCCAATGGCATCTATCCCGCGCCCCTGGGTGGCGGCACCTACAACATGGCCACGGCGCGCGCCACGGGCAGCTGGGAACTTGATTTTTTCGGCCGCAACCGCGCCGCGCTGGAGGCCGCGCTGGGGTCGGCCAATGCCGCCAAGGCCGACGAGCAGGCAGCCAGGTTGCTGCTGGCAAGCAATGTGGCGCGTAACTACCTGCAGCTGTCCCGGCTGCAGGCGCAACTGGCGGTGGCTGAACGCACGCTGGAGCAGCGCAAGGAAACCCTGCAACTGGTGCGCGACCGCGTCTCTGCCGGCCTGGACACCCAACTGGAGCAGCGCCAGAGCGAAGGCGGCCTGCCCGAGGCACGCCAGCAGATGGAGTCCCTGCATGAGCAGATCGCGTTGACCCGCAACGCCATCGGCGCGTTGATCGGCCAGCCGCAGGCTGCGCAAAGCCTCATTGCGCCAGCGCTGGACAGCGTGCAAGGCGTGGCCGTGCCGGCCGTGATTCCTGCCGACCTGCTGGGCCGCAGGCCCGATATCGCGGCTGCGCGTTGGCGTGTAGAGGCTGCGCTCAAGGACGTGGACGTGGCCAAGACCGAGTTCTATCCGGACGTGAATCTGACGGCCTTTGTTGGCTTGAATAGCCTGGGTTTTGACGATTTCCTGAAGGGCGGCAGCCGCGAGTGGAGCGTGGGCCCGGCGATCCGCCTGCCGATCTTCGATTCAGGCCGGCTGCGTGCCAATCTGCGCGGCAAGACCGCAGATCTGGACGCGGCAGTGGAGAGCTACAACGCAAGCCTGATTGATGCCGTGCATGACGTGGCCGATCAGGTCGCGTCTTCGCGCTCCATCGGGCTGCAGCAGACCGAGCAACGCCAGGCCCAGACCGCGGCCGAAGGCGCCTATGCCATCGCCGTGCAGCGCTACAAGGCGGGCCTGGGCAATTACCTCAATGTGCTGACGGCTGAAAGCAATGTGCTGGCACAGCGCCGCCAGGCGGTGGACCTGGCCGCACGCCGCCTTGACAACCAGGTGGCCCTGATGCGTGCGCTGGGTGGTGGCTATGTCGCTGGCGACCTGCCGCCCGTGGCCTCCGTGTCCGCTGCTGCCCACCCCTGAATACCCCTCGAAGATTTCGGAGTCGATCATGAACGCACCGCAACAACAAGCTTCCGCCGCTGAGTCGGCGGGCAGCCCTAAACGCCGCAAGGCGCTGACCACGCTCGCCGTCATCGTCGTGCTCGCAGGCGCCGGCTGGGGCGCCTACGAATACCTGGTGGCCAGCCACTACGAGTCCACCGACAACGCCTATGTGCAGGGCAACGTGATCCAGATCACGCCGCAGGTCGCGGGCACGGTCATGGCCATCATGGCCGACGACACCGACTTCGTGAAGGCCGGCCAGCCGCTGGTCCGGCTCGACCCGGCCGATGCCCGTGTGGCGCTGGCGCAGGCCGAGGCCAACCTGGCCCAGAGCGTGCGCCAGGCGCGCACGCTGTATGTCAACAATGGCTCGCTGGCAGCGCAGATCACCGTGCGCCAGACCGACGTCGCCAAGGCGCAGGCCGACATCGCGCGGGCCAATGACGATCTGAACCGCCGTCTGGCGCTTTCGGGCAATGGCGCCGTGTCCAAGGAGGAACTGAACCATGCGCGCACCCAGCTCGACAACGCCAAGAGCGCACTGGCGGCCGCGCAAGCGGGTGTGACCACGGCGCGCGAGCAGCTCGCCAGCAACAAGGCCATGACCGATGGCACCCGGGTGGAAGACCATCCCTCGGTGCTGTCCGCCGCGGCCAAGGTGCGCGAGGCCTATCTGGCGACTCAGCGTTCCGACATGCCGGCACCGGTGGACGGCTACGTTGCCAAACGCACCGTGCAACTGGGCCAGCGTGTGGCCGCGGGCACGCCGATGATGTCGGTGGTGCCGCTGAACCAGGTCTGGGTGGACGCGAACTTCAAGGAAGTGCAGTTGCGCAACATCCGCATTGGCCAGCCGGTGAAGCTGATTGCCGATGTCTACGGCAAGAAGGTCGAATACAAGGGCTCGGTCGAAGGCCTGGGCGTGGGCACCGGCGCGGCCTTTGCGCTGCTGCCGGCGCAGAACGCCACCGGTAACTGGATCAAGGTGGTGCAGCGTGTGCCGGTGCGCATCGCGCTGGACCCGGAGCAGATCCAGAAGAACCCGCTGCGTGTGGGCCTGTCCATGGATGCAGAGATAGATGTCTCGCAGAAGGACGGCAAGATGCTGGCCGACGCCCCACGCTCGGCGGCGGCCGCCTTGTCCCAGACCGAGGTCTATCACCGCCTGGACGAAGGCGCGGCAGCCGAGGTGCAGCGTGTGATCGCAGCAAACCTCGGGGGCGGGGCTGACCGCGCGCTGGCGTCTTCATCGACCAAGGCCACATTGGCCCCGCGCGTGCTGGCCAAGGCGCCGGCGCACGCAGGCAGCAGTGCGGAGTGAGGGCCTAGCCAATGGCTTCCGCCTCAACGCCTGCGGCGCACGCTCCGCTGGAAGGCTCGGCGCGCACTTGGGGCACCATTGCCCTGTCTGCTGCCGTCTTCATGAATGTGCTGGACACGTCGATCGCCAATGTGTCCCTGCCGGCCATCGCCGGCGACCTGGGCGTGAGCCCGACGCAGGGCACCTGGGTCATCACCAGTTTTGCCGTGGCCAATGCGATTGCGGTGCCGCTCACGGGCTGGATGTCGCAGCGCTTCGGACAGGTGCGCCTGTTCATTACCAGCGTGATCCTGTTCGTGCTGAGTTCGTGGTTATGCGGGCTGGCGCCCAACATGGAGACCTTGATCGCCTTTCGCGCGTTGCAGGGCTTCGTGGCCGGGCCGATGATTCCGTTGTCGCAGACGCTGCTGCTGGCCAGCTATCCGAAAGCCCTGGCTGGCACCGCGATGGCGATGTGGGCCATGACCACGCTGGTGGCGCCGGTGATGGGGCCGCTGCTGGGGGGCTGGATCACCGACAACATGACCTGGCCGTGGATCTTCTACATCAACATTCCGGTGGGGATCCTCGCGGCCTCGGTCACCTGGGGCATCTTCCGACACCGTGAAAGCCCGGTGCGCAAGCTGCCCATCGACTCGATAGGACTTGCGCTGCTGGTGATCTGGGTCGGGTCCATGCAGGTGATGCTGGACCTGGGCAAGGAGCACGACTGGTTCCATTCCGCGACAGTGGTGACACTGGCAGTCGTGGCGGTGGTGGGCCTGGCCTTCTTCCTGATCTGGGAGTTCACCGACAAGCATCCGGTGGTGGATCTGTCGCTGTTTGCGCGCCGCAATTTCTGGGCGGGCACGGTGGCCACGTCAGTGGGCTATGGCCTGTTCTTTGGCAACGTGGTGCTGCTGCCGCTGTGGCTGCAACAGTACATGGGCTACACCGCCACGCAAGCGGGCATGGTGACGGCGCCGGTGGGCTTGTTTGCGGTCTTGCTGTCGCCGCTCGTGGGCAAGACCATCGGCAAGGTGGACCCGCGCCGCTACGCGACCTTTTCCTTTCTGGTGTTCGCCTTGGTGCTGTGGATGCGCTCGCACTTCAATACCCAGGCAGACATCATCACCATCCTGATCCCGACGCTGGTCCAGGGCGTGGCGATGGCCTTCTTCTTTGTGCCGCTGGTGACCATCACGCTGTCGGGCCTGCCGCCGGAGCGTATTCCCGCGGCCTCGGGTTTGTCGAACTTCGTGCGGATCACGGCGGGCGCCATCGGGACATCGGTGGTCACTACCGTGTGGGAGAACCGGGCGGCGCTGCACCATGCGCAGTTGTCAGAGTCCATCAACCTGGGCAGCAGCGCGGCCACTACGGCATTGAGTGGCCTGACAGCCGGTGGCTTGAGCCAAGAGCAGGCGCTGGCGCAGATCAACCGCCTGATCGACCAGCAGGCCTTCATGCTGGCGGCCAACGACATCTTCTTTGCGTCGGCGGTGATCTTCTTGTTGCTGCTGCCTTTGATATGGCTGGCACATCCGGCTGCGCCCTCTGCCAACAGCGCGGACGCAGCAGCAGGCGCTCATTGATCAGCCCGCTGGCGCTTGCAGCCAGTGCACGCTGAACAGTCGCCCTGGGTCGGTCCATACCGGCCCGGGGCGAAAGCCCGCGCGAACCGCCATGGCATGCAGGCCATTCACCGTGAACTTGTGCGAGTGTTCGGTGTGCAGCGTCTCGCCTTCATCGAAAGAGAAGGTCTCGCCGCAGATGCCGACCTGCTGCGGTCGCTGGCTGACCAGGTGCATCTCTATGCGCTGGTGGGGTGCGTTGTAGAAGGCGCAGTGGCTGAAGGCGTCAAGGTCGAAGTCGGCGCCTAGCTCGCGGTTGGCGCGTGCCAGCAGGTTCAGGTTGAAGGCTGCCGTTACGCCTTCGGCATCGTTGTAGGCCGCATGCAGTAGCGCCGGGTCTTTCACCAGGTCGGCACCCAGCAACAGGGCGCCGCCGCGTAGCACCTGCGCCGCCAGTCGCAAAAAGCGCTCTGCTTCTTCCGGGGAGAAGTTGCCTATGGTCGAGCCCGGGAAGAAGCCCAGCCGCCGGCCGCTGCCGGCTGCGGGGGCGGGCAGCAGCAGACGCTGCGTGTAGTCGGCCACCAGGGGGCTGACGTTCAGCGTTGGATAGGCGCGGCGCAGTTCGGTGGCCGCGGCCGTCATGTGCTCACCCGATATATCGATGGGCAGGTAACCCGCCGGGCTCTCCATGGCGTCCAGCAGCAGCCGCACCTTGTGCAGCGAGCCGGCGCCAAACTCCACGATCTCCGCGCGCGGGCCTGCCAACTGCGCGATGGCGCCAGCGTGCTGTGCCAGCAGCGCGCATTCGGTGCGGGTCGGGTAGTACTCGGGCAAGGTGCAGATGCGGTCGAACAGGGCAGAGCCCTCGGTGTCGTAGAAGTACTTGGGGGAAATGCTGCGCGGTCGGCATGACAGGCCGACCAGCAGGTCACGCGCGAAGTCGGAGTCTGCGTGGCGCTTGCGCGCCGTGCGGGATCTGTCGGCAGAGATGGCGGGGTGAAGCGGGGTCATGCTGCATCCTTTGCAAGTCGGAGGCCAGAGAACTGCCAGCGTGTGGCAGGCGGGAAGAAGTTGCGGTAGCTCGGGCGGGTGTGGCCCTCGGGCGTGGCGATGCTGCTGCCGCGCAGCACCAACTGGCCGACCATGAACTTGCCGTTGTATTCGGTGGCCACCCCAGGCAACGGGCGAAAGCCAGGGTAGGGGTCGTACGAGGAACGCGTCCATTGCCACACGAATCCGGTGGCTTGTTGCAGGCCTGGGGTGCTGGCGGCAGCCTCCCATTCCTGCTCGGTGGGCAGGCGCGCGCCGGCCCATTCGGCATAGGCTGCGGCTTCGTAGAAGCTCAACTGGCTGACGGGTGCATCGGGGTCCAGCGGGCGCGGGCCGTGCAGGCCGTACACATACCAGGGGGCGACCGGCAGGCCGTGCAGCGCCGCCACGCGCGGGTCGTCTGGCCGAATCCAGTAGAGGGGCGCCTGCCAGCCTTGCGCCTGCACCGTGGCCCAGCCGTCGGACAGCCAGTACTCCGGCCGGCGGTAGCCGCCATCGGCAATGAACTGCGCGTATTCCCCGCAGGTCACCAGGCGGTCTGCGATGGCATAGGGCGCCAGCAGCACCGCGTGCCGTGGCGTTTCGTTGTCGAAGGAAAAATCGTCGTCGCGCGCATCGGGCTGGTGGCCGATGGACAGCACGCCGCCCGGCATGGCCAGCCAGCGCATCGCTTGCGGCGATGCCGCCAGCCGTAGCGCCGGCGCCGATGCGCGGTCATAGGCGGGCAGCAGGGGGTTGCAGGACAGCAGATGCAGCAGGTCGGTCAGGATCAATTCCTGGTGCTGCTGCTCATGGTGCAGGCCAAGCAGCAGCAGGGGGCGTACCCGTTCCCAGGCCGTATCGTCGCAGTGCTGGATCAGCCGCTCCATCGCCGCATCGACGTGGGCCCGGTAGGCCTGCACCTCTGCTGCCGAGGGCCGCGTGAGCAGGCCGCGTTGCGGGCGCGGGTGGCGTGGGCCCAGGGCCTCGTAGTAAGAGTTGAAGAGGTAAAGAAAGCGTGCGTCGAAGGGCCGGTAATCAGCTTGCCCTTGCGGCAGCACCACCGTCTCGAAGAACCAGGTGGTGTGCGCCAGGTGCCACTTGGCCGGGCTGGCGTCCGGCATGGACTGCACGCATTGGTCCTCGGCCGAGAGCGGGGCCACCAGCGCCAGCGTGTGCCCGCGTACCTGCGCATAGCGCTGTTGCCATGTCGCGCGCGGGGATGTCCGCGCGGCCGAAGTGGGTGGGACATCCTGCATCACCGGCGCTCCTGTACGGCATGAAAAAAGCGAGCGGCGGGGAAGTCGGTCTTCCCCGCCGCCTGCGTTTCGAGAGGGCTATTCTTCACCGATATTCAATACCCGGCTACAGCATGCGGTTGTCATGCCAGTGACGTCGAATAGTGGTCGAGGCTGCCTGGTCAGGATTTCTCGAAGAAGAAATCCGGGTTGCGCTTGTGCCACTCCGTGACTTGGCGCTCGGCCTCGTCCTGATGGACACCGTGGCGTTCCTGGATGCGCCCCAGCAACTGGTCGCGCTTGCCCTTGATGACGTCCAGATCGTCGTCCGTGAGCTTGCCCCATTGCTCCTTGATCTTTCCGGTGAACTGCTTCCAGTTGCCGGCAATGCGGTCGTTGTTCATGCGTATCTCCTTCGGATGGATTGAGGGAAAGCCCGGTTTTCGTCTGCGTGGCCGGGCCTTGAATGAACTCTAGGGAGGCGTTGGGTCTGGCCGAATAGGCGCGTCGCCTTGCTGCCTGTAGGCACGGGACTACGGTGCGCTGCAAATGGGTCGCAATGCTGCGCTGCACGCATAGGCACTTGTCCCAATACACGAGGCTGCGTGCGCTCCCTAGGATGGAAGACATTCACCGAGGTGCTGCTTGCGCTGCAACGCAGCACCTCTTTCCACCCGGGGCCAACTCTGAGGGAGCCGATTGCGCATGACCGACGATTTGATCCTGCAGACCGAGCAGTTGACCAAGGAATTCCGGGGCTTCACTGCCGTGAACTCGGTAAACCTCGCGGTGCGGCGCGGCAGCATCCATGCCCTCATAGGCCCCAACGGCGCGGGCAAGACCACCTGCTTCAACCTGCTGACCAAGTTCCTTGAGCCGACCTCCGGGCGCATCGTCTACAACGGGCAGGACATCACGCGCGAGCGTCCGGCGCAGATCGCGCGCCGGGGCATCATCCGTTCGTTCCAGATATCGGCGGTGTTCCCGCACCTGACGCTGCTCGAGAACGTGCGGCTGGGGCTGCAGCGGCACCTGGGCGTGTCGTTCCAGTTCTGGCGCGGCGAGCGCATCCTGGCGCAGCTAGAGGGGCGCGCGCTGGAGCTGCTCGACGAAGTCGGCCTGCGCGAGCTGGCGCACGAGGAAACCGTGAACCTGCCCTACGGCCGCAAGCGCGCGCTGGAGATCGCCACCACGCTGGCCATGGAGCCCGAGCTGATGCTGCTCGACGAGCCCACGCAGGGCATGGGCCACGAGGATGTCGAGCGTGTGACCCAACTGATCAAGAAGGTGGCTGCGGGGCGCACCGTGCTGATGGTGGAGCACAACATGAACGTGGTGTCGACCATTGCCGACACCATCACCGTGCTGCAGCGTGGCGCGGTGCTGGCAGAGGGGCCTTACGCGGAAGTCTCGCGCAACCCGCTGGTGATGGAGGCCTACATGGGCACCACTGAAGGCCAGTTGCAGGGAGCGCACGGATGATGATCGTCTCCTCCGATCCGGTGCCGGCACTGGAGATCAGCAACCTCGAGGCCTGGTACGGCGAATCGCACGTGCTGCACGGCGTGGACATGCTGGTGCAACCGGGCGAGGTCGTGACCCTGCTCGGGCGCAACGGCGCGGGCCGCACCACGACGCTGCGCGCCATCATGGGCCTGGTCGGGCGCCGTACCGGCTCGGTCAAGGTCGGCGGCGTGGAGACGGTGGAGATGGCCACGCACCGCATCGCCCATTGCGGCATCGGCTACTGTCCGGAAGAGCGCGGCATCTTCGCCAGCCTGAGCTGTGAAGAGAACCTGCTGCTGCCACCGGTGCTGAAGGATGCGGGCAAGGGTGTCGGCGCGGGCATGTCGCTGGATGAGATCTACGCCATGTTCCCCAACCTGGCCGAGCGCCGCCACAGCCCTGGCACGCGCTTGTCAGGTGGCGAGCAGCAGATGCTGGCGGTGGCGCGCATCCTGCGCACGGGCGCGCGCCTGCTGCTGCTCGACGAGATATCGGAAGGCCTGGCGCCGGTCATCGTGCAGACCCTGGCCCGCATGATCGTCACCTTGCGCCAGAAGGGCTACACCATCGTCATGGTGGAGCAGAACTTCCACTTTGCCGCGCCGCTGGCCGACCGCTTCTATGTGATGGAGCACGGCCGCATCGCCCTGCAGTTCGTATCCGCGCAGCTGGAAAGCAAGATGCCGCTGCTGCATGAGTTGCTGAACGTTTGATTCTTGCCGTCTGACAACACTATCCAACAGGAGACCCTCATGAAATATCGCTTGACAGCTCTCACTTTGACGCTCGCCGCTGCGGGCCTGGCGTCGCAGGCCGCACAGGCACAGGAGAAGGTGAAGATCGGCTTCGTCACCGACATGTCCAGCCTTTACTCCGATGTGGAAGGCAAGGGCGGGGCCACGGCCATCCAGATGGCCATTGACGACTTCGGCGGCAAGGTACTGGGCCAGCCGATCGAGCTGCTGACCGCCGACCACCAGAACAAGGCCGACATCGCCGCCTCCAAGGCCCGCGAATGGATAGACACGCAGGGTGTCACCATGATCTTTGGCGGTACCAATTCCGGCACCGCGCTGGCCACGGCCAAGGTGGCAGAAGAGAAGAAGCGCGTCTACTTCAACAACGGTGCGGGCACCTCCGCACTGACCAACGAGGCCTGCACGCCTTACACCGTGCACTATGCCTACGACACGGTGGCGCTGGCCAAGGGCACGGGTGCGGCCGTGGTCGCGCAGGGCGGCAAGAGCTGGTTCTTCCTGACCGCCGATTACGCTTTTGGCCAGGCACTGGAGGCCGACACCACCAAGGTGGTCAAGGAGCATGGCGGCACGGTGCTGGGCGCGGTGCGGCATCCGCTCAATGCATCGGACTTCTCGTCCTTCCTGCTGCAGGCGCAGAACTCCAAGGCGCAGATCCTGGGCTTGGCGAACGCAGGCGGCGACACCATCAACTCGATCAAGGCCGCCAAGGAATTTGGCATCAACAAGACGATGAAGATCGCCGGCCTGCTGGTGTTCCTGTCTGACATCCACAGCCTGGGCCTGAAGAACACCGAGGGCCTGCTGCACACCACCAGTTGGTACTGGGACCTGAACGACGACACGCGCAAGTTCGGCAACCGCTTCTTCGAGAAAACCAAGCGCATGCCAACCGACGTGCAGGCAGCCGACTATTCCGCCACCATGACCTACCTGAAGGCCGTGGCCGCAGCCAAGACCACAGACGCCGACAAGGTGATGGCGCAGTTGAAGAGCATGAAGATCGATGACTTCTACGGCAAGGGCCAGATCCGCGCCGACGGCAGCTTCATCCACGACATGTACCTGGTCGAAGCCAAGTCGCCGGCCGAATCCAAGAAGCCCTGGGACTACCTGAAGGTCGTGGCCAAGCTGCCGGGCGAGCAGGTGTTCACCACCAAGGCCGAGACCAAGTGCAGTCTCTGGAAGTAAACCCCGGGCCGCGCACGGCGGCCCCTTGAAGAAGAAACAACAGGCCCGGTGAAGCTTCGCCCATGAACATCTCTCTTCCCGCCTTGCTGAGCCAGCTGCTGCTGGGGCTGGTCAATGGCTCGTTCTACGCCATCCTCAGCCTGGGGCTGGCGGTGATCTTCGGGCTGCTCAACGTCATCAACTTCGCGCATGGTGCGCTGTTCATGATGGGGGCGATCCTGGCCTGGATGGCGATGAACTACTTCGGCATCAGCTACTGGGTGATGCTGGCGGCCGCGCCGGTGCTGGTGGGCGTCTTTGGCGTCCTGATCGAGCGGCTGCTGCTGCGCTGGATCTACAAGCTGGACCACCTCTACGGGCTGCTACTGACCCTGGGGCTGACGCTGCTGATAGAGGGCGCGTTTCGCTCGGTCTATGGCGTCTCAGGCCTGGCCTATGACGCGCCGGAGCTGCTGGACGGCGCCACCAACCTGGGCTTCATGATCCTGCCCAACTACCGGGCCTGGGTGGTGGTGGCTTCGCTGGTGGTGTGCTTTGCCACCTGGTTCGTGATCGAGAAGACACGGCTGGGCGCCTACCTGCGCGCCGGCACCGAGAACCCGCGGCTGGTCGAGGCCTTTGGCGTCAACGTGCCTTTGATGATCACCCTGACCTACGCCTTCGGCTGTGCGCTCGCCGCTTTCGCCGGCGTGCTGGCCGCGCCGGTGATACAGATCTCGCCGCTAATGGGGCAGAACCTGATCATCGTGGTGTTTGCGGTGGTGGTGATCGGCGGCATGGGCTCCATCCTTGGCTCCATCCTGACCGGCCTGGGGCTGGGCGTGATCGAGGGCTTCACCAAGGTGTTCTATCCCGAGGCCTCGTCTACCGTGGTGTTCGTCATCATGGTCATGGTGCTGCTGACCCGCCCTGCGGGCCTGTTCGGCAAAGAGAAATAAGGCCGCAGCATGAAGAGAATCTCCACCGTCGTCTATGGCCTGCTTTTGCTGGCCCTGCTGGTGGCCCCTTTCGTGGGGGCCTACCCGATCTTCGTGATGAAGCTGATGTGCTTCGCGCTGTTTGCCTGCGCCTTCAACCTGCTGCTGGGCTTCACCGGCCTGCTGTCCTTTGGCCATGCGGCCTTTCTGGGGGGCTCGGCCTATGTGGCCGGCCAGGCGATGAAGGTCTGGGGGCTGACGCCGGAGGTGGGCCTGCTGCTGGGCACGGCCACCGGCGCGGCGCTGGGCTGGCTGTTTGGTTTGCTGGCAATCCGGCGCCAGGGCATCTACTTCGCCATGATCACGCTGGCGCTGGCGCAGATGCTGTTCTTCATCTGTCTGCAGGCGCATTTCACCGGCGGCGAAGACGGCCTGCAGGGCGTGCCGCGCGGCAAGCTGTTCGGCGTGCTGGATCTGTCCAGCGATCTCACCATGTACTACGTGGCGCTGGTGATCGTGGTGCTGGCCTTTTTGCTGATTGCGCGCACCATCCACTCGCCCTTCGGGCAGGTGCTCAAGGGCATCAAGGAAAACGAGCCGCGCGCCATATCGCTGGGCTACGACACGCACCGCTTCAAGCTGCTGGCCTTCGTGCTGTCGGCCGCGCTGTCGGGGTTGGCGGGCTCGCTCAAGACCCTGGTGCTGGGTTTTGCCACCTTGTCGGATGTGCACTGGAGCGCTTCGGGCCAGGTGATTCTGATGACGCTGGTTGGTGGCCTAGGCACGCTGTCGGGCCCGATCGTCGGCGCGGCCATCGTGGTGCTGCTGGAGAACAAGATTGGCGAGCTGGGCAACCTGCTGGCCGCGCTCACCACCATCGACTGGTTCAACACCCTGGGCGAGTCGGTCACCATGGTCACGGGCCTGATCTTCGTCATCTGCGTGCTGGCGTTTCGGCGCGGCGTGATGGGCGAGATCATCGCTTTCTTTGGCCGTTGGCGGCGCCGCAGCGAGCCCTCCTAGCGCAAGCCCATGCGCCATAAGCAAGCAGCCTTCGGGCTGCTTTTTTGTTGCCCAAGCGCGGGCGTTTGCAAAAAAGTGCCCAGGTTTTCCCTTATTTGCATACCGAACCTTACATACAACAATCCGCCGGTCCGCCATTCCCATTCCAAAAGAGAGAGACAAACATGGTGCCCGCGACCTTCCGCTTGCCGTATTTCCCTGGATCTCCCATGGCCGTGCCATGGCCCGCCCGGCGCTGCCCGGCCGGGTGTGCGGGAGTGCTCGCATGGTGAAGAACCCATGGGTGGAGCGCTTCATGCGCTTTCTGGAGCTATTGCTGGCCGTCTGCCTGGTCACCATGGTGGTGATGGTGTTCGGCAACGTGGTGCTGCGCTACGGCTTTGACTCGGGCATCGTGGTGTCGGAGGAGTTGTCGCGCTTTTGCTTTATCTGGCTGGTGTTCGTGGGGGCCGTGGTTGCCATGCACGAAGGCGCGCACCTGGGCGTGGACACGCTGGTGGCGCGGCTGCCGCGTGGCGGCAAGCTGGTGTGCCTGTTTTTGAGCGAGTCGCTGATCCTGGCCTGCTGCGCCATGTTCTTCTGGGGCACCTGGCGCCAGCATGAGGTCAACCTGACCACGATGGCGCCGGTCACTGGCATGTCATTGATCTGGGTCTTTGGCATGGGCTACTTCACCAGCCTGGGCATAGGCCTGCTGGCGTTGCACAAGCTCTGGCGCATCCTGAGCGGGAAGATCACCGATGCCGAGCTGATCGCGGTGCAGGAGAGCGAGGAGGTGGTCCACGACCACGCCGCGCAGCCTGCTCCGGTTCAGGTCCTGCGGGGAGAACGCGCATGACGATCAGCGTCTTTGTCTTTTCGCTGCTGGGCGCCATGGCGCTGGGCATGCCCATCGCCTTTGCGCTGCTGGTATGCGCCGCGGCGCTGATGATGCTGCAGGGTTCGGTGGACACCACCATCCTGTCGCAAAAGATCATCGAAGGCGCCGACAGCTTCCCGCTGCTGGCGATCCCCTTCTTCATGCTGGCGGGCGAGCTGATGAACGCCGGCGGCATCTCCAAGCGCATCGTCAACTTTGCGCTGGCCTGGGTCGGCCATATCCGTGGCGGCCTGGGCGTGGTGGCCATCGTGGCGGCGGTGATCATGGCGGCCATCTCGGGCTCGGCCGCGGCCGACGCTGCGGCGCTGGCCACCATGCTGATTCCGATGATGCGGCAGGCCGGCTACAACATCCCGCGTGCGGCCGGGCTGATATCTGCCGGCGGCGTGATCGCGCCGGTGCTGCCGCCGTCCATCGGCATGATCGTGTTTGGCGTGGTGGCCAATGTCTCCATCGGCAAGCTGTTCATGGCGGCCATCGTGCCGGGGCTGCTGATGGGCGTGTCGCTGCTGGTGGCCTGGATGATCGTGGCGCGCAAGGACGAGGTGGCGGTGCTGCCGCGCATGCCCATGCGCCAGCGTGCCAAGGTTGCCTTTGACAGCATCTGGGCGCTGATCATGCCGGCCGGCATTGTGGGCGGCATGAAGTTTGGCGTGTTCACGCCGACCGAGGCAGCAGTGGCCGCCGCCGTTTATGCCTTTGTGGTGGGCATGTTCGTCTACCGCGAGCTGAAATGGCGTGACATCTACCCGCTGCTGGTGACGGCTGCCAAGACCACGGCAGTGGTGGTGTTCCTGATTGCCACGGCGCTGGTGTCGGGCTGGCTCATTACCGCTTCTGACATTCCCCAGCAGGTCAGCGCATTGCTGCAGCCCTTCATCGACAGCCCGATCCTGCTGATGGCCATCATGATGCTGCTGGTGGTGATCGTGGGCACGGCGCTGGACTTTGCGCCCACGCTGCTGATCCTGACCCCGGTGCTGATGCCCCTGGTGCGTGAGGCCGGCATAGACCCGGTCTACTTTGGCGTGCTGTTCATCATGAACAACGCCATCGGCCTGGTGACGCCGCCGGTGGGCATTGTGCTCAACGTGGTGTGCGGCGCCGCCAAGATCAGCATGGGCGAGCTGATGCGCGGAATCATGCCCTTCCTGATAGCCGAGCTGGCGGTGCTGTTCCTGCTGGTGCTGTTCCCGCAGATCGTGCTCACGCCCCTGCGCTGGCTGACTTTCTAGCTATTCCCCAATCAAAAAAAGGAGACTGACCATGTTCCCGTCCCGTTCCCGCATTGGCGCCGTGGCGCTTGCCGCGCTGGCCTGTACCGGCCTGGCCCATGCCCAGTTCGAGGCGCGCAGCGTGCGCGTGTCCTCAGGCGTCAGCAAGGGCCACCCGATCAGCTTTGGCATCACCAAGATGACGCAGTGCGCCGCCGACAAGTCCGGTGGCAAGCTCAAGCTGCAGACCTACTACGACGGCGCGCTGGGCAATGACACCACGGCCTCGCAGCAGGTGCGCACCGGCTCGCTCGACATGGTGCTGACATCGACCGCACCGCTGGTGGGCGCGATCCCGCAGCTGGCGGTGTTTGACTTGCCCTTTTTGTTCTCCAACGAGCACGAGGCCGACCAGGTGCTGGACGGCAAGGTCGGCCAGTCGTTTGGCCCCAAATTCGAGGGCGCGGGCGTGGTCAACCTGGCCTACTGGGAAAACGGCTTTCGCAACGTCACCAACTCCAAGCGGCCGGTGACGCGTTGGGAAGACCTGCACGGCGTGAAGATGCGCGTGATGCAGAACAAGGTGTTCCTCGACACCTTCAGCGCGCTGGGCAGCAACCCGACGCCGCTGGCTTTCTCCGAGGTGTATTCAGCACTGGAAACCCGCACCGTGGATGGCCAGGAGAACCCGGTGGCGCTGATCGAGAACATGAAGTTCTACGAGGTACAAAAGTACCTCTCCATCACCCGCCATGCCTACAGCCCGCTGGCCGTGCTGTATTCCAAGAAGCAGTTCGACAAGCTCTCGCCGCAAGAGCAGGCCACCATGCGCGAATGCGCCGCCGCCGGCCGCGAAGAGTCGCGCCGCGTCGGCCGCGAGCAGGATGCGGCTGTCATCGCCGGCCTGAAGAAGCAGGGCATGCAGGTGAATGAGGTCAGCCCGGCCGAGCTGCAGCGCATGCGCGACAAGGTCAAGGATGTGTACCTGGCCCAGGCCAAGGCGGTGGGTGAAGACACCATGGCCGCGGTGAGCACTGAGCTTGAACGCATCCGGGCCACGGCCAAGTGAGCGCGGCGATTTCCACCGCAGCACTGGCCGGCCTGAGCGTTGCCATCACCGGCGCCGCGCAGGGCATTGGCCGCAGCCTGGCGCTGCAGTTTGCCCGTGCCGGCGCGCGCGTGGCCGTGGCCGATCTGCGGCTGCAGGCCTGCGAGGCGGTGTGTGCAGAGCTGCGCGCCGAAGGCGCCCAGGCGCTGGCCATAGAAGCCGACGTGACCGATGCCGCCGCCTGCGAGCGCCTGGTGGCAGAAGCCACCGCCGCCTTCGGCCGGCTCGACCTGATGGTGTGCAATGCCGGCATGGTGCAGGTCAAGCCCTTCATGGAAGTGGCGCCGCAGGACTGGGACGCGGTGCTGTCGGTCAATGTCAAGGGCAGCTTTTTGTGCATGCAGGCAGCGGCGCGGCAGATGCTGCAGCAGGCGCCGCTGGCGCCGGGGCGCCCGCGCGGCAAGATTTTGGCGATGGCCTCGATCGCCGGGCGCTACGGCGGCGGGCCGATGGCGCCTTACCTGGCGCCTTACCGTGCCAGCAAGGCCGCAGTCATCAGCCTTACGCAGTCGGCCGCCGCCAGCCTGGCGCCGCACATCACGGTCAACGCGCTGTGCCCCGGCCTGGTGGCCACCGACATGTGGAAGCGCATAGACCGCGACCTGAGCACGCTGCAAAACGGCCAGGAAGGCGAGGCCTTCGCGCGCCGGGTCGAGGCCGTGCCCATGGGCCGTGCGCAAACACCTGAAGACGTGGCCGGCCTGGCGCTGTACCTGGCCTCGCCCGCGGCAGACTACATGACCGGCCAGTCGATCAATATCGACGGTGGCCTGGTATTCAACTGACATGAAACGCCCCCAGGCTACGCGCTTCGCGTCTTCGCCAACCCCCTTGCAGGGGGCAACACCAGTGGCCCGGCAAAGCCGGTTCCACCGTGTTCCCGGCATGGCCCGCTCCGCGGCCTTTGGCACCGTTGTGTTGTGTGTCCCGCGGGCGGCGCGGGCGCCATGGAAAATTGATTTGGAATCTTTCCCGCCACACGCCAACCGGAGTGCCGCATGACGCGTAAATTCGATATCGAGATGCCCAAGTCTCTCACCGAGATCGTGGCCAGCCGCGTGCGGCAGGCCATCATTGATGGCGAGTTCGCGCTGGGCCAGATGATCTCGGAGGAGACGCTGGCCGAATCCTTCGGCGTCAGCCGCACGCCGGTGCGCGACGCGCTCACGCTGCTGCAAACCACCGGCCTGGTGGAGATCCGCCCCAAGCGCGGCAGCTTTGTGTTCCAGCCGACCGAGCAGGACGTGCAGTCCATCTGCGACTTCCGCGTGATGCTGGAAGTGCAGGCCGCCCAGCGCGGCCATGCGCTGCACCGCGCCGCGCTGCTGGCCGCGCTGCAGGCGGTGTTGGACGAGATGCTGTCTGCCACCCAGGCCGATGACGACGTGCGCTACGGCCGGGCCGACTCGCAGTTCCACGAGGCGCTGTTTGCCCACTGCGGCAACCCCTATCTGGGCGACGCCTACGGCCTGGTGGCCGGCAAGATATCGGCGCTGCGCACGGCCATGTCCAAGCAGTTCTTTGACTCGCGCGAGGTGTCGCTGGCCGAGCACCGCCAGGTGATCGCGCTGATCGATGCCGGCGATTTCGACGGCCTGCGCACGCTGCTGCAAGAGCACATCGGCCGCACGGTTGATGCCTTCCGGCTGGCCACCGACAACGGGCTGTTCACCGCGCCGGCGCGCCTTGCGCGCCAGGGCGCCTAACTTCTTTCTTCCCACTGCCATGCACCCAGCCCAACAACTGCGCCAGCTCCTGCAATCCGGCGAAATCGTCATGGCGCCCGGCGCGCCCGACGCACTGGCCGCCCGGCTGGTGCAGCAGGCCGGCTTCCCCGCCATCTACATGACCGGCTTTGGCGCCACCGCCAGCCGCCTGGGCCAGCCCGACATCGGCCTGCTGAGCCAGACCGAGATGAGCACCCACGCGCGCGACATGGTGCGCGCCGTCAACATCCCGGTCATTGCCGACGCCGACACCGGCTACGGCGGCCCCTCCAACATCCACCGCACCGTGCGTGAGTACGTGCAGGCCGGCGTTGCCGCGCTGCACCTGGAGGACCAGGTGGCGCCCAAGCGCTGCGGCCAGATGGCCGGCATCCGCCTGATGGACGCGCAAGAAAACGTGCTGCGCCTGCGCTGCGCACTAGAGGCGCGCGGCAGCGACCCATTGCTGGTCATTGGCCGCACCGACGCGCTGCCGGCCGCCGGCATCGAAGAGGCCGTGCGCCGCGCCCACCTGTACCAGGAGGCCGGCGTGGACCTGGTCTTTGTCGACGGCATCAAGAAGATCGCCGAGGTCGAGGCCGTGGCGCGCGCCGTGCAAGGCCCCAAGGTCGTCTCCATCGTGGATGGCAACGAGACCACCGTGCTTACCGCGCAGGATCTGCAGGACATGGGCTTCTCGCTGGTCTTCTACGCCGTCACCGCGCTGTTCAGCGCCGCCAAGGCCATGGCCGACGCGCTGGCCGCCCTGCGCCGCGACGGCACGCCGCGTGGCAGTGCGCAGGCGCTGCTAAGTTATGCAAAATTCTCTGATCTTGTGGGCTTGGCTCAGCACCAAGAGCTTGATAGCCGGTATGGGACCTAGGCTTCAAAAAACGTCGTATTTCTTTTAATTCCTTTTTTGAATAACTCACCATGAGTGCCCTCGCTTCTTCCGCCATTCCTTCTGCGCCGGCTGCTGCCGCCAGCGCCGCGCTGCAAGCGCTGCGCGACCTTCTCGGCCCCGTGGCGGTGATGGCCGGCGGCGACGTGCCGGCGCGCAACCGCAACGACTACAGCGGCCTGCCCGCCACCGCGCCCTTGGCCGTGGTGCGCCCGGCCGACACGGCCGGCGTGGCCGCCGCGCTGCGCATCTGCCACGCACACGGCATCGCGGTGGTGCCGCAAGGCGGGCTGACCGGCCTGTGCGGCGGCGGCCGCGCCGGCCCTGGCGAGATCGCGCTGTCGCTGGAGCGCCTGACCGGCATCGAAGAAATCGACCCCGCCGCCGCCACCATGACCGTGGCGGCAGGCACGCCGCTGGAAGCGGTGCAGCAGGCGGCCGATGCGGCCGGCTTCTTCTGCCCGCTGGACCTGGGCGCGCGCGGCTCCTGCGCCATTGGCGGCAATTTGTCGACCAACGCCGGCGGCAACCGCGTGATCCGCTACGGCATGGCGCGCGAGATGGTGCTGGGCCTGGAAGTGGTCATGGCCGACGGCACCGTGGTCACCAGCCTCAACAAGATGATCAAGAACAACGCGGGCTTTGACCTGAAGCACCTGTTCATCGGCAGCGAAGGCACGCTGGGCATCATCACCCGCGTGGTGCTGCGCATGTTCCCCAAGCCGGGCTCGCGCATGGTCGCCATGTGCGCGGCCGAGGATTACGGCACCGTGCTCAAGCTGCTGGCGGCCGCGCGCAGCGGCCTGGGCCCGCTGCTGTCGGCCTTTGAAGTGATGTGGCCCGACTACTGGGACCTGGCCGTGAGCGACCTGCGTGCGCGCAACCCCTTTGCCGGCGACGACACGCGCTACGGCGCCTACGTGCTGATCGAGGCCCTGGGCACCGACCCGGCAGCCGACCTGCCGCGCTTCGAAGCCTGGCTGGAGAAGCTGCTGGAAGACGGCACCGTGCCCAACGCCGTCGTCGCCCAGTCGCTGGCCGACGAAAAAGCGCTGTGGGGCGTGCGCGACGCCTGCGGCGAGCTGCACCAGCTCTGGCCTGGCCACCTGGCCTTTGACATCGGCCTGCCGGTGGCATCCATGGACGACTACGCCCGCGCCTGCAAGGCGCAGTTGGCCGAGCAGGTGCCCGGCTGCCAGGCCGTGTTCTACGGCCACATCGGCGACGGCAACGTGCACATCGTCGCCGCCGTGCCAGGCGCCGCCGTGCAGCCCAAGGATGCGGTGGAAGAAGTGGTCTACGGTTTGGTGCAGCAGTACGGCGGCACCGTGTCGGCCGAGCACGGCATAGGCACGCTCAAGCGCCGCTGGCTGGGCCACGCGCGATCGCCCGAGCAGATCGCGCTGATGCACACGCTTAAAGCCGCGCTGGACCCCAAGGGCATCCTGAACCCGGGCAAGGTGCTGTGAGCGCGCCGGCCACGGCCCCCCTGGCTGGCCGCGTGGCGCTGGTTACCGGCGCAGGGCGCGGCATCGGCCGCGCCATCGCCAGCGACCTGGCCGCGCGCGGCGCCGATCTGGCGTTGTTCGACCTGGAGGCGCCCGAAGACTTCGCCCGCGAGCTGGCCGCCACGCATGGCGTGCGCGCCCTGGCACTGGCTGCGGACGTGACCGATGAAGCCGGCGTGGCCACTGCTTGCGCCTGCGTGGCCGAGGCACTGGGCCCGGTCGCGGTGCTGGTGAACAACGCCGGCATCATGCAGCGCGTGTCTGCAGACCACCACACGCTGCCGATCAGCGATCTGCAGCGCATGCTGGCGGTGCATGTCACCGGCAGTGCCATCATGTGCGCGGCGGTGCTGCGGGGCATGCGTGCGCAGCGCTTTGGCCGCATCGTCAACCTGTCTTCGGTGATTGGGCTGGTGGGGCTGCAGCGCCGCACTGCCTATTCCACCGCCAAGGCCGCCATTGCCGGCCTCACACGCGGGCTGGCGTTGGAGAACGGCCGCCACGGCATTACGGTGAACGCCGTCGCCCCCGGCTACGTGCTGACCGAGGTGCTGCAGGAGAAGATGCGGCTTGGCACGCTCGACTACAACCTGTTTGCCCAGCGCTCGGCCGTGGGCCGCTGGGCGCGGCCTGAGGAGATCGCGCGGGTGGTCGGCTTCCTGGCCGAGCCGGGCTCGGGCTTTGTCACCGCCGCGGTCTGGCCGGTGGATGGCGGCTATGCCGCCAACGGCAATCCCGGCGAAGACCTGGGGCCACTGCAGGCCTTGGATGCCGTGGAGTAGGCTCGCCGTTTCTGCCTGTTCGCGTGTCTGGCGCTATGCCATGATTGGCAGGAAAGACCAAGGATCCCATTGCGCATGAACGCTACCGCCCGAGAACCCCTGTCCGATTCCGTCAACCCGCTGGGCTTGTGCGGCATCGAATTCATCGAATACGCCACCAGCACGCCGCAGGCGCTGGGCCAGGTGCTGGAGACCATGGGTTTCCGGCCGGTGGCGCGGCACCGCTCGCGTGAGGTCTTGCTCTACCGCCAGGGCGACATGAACGTGGTGGTCAACGCCCATGCCGCCAACATACCGCGCGCGGCCGAGCCTACTGACCGCCCGGCCATCGCCGCCATCGCGCTGCGTGTGCGCGACGCCGCCGCCGCCTACCGCTACGTGCTGGAGCGCGGCGCCTGGCCGGTGCCGGCCCAGGTCGCGCCGATGGAGCTGCACATCCCCGCCATCCACGGCGTGGGCGCCAGCCGCATCTACTTTGTGGACCGCTGGGAGCAGTTCTCCATCTACGACGTCGACTTCACGCCGATCCCGACGGTAGACATGCACCCGCCCGCGCTCACCAACCTGCACTGGTTTGGCGTGGTCCAGTACATCGGCAATGACCGCATGGCCGATTGGATCGAGTTCTATTCCAAGCTGTTCGGCTTCGAGCTGCTGCCCGACGAAGTGCGCTTTGGCGTGCTGCCCAAGGGTGCCGTGCTGCGCAGCCCCTGCGGCAAGTTCTTTTTGCAATTGATTGAGCCCGAGCCGGGCATTCTTGACGTGCAGGGCGAAGAGTCTTTGCAGCGCGTGGGCCTGGGCACGCCCGACGTGCTGGCCAGCGTGGCCGCGCTGCGCGGGCGCGGCGTGAGCTTTGTCGAATCCCAGGGCGTGCACTCTGAATTGCGTGGCGCGCTCACCCGCACCTACCTGGGCTCGGCCATGTTTGAGCTGGTGCAGCACGAAGAGCCCACGGGCGACCCGGTGGCCGCAAGGAGCCGGCTGTGAGCCTGCTCATTCCCGTGGCGGCGCCGGCAGCGCCGGTGCGCGTGGCGCCGGATGTCTCCATGCCGCTCAACATCCGTGACTTTGGCATGGACACCATCTCGCTGGCCGGTACCTTGCCAGCCAAGCTGGCGGCCATCCGCGCGGCGGGCTTCTCGCAGGTGATGCTGTCCGCACGCGACCTCACCGGCCACGCCGAGGGCGTCGAGGCCGCGATTGAGGTGGTGCGCAACAGCGGCCTGCGCGTGACCGGCTTTCAGGTGCTGCGGGACTTTGAAGGCCTGTCGGGCCACCTGCACGACTACAAGGTCGACATCGCCAAGGCCATGCTGGAAATGTGCCATGCGGTGGGCTCCAAGGTGCTGCTGATCTGCTCGTCCACCTCGGTGCACGCCACCGACGATCCAGAAGTGATCGCGCGCGACCTGCGCAAGCTGGCGATGCTGGCGCTGCCGCTGGGCGTGAAGGTGGCTTACGAGGGCTTGTCCTGGGGCCGCCACATCAACGAGTTTCCGTCCGCCTGGGACATCGTCTGTCGTGCCGACATGCCCAACCTGGGCCTGGGCCTGGACTCGTTCCACGCCTTTGCCACCAAGACCCCGGCCGAGTTGCTGGACGAGATCGACCCGGACAAGATCTTCCTGGTGCAACTGGCCGACTTCATGTGGAACGAGATCCGCTCGGTGGAAGAGCGCATCACCACCGCGCGCCACTTCCGCGTGTTCCCGGGCGAGGGCGTGCACAGCGCGCAGGTCGCAGACTGGGTGCTGCGCCTGGACCGCCTGGGCTACCGTGGCGACTACAGCTTTGAAGTCTTCAACGACGACTACCAGCAGATCCCCCTGCCCACCGTGGCCGAGCGCGCACGGCGCGGCGCGGTCTGGCTGGCGGAGGACGTGTTGCACCGCTCGGTGCCGCTGCCCAATCAGCTGAGGCTGCGCACGGGGCGATAGAGTCTGCTCCGTTCGCCCTGAGCCTGTCGAAGGGCTTGGTGATGCGTGGCAGGGCTTCGACAAGCCCGAACGGCTCTTGCAGAGTGAGTGCAGGTTGGCGTGAGTGCCGCGCTCAGCTTGCCGTCAGCACACCCACCGCGTCATGCGAGTGGATCTGCAGCGCCTCCAGAAAGCGCGACACCATGTTGTAGGCCGCGACGGTGGCGGTCAGTTCCACCAGCAGGCGCGGCTCCAGCAGCGCCTGCACCGCGCCAAACACAGCCGGCGGCACCTGCACGTCGCGGGTCATGGCATCGGTATAGGCCAGCACGGCGCGCTGCGTGGGATCGAAGCAGGGCGCGGTCTCCCAATGGCCTAGTGCATCCAGTTGCGCTTGCGTGACGCCTTCCTTCAAGGCAATGGGTGCATGTTGATCGGCCTCATAGGGTGCGCCGTTGAGCACGGCGACACGCATGATCACCAGCTCGCGCAGGGCGCCGGGCAGGCTGCTCTGCTGGCGGATGGCGGTGAGGTAGTTGAGCCAGCCGCTGGCCACGGGCGGGCTGTGCAGCAGCATCTGGTAGAGGTGCAGCACGCTGCCGCGCTCGGCGGCAATGCGCTCTGCCAGCGGGCGGATGTCGGCTTGTTGCAGGTCTGCGTAGGGGAGGCGAGCCATCTGCTTGATTCCTTGAAACGTCTTACTCGGGGGTGATGATTTTGCGGCGCACCAGTTCTGCCATGGCGTCTGAATCCTTCTTTACGCGCTGGGCAAAAGCCGCTGGCGTGCTGGCCTGGATCTGAAAGCCGCTGTCGGCCAGGCGCTGGCGGGTATCGGGTAGCTCCAGCGATTGGCGCACGGCGGTCAGCAGCCGCTCCTGCACCTCGGGCGGCAGGCCGACCGGCGCCACCAGTCCGACCCAGGTCGGAATCTCGAAGCCGGGCAGGGACTCGGCCACCGTGGGGATGCCGGGCAACTGTGGGTTGTGCTGGGCCGAGCTGATCGCAATCGCGCGCACCTTGCCGGCCTTGATGTGGGGCAGCATCACCGACAGGCCGGCAAAGGCAAAGTCGATATGCCCGCCCAGCAGGTCGTTGAGCAGCGGGCCCGCGCCCTTGTAGGGCACATGCGTGGCCTCCACACCATAGGCGGTAACCAGCGATGCGCTGTTGATGTGGCCAGCCGACCCGGTGCCGGCCGAGCCGTAAGACAGACCCGGATGCGCCTTGATGTAGGCGATCAGCTCGGGCACCGTGTGGACGGGCACACCATTGCGCACCACCAGCACCTGCGGCAGCGTGACCAGCAGGCTCAGGTAGTCAAAAGACTTGAAGGTGTCGAAGCGCAGGTTCTTCACCATGTGGTGGTTGACCGCCTGCGAATCCAGCGCCAGCAGCAGCGTGTAGCCATCCGGCTTGGCGCGTGCCAGCTCGCCCGCGCCCACGGCGCCGCTGGCGCCGGGCCGGTTCTCGATCACGATCGGTTGCCCCAGCCGCTCCGACAGCGGCTGGCTCAACACGCGCGCGACCTGGTCTACCGCGCCGCCGGGCGCAAAGGGCACGATCAGGCGTATCGGCTGCATGGGATAGGGCTCTGCCCGGGGGCTGGCGGCAGCGAGCGCCGCGGCCAGCAGCAGGGCGGTGGTACGGATGAGCTTGTGCATGTTTGTCTCCTTCTTTTTTTGATGGGCTTGGGGGCTTGGTTAGCGCGTGGCCGCGACCAGGCCGCCATCGACCACGATCTCGGTCGCGGTGATGTAGCGGCTCTCATCTGCGGCCAGAAACAGCACGGCGTGCGCCACGTCCCAGCCGTCGCCCATGCGCTGCATGGGCACCTGGCGGTTGCGGTGGGCGATGAAGCCCTCGGTGTCGCCGGCCGCGTACTTGGCGGCCAGGCCTTCGATCAGCGGCGTGTGCATCAGGCCGGGCACCACGCAGTTCAGGCGTATGCCCTGCGGCGCGTGGATCACGGCGGTGGTGCGGGTGAACTGCATCAGCGCGGCCTTGGCCGCGGCATAGGCGACCTGGGGCTTGCCGATGTAGCGCAGGCCCGCCACCGACGAGATGTTGACGACCGAGCCGCCGCCCTGTGCCTGCATTAGCGGCAGCACGCGCTTGCACGACAGAAAGGCGCCTTTGAGGTTGACCTGCAACTGCTGGTCCCACACCTCCTCATCCATCTCCACCGGCCCACCGGGTTGGGACAGCCCCACGTTGTTCACCAGGATGTCGATGCGGCCAAAGCGCGCCAGGCAGTCATCCACCACCCGTTGCACGTCGGCTGCGCGGGTCACGTCGCAGGCCGCCACGTGGGCGGTGCCGCCTTCGGCCGTGATGGCGGCGTGCGTGGTCTGGGCGTTGGCGGCTTGCAGGTCGGTGCCGTAGACGCGGGCGCCCTGGCGTGCCAGCAGCACCGCGGTGGCACGGCCATTGCCCCAGCCCTCGGCGACCGAGCCGCAGCCCATGACCAGGGCGACTTTTCCGTTCAGGTCCAGCATTCGATGTCTCTCCTTTGAGCTGCATGGCTTGGTGAATGAATGCTGCGGATGCTAGGGAGCGGCCCTGCGCTTGGGAAATTCCAATGTGCTATCGATTCATAGAATCACGGAATGAATGTGGCCCCTCGTCAGTTGCGCATCTTTCTGTCCTTGGCGCAGTCGCTGAACTTCAGCCGTACGGCCGAGCAGTTCCACATGACCCAGCCATCGCTCAGCAAGATCGTGAAAGAGCTGGAAGAAACGCTGGGCCTGGCGCTGTTCGGGCGCTCTACCCGCAGCGTTCTGCTCACGCCCGAGGGCACGGCCCTGGTGCCGCTGGCGCGGCGCGTGGTGGACGACTACGACAACGGCCTGGCGGCCATGCAGCGGCTGCTTGCAAGCGAGGCGCGCAAGGTGGACATCGCCGCCTTGCCCTCACTGGCCACCGTGCTGCTGCCCGAGGCGGTGCAGGCGCTGGAGCAGGATTGGCCCGGGGTGGCGGTCACGGTGTTTGATGGCTCGTCCGAGGCTACGCTCAAGCGCGTGCTGACGCGGCAGGTGGACTTCGCGCTGGCCTCGGCCGACCCTTCCAAGCCTGAGTTGCTGTATGAGGAAATCCTGCGCGACCGCTTTGTGCTGCTGTCGGCCGGCGCACTGTCGCAGCGCCTGGGGCCGGTTGCGCGGCTGGCCGATTTGGTGGACCTGCCGCTGATCTCCATGACCGACGCCAGCACGGCCAAGAAGTACATGATTGCGGCCTTCATGGCGCGCGACGCGGAGTTTCGCCCCAAGATGCAGTTCGACCAGACCATCACCATTGGCGGCTTTGTGCGCCAGGGTGTGGGCATTGCCGTCATGCCTTACCTGGGCATACAGCCGCTGCTGGCGGGTGGCGGCTTTTGCGTGACCGAGATCGAGGACGCACCGCAGCGCTCCATCGGCATCGTCACCCGCCGGGCCGAGGCATTGACCGAAGTCAGCACGCGGGCGATTGCCCATGTCCGTGCCGCCGCCGCGCAGGTCGTGGCGCGTGAGCCGCGCTGGTTGGTGTTGCCTCAGGGCTCTGAATGCGTGCCGGTATGCGTCGACTTGTGCTATTGAAAATATAGCTTTTAGCCCAGGCGGCACCTGGGCTAAAGCCACTTTTTATCAAAAAACCCAAGCGCCAGCCCGACATGGGCTGAAGGGCGCTCACTGGTAGGTCAGCCGAACGATGGAGTAGGCGGTCGGCAGGTACGCCACACCCGCGTTCGCCGCGCGGAGCGCAGAGGAGTTCGGTGTGTAGCGCTCGCCGGCGACCATGAGTCCTGCCGTGACCAGCGTGGAGCCCGGAAGAACGCGGCCGTCCGCCAGCCCCATCAGGAACAGCGTCCCGCCTGCGGGGCTGGATACCCATGCGCTGTCCGCGCCGGCCATGGCGCTGTAGAGGCCAGCCACGCCCGAGGGCGTGTCGAACAGGCGCTGCGCCTGTAGCTCGAACGGCTTGCGCTGGCCGTCTGCAGCAACGGAAAACGTCAGGTTTCTTCCCTGCTGGCCACAGTACAGCCCCTCGAAATTCCGGCCCTCGGCGTTCGCCAGGGTGGTCACTGCGCCGTTGGCGGAGATCTGGCGCACCCGGCCCAGGTCGCTGACGTAGAACTCCCCCTGTGCGCCCGCGCAGATGACCGTGATGGACTGGAAAACTGCCTGCGGGCCGCTTCCGTCCGCCAGCGGGGTCGATGCGGGTTTTTCAAACCCTGCAAGCTGGCGCAACTGCCCGGTTGGCGACAACAGCCAGACGCCGTTCCCCAGCCCTTGCCTTTCCCTGCCCGACGGCGTCGTCAGGCCTCCGGAGAAGACATCGCTGTCGGCAATGGCCAGGGTGCCGTCCGGCGCCTGGGCGATGGCAGTTGGCCTGAGGAAGCTCTGCAGCTGGAACGGCCCAGGGGCTTCTTGCGCCGGAATGTCAGCGCCGGTCGCCAGTGTGGTGACCGTCTTGGCCGCCAGATCCAGCCTGCGTACCCGGAAGCGGGAGTCGCAGGCGCCTTGCTCGGCGGTGTAGAGCGACTGCCCATCGGCCGCCGCGGCCAGCGACATGCTGGAACCCATCACGGCATTTGCGGCTGCGCCATCCGTGCAGCCCCGCTGCGGGTCGGAGGACAAACTGGCACGTTCCCCGATCGGGCCGGCCACGATTTCCAGGGCGACCCGGCCTGTGGGTGCGGGCGTGGGCTCGGGTGGGGCGCTGTCCCCTCCGCCGCCACCGCCACACGCAGCCAGTGCCAACGCCAATAGTGGAAAGTACTTCTGGATATTCATGGCCCCTCTAGCTCTGTTTCGAGTATGTAAGCCATGTATCGTAATTGTGTCCGCCGGGCCTGGCGGCGATGGCCCCTCACAGCCGCAGTGCCGTCACATACCCCGTCATCTCCAGATACCCCCGCCCCACAACCGCGCCCGCTGCATCGTGCAGCTCTGACAGACCTTCCCAATACACCGAGCCGGTGGAGCCGCGGCTATCCAGCTCCTGGTCGTCCAGCAGCGCCTGCAGGCTGAAGCGGCCGGCGGGTGTTGTGATGTCCCAGGCCATGGGGTAGCTGGCGCCGGTGTGGGGGCTGCGCCAACTGCGGCCGGGCATGAAGCGCACGGCCTCGGGCGCAAAGGGTTGAGCTGCGCCGCCGCGTGCGCGGAACGAGCCGCCAGCCCATAGCGTGCTGCCGTCGCGCCGGCGCAGGCGAAAGGCGGTGAGGGCGCTGCCGTCGAACAGGTTGATGCCTATCCAGTCCCAGCCCACGGCCTCGGGGTGCAGCAGTTCGTCGCTCCATTCGTGGTCCAGCCAGGCGACGCCGGCGCGCTCGCTGGGCGCGTCGAGTGCGAAGCGCTGGCCTTGCACGGTGAGCGCGCCGCTCACGGCCAGTTGCGGCAGGCTGTAGTAGTAGCTGGCCTGCGCCGGGTCCGGGCCTTTGCGTGACAGGCCGGCATCGCCTTGCAGCAGCAGCGGCTGGGTTTCGCGGAACTGCAGGTCCAGCGTGAAGTCGCTGGTGGGCAAGTGCGCGCGGTAGAGGCTGTCAGTGCCACGCCGCAGGGACCAGTTGCCCAGCACCAGATCGGTGTCTTGTTCGCTGGCTGCAGCCAGGTCGGCGCTGTTGGCATGCGGCGGCTGGCCGGACCAGCGCGCGATGCGCTGGTCGTGCAGCAGGCGGCCGGCTTGCAGGTCGGTCACGGCGGCATGCGCGAAGACGATTTGTTTGGCGGCGAAGCGCGAGGCCAGCTGCTGCGTGGCGGCCACGCGTGAGCGAAAGAAGGTGAGCTGAAAGCCAAAGCTGCGCCCACCACTGCTGGCGTGGCCGGTGATGTACCACCACTCGGTGCGAAAGCCCGGGTGCGCGCCCAGGTCGTGGGGGAACACCAGTTGCCGTGCTGGCAGCGCCTGGGCTGAGTGCCCCGCGCTCAGCAGCGTAGCGGCCAGAAAGCCAAGCCCTTGCCGCCGCGACCAGAGGGAGGGCACGCGCTACTCCAGCAGCGCGTTGAGCCGCGCGCGCGCCGCGCTGCAGTCGCCCAGGTGCTGCGCCACCCATATCGGGTCGTGGTAGGTGGGCAGGTAGCGCTCGCCTGCATCGCACAGCAGCGACAGGACCGAGCCGGTCTCGCCCCTTGCGCGCATCTCTTGCGCCAGGCTCAGCATGGCGACGAAGTTGGTGCCGGTGGAGGGGCCCACGCGGCGGCCCAGCAGCTCCGACAGACAACGCATGGCGGCGATGGAGTCTGCATTGGCCACTTCTTCCATGCGGTCCACCAGGCTGCGCACAAAGCTGGGCTCCACGCGGGGCCGGCCTATGCCTTCTATGCGCGAGCCGGGCGCGGTAAGGCTGGCGTCGCCCGTGCGGTGGTAGGCGCTGAACACCGAGCCCTCCGGGTCGGCTACGCAAACCTGGCTGGCGTGGCGCCTAAAGCGCACATAACGGCCGATGGTGGCGCTGGTGCCGCCCGTGCCCGCACCGACCACGATCCAGCGCGGCACCGGATGCCGCTCGCAGGACATTTGCGCAAACATGCTCTCGGCGATGTTGTTGTTGCCGCGCCAGTCGGTGGCGCGCTCGGCATAGGTGAACTGGTCCATGTAGTGGCCGCCGGTCTGCAGCGCCACGGCGCGCGCGTGCTCGTAGACCTGGGCGGCGCTGTCCACGAACTCGCAGCGGCCGCCATGGAAGGCGATCTGCGCGATCTTCTCGGCCGAGGTGCTGCGCGGCATCACCGCCACGAAGGGCAGGCCCAGCAGGCGCGCGAAATAGGCCTCGCTGATGGCGGTGGAGCCACTCGACGCCTCGACGATGGTCGAGCCCTCGTGCACCCAGCCATTGCACAGCGCATACAGGAACAGCGAGCGCGCCAGCCGGTGCTTGAGGCTGCCCGTGGGATGGGTGGACTCATCCTTCAGGTACAGGTCGATGCCGTGCCGGGCATGGCCGGGCAAGGGCAGCGGGATCAGGTGCGTATCGGCGCTGCGTTGGTAGTCGGCTTCGATGCGGGCGATGGCCTCATACAGCCAGGAGGAAGAGGGGGCGTGCAGCATGCGCGGATTGTCGCAGGCGCTCGCCTTGCCAATGGTCTTCCTTGACCGTCACACCGCATGCAACACCGGCCCCAGAAGGCCGCGGAGCAGGCCATGCCAGGACATCGGCGGAACCGGCTTAGCCGGGCCGCAGGATGTGTCCCCTTGAGGGGGGAGGCGAAGACGCGAAGCGCGTAGCCTGGGGGTGCTTCAAAACTTCTCCCAGTCGTCGTCGGCATCGCCGGCCAGTGCCACGGCGCGCGGTGCAGCGGGGGCAGGCGAGGCGGCGGGTTTGGCGCGCAGCTTTGCCGGCGCTGGCGTAGCTGCTGGCTTGGCGCGCACCGGTGTTGCAGGTGCAACGGCGATCGCTGCTGCTTGAGGGGCTGGCTCTGTACCCGCCTGCAGGCGGAAGGTGCCCACCACCAGTTGCAGGTTGCGCGCCTGCGATTCCATGGACTGCGTGGCGGCGGCGGCTTCTTCCACCAGCGCAGCGTTTTGCTGGGTCACCTGGTCCATCTGCGTGATGGCCTGGTTCACCTGCTCGATGCCCTGGCGCTGCTCGCTGCTGGCGGCGGCGATCTCGCCGACGATGTCGGTCACGCGCTTGACGCTGCCGACCACGTTGGCCATGGTGGTGCCGGCTTGCTGGACCTGGGCGCCACCGGTTTCGACGTTGCGCACCGAGTCGTCGATGAGCGACTTGATCTCCTTGGCGGCGGCTGCGCTGCGTTGCGCCAGGCTGCGCACTTCGCTGGCCACCACGGCAAAGCCACGGCCCTGCTCGCCGGCGCGGGCGGCTTCCACTGCGGCGTTCAGCGCCAGGATGTTGGTCTGGAAGGCAATGCCGTCGATCACGCCAATGATGTCGACGATGCGGCGCGAAGAGGTATGGATCGAATCCATGGTCTGTATCACCTGCTGCACCACGTCGCCGGCCTGCTGCGCCACGGAGGAGGCGGATACGGCCAACTGGTTGGCCTGCTGGGCGTTGTCGGCGTTCTGGCGCACGGTGGCGGTCATCTGCTCCATCGAGGCGGCGGTTTCTTCCAGCGAGCTGGCCTGCTGCTCGGTGCGGCTCGACAGGTCGTGGTTGCCGCTGGCGATCTGGGCCGATGCCGTGGCGATGGCGCCGGTGCTGCCGCGCACGTCGGCAATGATGCGGCGCAGGCTCTCCTGCATGGTGGCCAGCGCGGCCATGATGCTGTGCTGGTCGCCTGCGCGCAGCGGGATATTGCGCGACAGGTCGCCTTCGGCAATGGCCTGGGCCACCACCACGGCATCGCCCGGCTCACCGCCCAACTGGCGCAGGATGCTGCGGGTGATGAAGACGGCGGCCGCCGCACCGGCGAGCAGGGCGATGACGGCGAGCACCAGGATCAGGGCGCGCGCAGCGTTGGCGTCTTGCGCGGTCTGCTTGGCGGTTTCACCGTTCATGCGGTTCTCGAGGTCGACCAGTTCGGTCAGCGTGCGGGTGCGCTCCTTGTTGATCGGGCCCAGTTCCTTCAGCAGGGTGACGGTGGACAGCTCGAACTGATTGGCCAGGCCTTGTTCAAGCGCCTTCTTGATCACGGGCAGTGCCGGCCCCTTCTGGTCCTTGATCTTCTGCATCAGCGCGCGCTCGGGCGGCTCGGTCCAGGGCAGGGTGCTGAACATCTTGTCGAGCCGGGCTTCGGCCGCGTCGTAGTCCTTGGCCAATTGGTCGAGCAGGTCGGCCTCTGGCTTCATGTCGGCCATGTCGTTCATCAGGCCCAGATTGCGCAGCGCCACTTCCTGGCGCAGCACGATCGTGAGCATCTGGTTGGCCAATTGCGCTTCAGGGTTGTTCACCTCGGTGATGACCGTGATGTTCTCCTTGAACATGCCCAGGCGCTCGACCCCGACAGTGGCAAGTGTCAGTAGAAAGGCAAGGACAATGCCGAAGCCCAGCGACAGCCGGGTACTGATCTTGAGTTTGGAGAGGTCCATGGCGTAGGCGGGTTGGTGCTGGAGAGCGTGTCTGTAGTGCCGTGCCTGGGAGCGTGCGACGCCCAGGTGACAGACCTATTTCGACCGCGTCGGCGCCAACTTGATGCGTTTCGTGTAACGCCCTTGCCCCTTGGCAATAGGTTTTTTCACCAATCCTCTTTGACGGCCAGCACCGCATCGCGCCCGGCTGCGGCGCCACCGGCGATGCGCGCCGTCAGCGTGCCGGCGGCAGCCACCGCCGCCGCCAGCGCCAGCAGGCGCAGCCAGGGCACGCGCAGGTCCATGGTCCAGTGAAAGCTCTGCGGGTTCACCACCTGCACCAGCACCACCGATACCGCCAGCCCCAGCACAATGCCCGCGGCCGCGCCGGTGCCCGTCCAGGCCGCGCCTTCGCCCGCCACCACGGCCAGGATCTGGCGCCGCGTCAGGCCCAGGTGCGCCAGCAGGCCAAACTCCTTGCGCCGCGCCAGCACCTGCGCGCCAAAACTGGCCGCCACGCCAAACAGGCCTATGCCAATGGCCACGGCCTGCAGCCAGTAGGTGACGGCAAAGCTGCGGTCAAAGATGCGCAGCGAGCTGGCGCGGATGGCCTCGGGCGCCGCAAATTCCAGCGGCGTGCCGGCGCCCAACGCCTGCTCGGCCAGCGTGCGCACCGCCTGCTGCAGCGCGGCGGCGTCGGTGCCGGGGGCGCGCCACAGCGCCAGGTCGTTGGCGGCACGGTCGCCGCCCAGGCGAATGAAGTCGTCACGGTCGATGCTGATGGCGCCAAACTGGCGCACATAGTCGCGCCACACGCCTGCTACAAAAAATAGAGCTATAGGCCGGCCTGCCGCCTGGGCTTCAGGCATAAAAGCCTCAGAAAGTAGCGCAAAGTCCTGGCCCGGCCGGGCGCCATACAAATCCACCATGGCTTCGCTCACATAGATGCCTATGCGCCCCGGCGGCACCGGCAGCGGCGCCGCGCGCAGCGGCAACACGGCGGCCACGCCACCCGGCATGCTGTGCAGTGGCCGCGCCAGCAGCGCCACGGCCGGCCGGGCCGGGTCGAGCTGCAGGCGCACGATGCGCTGCGGCTCCAGCCGCGCCACGCCGGGCAACTGCGCCACCGCATCCACCAGCGCGGGCGGGAAGGTTTGCGTGCTGGTGCTGGGCGTGCTGCCGGTGCGCAGGTACAGGTCGGCCGGCAGCACGGTATCGAGCCACTGCAGCACCGAGCCGCGAAAGCTCGCCACCATCACCGTCAGCGCCACGGCCAGTGCCAGTGCCGCCACCACGCCGCTTACCGCCACGGCGGCGCTGCCGCGCATGCGGCGGGCGCGCTCCAGTGCCAGCAGCGGCAGCAGGCGCCGCGCGGCCAGCGGCTGCAGGCGGTCCAGCAGCAGCGCGATCAGCCAGGGCAGGGCGGTGATACCGCCCACCAGCAGCAGGCCAACCGATGCATAGGCGGCCACCGGCACGCCCGCCAGCGGCGGCAAGAAGGCCAGTGCCACACCGCCGCCCAGCAGCGCCAGCGGCCAGGCCGGGTGCAGGCCGGTGCTGGTGCCCAGGCCCAGCCCTTTCAGGGTTTGCGCTGGCGGCAGGCGCTCGGCGGCGCGCGCCGGCCACCAGCCACCTACCAGCGCTGCGGCAACGCCCAGCGCGCCATAGGCCAGCGCGGCCGGCAGGCTGAAGTGCAGGGCCGGCGCCACGCCCGCGAAGTAGCCGCCGCCCAGGTCGCCGCCCAACACACGCAGCGCCAGCGCGGCCAAAGCGGTGCCCAGCGCCAGGCCCAGCGCGCTGCCGAGTGCGCCCAACGCCAGCGACTCGGCCAGCACCAGCGTGCGCCGGCCGCGCGGCGTCAGGCCCAGCACGCCCAGCAGCGCGAATTGCGGCGCGCGCTTGGCCACGCCCAGCGCCAATACCGAGAACACCAGAAAGGCGCCAGTGAAGAGTGCGATCAGCGCCAGCACCGTCAGGTTGACCCGGTAGGCGCGCGACAGGTCGCCCACCCGCGCTGCGGCGTCGCCCGGCGTGACCGCGACGACGCCAGGCAGGCCGGCCACGGCTTTAACCAAGGCATCACGCGACGCACCGGGCGCCAGCCGCAGGTCTATGCGCGACAGCCGGCCCGCGCGCTGGAGCAGCGCCTGCGCCGCCGCAATGTCCATCACCACCAGCGGTGCGCCACCCGCGCTCACCGTGCCTGCCAGGTGCAGGCGTGTGTCCTGCAGCGTGAACGGGGTGCCGGCGGCGCTGCCGGCCAGGCCCAGCGCCTGCAGGGCTGCGGGGTTGAGAAAGGCCGCATCGGGCGCGAACAGATCGAGCCGGTCAGCGCCCTCCAGCAGCACCGGCTGCAGGCTGGGCGCGGTGCGTGCCATGGCCAGCGCATCGACGCCCACCACGCGCACGCTCAGCCGTGTGCCGTCGGCGTGCTGGGCGGTGGCCGGCAGCTCCAGCACCGGCGCGGCCGAGGCCACGTCGGTGCGGTGCGCGAGCGGGCCAAACAGCGCGTCGTCGAAGCTCTCTTGCACCGCGCGCAGTTGCAGATCGGGCTGGCCGTCTACCGTGCGCACCGCCTGCGCGAACTCATCCAGCGCCGAGCTGTTGATGAGCTGCACCGAAAACGCCAGCGCCACGCCCAACATCACCGCCAGCACGGCCACCGCATGGCGCCAGGGCTGGTGGCGGATCTCCTGCCACGAGAAGGTCTTGAGCAGTGCCAGCATGGCCGGCAATCAGGGCAGCGCCGGCCGCACCAGCAGCGCCCGGCCGGCGCCGGCGGCGCTCATGGCCAGCAGCACACCCAGCGTGATGAACAGCAGGGCGGAGGCATCGAAGCTGCCCGTCCAGCCGCGCAGCAGGCCCACCAGCAGCGGGCCGCTGATCGATATCAAATAGCCCGCGCCCTGCGCCATGCCCGAGAGCTGTGCGGCAGTGGCCGCATCCGGGCTGCGCAGCACGATCAGGCTCAGCGCCAGCGCAAAGGCGCCGCCTTGGCCCGCGCCCAGCAGCGCGGCCCAGAGCCAGACCAGCCCGCCCTCCAACGGCGCAAACAAAAAGGCCAGCGACGCAGCCGTGGTCAGCAGCGTGGTGGCGATGCCGATGGCGCGCTGGTCCGCCCGCCGCGTGGCGATGGTCGGTGTGACAAAGCAGGTCAGCAGTTGAATGCCGATAGAGGCGGCCACCACATAGCCAGCGCTGGCCGCCTCCAGCCCGCGCTCGCGCAGGATGGGCGCCAGCCAGCCAATGGCGGCATAGGCCAGCGCCGACTGCAGGCCCATGAAGCAGGTGACCTGCCAGGCCAGCCGGTTGCGCCACAGGCTGGGCCTGGCCGGGCCGGCATGCTGCGGGTGGCTGCGGGCAGCCCAGGCCTGCGGCGCCCAGAGCAGTACCACCGCCGCCGCAGGTAGCGCCCAAAGCGCGAGCGCCGCCTGCCACGAGCCGCCAAGCAGCCCGCGCTCCAGCGGCACGGTAAGCCCGGTGGCGCTGGCCGCGCCGGCGCAGATGGCCAGCGTGTAGCAGCCGGTCAGCAGTGGCGCCTGCCGGGGGAAGTCGCGCTTCACCAACCCTGGCAGCAGCACATTGCCAACGGCAATGCCCGCGCCGCCCATGGCCGATGCGGCAAACAGCAGCGGCAGGCTGCCAAGGCCGCGCAGCAGCGTGCCCATGACCAGCAACAGCAGCGCGCCCAGCAGCGTGCGCTCGGTGCCAAAGCGCCGCGCCAGCGCCGGCGCCGGGAACGCAAACAGGCCCAGGCACAGCACCGGCAGCGTGGTCAGCAGGCTGGCGCCCGCCGGGCTCAGGCCGGTGCTGGCCATGATCTCGGGCAGCAGCACCGACAGGCTGCCAAACAGTGGCCGCAGGTTGAAGGCAATCAGCACGATGCTGGCGGCCAGCAGCACGCGGCGCGCGCGGCTGGGTGCGGGGTGGGTGTCGCTCATGGGTTGGTGGGAGCCTGTGCAATGCCGTCGCTCTGCAGATGCAGCACACGGTCGGCGCGTGCAGCGGCGGCATCCGAATGGGTGACCAGCACCAGCGCCGCGCCATGCTGCCGCGTCTGCGCCAGCAGCAGGTCCATCACCTGCGCGGCGGTGCCGGGGTCGAGGTTGCCGGTGGGCTCGTCGGCCAGCAGCAGGCTGGGCCGGTGCACCAGCGCACGCGCAATGGCCACGCGCTGCAACTGCCCGCCCGACAACTGCTGCGGCAGCCGCGCGCCCAGGCCATGCAGGCCCACGGCCTGCAGCATCTCGGCCACGCGCGGCTCGCTGGCCTGTTGCAACAGCATCAGCGGCAGCGCCACGTTCTGCGCCACATCCAGGTGCGGCAGCACATGAAAGGCCTGGAACACAAAGCCGACGTGCTGGCGGCGCCAGAGGGCGCGCTGGGTTTCGTTGAGCGTGGACAGGTCGGTGCCGCCCAGCGCCACGCTGCCGGCGTCCCAGGTGTCGAGTGCGGCCAGGCAGTTGAGCAGGGTGGACTTGCCCACGCCCGAGGGGCCGACGATGGCCACGAACTCGCCCGGCGCCACGTCAAAGCTGACGCCGGCAAACACCGGCACGGCCGCCGCGCCGCTGCCGTAGTGCTTGGCCAGGCCGCGAATGGAGAGGCCGCTCATGGCACGGCACCCAGCAGCGCATCGACCTGCCGCAGCACCTGCGCCAGCGCATCCGGCGCATCGGCGGCCACCGCGTGCCGCTGCGGCATGCTGCGCAGCCAGGTGATCTGGCGCTTGGCCAATTGGCGCGTGGCGAAGATGCCGCGGTCGCGCAGCTCGGCGGCGGGGGCGCTGCCGTCCAGCACCTCCCAGGCCTGCCGGTAGCCCACGCAGCGCATGGAGGCCAGCTCGGGCGAGAGATCGCCGCGCGCGCGCAGCGCCCGCACCTCGTCGATGAAGCCGCCGGCCAGCATGGCGTCGAAGCGCTCGGCAATCCTGGCGTGCAGCCAGCTGCGTTCTGCGGGTTCCAAGGAAATAAGGGCTGTAGCCCTGGCTGCACCTGGGCTTCTAGCTATGTTTTTGCTAGTGCTGTGGAAATCCGACAGCGGCCGGCCGGTGAGGCGCCAGACCTCCAGCGCGCGCTGGATGCGCTGGCTGTCTTGGGGCGGCAAGCGGGCTGCGGTGACCGGGTCGACCTGGGCCAGTTCGGCATGCAGCGCGGGCCAGCCGCGGGTGGCGGCTTCGGCCTCCAGCGTGGCGCGCACGCTGGCGTCGGCGGGCGGTAGATCGTCCAGGCCGTCGAACAGCGCCTTGAAGTACAGCATGGTGCCGCCGGCCAGCAAGGGCAGGGCGCCACGGGCGCGGATCTCGGCCATCAGCCGCTCGGCGTCGGCCACGAACTCGGCCGCGTTGTAGGCCTGCAGCGGGTCGCGGATGTCGATCAGGTGGTGCGGCACGGCGGCGCGCTCGGCGGCGCTGGGCTTGGCCGTGCCAATGTCCATGCCGCGGTAGACCAGGGCCGAGTCGACGCTGATGATTTCCACCGCGCAGCGCGGCGCCAGGTGCTGGGCGATGGCCAGGGTGGCGGCGGTCTTGCCTGCGGCGGTGGGGCCGGCCAGGCAGATCGCCGGCAGCGCGCGGGCGGCGTCGGTGGCCGTGCCCGCGGGGGAGAGAAGAGACATGCGGGCGAGGGTAGCAGAGCCCGCCGCGCCGGGCCGCCGTTCTTACTCGCTGGCGGCGATGGTGGCCGGGGCGGGTGGCACCAGCCCCGGTGCCGCGCGCTGCGGCAGCGTATCCAGCCCGAACAACTGGTGCAGTGCCGTGCGGTACTGCGACTCGCCGACTGAATTGGTGCTGTAGTGCGAGCCGCCTTCCACCAGCACGAACTGCTTGGGGCCTGTGGCGGCGTTGAAGAGACGGCGGCCCAGCGCGGCGGGGATCAGGCTGTCTTCCGAGCCGTGCACCACCAGCAGCGGCGCGCGGATGCTCTTGACCTTTTCGATGGACTCAAACCGCTGGGTGATGAACATCGACACCGGCAGCCAGCCCCACTTGAAGCTGCTCACCACGTCGGCGATGTTGGTGAAGGTGCCTTCGACGATCACGCCGCTGGCATCCGGGACGCGGGTGGCCAGGTCGATGGCGATGGCGCCGCCCAGCGAGTGGCCGAACACGTAGCGCGAGCGGCCGGGGAAGCGCTGGGCCAGCCAGTCCCAGGCGGCCTGGGCGTCTTCGGCGGCGGTGGCTTCGGAGGGCAGGCCGGCGCTGCTCTTGCCAAAGCCACGGTAGTCGATGGCCAGCACCGAGAAGCCCATTTCCTGCATGCGGCGGATGCGCTGCGCCGAGCCGTTGACGTTCCAGCGCGCGCCGTGCAGGTACAGCAGCACCGGCGGCCCGTTGGCCTGGTGCTCGGCGGGCAGGGCCATGGGCAGGTTGGGCTGCGTGGCGGCCGGCAGCCAGAGCGCGTGCAGGCGCGCGGGCGTGTCTTCGGCCTGGGATTGGAAGTCGATCCAGACGTCTTGCATGTCCGGTGCGGCCTGGGCATTGCCCCAGGCACGGTCACTGGGCTGGAAGATCCATTCCCGCTGCTTGTAGTCAAGCGTGGAACAACCGGCAAGAACGACGATGGCGACAGCGACGGGCGCAAGCAGCGAGCGTGGAGTCATGGTGATGGTCGATCGTGGAAGGCCGGATAAAGTTTCCCCTACAACGTCTTGGCGCTGCGTTCTTACATACATGCAAACCCTGTGCCACTGAAGGCAGGCGGGTGTTTTACATATGTGTCTATATGTGCTTACGTACCAGGATCAGGCTGAGCACGTATTGCAGAAACGTCTCGTCATCGGGGGGCGTCTCGCCGCCGGCGGCAATGGCGTCGTTGGCTTCCAGGCGGCTGTGCAGCCAGAATTGGATCAGGCCCCCGGTGGTGAACATGGCCTGGCCGGCCGGGATGTCGCGGCGCACAAAGCCGGCCTGCTGCGCCTTGGAAAAGACCGGGACATAGGTGCGGTTCAGCCGCTCTGAACGTGCCTTGCGCTCGGCGTCGGGCGCGCCCAGCACGCGCCAGAGCTGGAAGCGCAGCGCGCTGGGGTGCGTCTTCCAGTACTGCATGTAGTTGGCCACCAGCTTGGGGACGGTGGTTTCGTCGATCTCCAGGGGCTCGGCCAGAAAGTCGCCGGTGGAGGCGGCGAAGTCGTCGGTGATGCGCTCGCCCACCATGTTCCACAGGCTTTCCTTGTCCTTGAAGTGGTGGTGGATCAGCCCGGGCGACACGCCGGCCTGCTGGGCGATGTCGCGCATGGTCGTGCCGCTGAAACCGCTGTGCGCAAACACGGCCAGTGCCGCTTCGAGGATGTTGTCGCGGGCATCCATGGTGGTGAAAGTGGGGCGAAGTTCGGCCATGGGGTCCTCCGGTAGGGCGCTGATTCTAGCTATCGCAAATTGGTCGGTTTGTTGACTGACTGATTGTTCAGTCAATACAATTGCGAAGATTTCTCATTCAATAAATTGCTGGCCTCGCCGCCACAAGAAGGAACCCGGCATGACGTTTTCCCCCTGTCCACCACCGTCCCAGCGCGCCGCCATGGTGCGCCGGCCGACCGGTGTCTGGGCTGCTTTGGCTTGCGCGTTGGTGCTGGCCCAACCCGATCACGCCGCCGCGCAGCCGGACGAGCCTGACGCCCTGGAGGCGGTCACCGTGACCGCGCGGCGCCGGGCTGAAAGCGCACAAGAGGTGCCGATCAGCATCAAGGCGATCCAGGGCGCCGATCTGGCCACCCAGGCCTCGCCCGTCGTCGGCAATGCCGGGCTGGCGCGCGCTACGCCCAACCTGTCTTTTGTCGATGGCGTGGGGCTCAATTCAAACGTGTTCAATCTGCGCGGCGTGGGCTCCCTGGCACCGCTGTCGCCTGACGACACCTCGGTCGTGATGTACATGAACGACGCGCCGCGTTCCGTTTACGGCGCGGCCCCGGTGCTGATGGACATCGACCGCGTTGAAGTGCTGCGCGGCCCGCAGGGCACGCTGCTGGGCCGCAACACGCAGGGCGGCGCGATCAACGTGATCCCGAACCTGCCCACCTTCAAGCGCGGCTTCTCTGCCACCACCGAGGTCGGCTCGCATGGCTATCGGCTGGGCGAGATCGTGGCCAACGGCCCTTTGTCCGAGCAACTGGCGGGCCGCCTGGCTGTGCGCTATTCGAACCTCGACGGCAACATCCCTAACGTCGCGCTCGGCGGCAAGGACGGCCGGGTGCAGATTGGTGCCCTGCGCGGCTCGCTGCTGTGGACGCCGGGCAACGACACCACGGTGAGCTTCGTTGGTTTCTATGACAAGCAGCAGTCTTCGGCGCCGAACTTCATCTGGAAGCAAGACCCGCAGTTCCCGCGCAGCGCCGTCAACCCACGGCGCGAAGTGCGCTCGCGTGACGCCGGCGCCAGCCTCAAGGTCGAACATGGCTTTGAGCGCTTCAAGCTCACCTCGCTGACCAGCTACGAGGATTCGCGCTCTTTCCAGCCCATGGACATGACCGATGGGTTGATCTACTCGGCGCTCACCGGCCGCCCGCAGTCGCTGTTTGATGTGCCCTATGCCGACTACGCGGCCATCAACTTCCGCGACAAGACCTGGCAGCAGGAGTTGCGCCTGAGCTCGGTTGAGGGCAGCGCGCTGGCCTGGACCGCCGGCGTGAACTACTTCCACTCATCCTTTGGCAACGACACCACGTCGCAGGCCTCGGCGGCGGCCTTCAACTTTGCGACGCAGAACGGTGCCTTCACCAACCGCATCCGCAGCGGCAGCGCATCGGTGTTCGGCGAGGCGACGCTGCCCCTGACGCAGGCGCTCAAGGCCACGCTGGGCCTGCGCCACACGCGCGAGAGCAAGGACGCCAGTTACCAGTTCGTCGGCAATGGCAGCGCTGCGGTCGTGCCCTACTGGCTGCAGCAAAGCCGCCTGGTCGACAGCTTCACCACCGGCCGCGCGGGCCTCTCCTACGACTGGACGCCTGCGCTCATGACCTACGCCACGGTGTCGCGCGGCGCAGTGGCCGCAGGCTACCCGGCGACCTCGGTCAACAGCCCCACGGGCAAGCAAGAGTCACCGTTCCCGACATCCACCAGCTGGACCTATGAGCTGGGCTTCAAGTCGCAGTGGCTGGACCGGCGCGCCACGCTCAATGGCGCGCTGTTTCACAACGACGTGAAGAACGGCCACCTGATCGTGTTCAACCCCAGTGCACTGCTGTTCACACCCGCCGCGCTGGACTACCGCAGCAGCGGCGCCGAGCTGGAGGCCGAGGCGCAGATCACCCGCGCCTTCAAGCTGACCGGCGGCGCCGGCTACACGCATGCGGAGCTGGTGGATGTGCCCACCGGCAGCGCCACCGGCGCGCTGTCGGGCAACCGCGTGCCCAATGTGCCGCGCTGGACGGCCAGCTTGGGCGGGCAGTTCGAGGCCCCCGCACAAGCGCTGGGCCTGCCGGGCCGGATCAAGGCCGCCCTGGCCTGGCAGTACGTGGGCGCGCGCGCCGTCGATGTCCGTGAAAGCTTCATGCTGCCCGGCTACGGCGTGCTCAACGCGCGGCTTGGCTGGCAACACGGCAACTGGGAGTTCTACGGCTTTGCCTGGAATCTGCGCAACAAGCAGTACGCGGTGGCTGGCCAGGCCTGGGGACCAGGCGTCAGCTCGGTGCGGGTGGGGCAGGGGCGCATCGCGGGCTTGGGCGCCACGCTGAGGTTCTGACGTGATGAGGCAATCCCTGTCCTTGGATCGCCATGTGCAGCGCGGCGCCGTGCCGGTGTTGTTGGCGGTTGCGCTGATGTATGTGTCGCTTGGCGTGGTGCTGGGCTTTGTGCAGGGCGGTGTGGCCACCATCCTGCGCGCGCGTGGTGTCGAGCTGGCGGCCATGCGCTGGGTGTTTGCGCTCTACATCCCCTTTGGCGTGGCCTTTCTGTGGGCGCCCTGGGTGGACCGCTGGCGCATGCCCTGGCTGGGCCGCCGCACCGGCTGGATCACGGCCGCGCAAGGCCTGGCGGTGGTGCTGGTCGCCGCGCTGGCCGCTGGCGAAGCCTGGCCGCCGGCCCTGCAGATCGCGCTGGGGCTGGCCACCACGGTGTCGATGGCGACGATGGACCTGGCGCTGGATGCGCTGACGGTCGAGCAGGTGCACGCGGAGCAGCGGCCGTTGGCGGCCGCCGCCAAGGTGGGCGGCCTGTCGCTGGGGGCGGTGCTGGGCGGTGGCGTGCTGGTGGGGCTGTTCCCAACGCTGGGCTGGCAGTGGACCTTTGTGTCGATAGCTGCACTGATCGCACTCGCAGCCGTCCCGGTGCTGGCCCTGGTGCGGCGCGACGCCGCCCACCAAGCCCAGGCACCAGTGCGGCCCAGGCTGCTTGCCACGCTGCGGCAGCCGGCGATGCAGCGCCGGCTCTTGAAGATCTCGCTGGTGACTTGCGCGCTGATGGCGCTGTTCAACTTCAATCGGCTGATGCTGGTGGACTTGCAGGTGCCGCTGGAGCGCATCGGCTGGGTGCTGGGCACCATGGCGCCGCTGGCCAATCTGGCTGCATCCGCCATCGCGCCTTGGCTGATGCAAGGCCTTGCCCGGCCCAAGGTGCTGTGGGCGCTAGTGCTGCTGTGCCTTGCCAGCACGGCGCTCACCGCCTGGGCTTATGCCCAGTACATGCCGGGGGTGGCGATGGCCGGCGCCGTGCTGATCGGCGCCTGCGTCAGCGCCATCTACATCGTGCTTGGCGCCTCCATCCTGGCCTGGGCCCGCGGCCACCAAGCGGCGACCGACTACGCGCTGCTCTACGGCGTGGGGCGCTTTATTGGCACGCTGGCCTTGTTCGGTCTGCCGGGCCTGATCCCGCTTGTGGGCTGGGCGGCCTTTTATGGTGTCTGCGGCGTGGCGCTGGTCGGCACGGTGTGGGTTTTTATTGGCGAGGCCGCTCGCGGCAGTTCTGGGTCTGCTGCCCCAACAAAAGAGGAGTGACTCGATGAATCCGGACGACTTCAAGCTCTACCACGTGGCTGATTTCCCGATCGTGCGCATCCGGGGCAGTCTTCTGCCGCACGGCTACGCGCCCCAATGGATCATGGAAATGGAGGCGCTGCTGGCGCACGGCGAGCCTTTTGTTTTTGTGTTCCTGGACAGCGCCGAGCATCCCGCGCATGAAGACCAAAAAGCGCAAACCATGTGGCTGAAAGCGCACAAGAAGCCCCTGGCCCTGTGCTGCCGCGGCTTCGTCTCGGTCGAGCCCGAGCACAGCAAGCGGGTGCTCAAGCGCGCGCAGGCGGTGGTGATCGCGGCGGCGTTTGGCCTGCATTTCTCGGTCGTGCCGGACCCGCAACAGGCCGAAGTGCGTGCGCGTCAGCTTCTGGCGGGATTGGACGTCACTGACGCTGACGCCTGAACTCAGCGCCCGCGAAGGAACAGCCCGTCCAGCTCGCGCACCGACAACTGGCGCCAGGTCGGGCGGCCGTGGTTGCATTGATCCGAGCGCTCGGTGGCCTCCATCTGGCGCAGCAGGGCGTTCATCTCTTCCACCGTCAGGCGGCGGTTGGCGCGCACCGCGCCGTGGCAGGCCATGGTGCCCAGCAGCTCGTTGCGGGCGCGCTGCACCACGGTGCTGGCGTCGTGCTGGGCCAGCTCGGCCAGCACGCTGCGCGCCAGCTCTACCGCATCGCCATGCGCCAGCGATGTGGGCACGGCGCGCACGGCCAGGGTGCGCTGCGAAAAGGGCGTGATCTCCAGGCCCAAAGTGCGCAGCACCTCGACGCAGGCCTCGGCCGTGGCCACTTCGTGCGGCGTGGCGGCAAAGGTGGCGGGGATCAGCAGCGGCTGGCTGGCGATCACGTCGGTGTCGATCTGCTGCTTGAGCCGCTCGTAGACGATGCGCTCGTGCGCCGCATGCATGTCGACGATGACCAGGCCCTGGGCGTTCTCGGCCAGGATGTAGATGCCCTGCAGCTGCGCCAGCGCGCGGCCCAGCGGCCAGTCCTGCGGCGCATCGGCCAGCGGTGTGGGCGCAGGGGCTGCGACGGGGGCGGGGCTTTCTGCCGGCTGCCACAGTGCCTGCAGGTCAGACACGCGCACACCTATTTGCGGCGTGGGTGCTGCAAAATTAATAGCTGACTGCCGGCGCCACTCCTGGGCTTCAGGCACTTTTTGTTCAAAAAATGCAGAAGAGGTGGGTGCCACGGCTGGCGGCGTGTCTGCCGCCGGCAGCAGCGTGGCGATGGCATCGGTGCCGGCGCGCGGTGCGGCCAGGGCGTTTTCCACGGCGTGGCGCACCGCCTGGTGCACCTCGCGGCTGTCGCGAAAACGCACCTCGATCTTGGTCGGGTGCACGTTCACGTCGACGCGGGTTGGGTCTATGCCTACGTACAGCGCATAGACCGGCTGGCGCTGGCCGTGCAGCACGTCTTCGTAGGCGCTGCGCGCGGCGTGGGTCAGCACCTTGTCGCGCACGTAGCGGCCGTTGACGTAGCAAAACTGGTGATCCGCCCGCGCGCGCGCCGCATCCGGGATGCCGGCACGGCCGCGCACGGTGACGCCGTGGCTGGCGTACTCCACGGCAACCGATTGCTGCAAGAAATCTTCGCCCAACACGTCGGCCAGGCGGCGGTCTTGGGCCTCTTCTGGCGTGCCGGTGCACAGGCGCCATTGCTCCACCAGCCGGCCTTCGTGCCAGATGGCAAAGCCCACGTCGGGCCGCGCCAGCGCATGGCGGCGCACGGCTTCGATGCAGTGGGCCAGCTCGGTGGCGTCGGTCTTCAAAAATTTGCGCCGCGCCGGGGTGGAGAAGAACAGCTCGCGCACCTCGATCGAGGTGCCGGTGCCGCGCGCGGCCGGGCGCAGCTCGCCGCTGCGGCCGTCCAGCAGAAAGGCGCTGGCCTGGTCGGCCGGGCGCGACAGCAGCGACAGCTCTGATACAGACGCAATCGCCGCCAGCGCCTCGCCACGGAAACCCATGGTGCCGACCGATTCCAGCTCGTGCAGGTTGGCGATCTTGCTGGTGGCGTGGCGCTTGAGCGCCACCGGCAGCTCGGCCTGCGGAATGCCGCCGCCGTCGTCTTCCACCGCGATCAGGCGCACGCCGCCGGCCAGCAGGCGCACGGTGATCTGGGTGGCGCCGGCGTCCAGCGCGTTGTCCACCAGCTCGCGCACCACGGATGCAGGCCGCTCGACCACCTCGCCGGCGGCGATCTGGCTGATCAGCTCGTCGGGTAGTTCAAGGATGGGGCGGCGGGGGCGAGGGGACAGGACGGCGTTCACCGGATGATTTTAGGCCGTGGCCCATAGCCCAGATAATCGCGGGTTGACCTTAGGAGCCCCATGGACCTGATCGCGCTTGCCATTGACTTCATCCTGCACATAGACCGCTACCTGGAGGCCTTCGTCGTGCATTACGGCGCCTGGGTCTATGCGCTGCTGTTTTTGATCGTGTTCGTGGAAACCGGCGTGGTGGTGATGCCCTTTTTGCCGGGCGATTCGCTGCTGTTCATCGTCGGTGCGCTGGCCGGTGCCGGCCTGCTGCACCTGGGCATTGCGGTGCCGGTGTTGCTGGTAGCGGCAATCCTGGGCGACCAGTGCAACTACAGCATCGGCCGGCACATCGGGCCGCGCGTGTTCCAGTGGGAGAACTCGCGCCTGTTCAACCGCCGCGCCTTCGACCAGGCGCATGCCTTTTATGAGCGTTACGGAGGCATCACCATCGTGCTGGCGCGCTTCATGCCCTTTATCCGCACCTTCGCGCCCTTCGTGGCCGGCGTGGCGGCCATGCACCGTGGCCGCTTCACCGCCTTCAACATCGGCGGCGCCGTACTCTGGGTGGTGGGCATCTGCGTGGCCGGCTATTTCTTTGGCAACCTGCCCTGGGTGCGGCAGAACCTGGAGAAGATCATCTGGGGGATGATCCTGATCCCGGGGCTGATCGCCATCTTTGGCGCCTGGCGCGCCGGGCGGCAGGCATCTGCGGCGAGCTGAGCCAGCGCAACATGGAAGAAGGGCCTCTTGAAGAGGCCCTTTTTTCATTCATGCGCCGCAGCGCGGGGCTCAGTAGCCGTAGTTCTTATTGTCTTGACGGCGGCCGACTTCGTTGCCGATCAGGGCGCCAGCGGCCGCACCGCCCACGGTGCCGGCGGTGCCACCGAACAGGGCGTTGCCGGCAACGCCACCCAGCACGGCGCCGGTGCCGGTACCCAGTTGCTGGTTGTTGGCGCAGCCCGTGAGACTGATCAGGGCTGCCGCGGCTGCGGAGAGAAGCAGTTTGGTTTTCATGGTGGTCACCTCTGTAGTTTGGGCGGGGGCTCCGGCATGGCGGGTTTCGCCCTTGGCCAAGGCCCAGACATCCACCGTAGGGAATCAGGGTTTCCCATGATGTAGGAGAAGTGCCCCGAGGCCTGTCGTCTCGCGGCGGGCACGCTCCTCAGGGTTCAGAGCGTGCGGCTGCGCGCCAGCGGCGGGTTGCGCGAGAAGTAGCCGGCAATGCCGCGCATCAGCGCGTCGGCCAACTGCTGCTGGTAGGCCGGGTCGCGCAGGCGGGCTTCTTCCTCGGGGTTGCTGATGAAGGCGGTTTCCACCAGCACGCTGGGGATGTCGGGCGCCTTCAGCACGGCAAAGCCGGCCTGCTCGACCTCGTTCTTGTGCAGCCGCGCAAACTTGCCGATCTGGCCGAGCATGGAAGAGCCCAGCTTCAGGCTGTCGTTGATCTGCGCGGTGGTGCTCATGTCAAGCATGGCGCGCTGCACGTGGGCGTCGCGCACGCCGGCCACGTTCACGCCGCCGATCAGGTCGGCCGCGTTCTCCTTGTTGGCCAGCCAGCGCGCGGCCGAGCTGGAGGCGCCGCGCTGGCTCAGCGCAAACACGCTGGCGCCGCGCGCCGCCGGCGTGGTGAAAGCGTCGGCGTGGATGCTGATGAACAAGTCGGCCTGCACGCGGCGGGCCTTTTCCACGCGCACATTCAGCGGCACGAAGAAGTCGGCGTCGCGCGTCATGAAGGCCCGCATCGGGTTGCCGTTGAGCGTGGTGGCGTTGATGCGGTCGCGCAGCAGATGGGCGATGCGCAGCACCACGTCTTTTTCGCGCGTGCCGCTGGCACCGGTCGCGCCCGGGTCTTCGCCGCCGTGGCCGGGGTCGATGGCGACGATGATCAGGCGGTCGGTGCGGGTGCGGCTGGGCGGCGGGCTGCCGGGCGCCACCGGGGCAGAGGGCGGCGCCTTGGCCACCACTACCGGCGGCACCGGGGTGGCCGGTGGCAGGCCGGGCACCGGGCGCGGGTGCTCCATCTGCCGCGCGATCAGGTCGCCGATGGGGTCGGGCGCTGCGGCAGGCGCTGCTGCTGCCACGCTGGCCTGGCTCTGCGTGTCCTGCAGGCGCTGGGCGATCAGCTCTTCCAGCGGGTCGAGTGCCTGCTGCGGGTACAGGTCAAACACCAGCCGGTGCTGGTAGGCGGCCACGGGCGGCAGCGAGAACACCTGCGGTTGCGCCGGCTGTTTCAGGTCCAGCACCAGGCGCACCACGTTGGGCGCGTTCTGGCCCACGCGCACACCGGCGATGTAGGGGTCGTCGCCCTTCACCTTGGCCACCAGTTCGCGCAGCGCGGGGTTGAGTTCGATGCCCTCGATGTCCACCGCTAGCCGCGGCGGGCTGGCCACGAAGAACTGCTTGGCCACCAGCGCACCGTCTGATTCGATGGTGACGCGCGTGTATTCAGGCGCGGGCCAGACCCGCACGGCGACGATGGTGGCGCCGCGCGCGATCTCGGCCGCGCCCAGCAGCAGCACCAGGCTGCCCGATTGCAGTACGCGGCGGCGCGTGGGCGGGGCGGGAGGTTTCCGGTTGCCTGTCATGCCGCGATGGTCTCCAGCAGTGTCTGGCCGGCAGCGCTGCCGGCAATGAGGTGCACCGTGCGCAGGCCTTCTGCGTCGGATTCGATGCGCAGGTCCAGGTCGGCCACGGGCAGCACGCCTTCGGCTTTTTCGGGCCACTCGGCCAGCTTCAGGCCGGGGCCGGCGAACAGGTCGCGAAAGCCTGCGTCTTCCCATTCACGCGGGTCATCGAAGCGATAGAAGTCGAAGTGATACACCGCCAGACCATCGGCCGCCTCGTGCGGCTCCACCACCGCATAGGTCGGGCTCTTGATGCGGCCCTGCACGCCCAGCGCGCGCAGCAGATGCCGCACAAAGGTGGTCTTGCCCGCGCCCAGGTCGCCGTGCAGCGCGATGAAGGCGTTGCGCAATGCCGGCAGCGCGGCCAGGCGTTGGGCGAAGGCGGCGGTGTCGTCCTCGCTGCGCCAAAGCAGCGTGCCCGCGGCCTGTGGCGGGGCAGCGGGGCTGGTTTCTACAATTCCGGGGTGATGGACAGCAGCAGTCAACAACTCTTCTCTCGGATTCAGGAATGGGCACGCGAACTGGGATTCTCCCAAATCGGCGTGACGGGGGTGGATTTGTCCTCCGCTGAAGCGGGGTTGGTGTCCTGGCTGGAGCAGGGGTTCCACGGCAGCATGCATTACATGGAGTCGCACGGCTTGCGCCGCGCGCGGCCGGCCGAGCTGGTGCCGGGCACGGTCAGCGTGCTGACGGTGCGCATGGACTACCTGCCCATGGCCACGCCAGAGGGCTGGCAGGGCATTGAATTTGCACGGCTGGAGCGCCCCACCGAAGGCATCGTCTCGGTCTATGCCCGGGGCCGTGACTACCACAAGGTGCTGCGCAGCCGCCTGCAAAAGCTGGCCGAGCGCATCGCGCAAGAGGTGGGCCCCATCGGCCACCGCGCCTTCACTGATTCGGCGCCGGTGCTGGAGGCCGAGCTGGCCGCGCGCAGCGGCCAGGGCTGGCGCGGCAAGCACACGCTGGTGCTGAACCGCGAGGGCGGCTCGATGTTCTTCCTGGGCGAGATCTACCTCGACCTGCCACTGCCCGCGAGCGCGCCGGTCACCGCGCATTGCGGCCAGTGCCGCGCGTGTATCGACGTCTGCCCGACACAGGCCATCATCGCGCCGCAGCGGCTGGATGCGCGGCGCTGCATCTCTTACCTGACCATCGAGCACGCCGGGCCGATCCCGCTCGAGCTGCGGCCCCTGATCGGCAACCGCATCTACGGCTGCGACGACTGCCAACTGGCCTGCCCCTGGAACAAGTACGCGCGGCCGGCCACGCTGGCGGATTTCGACGCGCGCCCCGGTTTGTTCGGCCAGCCGCTGGCGGCCCTCATGGACTGGAGCGAGGACGACTTCCTGCGCCGCACCGAAGGTGGCCCGATCCGCCGCATCGGCCACGCGCGCTGGCTGCGCAATGTGGCGGTGGCGCTGGGCAATGCGCTGCGCTCAGGTGCGGGCGGCGAGGCCGAGCGCGCCGCGCTGCAACGCCGCACAGAGCACCCCGATGCGCTGGTGCGCGAGCACGTGGCCTGGGCGCTGGAACCCAAAAAATTTGAAGAAAAGTGCCTGTAGCCCAATACTGGTGCCGGCATATTGCTATTAAATCAATAGCTTGATGCGAGCCAGAATGCAAACGGCAGGCTCAGCACGCCGAGGATGGTGGACAGCGTCACCAGCCCCGCCACATACGGCCCGTTGTAGCCCATGCGCTGCGCCAGCACATAGCAGGTAGAGGCGGTCGGCAGGGCAGAAAACGCCATCAGCATGGTCGCCTGCGCGCTCTCCAGCCGCAGCAGCCGCGCCAGCACAACGGCCACCAGCGGCAGCACCAGATGGCGGATCGACAGCACCGCAGAGGCCAGCAGCGCGCCACCGGCCATCGCCGCAAACTGCATGCCGGCGCCGGCCGACATCAACCCCAGCGCCAGCGAGGCATTGCCAATGCGCACGAAGGTGGGCGTGAGCCAGTCCGGCACGCGCAGGCCGACCAGGTTGCAGACCAGGCCCAGCGTGGTGGCAATGATCAGCGGGTTGCGCACGATGGCGCCCAGCACGCGGTGGCCACCGTGCCGAGCCATCGGCAAGACTGCAGCGATATTGAACAGCGGCACGCACAGGCCGATCAGCACCGCGATCATCTGCAAACCTTGCGGCCCGCCCAGCCGCTCGGCCAGCGCCAGCGCAATGAAGGAGTTGAAGCGGAAGGCCACCTGCGCGCTGGCCGCTGCGTCGCGGTGGTCAATGCGCGGGCCCAGCCAGGGCAGCTTGGGCAGGGCATAGGCCAGCACCACGGCCACCAGGCCCAGCAGCAGCCCGGCGGCGATCAGGTCCGAGGCCGCGCGCAAATCCAGCGGGCTGCGCACGATGGAGTGAAACAGCAGGACCGGGAACAGGAAGTAGTAAACCAGTGCCTCCACCGCCTCCCAGATGGGCCGATTGAGCGGCGTGAAGCGGCAGATCAGGTAGCCAAGAAGGATCAGGGAGAAGTCGGGGAAGAGCAGCAGCGCGTAGTTCACGGCGGGCAGGATAGCAGCCGTCTTGCGGGCGCCGCGCTGCTGCCTTTTTTGTGCACCGCACCACGGGTTTTCCCCAGGAAATTGGCCGCCCTGATGGGGGGAGGGCGGCGGCTGCGCGCATTAGCATCAAGCGCTTGTTTCGAAATCTTATGAGGAGTGTGTTTATGCAACGTCGAAACCTTGTGGTGCTTGCTGCCATGGCTGCTGTCACGAGCACGGCCTTTGCGCAGGGCTACCCGAACAAGCCGATCCGGCTGGTTGTCCCGTTCGCGCCCGGCGGCACCACCGACATCATTGCCCGCGTCATTGCCGACCCGCTGGGCAAGGTGCTGGGCCAGCCCGTCATCGTCGAGAACAAGGCCGGCGGCGGCGGCATCGTTGGCGCCAACGATACGGCCAAGTCCGCACCTGATGGCTATGCGCTGGGCCTGGCCACAGTGTCGAGCACGGCCACCAATCCGGCCATCAATCCCAGGGTCCCGTACAACCCGGTGACCGACTTCACGCCCATCATCAACATTGCCGCGACGCCCAACATCATCGCGGTCAACCCCAATTTCCCGGCCAAGAACTACAAGGAGTTCGTGGCCGAGCTGCAGAAGTCGCCGGGCAAGTATTCGTACTCGTCCTCTGGTGCGGGCGGCATTGGCCACCTGCTGATGGAGACCTACAAGAGCCTGACCCACACCTTCGTCACCCACATCCCCTACCGTGGCGCGGGCCCGGCCCTGAACGACACGGTGGCCGGCCAGGTGCCGATGATCTTTGATAACCTGCCCTCCGCACTGCCCTTCATCAAGGCCGGCCGGCTGGTGCCCATCGTGGTGTCGGCGCCGCAACGCCTGGCCGCGCTGCCCAATGTGCCCACCTTCAAGGAAGTGGGCCTGGAGCCCGTCAACCGCATGGCCTACTACGGCATCCTGGGCCCCAAGGGTATGCCGCAGGACATCGTCGACAAGCTCAATGCAGCGGTGCGCAAGGCACTTGAAGACCCGGCCGTGCGCAAGCGCATCGAGGACACCGACTCCATCGTCATCGGCAACACGCCGGCCCAGTTCGCCCAGGAAATCAAGGACGAATACGCGATCTACAAGAAGGTCGTGACCGAGCAAAAGCTCACGCTGGAGTGAGCCGCGCCCGCCACCGTGCGGGGCGCCCATCAAAAAGCCGCCGTGCCCTGTGCCGGCGGCTTTTTTGCGGCCTTTTTTGCTATGGTCGGCGCATGACCGCCACCACGCCCAGCCAGCACCGCATCGACGCTTTCATCGACGCGCTGTGGCTGGAAGACGGGCTCTCGCGCAACACCCTGGCCGCTTACCGGCGCGATCTCTCGCTCTATGCCGCCTGGCTGCAGGCGCAGGGGCCGGCCTTGGATGAATCGACCGAACAAACCCTGCAGGGCTACTTCGCCGAGCAGCACGAGGCCACCAAGCCCACCACCGCCAATCGCCGCCTGACGGTGTTCCGCCGCTACTTCCACTGGGCCTTGCGCGAAGGCACCATCAGCGCCGACCCGACGCTGCGCCTGCTGGCCGCGCACACGCCGCAACGCAACCCCAGCAATCTGACGGAACCCCAGGTCGAGGCCCTGCTGGCCGCGCCCGACACCAGCACGCCGCTGGGCCTGCGCGACCGCGCCATGCTGGAGCTGCTCTACGCCAGCGGCCTGCGCGTGAGCGAGCTGGTGGCGCTGCGCGTGTTCGAGCTGTCGATGCAGGACGGCATCGTGCGTGTCACCGGCAAGGGCGCCAAAGAGCGCCTGGTGCCCTTCGGCATGCTGGCGCGCGACTGGCTGACCCGCTACATGGCAGAGAGCCGCCCGGCCATCCTGGCGGGCCGGCAGAGCGAGGATTTGTTTGTCACCGGCCTGGGCGCCGGCATGACGCGCATGGCCTTCTGGCTCATCGTGCACAAGCATGCGCTGGCCGCCGGCATCCACGGCAAGCTGTCGCCACACACCCTGCGCCACGCCTTCGCCACCCACTTGCTCAACCACGGCGCCGACCTGCGCGCCGTGCAACTGCTGCTGGGCCACGCCGATATCTCCACCACCACCATCTACACCCACGTGGCGCGTGAGCGGCTGAAGACGCTGCACCAGCAGCACCATCCGAGGGGGTAGATGCTGCCCCCCCAGGCTTCCCTTGCAGGGGCACCGCCTGCGGCCTGGAAAAGCCAGTTCCGCGGCGGTTTGCCTATGGCCTGCTCCGCGGCTTTTTGTACTTTCCAACCTAGAAAATTGATCCAAAGAGGAGAACTTCCATGCACCAACTCAACCGCCGCCACGCCATTGCCGGCCTGCTTGCTACTGCTGCATTGCCGGCGCTGGCCCAGCAGGCCTATCCGGCCAAGACCATCCGCCTGATCGTCGGCTACCCGCCCGGCGGCGGCGTGGACTTTGCCGCGCGTACGGTGCAGCAGCCGCTGCAGGAACTGCTGCGCCAGCAGGTCATCGTCGACTACAAGCCTGGTGCCGGCGGCATGCTGGCTGCGGGCGAACTGGTGCGCGCCGCGCCTGACGGCTACACGCTGCTGCTGGCCAATACCGGGCCGTTTGCCATCGCGCCTTACCTGCAGCCCAAGATGCCCTATGACCCGCTCAAGCAGTTCACCTACATCGGCCAGATCAGCCAGGGCAGCTACATCGCCGTGACCCGGCCCGACCACCCGGCGCACGACCTGCGCGAGTTCGTCGCCTGGGCCAAGGGGCAGCCCGGCAAGGTCAATTTCTCTTCTGGCGGCACTGGCACTTCCACCCACCTGAACGGCGAGCTGATGAACCAGGTGGCGCAGCTGGACATGACGCACATCCCCTACAAGGGCAGCGCGCCTGCGGTGCAGGAACTGATAGGCGGGCAGACGCAGATCCTGATCGATGCCGGCACCGTGCTGCTGCCGCAGATCAAGGGCGGCAAGCTCAAGGCGCTGGCGGTGACTGGCCCGGCGCGCGACCCGCAACTGCCTGATGTGCCCACGGTGCGCGAGCTGGGCCTGCCTGGCATGGAGGCGGTTGGTTTCCAGGGCCTGGTCGGCCCCGCCGGCATGCCGCGCGAGGTGGTGGAGCGCCTGGCCGCCGAGCTGACGCGCGTGCTGGCCCAGGCCGACGTCAAGTCCCGCTTTGCTGCCGCCGGTGCCGAGGTGCATCCGCTCGGGCCGCAGGCCTTTACCGACTTCGTGCGCGAGGACAACGCAAAATGGTCGAGCCTGATCCGTACGCGCGGCCTCAAAGCCAGCTGAAATTGGTCTTTGAGACGCGCGCCTTCCCCTTGTTCTGACTTTTTGAGCCTCGTCCGATGACTTCGCCTGCCCGCCGCGCCCTTGTTGCCACTCTTTTCCTATTGCCGCTGCTGGGCCATGCCCAGTCCACGGCACCGGCCTGGCCTGCGGGCAAACCGATCCGCCTGGTGGTGGCCTACCCGGCCGGTGGCGTCAGCGACAACGTGGCGCGAGCGCTGGCCGAGCGGCTGGGCCAGCAGTTGGGCACGACGGTGGTGGTCGACAACAAGGCCGGCGCCAGCGGCAGCATTGGCATGGATGCAGTGGCCAAGGCGGCGCCGGATGGCTACACCATCGGCTTCTCGTCGATCAGCCCGCTGGCGCTCAACCCGTTGTTGGGCCGCTCGCCCTTCGACCCAGTGCGCGACATCGCGCCGGTGGCCAGCGTGATGTATTCGCCGGTGCTGCTGTTGGCCACCTCGGCCAGCAGCGCGCCAGATTTCCGCGCCTTGCTGGCAGAGGCGCGCGCCAAGCCCGGCGCGGTGCGCTGGGCCACGTCGGGGCAGGCCTCGGTCGGCCACATCATGCTGGAGCAGATCATGGCCAGCGCCAAGGTCTCGGTCACGCACGTGCCCTACAAGGGCGGTGGCCAGCAGATGACCGATGCGCTCGGCGGCCAGTTCGAGATCCTGTCCACCAATGCCGGCCCGGCGGTGGATGCGCAGATCAAGTCCGGCAAGCTGCGGCCGCTGGCGGTGGGCGCGCCGGCCCGGCTGGAGAACCTGCCGCAGGTGCCAACGCTGGCCGAGCTGGGCTACGCGCCGGCCAACCAATCTTCGGTGTTTGGCATCTTCGCGCCGGCCCGCACGCCAGCCGCAGTGCTGGAGCGCCTGAACGCAGAGATCAACACGGCCCTGGCGCAGGCAGACATCCGCACCAAGCTGACCGCCGCCGACAACATGCCGGCTGGCGGCAGCGCGGCTGATTTCACGAAACAGATCGCGGCGGAATCCGCGGCCAACGCCCGCATCATTTCCGCAGCGGGCATCAAGACAGATTGAACCTGTCAGCCCGCCGATTCCAGCTCTTCGGCCCAGGCCAGCGCGTTGAGATGGGCCCAGTTCACCTGGTGGTTGGACAAGGCCAGCGCCTCGGTGGCTTCGGCAAAGGTCTTGTCGTCGCCGCTTTCGCAGGCTTCGGTCAGCGCCAGCAGGGGCGCGAATACGCCGGTGCGGCGCAGCAGCGCATCGAGCACCGGCTGCGGCAGCGCCACTGATTCCAATGCCTGGTCCAGCGGTAAGCCCAGCATGCTGTCGAGCAGCGAGAACACGCCGACGACAAAGGCGTTGTCGCTTTCTTCGGCCGGCATCAGCTCGGCCGCCAGCAGCTCCATCAGCCGGCCGCGCACCACGGCCGTGCTGCCCAGCGCCGGCGGCGTGCCGTCGCGCGAGGTGGTCAGCAGCAGGGCTGCCCAGCGGAACAGCTTCTTCATGCCCAGGATCATCACCGCGTGCCGGAACGAGGTGATTTCGACGTTCAAGCCAAAGCCCGAAGAGTTGATGAAGCGCAGCAGGTTGAAGGACAGCGTCGGGTCGCGCTTGAGCAGTTCCTCGATCTCGGCGATTTCGGACTGCTTGCGCACCAGGTTGATCAACTGCAGGATCGTCGCCTGCGAAGGCCGGATGGTCTTGGTCTGCACCAGCGTGGGCTTGGCGAACCAGTAGCCCTGGAACAGCGGCACGTTCAGGTCGGCCATCAGGCGGTGCTGCTCGACGGTCTCGACCTTCTCCGCAATGATCTGCGCCTTGGTGTGCTTGCGCACCAACTGCACCAGCGGTTCGGCCATCTCCGGCTTGAAGGCGTTCATCTCCAGCTTCACGAAGGCGGCCAGCGGCAGCCAGGGCAGGTAGGCCTTCTTCAGCACGGATTGGTTGAAGGCCAGGCGAAAGCCCCGCTCATGCAGCTTTTGCAATACCTGGCCGCGCGCGGCAATCTCTTCCGGCGGGTCGCCGGCCAAGGTCGGGATCTCCAGCACCACCTTTTCGGGGTGGATCAACTCCAGGTGGGCGCCCACCAGGCTTTCGTGTGTGCAGTTGATGAACACCGTCTTGCGGCCGATCAGCATTTCCGCGTCGGCGCCGGACAGGGCGTTGAACAGCAGGGCCGCGTCCGAGGCCGCGGTGTGGCCGTGCGCCTGGGTGGAGCGGTCGAACAGCTCATAGCCGAACACCGCACGCTTGTGGTCGACGATGGCCTGGCGGGCAATCATGCCGACCGGGGCGGGGCTGTCGCTGGCCTGATGGTCGAGGGGGCTTGCTTCGATGCTGACGGAGGTCTCGGAGGTCATGGGATGCGTGCCGGTCCGGTGTTCGAATGTGTTTCTGGCGAAAGCAGATTTTACGGACCCGGCGCGGTTGACCCCCTGAAATCGGCCGCCTTTCGGGCGGTGTCGTTTTTAGGGTGCGCTTGGCAAGCCGTCGGACCAGGCCAGCGCCTGCAGGTGGGCCCAGTTGACCTCCTGGCTGCTGAGCCCGAGCGCGTCCGCCGCCTGGGTGAAGGCCTGGTCGTCGCCGGTCTCGCAGGCTTCGGTGAGCTGCAGGTAGGTGCCCAGCGCGCCGGTGTGGTGGAGCAGGGCATCGACCACGGGCTGCGGTAGCGTCAGCAACTGCAGGGCTTTTTCCATGGACATGCCCAGCATCACGTCCAGCAGCGAAAAGATGCCAACGACAAAGGCATGCTCGCGCTGCTCTTGCGGCAGGCGCTCGCCCACCAGCAGCTCCATCAGCCGGCCGCGCACCACCGCCATGCTGCTGACCGAGGGCGGCGTGCCGTTCTTGGAGGCCAGCAGCAGCAGGGCAGCCCAGCGGAACAGCTTGTTCAGGCCCAGGATCATCACCGCCTGGCGGAAGGAGTGGACCTCGCGTGCCAGGCCGAAGCCCGAAGAGTTGATGAGCCGCATCAGGTTGAAGGCCAGGCCGGCGTCTTTCTTCAGCACCTCTTCGATCTCGGCGGTGCTGGCCTGGCGGCGTACCAGGTTCACCAGTTCGATGGTGGCGATCTGCGACGGCGACACCAGCCGTGTCTCCACCACCGAAGGCCGCGCGAACCAGTAACCCTGGAACAGGCCAAAGCCCAGCGCACGCGCGGCCTCGTACTGCTCGGCGGTCTCGACCTTCTCGGCGACCAGCTCGGCCGTGGACTGTGTTTGGGCGCGGCGCACGCGCTCGGCCATGTCGGCCGGCGACATGCGGGCGATGTCGAACTTGATGTAGTCGGCCAGCGCCAGCCAGGGTCGGTAGACCTCGTCCAGCACGTCGGGCGTGAAGGCGAGCTGGAAGCCGCGCTCGCGCAGGCTTGCCAGCATGGGCACGCGGTTCTCGATGTCGTCCGCATCGGCCCGGTCGAGCGGCGGCAGCTCCAGCACCACCTTGTCGGGCTGGATCAGCTCCAGGTGGCCGCCGGCCAGGCTGTGGTGGGTGCAGTTGATGAAGATCTGCAGGCGCCCGATCAGGTCTTCGGTGCCGGCATGCGAGAGCGCATGGAAGATCAGCGTGACGTCGCTGGCCGCCGTATGGGCGCCGGCGCCTTGCGAGCGGTCGAACAGTTCATAGCCCACGATGGCCTGCTGCGCATTGACGATGGCCTGGCGGGCGATGATGGCCGAAGACCCGGCGGCGGAGCGTGCAGTTTCGGTGGCGATGGAAGGCAGCATGGAACTTTCAGTGAGGCGGCGGGGCGTGAATCGGTTGGGGCGGACCCATTCTATGAAGAGTCGGTGAGGCTCAGGGGATCGTGGCGACCAGCGCCTGCAACTCGGCCTCGGTGAAGCCCGCCGCCTGCCGTGCGGGCAGATTGAAGGGCCCACGCAGGCGTGGTGCCTGGTAGGTCTTGGTCAGCTCGGCATAGGTGGCCACCGGCTCCAGGCCGCGCTGTGCGCACAACCAGCCATACCAGCGGTTGCCGACGGCCACATGGCCGATCTCGTCGCGCAGGATGATGTCGATGATGGCCGCGCCGGCCCGGTCGCTGACCGAGATCAGCTTTTGCCGCACCGCAGGCGAGGCGTCGAGCCCGCGTGCCTCCATGGTGCGCGGCACCAAGGCAACCCGGGCCAGCACGTCGTGGCGGGTGCGCTCGGCCATCTCCCACAGCGCGTTGTGGGCCGGGAAGTCGCCATAGCGGTAACCCAGGCCTTGCAGATGGTCGCGCAGCAGCTGGAAGTGCAAGGCCTCTTCGCGCGCCACCTGCGCCCAGTCCTCGTAGAACGCATCCGGCATGCCGGCAAAGCGCCAGACGGCATCGGCGGCCAGGTCGATCGCGTTCAGCTCGATATGCGCCAGCGCATGCAGCAGGATGGCGCGCCCCTCGGGCGTGGCGATGGAGCGCTGCTTGACCTTGGTATGGCCGACCAATGGCGGCAATGCCGGGCGGCCGGGCAGGCCTGCGGGCTCTTCCAGCACCAGTGCCGCGCCACTTGGCAAGCCGGCCCCAAGCCCGCGCGCCAACTCGGCCTTGCGGTCTGGATCAGACTGCTGGAGAACGGACAGGGCGCGGTGGCGGAGCGTGGGCATGGATGGGGGCGAGGCAAAAGCGAGGGTCGATTCTAGGTTTCCACCTTGTGGGCGCGTTCCTACAATGCCCCTTTCCCAAGGAGACTCCCCCGATGGCTATCTATGAGTTGGATGGAACCGTGCCCCGCATCGCCGATTCGGCCTGGGTGGCCGACAGTGCGCAGGTGCTGGGCAATGTAGAGCTGGGCGAGGACGCCAGCGTCTGGTTCGGCACGGTGCTGCGCGGCGATAGCGACCTGATCCGTGTCGGCCGTGGCAGCAACATCCAGGACCTGAGCGTGCTGCATACGGATGCCGGCGTGCCGCTCACCATCGGCGACAACGTCACGGTCGGCCACCAGGTCATGCTGCACGGCTGCACCATTGGCGACGAGACGCTGATCGGTATCGGCGCGGTGGTGCTCAACCGGGCCCGCATCGGCAAGAACTGCCTGGTCGGGGCCGGTTCGCTGGTGACCGAGGGCAAGGAGTTCCCGGACGGCTCGATGATCATCGGCAGCCCGGCGAAGGTGGTGAAGCAGCTCAGCCCGGAGCAGATCGAAGGGTTGCGGCAGAGCGCCCGGCACTATGTGGAGAATGCGCGCCGCTTCAAGAGCGGCTTACACCGCATCGGCTAATGCCGCGTCGGCGGCTGCCGCAGCGTCTGCGATGGCAGCTCGCCAAACATCAGCTTGTAGTCCTGCGAGAAATGGCCCATGTGGAAGAAGCCCCATTGGGCGGCCACGTCCTGCACGGTTTGCGCTGTCGTACTGGCCTCGCGCAGGTGGCGCCGGCAGGCGTTCAGGCGTACGGCCTTCAAAAAATCCGCGGGTGATTCGCCCACCACGCTCTGGAAGTGGTTCTGCAGCGTGCGCCGGGTGAGGTGCAGGCGGGCGCACAGATCATCCACGCTCAGGGCTTCGTGGTTGGGGCGGCTGGCCAGTTCACGCGCGGCCATCACCGTGGCAAAGCGGCGCTGGCTGGCGCGCAATGCGGGCAGGGCGGCGCTCTCGTCGCCAGTGCTGGCCAGCAGGCGCAGCAGGTGGGACAACAGGGCGTTGAGCGCCACCCGGCCCCAGGCCTGGCCTGTTTCGCCGCTGCTGCCCAGGCGCAGCAGGGCTTCGATGGTCTGGCATAGGGCGGTGTGCACGGCGGGGGCAATCGCCGCTGCCTGGGCCAGGCTGGGCAGTGGCGCCAGGCCCAGGGCGTCGGCCTGGGCGTGCAGCCAGTCTTCGTCCATGACGACGCCGTAGATACCGAAATCACGCGGCGTGCGCAGCGCAAAGCCGTCGCGGGCCCGGGCGCGCATTACGGTCCTGTCGGCGTTGCTGTGCTGCGTGCCGCAGAAATGCAGGGGCTCGCGGTGGCGGGCGTCAGAGATGCCGAACCACACCGCACCTTGCCAGGGCATGCACTGCTGGCTGGTTTCCTGGGCCGTGTGCTCGTGGAAGACCTGCAGCCGCGGGCCGTCGATCCACAGCTCGCGCACCTGGCCGGCAAAGCGCCCGCAGGACAGCTGGTCGTACTCCTGCTGCCAGGCCGAGATGTTGCCGGCATGCTCGTCCACGTCGCCGCTGGCGCGCACTTCGTAGCGCAGTTGGTCCAGGGACCAGGCTGCGGGCATGTCGGTGGGGATGCGGCCCATATGGCCGAAGGAGGGCATCACGGTGCGTGTTGTCGGGGTGTGTGCCAGGGTCCAAGCAAGAAAAGTGCCGTTGGCCCCGCTGTCGGCTATCCCAAAGTGGAAAAAAGCAGCGCGCCGGGCGGCGGATTTCCGATTTCGGATAGCGGCCCCGGCCGGGCTTTGCTGCAATCCTGGCTGGGCGCCCGCAAATGGCGGCGCCGCGTTTTTCAGGGAAGCCACCATGACCACACCTCGATCCGCCCCCGCGCACCTGCAGAAAGTGCTGGGCCCGTTCCGCCTCTGGGGCATTGCCGTGGGGCTGGTGATATCGGGCGAGTACTTTGGCTGGAGCTACGGCTGGGCCACGGCCGGCACGCTGGGTTTCCTGGTGGCCACCGTGCTGGTGGCGACGATGTACACCACCTTCATCTTCAGCTTCACCGAGCTGTCCACCGCCATTCCCCACGCCGGCGGCCCATTTGCCTATGCCCGGCGCGCCTTCGGGCCGACCGGGGGCTTTATCGCCGGCTTTGCCACGCTGGTGGAGTTTGTCTTTGCGCCACCGGCCATTGCGCTGGCCATCGGGGCCTACCTGAATGTGCAGTTCCCAGGCGTGGACCCGAAGTACATCGCCACCGGCGCCTATGTCGTCTTCATCGCGCTGAACTGGGTGGGCGTGGGCATTGCAGCCACCTTCGAGTTGGTGGTGACCCTGCTGGCCATCTTCGAACTGCTGGTGTTCATGGGCGTAGTCGCCCCGGGCTGGTCGCTGGCGAACTTCGTTGCCAACGGTTGGGCTGGCAGCAATGTGTTTGATGGCGCCGCGCTCTCCGGCATCTTTGCCTCGATCCCGTTCGCGATCTGGTTCTTCTTGGCCATCGAGGGCGCGGCCATGGCGGCGGAAGAGGCGCGCGACCCGCAGCGCACCATCCCGCGTGCCTATATCGCCGGCATCCTGACGCTGGTGACCCTGGCCTTTGGCGTGATGCTGATGGCCGGCGGCGTGGGCGACTGGCGCACGCTGGCCAATATCAATGACCCGCTGCCGCAGGCCATGAAGGCGGTGGTGGGCGCCAACAGCGGCTGGCTGCACATGATGGTGTGGATTGGCCTGTTCGGGCTGGTGGCCTCGTTCCACGGCATTCTCATGGGCTATTCGCGGCAGATCTTTGCGCTGGCGCGTGCAGGCTATCTGCCGGGTGCTTTTGCCGCGCTCAGCCCGCGCTTCCAGACGCCGCACCGCGCGCTGCTGGCCGGTGGCGTGGTGGGGATCGCGGCCATCTTCAGCGACCAATGGATCAGCTTTGGCGGCCAGACGCTCACGGCCAACATCGTCACCATGTCGGTGTTTGGTGCCATCGTGATGTACATCATGTCCATGGCCTCGCTGTTCAAGCTGCGCCGCGCCGAGCCCTTCCTGGAGCGCTCCTACCGTGCACCTTTCTACCCGGTGTTCCCGCTCATTGCGCTGCTGCTGGGCGTGGCCTGCCTGGGCGCCATGGTGTGGTTCAACGGCGTGCTGGCGCTGCTGTTCCTGGGGCTGATGGCGCTGGCCTATGTCTACTTTTTGTTGACGGCTGGCCGCCGCGCCCAGGTGCAGCCCGACGAGCTGCTGGCCACGCGCGGCTGACGCAGCATGCCCATCTACCGCACCACCATCGCCGGCCAGGTGTTCGCCTTCGATGACCTGAAGCAGGTCATGGCCATGGCCAGCCCGGCGCGCTCGGGCGACTACCTGGCGGGCGTGGGCGCGGCCACCGCGCAGCAGCGCATGGCGGCGCGCTACGTGCTGGCCGAGCTGCCGCTCAAGACCTTCCTGAACGAAGCGCTGGTTCCGTATGAAGAAGACAACATCACCCGCCTGATCATCGACAGCCACGATGCTGCCGCCTTCGCGCCGGTATCGCATCTGACGGTGGGCGATTTCCGCAACTGGTTGCTGGGCGACGCGGCCACGACCGAGGCGCTGAGCGCCCTGGCGCCGGGCCTGACACCCGAGATGGTGGCGGCGGTGAGCAAGCTCATGCGCAACCAGGACCTGATCGCCGTGGCGCGCAAGTGCCGGGTGGTCACGCGCTTTCGCAACACCATCGGCCTGCCGGGCCACATGGCCGTGCGCCTGCAGCCCAACCACCCAACGGACGACTTGCGCGGCGTGGCCGCCTCCACGCTCGACGGGCTGATGTACGGCGCGGGCGATGCGGTGATCGGCATCAACCCGGTGTCTGACAGCATGCCGGTGCTGGCGGATTTGTCGCGCATGTTCGACGAGCTGATCCAGCGCTTCGAGATTCCGACGCAGAGCTGCGTGCTCACCCATGTCACCAACACCATCCAGTTGATTGAGTCCGGCGTGCCGGTGGATCTGGTGTTCCAGTCCATAGGCGGTACCGAAAAAACCAACCGCTCCTTCGGCGTCACGCCAGAGATACTGGACGAAGCCTGGGCTGCTGCCCGCTCCCTGGGGCGCGGCACGGTGGGCGACAACGTGATGTATTTCGAAACAGGGCAGGGCAGTGCGCTGTCGGCCAATGCCCACCACGGCGTAGACCAGCAGACCTGCGAGGTGCGCGCCTATGCCCTGGCGCGGCGCTACCAGCCGCTGCTGATCAACACCGTGGTCGGCTTCATCGGGCCCGAGTACCTGTATGACGGCAAGCAGATCATCCGTGCCGGCCTGGAAGACCATTGCTGCGGCAAGCTGCTGGGCCTGCCAATTGGCTGCGACGTCTGCTACACCAACCACGCCGAGGCCGACCAGGACGACATGGACACGCTGCTGGTGCTGCTGGGCGCGGCCGGCCTGAGCTTTGTCATTGGCGTGCCGGGCGCGGACGACATCATGCTCAACTACCAGAGCACGTCCTTTCACGACGCGCTGTTTCTGCGCCAGACCCTGGGCCTGCAGCGCGCGCCCGAGTTCGAGGCCTGGCTGCAGCGCATGCAGATCACCGGAGCCGGCGGGCGCCTGCTGCCGCCCAGCGCCGGGCACCGCTTGCTGGCGGGCATGGGCGAGGTGCTGCGATGAGCCAGGACAACACCGGCCTGATTGCCACCCCGTGGACCGAATGGCGCAGCGCCACGCCGGCGCGCATCGCGCTGGGCCGCGCCGGCGTGGCCACGCCCACGGACGAGTCGCTGCGCTTTGGCTGGGCCCATGCCATGGCACGCGACGCCATCCATGCGCCGCTCAACGTCGATCTGCTGGAGGTCGGCCTGCGCCTGGCCGGCTGGGAGGTGCTGCGCGCCCGCAGCCGGGCGCCCGACCGCACCACCTATTTGCGCCGGCCGGACCTGGGGCGGCAACTGCACGAAGACGATGCGCAGCAACTGCGCGCCCAGGCATCCCAATTGCCCGGCAAGCCCGAGCTGTGCCTGGTGATTGGCGATGGCCTGTCTTCGCTTGCCGTGCAGCGCCATGCGCTGCCCTTGCTGGAGGCGCTGCGCGCGCAATGGCCTGTCGCCGGCGCGCAGACGCCGGTGGTGATCGTCACCCAGGCCCGTGTGGCCGTGGCCGACGAGGTGGGCGAGATCCTGGGCGCCGGCATGTCCACCATGCTGATCGGCGAGCGCCCGGGGCTCAGCTCGCCCGACAGCCTGGGCCTGTACCTGACGCACGGCCCACGACGTGGCCGCCACGACGCCGAGCGCAACTGCATCTCCAATGTGCGGCCCGAGGGGCTGTCTTATCTCTCGGCTGCGCGCAAGCTGGCCTGGCTGCTGCGCCAGTCTCAGCGCCTGGGCCTGAGCGGCGTCGCACTCAAGGACGAGAGCGATGCCGTGCTGCCCCTGATCCCTGCTTCCGTCCCCACTCTGTCCTGAATGCCTGACATGCGCTCCTTGCCTCTTCACCGCCTTCTTCCTTTGGCACTGGCCGCCGTACTGGCCGCTGGCTGCAGCACGGCGCCGACCGCCGTCGCGCCGACCCAAGCCGCAGCCCAGCCGTTGGCGGCGGGCCGCTGGGATGCCTTCAACCGCCAGCAGCTCGACGCCATGATTGCGCGGCTGGGCAAGGGCAGCGCGGGCTATGACGCAGCACGGCCGCCCTATGCGGTGTTTGACTGGGACAACACCAGCATCTTCCTGGACATCGAGGAAGCCACGCTGATCTACCAGCTGGAGAACCTGCGCTTTGGCGCAACGCCGGCCCAGTTGGAAGTGGCCTTGCGCCGCAACATCCCGCGCACGCCTTTCCTGCCGGCCTACAACAATGCGGCGGGCCAGCCAGTCAGCATCGACAGCATCGCGCCCGACATCGTCGCCAGCTACAGCTGGCTCTATCAGCACTACAGCGGCCTGCGCGGCACGCAGTCGCTGGCCGAGGTGCAGAAGAGCCCGCACTACGCGGCCTTCATCACCAAACTGCGTTACCTGTACGAGGCCATTGGCGACACCTTCGACCACGACACCGCCTACCCCTGGGTCACCTACCTGTTCGCCGGCATGACCGAGCCACAGGTGCGCCAGCTCACCGCCGACACCGCAGCCTGGCAACTGGGCCAACCGGTTGAGAAAGTGAAGTGGACCACCCCGGCCGCGCTGCCCGGCCAGGCCGGCGTGGTCTCGGTCAGCTGGAAGAACGGCTTGCGCCTGGTGCCTGAGATGCAAGACCTCTATGCGCGGCTGCGCGGTGCGGGCTTTGACATCTGGGTGTGCTCGGCGTCGTTCGTCGATGTGGTGCGCGAGATCGCCTCCAACCCGGCCTTTGGCTACGGTGTGCAGGCCGACCACGTCATTGCGATGGAGCTGGAGCGCGATGCCGCCGGTGCCATCCAGCCCGACTACCGCCACGGCTACGACCAGACCCAGGGGCCGGGCAAGACCAAGAACATTCAGCGCTTCCTGGTCAGCCGCTACGGCTATGGGCCGGCCTTTGTCGCTGGCGACAGCGAGGGCGACCAGAACATGATGGCCGACTTCCCGGAGACGCAGAAGGTGCTCATCATCAACCGCCTGCGCGACCCCAAGACCGCCATCGGCCAGTTCTCGGCCCAGGCCGTGCGTGACTACGGCAAGCCCGCCACGCGCTACCTGCTGCAGGGCCGGGACGACAACACCGGCCTGTTTGTGCCGTCTCAGCTGCACCTGCCGCTGGGCGCTGCGGCAGGCAGGGCCCTGAAGTAGCGCGGGGTTTTGTCGGCCCGGGGTGCGGTGGCCGCCGGCTTTTTCTACAATTGGCGGTTATTGGGCGGCTTCGGCCGCCCGTTTGTTTTGCCAGCAGGAAAGCCGCGTGTCCGAACTCCATAAATTCATCTTCGACGGAATGCCGGTACGCGGCGCCATCGTGCGCCTGACCGACGCCTGGACCGAGATCCTGCGCCGCCGCGCCTCCAACACCAGCACCGGCGCCTATCCGCTGCCCGTGACCGAGCTGCTGGGCGAGATGGCCGCAGCCGGCGTGCTGATGCAGGCCAACATCAAGTTCAACGGCGCCCTGGTGCTGCAGATCTTTGGCGACGGCCCGCTCAAGCTGGCGGTAGCCGAGGTGCAGTCCGACCTGAGCCTGCGCGCCACCGCCTCGGTGATGGGCGAGATACCGCCCGACGCGCGCCTGAGCGACATGGTCAATGTGCACAACAAGGGCCGCTGCGCGATCACGCTCGACCCCAAGGACAAGTTCCCGGGCCAGCAGCCCTACCAGGGCGTGGTGCCGCTGTTTGGCGACCGGCGCGAGAAGTTGCAGAAGCTCAGCACGGTGCTGGAGCACTACATGCTGCAGAGCGAGCAGCTCGACACCATCCTGGTACTGGCCGCCGACGACAAGGTGGCCGCCGGCCTGCTGGTGCAGCGCATGCCGCTGCAGGGCGAGCGCAACCTCGAAGGCAGCATGGTCAGCGCCGAGAACGAGGCCGAGATCGGCCACAACGAGGACTACAACCGCATCTCCCACCTGGCCGCCAGCCTGACGCGCGAAGAGCTGCTGACGCTGGACGTGGACACCATCCTGCGCCGCCTGTTCTGGGAAGAAAAGCTGCTGCGCTTCGTGCCGCAAGACGGCGCCACCGGCCCGCGCTTTGCCTGCACCTGCAGCCGCGAGCGTGTGGCCAACATGATCCGCAGCCTGGGCGCGGAAGAGGCCGAAGGCATCATCCAGGAGCGCGGTGAGATCGAGGTCGGCTGCGAGTTCTGCGGCCTGCAGTACCGCTTCGACCCGGTGGACGCCGCGCAGATCTTCACCGGCCCGACGCAGCTGCCACCGGCCAGCAACTCGGTGCAATAGCGCTACGGCTGCCGCTTTGCCAGCAGCCGGGCAAACAGCCGGTGCTCGCAGTCTGGATCACTGCAGGCTTCGCAGGCCCAACTGGCGGGCATTTCTTTTTTTAAGGAAAAAGTGGCTCTAGCCCAGGCGGGGCCTGGGCTTATAGCTATATTATTTATAGCTATAAGCGCTTGCCGTAGCCGCTCGTCGCCCTGGCCGTAGATCACCTGAAAGGGCAGGCTCGCGCCCTGTAGCGCCGCGCGCACCATGGCGTCCACCGGCTCGCGCACATGCGGGCCGTCGCGCTGCAGGCCGTCCGCCACCCAGGGCAAGTCCAGGCCGCTCAGCAGGGTGACTGCATAGCGGCGCTGGTGCTGCAGCGCAAAGGCATAGAGCGAGCGGTCTTCAAACAGCAGGTCGCTGTAGACCGCAGTCATTACCGGCGTGGTGTCGGCAATCACCAGATCGACGGTACCGGCATCGTCCACCTGCCGTGCCTGCTCTTCGGCGATGGCCTGCTGCTCGTCCGGGCGCGGCGTGCGGCCCTCGCGCTCGCACCAGGCGCGCAGCACCTCGGGCACCAGCGCCACCCGCAAGCCCTGCGCGCGCAAGTGCGCGGCCAAGGCGTCGGCAAGTGAGGTCTTGCCGGTGCTCTCGGCCCCCAGCAAGGCAATGGCGGGCGGCGGCGTCATGCGGGCACCAGCGCCGCACGGCGCTGCCAGGCGCGCCAGCCGACCACGCTCAGGGCGGCAAACAATACATACAGCAGCACCGTCAGCCACAGGCCCTTGTAGGCGAACAGGCCCACGCTCACCACGTTCACCACCAGCCAGGCCAGCCAGTTTTCGATGAACTTGCGGCCCAGCAGAAACTGCCCGACCAGGCTCAGCGCTGTCGGGAAAGCGTCCCACCAGGGCACGTCGCTGTCGGTGAAATGGTGCAAAAAGCCGCCAATGGCCGGCCACAGCAGCAGCGTGACCAAGACCGCGATCCCGCGTCCGCGCCAGGACAGCCGCGCAATCGCCAGCGGCGCGCCGTCTCCTCGCCGGCCACGCAGCCACTGCGCCCAGCCCCAGAGGGCGATCACGGCAAAAAAGACCTGCAAAGAGGCATCCGCATACAGCCGGCTGCGCCAGAACACGCCGCAATACAGCACCGAACTGACAATAGCCAGCGGCCAGCCCCAGTGGATTTCGCGGATGTTCATGCGCACCATCCACAGCGCCAGCACAAAGGCCAGCACCTCCACCCAGGTGGTCGGCGCACCCCAAAGGGTGAAGGCTTCGGCAGTGAAAAGGTCGGCCATATAGCTTCGTAATGGTGCTACGCACAAAAGGCCGCAGAGCAGGCCAAGCCAAGACATCCGCGGATCTGGCTCTGCCAGTCCGCAGGATGTGCCCCCTGCAAGGGGGTTGGCGTAGCGACACGAAGTGCGCGAAGCCTGGGGGTGTGCCTTATCTAGCGATTTGGACCAGGATCTCGTTGGGCTTGACCATGCCCAGTTCGCTGCGTGCCTTTTCCTCGACCATGTCCAGGCCACCCTTGAGGTCCTCGACCTCGGAGGTCAGCCGCTCATTGACCAATTGCGCCTGCGCGTTGGATTCCTTGAGCGCCTCGATGCGGCGCTGCATCTGCTTGACGTCAGGCACGCTGCCACGGCCAAACCAAAGCTGGCTGTGCAGCAGCGCCAGCACGGCGATCAGTACGATGGGAACGGCCCTGTTCACCATAGGACGCTAGGCCCCTCTGGGCCGCCCCAGGGCGGCTTGAGACGGTAGGCGACACCGAAGGCTGCAGAGCAGGCCGTGCGCAGACATCCGCGGAGCCGGCTTTGCCGGGCCGCTGGATGTGCCCCCTGCAAGGGGGTTGGCGAAGCGACACATAGTGCGCGCAGCCTGGGGGTGTGTCATTTCAAGTTATAGAACGCAGCACGGCCCGGGTAGTAGGCGATGTCGCCCAGGTCTTCTTCGATGCGCAGCAACTGGTTGTACTTGGCGGTACGGTCGCTGCGGCTGAGCGAGCCGGTCTTGATCTGGCCGGCATTGGTGCCCACGGCGATGTCGGCAATGGTGCTGTCCTCGGTCTCGCCCGAGCGGTGCGAAATGACGGCCGTGTAGCCTGCGCGCTTGGCCAGCTCGATGGCGGCAAAGGTTTCGGTCAGCGTGCCGATCTGGTTGATCTTGATCAGGATCGAATTGGCAATGCCCTTGTCGATGCCTTCTTGCAGGATCTTGGTGTTGGTGACGAACAGGTCGTCGCCCACCAACTGCACCTTCTTGCCCAGCACTTCGGTCAGGTGCTTCCAGCCGTCCCAGTCGCCTTCGGCCATACCGTCTTCGATGCTGATGATCGGGTACTTGTCGACCCAGGTGGCCAGCATGCTGGTCCATTCCTCGGCCGACAGCGACAGGCCTTCGCCAGCCAGCACGTACTTGCCATCCTTGTAGAACTCGCTGGCGGCGCAGTCCAGGCCCAGGGCGATCTGCTCGCCCGCGGTGAAGCCGGCCTTGTCGATGGCTTCGAGGATCAGCTGGATCGCTGCTTCGTGGCTTTCCACGCTGGGGGCAAAACCGCCTTCGTCGCCCACGGCCGTGCTGATGCCGCGGTCGTTGAGGATCTTCTTGAGTGCATGGAACACCTCGGCGCCATAGCGCACGGCTTCGCGGAAGCTGGGCGCGCCGACCGGGATGATCATGAACTCTTGCAGGTCCAGGCTGTTGTTGGCGTGTGCGCCACCGTTGATCACGTTCATCATCGGCACCGGCAACTGCATGCCGCCCATGCCGCCGAAGTAGCGGTACAGCGGCAGGCCCGATTCCTCGGCTGCGGCGCGCGCCACAGCCATGGACACGGCCAGCATCGCGTTGGCACCCAGGCGGCCCTTGTTGTCGGTGCCGTCGAGGTCGATCAGGGTCTTGTCCAGGAAAGCCTGCTCGGAGGCGTCCAGGCCCAGCACGGCCTCGGAGATTTCGGTGTTGATGTGCTCGACGGCCTTCAACACGCCCTTGCCCAGGTAGCGGCTCTTGTCGCCGTCACGCAGTTCAATGGCTTCGCGGCTGCCGGTGGAGGCGCCCGAGGGCACGGCGGCGCGGCCCATCACGCCCGATTCGAGCAGCACGTCGCATTCGACGGTAGGGTTGCCGCGGCTGTCCAGTACTTCGCGGCCGACGATGTCAACGATTGCACTCATGCGTTCTTCTCTTTTCCTTGGATGCTAAAAAAACGGAAGCCAAAGCCGGGCACGAAGGGCCGTCGGTCAGAAGCCTTCGACGGCGATCATGCGCATGATCGCTGCGCCCTGGCGCGACGCGCGCGCCTTTTCGTATTCAGGGGAGGCACTGAAGGCCTTGGCGGCCTCGAAGCTCGGAAACTTCAGCAGGACGACGCGGGAGGGCGACCAGTCGCCCTCGATCACCTCGACCTGGCCGCCACGGATGCAGACCTCGGCACCGTGCACGCGCATGGCTTCGCTGGACCACTTCTTGTAGTCCTCGTACTGCACCGGGTTGGTGACTTCGACGTAGGCAATGATGTAGCCGCTCATGCTGCAAAACTCTCTTCGAGAAAACCGTTTTTCTTGGTGATGTCGTCCAGCGCCACCAGCGTTTCCAGCAGCGCCTTCATGTGCTTGAGCGGCACTGCGTTGGGGCCGTCCGACAAGGCCTTGGCCGGATCGGGATGGGTTTCCATGAACAGGCCAGCCACGCCCACCGCCACGGCCGCGCGTGCCAGCACCGGCACCATCTCGCGCTGGCCGCCCGAGCTGGTGCCCTGGCCGCCGGGCAATTGCACGGAGTGGGTGGCGTCGAACACCACCGGGGCACCGGTCTCGCGCATGATCGCCAGGCTGCGCATGTCCGACACCAGGTTGTTGTAGCCAAAGCTCGCACCACGCTCGCAGGCCATGAAGCTGTCCTCGGGCAGGCCGGCCTCCTTGGCGGCGGCGCGGGCCTTGTCGATCACGTTCTTCATGTCGTGCGGCGCAAGGAACTGGCCCTTCTTGATGTTGACCGGTTTGCCCGACTGCGCCACGGCGCGGATGAAGTCGGTCTGGCGGCACAGGAAGGCGGGCGTCTGCAGCACGTCGACCACCTTGGCGGCCTCGGTGATGTCGTCCTCGGTGTGCACGTCGGTCAGCACCGGCAGGCCCAGCTCGCGCTTGATCTTGGCCAGGATCTCCAGGCCCTTCTCGCGGCCCGGGCCGCGAAAGCTGGTGCCCGAGGAACGGTTGGCCTTGTCAAAGCTGCTCTTGAAGATGAAGGGGATGCCGAGCGCCGTCGTGATTTCCTTCAGCGTGCCGGCCGTGTCCATCTGCAATTGCTCGGACTCGATCACGCAGGGCCCGGCGATCAGGAAGAAGGGCTGGTTGAGCCCGATGTCGAATCCGCAAAGCTTCATGCAACGACCTTTAGAGCCTTCTTGTCCGCGCCCTGATGCTGCAGAGCCGCCTTCACAAAGGCATTGAACAGCGGGTGCCCATCCCAGGGCGTGGACTTGAATTCGGGGTGGAACTGCACGCCGATGTACCAGGGGTGCACCGCGCGCGGCAGCTCGACGATCTCGGTCAGTTGCTCGCGCTGCGTCAGGGCAGAGATCACCAAACCAGCCTGGCGCAGTTGGTCCAGGTAGTTCACGTTGGCTTCGTAGCGGTGGCGATGGCGCTCGGTCACCACGTCGCCGTAGATCTCGTGCGCCAGCGTGTCGGGGGCCACGTCGGAGCTTTGCGCACCCAGGCGCATGGTGCCGCCGAGGTCAGAGCTGGCCGTGCGCGTCTTGATCGTGCCGTCGGCGTCCTTCCACTCGGTGATCAGGGCGATCACGGGGCAGGGTGTTGCCGGTTCGAACTCGGTGCTGTTGGCGTCCTTCAGGCCGGCCACATGGCGCGCGTATTCGATGGTGGCCACCTGCATGCCCAGGCAGATGCCCAGGTAGGGCAGCTTGTGCTCGCGGGCAAAGCGGGCCGCGCAGATCTTGCCTTCCACGCCGCGCTTGCCAAAGCCGCCGGGCACCAGGATGGCGTCGTACTGGGCCAGGCGCGCGACGTTGTCGGGCGCGATGGTTTCGGAGTCGACGTACTCGATCTTCACCCGTGCGTGGTTCTTCATGCCGGCATGGCGCAGCGCCTCGTTCAGCGACTTGTAGCTGTCCGACAGGTCGACATACTTGCCAACCATGGCGATGGTCACCTCGTGCTGCGGATGCGCGGTTTCATACACCAGGTCGTCCCAGCGCTTGAGGCTGGTCGGCGGGGTGTTCAGGCGCAGCTTGTCGCAGATCAGGCCGTCCAGGCCTTGCTCGTGCAGCATGCGTGGCACCTTGTAGATGGTGTCCACGTCCCACATCGAGATCACGCCCCACTCGGGCACGTTGGTGAAGAGCGAGATCTTGGCGCGCTCGTCTTCGGGAATGCGGCGGTCGGCGCGGCACAGCAGGGCGTCGGCCTGGATGCCGATCTCGCGCAGCTTCTGCACCGTGTGCTGGGTGGGCTTGGTCTTGAGCTCGCCTGCAGCCGCAATCCAGGGCACGTAGGTCAGGTGCACGAAGGCGGTGTTGTTCGGGCCCATGCGCAGGCTCATCTGGCGCACGGCTTCCAGGAAGGGCAATGATTCGATATCGCCCACCGTGCCGCCGATCTCGACGATGGCGACATCGACTGCATCGGGCGTGTCAAAGCCCGCACCGCGCTTGATGTATTCCTGGATCTCGTTGGTGATGTGCGGGATCACCTGCACGGTCTTGCCCAGGTAGTCGCCGCGGCGCTCCTTCTCCAGCACCGACTGGTAGATCCGGCCGGTGGTGAAGTTGTTGGTGCGCTTCATGCGCGTTTCGACGAAACGCTCATAGTGGCCCAGGTCCAGGTCGGTTTCGGCGCCGTCGTCGGTGACGAACACCTCGCCGTGCTGGAAGGGAGACATGGTGCCCGGGTCCACATTGATGTAGGGATCGAGCTTGATGAGCGTGACCTTGAGGCCCCGCGATTCGAGGATCGCGGCAAGGGAGGCTGAGGCGATTCCCTTGCCCAGGGAAGACACCACACCGCCGGTGACGAAGACGAATTTGGTCATGTCGGGTCGGGAGCCTTGCTTCCCGGGAGGTGGTAAAGCGAGATTATAGAGGTCGGCCCAGACCAGTCCTGGCCGCTGCAACGGTCTGCTACATTGCCCGCTCCCTTGGTTTACCCCCTTCTCCGGGCGCAGCGCATGGACCTTTCCGGCAAACACATCGTCCTCGGCCTGACCGGCGGCATCGCCTGCTACAAGTCGGCCGAGCTCTGCCGCCTGTTGGTGAAAGCCGGCGCCACGGTGCAGGTGGTGATGACCGAAGCGGCCGAGCATTTCATCACCGCCGTGACCATGCAGGCGCTGTCGCAGCGCCCGGTCTATGGCTCGCAGTGGGATGCGCGCGAGCCCAACAACATGCCCCACATCAACCTGGGGCGCGAGGCCGACGCCATCCTGATCGCGCCCTGCAGCGCGGACTTCATCACCCGCCTGGTGCAGGGCCGCTCCGACGAATTGCTGAGCCTGCTGTGCCTGGCAAGGCCCGTGGCAAGCGTACCGCTGCTGGTGGCGCCCGCCATGAACCGCGAGATGTGGCTGCACCCGGCCACGCAGCGCAACCTGGCCCAACTGGCGGCCGATGGCGCCGTGGTGCTGGGCGTGGGCAATGGCCTGCAAGCCTGCGGCGAAACCGGCGACGGGCGCATGCTGGAGCCAGCCGAGCTGCTGGAAGACCTGATCGCCCACTTCCAGCCCAAGCGGCTGGCCGGCCAGCATGTGCTGGTCACGGCAGGCCCCACTTTTGAGGCCATCGACCCGATCCGGGGCATCACCAACCATTCATCCGGCAAGATGGGTTTTGCCGTTGCCCGTGCTGCGCGCGAGGCGGGCGCCGAGGTGACTTTGGTGGCCGGCCCCGTGGCGTTGCCGACGCCGCGCGGCGTGCGTCGCATCGACGTGCAGTCGGCTCGCCAGATGCTCGATGCCACGGTGGCGGCCGCTGATGTGGCTACCGTTTTTGTCGCTACTGCTGCGGTGGCGGATTGGCGCCCTGCGGCGCCCAGCACGCAGAAGATCAAGAAGGATGGCTCTGGCGCTACGCCGGTGCTGGAGTTTGTCGAGAACACCGACATCCTGCAGACCCTGGCCCAGAGCGAGCGGGCGCGCAGCGGCCAACTCTTTTGCGTCGGTTTTGCTGCCGAGAGCCACGACCTGGCGGCCCATGCCAAGGCCAAGCGCGAGCGCAAGGGCATTCCGCTGCTGGTCGGCAATATCGGTCCGGCTGCTTTTGGCCAGGACGACAACCAATTGCTGTTGGTCGATGCGCAGGGTGCGCAGCCGACCGAACGAGCTTCCAAGCTGGTGCTGGCGCGCCAGTTGGTGGCCGAGATTGCTGCCCGCATCGGTGCGGCAGCCTGATGACTTGAATATGGAACTAGACGTAAAAATCCTCGACCCGCGCATGGCGGACCAATTGCCCGCCTACGCCACGCCCGGTAGCGCTGGCCTCGACCTGCGTGCCTGCCTGGACGCTCCATTGGAGCTGGCCCCCAACGCCTGGCAACTGGTGCCGACCGGCATCGCCATTCACCTGGCCGACCCGGCCTACGCCGCACTGATCCTGCCGCGCTCGGGTCTGGGTCACAAGCACGGCATCGTGCTGGGCAATCTGGTCGGCCTGATCGACAGCGACTACCAGGGCCAATTGATGCTGAGCGCCTGGAACCGCAGCGACACAGCCTTCACCATTGCGCCGATGGAGCGCATCGCGCAACTGGTGATCGTGCCGGTGGTGCAGGCGCGTTTCCGGGTGGTGGAAGAGTTCCCGGTGTCACCACGCGGCGAGGGTGGTTACGGCTCGACCGGCCGGGGCTGATGGCCAGGACGCACCTGGTAACGCTTATTTGCCCGGTCTTCGTGCCTGCGCGTCGGCTGTTTCCTACTATCGGTGCGTTGTACATCCGACGTGCCCTCAGGCGCTTGCCCGATGGGGCGATGTTGGGCGGACCGGCCTAATTTTTCAGATGAGTGTCGGGTCTACCTGACGAAGACCGTACACGACCTATACAGGACAGGAGTTCAGCATGGCCCAGCTTACCCGCAGCCTTTCCATAGCCCTCGGCGCCCTTGCCGTGGCATCTCTCACGGCCTGCGTCGCCGTTCCCTATGACGCCCGGCCAGCGCCGTATCCGGTCGCCTATCCGGCACCTGTGGCGCAACCCGCGCCCTACTACCAGCAGCAACAGCCGCGGCCGTCTCATATGGAGTACGGCCGCATCAGCAATATCGAGGTCATGCAGTCGGAGCAGGCGCGGGCGCCTTCTGGTGCTGGCGCTCTCCTTGGCGGCGTGCTGGGTGCCGTGGTGGGCAACCAGATCGGTCACGGTGGCGGACGGGCGCTGGCCACCGGTATCGGCGCTGTAGGCGGCGCGGTTGCCGGCAACCAGATTGAAGGCAATCAGCGCGGCCCCATCGTCCAGACCTACCGGGTCTCGGTGCAACTGGACAACGGCAGTGGCCGGGCCTTCGATGTGCCGTCGCCGGGCGATCTGCGCATTGGCGATCGCGTGCGTATCCAGGACGGTCAGATCCAGCGCTTCTGATCGGCTCGACCCATCAAAAAAGGGCTGCCGTGGCAGCCCTTTTTGTTTGGAATGAAATTTAGTGCAGCGTCGAGTTGCCAGGCGCTTGCGGCTGCACGCGGAAGAAGCCGGTGCCGGCGGTGCCGCGCCCGATTTCTTCCTCCGTGGCTTCGCGCACGCCTTCCACCTTCAGCTCCAGGCGAATGGCGATGCCGGCCAGCGGGTGGTTGCCGTCGAGCACGATGTGTTCGGGGTAGATCTCTGCGATCGTATAGAGCGCGTCGCGGGGCGCATCGGGGTTGGTGCCGGGCGGCAGTGCGCTGCCTTCGAAGGTCAGGCCTTCCTCCAGCTCAGCGGGGAAGTTGCTCCGAGGCTCCAGGAACAGCATCTTGTCGTTGTAGTCGCCAAAGGCCTCTTCCGGCTCGATATGCAGCTTGAGCTGATCGCCGACCACATGGCCTTGCAGTGCATCCTCTATTTTCTTGAGTAGATCGTCGCCACCCACGAGAAATTCGACGGGGCTGTCCAGCACGTCAAGTTCCTCGCCCAGGGTGTCGGTGAGTTTCCAGGTCAGAGCGACCACGCATTGTTCCGAGATTTCCATACGAGAATTGTCGCAGTTCGACTCTGCCCTTGCCGCCACGCGCGGCTGTGCCCCAATTCCATGGATACCTCTTTGCCGCTGGCCCTGCTGGGCGGCCTCAGCCCTGATCTTTTCATGCGCCGCCATTGGCAGCGCAAGCCCCTGCTGATCCGTCAGGCTGTGCCCGACCCGCAGGCATGGCTGCCTGCCCGGGCCGAGTTGCTGGCGCTGGCGGCGCGCGATGACGTGGAGTCGCGCCTGATCCGCGCCACCAACGGCCGCTGGCAGATGCGCAGTGGCCCGCTGGCGCGCCGCGCTCTGCCGCCGCTGGCGGCGCCCGACTGGACGCTGCTGGTGCAGGGCGTGGACCTGCACCACGCCGGCGCTCATCGCCTGTTGCAGCAATTTCGCTTTGTGCCGGATGCGCGGCTCGACGATGTGATGATCAGCTTCGCCACCGATGGCGGGGGCGTCGGGCCGCATTTCGACAGCTATGACGTGTTCCTGCTGCAGACGCATGGCCGGCGCCGCTGGCGCATAGGTCGGCAGAAGGATTTGACGCTGCAGGAGGATGTGCCGCTGAAGATCCTGGCCCAGTTCACGCCTGAGCAGGAATTTGTGCTGGAGCCGGGCGACATGCTGTACCTGCCACCGCGTTATGCCCACGACGGCACGGCTGAGGGCGAATGCATGACCTGCTCCATCGGCTTTCGCGCGCCGCGCGAGAACGAGCTGGCGCAGGAACTGCTGCAGCGACTGGCCGAAGACGCGGCCGATGCCAGTGAGCGGCTGTATGCCGATGCCGGCCAGCCCGCCGTGGCGGCCCCGGGGGCGGTGCCGGAGGCGCTGCAGGCCTTCGCCCGATCGGCGCTGGAGGATTTGCTGCGCGACCGCGATGCCCTGCCGCGCGCCTTGGGTGAATACCTGACCGAGCCCAAACCGCAGGTCTGGTTCGATGAGGGCGCGGCACTGGTGCTGCCTGCGGCAGTTCGGTTGGACCGGCGTACCCGCATGCTCTACGACCCGCGCCACATCTTCATCAACGGCGAGAGCTACCGTGCTGCGGGCCGCGATGCGCGTCTGATGCAGCGCCTGGCCGATGCGCGCGGGCTGACGGCCGCGGAGGTGGCTGCGGCGAGTGTCGATGCGCGTGAGCTGCTGTCGTCCTGGGGTGAGGCCGGCTGGTTGCACGAGGCCGCAGAGCCCGCATGACAGCCGGCCCGGCCACGCTCGCCTTACCGCAGGGCCGCATCGAGGGGCGTGTCGCTTTCCAGGATGCCGTTCGCAATGGCTTGCGCGCGGCGCAGGAGCAGGGCTGGCCCGAGCTGGTGTTGGTCGACGCGGACTTCGCCGACTGGCGGCTGGGGGAGGCGGCTACCGTCGAGTTGCTGCAGGGCTGGTCCCGGCCGGGGCGGCGCATCACGCTGCTGGCTGCGAGCTATGCCCGCCTGGAGACGGGCCATCCGCGTTTGCTGCAATGGCGCCGGCAATGGGATGCGATCGTGAGTTGCCGCCGCAGCCATGCGGCGGTATCAGACCTGCCCAGCGCATTCTGGTCGCCCGATTGGGTCATGCGCCGGGTAGACGCGGCGCGTTGTGTGGCGGTTTGCGGACGGGAGCCCGAGCGGCGCCTGGGCCTGCGCGAAGCGATCGAAGGGCATTTGCTGCGCAGCAGCAGCGCTTTTCCCGCGTCGATATTGGGTTTATGAGGAATGACGGCGAATCAAACCCAGTGTGGAAAAGCCGGGATGTCCATTTGAAATGGACTGTTTCGGCACGGGCTGATATTGATACGAACCCCTACAATCGATTTTTGGTTAGTGCAGAAAATGAGCCGACGCACCGGTGATATTCGCGGCAAGGTTCGCGGTACACGACGCCGGCAGTTTCAAGTTTTATCCATTCCAAAGGAATCTCGATATGAAGAACTCGCTCGTTCTCGCCACTCTGGTTTCTGCCGTGGCCCTCGCTGCCTGCGGTAAAAAGGAAGAGCCAGCGCCTGTACCGGCTCCAGCCCCGATTGAAGCACCAGCTCCAGCCGCTCCTTCGCCGGCTGTCCCTGGCGCGTCTCTTGGCCCAGGTCCTGCCGGAGCGGCGGATGCAGCAGGTGCCGCTGCTGGCGCCGCTGCAGATGCAGCCAGCAACGCGGCGAGTGCGGCCAGCAGCGCCGCAGATTCCGCCAGCGAGGCTGCCAAGAAAGCTGCCGATGCTGCAGCAGAAGCCGCCAAGAAGTAATCTGCGCGCTACAAGCGTTTGTAAAAAAGCCACCGCAAGGTGGCTTTTTTATTGGATATCCAGCCAATCGGTTCCGGTCACAGGGTCGGCCACATGGATTTGCTGCGGCTCCCAGCCCAGGGCCGCAGCCAGGCCGGCGCGGGCCAATTCCGGGCGGTTGTTGCGCTCACTGAGGTGGGCGGCCACAACCCAGCGCAGCCCAGGGTGCTGCAGGCGCTGTGCGAGTGCAGCCGCTGCTGCATTGGCCAGGTGGCCATAACGGCCACCAACACGGCGCTTGAGAAATTCCGGGTAGCGCGACTGCGCCAGCAGCTCCGGATCGTGGTTGGATTCAAGCATCAGCGCATGGCAGCCTTGCAATTGCTCAATCACATGGCTGCTGGCATGGCCCAGATCGGTCAGCACGCCCAGGTGCAAGGCTCCGTCAGAGCAGCGTAGCTGCAGTGGCTCGCGTGCGTCATGGGGCACGGTGAAGGGGCGCAGCTCAATGGCGCCAAGGGCGATCGGCTGCAGGTCGTGGGCAATCTGCAGCAGGCCGTCGAAGTCAGGGGCGCCGAGCGCCACATGGGTGCCGTGGCTCATCCAGACCGGGATGCGGTGGCGCAGCGCCAGCGCCTGTGCGCAACCGATGTGGTCGGCGTGCTCGTGCGTGATGAAGATCGCGTCGAGGTCGTCGGGCGCCAGCCCCGCGGCGCCCAGGCGCTGCCCGAGGTGGCGAATGCCAAGGCCGCAGTCCACCAGCAGTCGTGTGGTGTGGATGCCGCCGCGGCCCTCGATGAGGGTCGCATTGCCTGAGCTGCCACTGCCCAGGTTGCGCAAGCGCAGCATGTCTGATGGGGTAACGCGCAGGCTGGGCGAAGGGTTCGCCCAGCCCGGAGCGCTACTTCAGATCGTCGGCGATGACCTGCACGATGCGGCTGGCATCGGCAGAGGCCTGGGGCGCACCGTTGGTGTCTTGTACCAGTACGGTCGTGGCGTTGCCCTGGCCGCGTACAAAGATCCGGTACTTCACCGGCGCGGAGGCGTCGGGGTTGCGGTTGAAGATCTTGCCGAGGAAGCCCTGGTCCTTCTTGTCGGCATTGGGTGCCACGTAGCGCACGAAGTACAGGCCCTGGCTGCGGTCGCGGTCTTCGACGGTGAAGCCGGTGCGGTCCAGCGTCAGGCCGACACGGCGCCAGGCGCGGTCGAAGTTCTCGTCCAGCTGCACCACGGGCGCGCCGTTGTCACTGGCTACGCGCACGGTGCTGCGCACTTCAGGGGCGCTGGCCAGCAATTGCTTGGACTGCACTTCGGTGGCGCCGCCGAGCTTGACCATCAGGCGCCGCAGGAATTCGGCCTCCAGCTCCGGGTCGACCGGGCGCGGTTGCCACACGGTCTGGTCTTTCTGGACCTTGTCGGAGTAGACCTCTTGCATGCCGCGGTGGCTGATGAAGATCTCGGTCTTGCCGTCGCTGGTGCGCTCCAGCCGGGTGCGGAACTTGTCGCGCTCGCCGGTGGAGTAGGCCGAGTCGATCAGCTTGCCCAGCGTGCTGCGGATGATGTCCTGCGGCAGCTTGGCGCGGTTCTCGGCCCAGTCGGTTTCCATGATGCCCAGGTTGGACTGGTCGATGGTGAGCAGGAAGCCGCTCTCCATCCAGAAGTCGCGCACCGGGTCCCACAGCTTGTCCGCGGGGCGGTCGACCACCAGCCAGCGGGTATTGCCGTCGCGCGCGATGCGCACGTCGCCGATGCTCGATGCTGCCGCATTGGCACCGCTGGATGGCGCCGCGATTGCTTGCGCGGCCTCGAAGCCGCTGGCCGAGACCGGTGCTCCGGCGGGCAGCGCATAACGCGTGTCGCGTGTGAGTTGGGTGAGGTCAGGCGGCACGTCCAGGGTGGACTTGTTGGTGCGGGTGGCGCTCTTGTAGTCGATCTTGTCGTTCTCGAGTACCGAGCACGCCGAGAGGGCCAAGGCCAAGCCCAGCAAACCAATGTTGCGGGCGACAGGTGCAATGCGGGTCACGGAAAAATCCCTTGCGTTGGGTGAAGGTGAGAGCGCTTCGGTGCGGAGAATCAAAGCAGGCCACTGGCGCGCAGCGCCTGCTCAACCACGGGTTCATTGGCGGCGGCAAGGCGCGTCATGGGCAGGCGCATGGTCCCGCCACACAGGCCCATGCGCTCCATGACCCACTTGAGCGGGATGGGGTTGGCCTCGACAAACAGGTGCTTGTGCACCGGCAGCAACTGCATCTGGATCTGCAAGGCCTGCCGCGCGTCGCCGGCAATGGCGGCCACGCACAGCTCGTGCATCAGGCGTGGCGCGATGTTGGCAGTGACGCTGACATTGCCCTGACCACCGCACAGCATCAAGGCCACTGCGGTCGGGTCGTCGCCCGAGTAGACGGCAAAGCCCTTGGGGACTTCGCGGATCAGCCATTGCGCACGCTCGATGTTGCCGGTGGCTTCCTTGATGCCGACGATGCCGGGCACCTGGGCCAGGCGCAGCACGGTGTCATGTGCCATATCGGCTACGGTGCGGCCAGGCACGTTGTAAAGCACGGTGGGCAGATCGCCGACGGCTTCGGCAATGGCCTTGAAGTGCTGGTACTGGCCTTCTTGCGTCGGCTTGTTGTAGTAGGGCACGACCTGCAACTGGCAGTCGGCGCCCACGCCCTTGGCGTACTTGGCCAGCTCGATGGCTTCCTTGGTGGAATTGGCGCCACAGCCGGCCATGATCGGCACGCGCCCGGCGGCCTGTTCGACCGAGACGCGGATGATCTCGCGGTGCTCTTCCACGTCCACCGTGGGGGATTCACCCGTGGTGCCGACTACGCCGATGCAGTCCGTGCCCTCTGCGATGTGCCAGTCGATCAGCTTGCGCAGTGTGGGGTAATCCACGCTGCCGTCCTCGTGCATGGGGGTGACGAGGGCGACGATGCTGCCTGTAATGGGGCCGGTAGGGGTGGTCATGTCCTGGGAGGGTGCCTGTCTGTCGAGTAATCGCGGATTTTAGCCGTCGGCTGCGTCGGCATGGGCCTGGACGTTCTAGGGACAAGTAGCAGTGGACTGAAGATGCGGCCGCTTGGTTCCGTTCCTCAGAACGTGTTTACGTTCTCACACTAACGCAGGCGGCGCGTCGTCGCTCAGGCGCACTGCGGCAATGCGCTGCACGCAGCGCGGCGAGGGCAGTGGCAGAAAGCCGTCTTCATAGGCCACCACGCGCAGGCCGGCGCAGGCCTGCAGCAGTTCGCCGGGTTGCAGCAGGAAGTCGGGCCGCGACGGTTTGCCATAGGCGGCGTTGCCGGCTGAGAAGGTTTCGTACAGCAGCACGCCGTCTGGTGCCAGGCAGTCGACGATGGCCGGCAGCAGGGGGCGCCAGAGGTAGTTCGTGACCACCACGCCGGCAAAGCGGCGTCCGGCGTAGGGCCAAGGGCCGGCCTCGATGTCGGCCTGCAGCATCTCGCCCAGGTTTGCTACGCTTTCGATAGCTTCCTGCCTAATATCTACGCCGGCTACAGGGTGATTTCGTGCATGAAACCAGCGCAGGTGCCGGCCATTGCCGCAGGCCACGTCCAGCACCGGGCCGCGGGGCGGCACCAGGTGTGCCCAGCGCAGGATCCAGTCAGACGGCGTCGTGGTCCCCGGACTCAGAAGCATGCCCACAGCCGATCTGCCAGCAGCACCAGGAAGTCGGGCTGGACATACAGCGCAAAGACTGCGCCAAGCGCGGCGAGTGCTGCTGCGTAGCTGGCGATCCGTTGTGCCGGCTTCATGCAAGCCCCGCCACTGGCCGGCGGATCGGCGCTTCGCGCACCGGCAGGTTCACCAGTGCGGCGAACACGCCCAGGGCGATCGAGATCTTCCAGACCACGTCATAGCTGCCGGTGCGGTCATAGAGCAGCCCGCCCAGCCACACGCCCAGGAAGGAGCCGACCTGGTGCGACAGGAAGACGAAGCCGCTGAGCGTGGACAAATGCTGGATGCCGAAGATCTGCGCGATCGCCGCATTGGTCGGCGGGATGGTGGACAGCCACAGCGTGCCCATGACGGCCGCAAACACATAGACGCTGGCCGGCGTGATGGGCACCAGCAGGAAGACCGTGATCACCACGGCCCGCGCCGCATAGATGAAGGACAGGATGTGGCGCTTGGCCAGTCGCTGGCCGAGCGTCCCCGCGACATAGGTGCCGACCACGTTGAACAGGCCGATCAGCGCCAGCGCATAGCTGGCCACCTGCGGCGGCAGGCCCTGGTCGCGCAGGTAGCTGGGCATGTGCACGCCGATGAACACCACCTGGAAGCCACAGACAAAGTAACCCGCCATCAGCAGCAGGAAGCTGGGGTAGCGAAAGGCTTCGCCCAGCGCCTGGGCAATGGTTTGCTCGCGCGCGGGCCGCGTGCCGCCACCGGAAAACCCCGGTTCGCGCAGCGCGATGGCCAGTGGCACGACCAGCAGCACCAGCGCCGCCAGCACCAGCAAGGCCTGGTGCCAGCCGAACTGGGCGATCAGTTGGCCCTCGACCGGCACCATCAGGAACTGACCAAAGGAGCCGGCCGCGGCCGTCACGCCCATGGCCCAGGAGCGTTTTTCTGCCGGGATTTGCCGGCCCAGGATGCCGTAGATCACGGCATAGGTGGTGCCGGCCTGCGCCGCGCCGATGGTGACGCCTGCGCTCAGCGCAAACATCAGCGGTGTGGGCGACAGCGCCATGCCGGCCAGCCCCAGCGCATACAGCAACGCGCCCGCCACCAGCACCCGGAACGCGCCAAAGCGGTCGGCCACCATGCCGGCAAAAATGCCGAACACACCCCAGGCGATGTTCTGGATGGCAATGGCGAACGAGAAGGTCTGCCGCGTCCAGCCCATTTCCTGCGTGACCGGCTGCAGCCACAGGCCGAAGCCGTGGCGTATGCCCATGGACAGGGTAACGATGGCGGCGCCGCAAAGCAGGACGCGGCTGAGGGACAGAGCTTGGGCGGGGGCGGACATCTCTTGAATGTAGCCAGATGCGCTGCGCGGCGGCAGCGGGGAGTCCCTTTGATTGCTGACATTTACAGCGGGCATCGATGCCCGCCGCGCATCAATGCCCCGGCGGCGGAAAGCCGTGGCCACGGGCGTGCCAGGCCACGCCCAACGCCACCGCCAGCAGGGCGCACAAGGCCCAGGGGAAGGAGTCCGTACCGAACATGCCCAGCAGCAGGCCGCCGGCCAGGCCGCCGCCGGCAATCGCCAGGTTCCAGGCCGTGACCACCATGGACTGGGCCACGTCTGCCGCATCGCCCGCGGCGTGGGCCGACGCGGTCTGGAACAGCGTGGGCGAGCCGCCAAAGGCCAGCCCCCAGATGGCGATGCTGGCGTAGATCACGGCCGGTGTGCTGCTCCACAGGCCCAGTGCCAGGGCCGCCAGGCCAAAGGCCACCGTGCTGGCCAGCACCAGCCGGCGCAGCCTGCGGTCGATCCAATGGCCGGTGAACCAGATGCCCAGCAGCGAGGCCGCGCCAAACACCAGCAGCACCAGATCGACACGATCTGCCAGGCCAGCCTGGAGCAGGAAGGGTGCGATATAGGTGTAGAGGATGTTGTGCGCGAGCACAAAGGCGAACATCACGAACAGCACCGGCCGCACGCCCGGCAGCGTGAATACGCGGCGCACCCCCAGTTGCTGCCCGGCAGGCTGGCCGGGGAAGTCCGGCACCTTCCAGCGCACCCAGCCCAGCAGCAGCACGGTCAGCACCGACATGATGCCGAAGCTGCTGCGCCAGCCTGTCACCGTGGCCAGGAAGGTACCGGCCGGGATGCCCAGCGACAAGGCCAGCGGTGTCCCGAGCATGGCCACGGCAATGGCCCGGCCCCTCTGCGCCGGCGCCACCATGCGTGCCGCATGGCCGGCCACCAGGGCCCACAGCAGCCCGGCGAACACGCCCGCAAAGAAGCGCGCACCCAGCGTAAGCACGTAGTGGTGCGAGAACGCCGTGATGCTGTTGACGATGGCAAAGCCGCCAATCGCAATCAGCAGCAGCGGGCGCCGCCGCCAACTGCGGGTGGCCGCCACCAGCGGAATGGCCGCCAGCAGCGAGCCCAGGGCATACATGGTGACGAGCTGACCGACCAGCGCTTCAGACACGCCCAGGTCGCGGCTCATCTGCGGCAATAGCCCGGCGGGCAGGGCCTCGGTCAGGATGGTGATGAAGCCCGCGGCCGCCAGGCCCAGCAGGCCGGCCAGCGGGAGCCGGGTCGGCGTGGGCACGGTAGCTGCGCCCCGGGGGATGGCAAGGCTGTTATCGGCCATAGACGGCATCCCGCAAGTCGGTGACAAAGCGGCCTGACATGCCCTCATACACGGTGTTGGTGAAGGCGACCACGCTCAGGCCGCGCGCCCGGTCGACGAACCAGGAGTGACCATAGGCGCCGCCCCAGCGCCAGGTGCCGGGCGATTCTGGCGAGGCCGTGGGCTGCGGGTCGTGCAGCACCGAGAAGCCCAGACCGAAGCCGGCGCCTGGCGCATCGGGTGGGCCGAAGGCGCCGGTGTGGTTGTGGCCCATGCTGTCTACCAGCGCGGCGGGCAGCAACGGTGCGCCGCCGGCGCGCAAGGCTTCCAGCAGGCGCAGGACATCGCCGGCGCTGCCGACCATGCCGGCGCCGCCGGAAGCAAAGGCGTCGGTATCGAAGGCGCGCTCCGGTTCGAAGCGGATGCCCACGGTGCCCTCGAAAGCGGGCACCGTCACTTGCGCCGGCATACGGCGTGGCGCCGGGGCGTCGTTGACGTAGGGCACGGCCAGCCGGGCCGCATCGGCCACGGCAAAACCGGTATCGCGCAGGCCCAGGGGCTCGGTTACCAGCGTGTGCACTGCCTGGGCCAGCGGCATGCCGCTCACGCTCTCGATTACGGCGCCCAGCACATCGGTTGCCAGGGAGTAGCCCCAGGCGCTGCCGGGTGCGTAGAGCAGCGGCACGCTGGCGATGCGGCGCAGGTTCTCTGCCAGGCTGATGCCGGAGCGGTCCATGCCGTCCGACACACCGGCGCGGGCGTAGGGGCCGTTGGCATCGGCCTCCAGAAAGCGGTAGCCCAGGCCTGCGGTGTGGGTCAGCAATTGGCGCACGCTGATCTGCGCCGGGCCGCCGTCGGGCAGGGTGGGGTGGAAGTCGGGCAACCAGCGCTGCACAGTGTCGTCCAGGCTCAAGCGGCCTTGCGCCACCAGCACCAGGGCGGCGGTGGAGACGATGGGCTTGGACACCGAGGCCAGTCGGAACAGCGCGTCTTCACGCATCGGACGCTGGGCTTCGCGGTCGGCCCAGCCTGCGGCACGCTGGTAGACAGTTTGTCCGTCCTGGGCAATGAGGACGACGGCGCCGACCAGGCGTTGTTCGGCCAAGGCGAGGTCCAGGGCCGCATCGACGCGATGGTCGAGCGGATCGGGGGAGATAGGCAGGGCAGACACGGAAATTCCAGGCAGTAGTGACACAGACCGGAACCATAGGAGCTATCCCACTCCGGAAAAAGAGGGTTAGAGTTCCAGTCTCTGCGGATGCCAATGTCCGCAATGGAGCGCATCGTGGACAGCCTCAGTGGATTCACCGTTTTTGTGCAGGTGGCGGAAACGCGCAGCTTTGTGGCGGCCGGGCGGCTGCTGGGCGTGTCGGCCTCGGCCGTGGGCAAGCGCGTGGCGCGGCTGGAAGAGCGGCTGGGCGTGCGCCTGTTTCACCGCAGCACGCGCAGCATCACGCTCACGGCAGAGGGCGCGCTGTTCCTGGCGCGCAGCCGGCGGGTGCTGGCCGAGATCGAGGCGGCCGAGCTGGAGCTGTCGCACACGGCAGGCGCGCCACGCGGCCGGCTGCGGGTGAGCCTGCCGCTGGTCAGCGCGCTATTGCTGCCGGTGCTGGCCGATTTCATGGCGGCCTACCCGGAGATCGAGCTTGACCTGGATTTCACCGACCGGCTGGTGGACGTGGTCGAGGAAGGTTTCGATGCCGTGGTGCGCACCGGCGAGCCTGCCGATTCACGACTGTCAGCGCGCCGCCTGGGGAGCTTCTCGCAGGTGCTGGTGGCGTCCCCTGCCTACCTGGCGGCACGCGGCGCGCCTGCCCAGCCGGCCGATCTGGCCGGCCATGCCTGTCTGCACTACCGCTTTCCAAACAGCGGCAAGCTGGAAGTCTGGCCCTTGCGCCCGGCGACTGGTGTTGCCGGCGCGGCCATGCCGGAGCTGCCGACCTCGATGATCTGCAACAACATCGAAACCCGCCTGTGCTTTGCGCTGCGTGGCCTGGGCATTGCATGCTTGCCAGACTTCGCGGTGCGAGAGGAGCTGGCCCAAGGGCGGCTGCGCACGGTGCTGGATGACAGCCTGGCGCCGCACACGCTCACGTTTCATGCGCTCTGGCCGTCTGGCCGCTACCCGTCGCCCAAGCTGCGTGCCTTCATCGATTTTCTGGGTGCGCGGGTGTTTCCGTCCGAGGCCCCGCCAACCGGTTCCTGACGATGCTGTATGAGCATCCAGTATCTTCTCACTACAATCCGCACCCATGGCAACTCCTCCCGTCTATTCGGAAAGCTCCATCCGCGTCCTCAAGGGACTGGAGCCGGTCAAACAACGTCCGGGCATGTACACCCGCACCGACAACCCCCTGCACATCGTGCAGGAGGTGATCGACAACGCCGCCGACGAGGCGCTGGCGGGCTACGGCAAAAAAATCAAGGTCACGCTGCACGCGGATGGCTCGGTCAGCGTCGAGGACGACGGCCGCGGCATTCCCTTCGGCCTGCACCCGGAAGAAAACGCGCCGGTGATCGAGCTGGTCTTTACCCGCCTGCATGCCGGCGGCAAGTTCGACAAGGGCTCGGGCGGCGCCTATAGCTTCTCGGGCGGCCTGCATGGCGTGGGCGTGTCGGTCACCAATGCGCTGTCTACGCGGCTGGAGGCCACCTCTTACCGCGAAGGCAAGGCCGCGCGCCTGGTGTTCAGCGCGGGTGATGTGATCGAGCCGCTGGTCACGCGCACTTCGGGCGAAGGCGACCGCAAGCAAGGCACCTCGGTGCGGGTCTGGCCTGACGCCAAGTACTTCGAATCTGCCGCGCTGCCCATGGGCGAACTGACGCATCTGCTGCGCAGCAAGGCGGTGCTGATGCCGGGTGTCACGGTCTCGTTGATCAACGAGAAGACCCGCGACACCCAGAGCTGGCAGTACAAGGGCGGCCTGCGCGACTACCTGATGCAGACGCTCAACGCCGATCCGGTGATCCCGCTGTTCGAAGGCGAGGGCTTTGCCGATCGCCAGCACGAGAGCTTTGCCGAAGGCGAGGGCGCGAGCTGGTGCGTGGGCTTCACCGAAGACGGCGCGCCGGTGCGCGAGAGCTATGTCAACCTGATCCCGACCAGCGCCGGCGGCACGCATGAAAGCGGCCTGCGCGACGGCCTGTTCAACGCCGTCAAGAGCTTCATCGAGCTGCACGCGCTGCTGCCCAAGGGCGTGAAGCTGCTGCCCGAAGACGTGTTTGCCCGTGCCAGCTATGTGCTCAGCGCCAAGGTGCTGGACCCGCAGTTCCAGGGCCAGATCAAAGAGCGGCTCAACTCGCGCGACGCGGTGCGGCTGGTGTCCAGCTTTGTGCGCCCGGCGCTGGAGCTGTGGCTGCACCAGCACGTCGAGTACGGCAAGCGGCTGGCCGAGCTGGCCATCAAGGCTGCGCAAACGCGGCAAAAAGCCGGCCAGAAGGTCGAGAAGCGCAAGGGCTCGGGCGTGGCCGTGTTGCCCGGCAAACTGACCGACTGCGAAAGCCGCGACACCGCCCACAACGAGGTGTTTTTGGTCGAGGGCGACTCCGCCGGCGGCAGCGCCAAGATGGGCCGCGACAAGGAAAGCCAGGCCATCCTGCCGCTGCGCGGCAAGGTGCTCAACACCTGGGAGGTGGAGCGCGACCGTTTGTTTGCCAACACCGAAATACACGACATCGCCGTGGCCATTGGCGTCGATCCGCACGGCCCGAACGACACGCCTGATTTGTCCGGCCTGCGCTACGGCAAGGTCTGCATCCTGTCGGACGCCGACGTGGACGGCTCGCACATCCAGGTGCTGCTGCTGACCCTGTTCTTCCGCCACTTCCCCAAGCTGATCGACGCCGGCCACGTGTATGTTGCGCGGCCGCCGCTGTTTCGCATCGACGCGCCGGCGCGTGGCAAGAAGCCGGCCGCCAAGGTCTACGCGCTGGACGAGGGCGAGCTCAACGCCACGCTCGACAAACTGCGCAAGGAGGGTGTCCGGGAAGGCGCCTGGACCATCAGCCGCTTCAAGGGGCTGGGCGAGATGAACGCGGAACAATTGTGGGAAACCACGCTCAACCCTGATACCCGCCGGCTGCTGCCGGTGCAGCTGGGGGCGATGGATTTCCTGCAGACCGAGCAACTCATCACCAAGCTGATGGGCAAGGGGGAAGCCGCGGCGCGCCGCGAGCTGATGGAACTGCACGGCGATGCGGTGGAGATCGACATCTGAGAAGGTGTGAATGAGCCCGCCATGCCGAGATTACCCCACTTTTTAAGCCATTTAGGCCTCAAGCCCAGGCTGCTAGCCGGCTTATTGCTATGCTTTTTGCAGCATTCGACCTGGGCGGATGTGTGGGGCTTTGTGGACGAGGCGGGCACCGCCCACTTCGCCGCCGAGCAGGTGGACCCGCGCTACCAGCTGTTCTTCCGTGCTGGCGATAGCTATGACACCCGCGACCTGGCGGCCGCGCCGGTCGAGGCCGCCTCTGGCGCGCTGGAGAAGCTGCAGACCTTCTTCGACATTTCGCCGTCCTATAAATCGGTGCGCCGCTACCTGCGCGCCGCCGCCGAAGAGCACGACATTGACCTGGCGCTGCTGCAGGCGCTGATCGTCACCGAGTCCGGCTTCAACGCCCAGGCCGTGTCGCCGCGCGGCGCCGTCGGCCTGATGCAGGTCATGCCGGCCACCGCCCAGCGCTATGGCGTTGCACCACGGCCGCAGGCGCCAGTGGCGCGGCAACTGGCCGATCCGTCGGTCAACATCGGCGCCGGTGCGCGCTACCTGCGCTACCTGCTGGACCTGTTTCCCGGCCAGACCGAACTGGCGCTGGCCGCCTACAACGCGGGCGAGGGCGCGGTGCAGCGCGCCGGCAACCGCATTCCCAACTTCCGCGAAACCCAGAACTACGTGAAGACGGTGATGCAGATCTACCGTGCGCTGCAGCCAGTGCCCCTGCGCGCGACCGGCGGCCCGCCGCAGCGCGTGCGCATGGAACTGCCGGGCCTGGCCCCGGAGGCCGCGCAGCGCAGCGTCCCGCCATCCCGCCTGCAGGCCCGGGCCTCTTCCGACGATCTGCCGTTGCGCAACGGCGACCTTTCCCCTTGACCCATTCCCGATGAGCGACCAAGCCACCCTCGACCTCGCGCGCCAAAGCGACCCCGACGAATCTCCCAACCTTGGGGCCTATGCCCAGCGTGCCTACCTGGAATACGCGCTGTCGGTGGTCAAGGGCCGTGCCCTGCCCGACGTCTGCGACGGCCAGAAGCCGGTGCAGCGCCGCATCCTGTACTCGATGGAGCGCATGGGCCTGGGCTTCAGCGGCGCCAATGCCGTCAATGGCGCGCGGCCGGTCAAAAGCGCGCGCGTGGTCGGTGACGTGCTGGGCCGCTTCCACCCGCATGGCGACCAGGCGGCCTATGACGCGCTGGTGCGCATGGCGCAGGACTTCAGCCAGCGCTATCCGCTGATCGACGGCCAGGGCAACTTCGGCAGCCGCGACGGCGATGGCGCCGCGGCCATGCGCTACACCGAGGCGCGCCTGGCCAAGATCACGCGCCTGCTGCTGGAAGAAATCGACCAGGGCACGGTCGACTTCATCCCCAACTACGACGGCAGCACCGAAGAGCCGCGCCAGTTGCCGGCGCGCCTGCCGTTCACGCTGCTCAATGGCGCATCGGGCATTGCCGTGGGTTTGGCCACCGAAATCCCCAGCCACAACCTGCGCGAGATCGCCGACGCCTGCGTGGCGCTGATCAAGACGCCGCAGATGCCGGACGAAGAGCTGTTTGCCCTGGTGCCCGGCCCCGATTACCCGGGCGGCGGCCAGATCATCAGCAGTGCCTCGGACATTGCCGACGCCTATCGTGGCGGCCGTGGCAGCCTGAAGGTGCGCGCGCGCTGGAAGATCGAAGAGCTGGCGCGCGGCCAGTGGAACCTGGTCGTCACCGAGCTGCCGCCCGGCGTCAGCTCGCAGCGCGTGCTGGAAGAGATCGAGGAGCTGACCAACCCCAAGGTCAAGGCCGGCAAGAAGGCGCTCTCTACCGATCAGGTGCAGTTGAAGGCCAGCCTGCTGGGCGTGCTCGATGGCGTGCGCGACGAGTCCAGCAAGGACGCGGCCGTGCGCCTGGTGTTCGAGCCCAAGACCAGCAAGACGCCGCAGGCCGACCTCATTGGCACGCTGCTGGCGCAGACCTCGCTGGAGACCTCCGCGCCGATCAACATGACCATGATCGGCATGGACGGCCGGCCGGTGCAGAAGTCGCTGCGGCAGATACTGCTGGAGTGGATCGAGTTCCGCCAGCAGACGGTGCAGCGCCGCACGCGGCACCGCCTGGACAAGGTGCTGGACCGCGCCCACATCCTCGAAGGGCGGCAGACCGTGCTGCTCAACATCGACGAGGTGATCGCCATCATCCGCCAGGCCGACGAGCCCAAGGCGGCGCTGATCGAACGCTTTCGCCTGTCGGATCGGCAGGCCGAAGACATCCTGGAAATCCGCCTGCGCCAACTGGCGCGGCTGGAAGCCATCAAGATCGAGCAAGAGCTGGCCGCGCTGCGCGAAGAGCAGAAGAAGCTCGAAGAAATCCTGGGCAGCCCGGCCGCATTGCGCCGGCTCATGGTCAAAGAGATCGAGGCCGACGCCAAGCAGTTTGCCGACGCGCGCCGCACCCTGATCCAGGCCGACAAGCGCGCCGTGGCCGAGGTGCGCGTGGTCGATGAGCCCGTCACCGTCGTGGTGTCTGAAAAAGGCTGGGTGCGCGCACGCGGCGGCCACGGGCATGACGCTGCGGGCTTTGCCTTCAAGGCCGGCGACGGGCTCTACGGCACCTTCGAATGCCGCACGGTCGACCTGCTGCTGGTGTTTGGCAGCAATGGCCGCGTCTACTCGCTGCCGGTGGCGGCGCTGCCCAATGCGCGCGGCGACGGCCAGCCGGTGACCACGCTGATCGAGCTCGAATCCGGCACGCAGATCGCCCACTACTTTGCCGGGCCCACCGGTGCGGCGCTGCTGCTGGCAGGCTCGGGCGGCTATGGCTTTATTGCCAATGTCGAGAACATGGTGTCGCGCCAGAAGGGCGGCAAGACCTTTGTCTCCCTGGGCCAGGGCGAGACCCTGTGCCGCCCCAGCTTGGCCATGCTGCCCAGCAGCGTGCTGGCCGCCGCCACGCACGTGGCCTGCGCCAGCACCGGTGGCCGCATCCTGACCTTCGAAATCACCGAGCTGAAGCTCATGGAGAAGGGTGGTCGCGGCCTGATGCTGATCGACCTGGAACCCAAGGACACCCTGGCCGGCGCCGCGGCCTACACCCGCAGCGTGCGCATCGAAGGCATAGGCCGTGGCGCCAAGCCGCGCGACGAGACGCTGGAGATCCGCAGCCTCAACAACGCGCGTGGCAACCGTGGCCGCAAGGGCAAGGCGGCGGACCTGGGCTTCAAGCCGCACTCGGTGCTGCGCGTCGAATAGAGGTGAGCCTGCCCTCGGCGGCCCGCTTTCGTCCACGCCTCACGCTGCAGACCCTGGGCCGCGGCGACGGGTTGCTGGGCATGCGGCCGGAGGGCCCTTTCGGGCCGCGTGGCGACAGCGTCACGCTGGCCTGCATCGACTGGACCTATACGCTAGCCGGCGGCCAGCATTGGGAAACACCTGCGCCCACCTCCATCCTGGCGCCCCGGCCTGCGCCGGGCGAGGCTGAGCAGCCCTTTGCTCGCGACCTCTCCGCCGAAGCCCTAGCCAGCGACACGCTTTGGGGCCTGGGCCTGCACCCGGTGTCGGTTGACGCCTTGCAATGGCGCAGCGAAGACGCCGCGCGGCCGCATGCCGGGCCCTTCTGGTCGCTGCTGCGCGAAGAAGACTTTGGCGACTTCTGGGCCGAGCGCCTGCCGGCCCTGCAGGCCGAGGGCTGGGCCGTGGTGGTGCGGCCCGGCTTTGCGCATGAGAGCGTGCCAGTCACGCAGTGGCGGCTGATTCTTGACCCTGACACCGGCGACATCGCCGGCAAAACCCCCGCCGAGCCCATGCGCGGCCGCCCGCCTGCCGTGGCGCCGCTAGGCCTGTCGCGCCGCGAGGGCTCGTGGCTGCTCACGCTGGGTGTGGAGGTAGAAGGCGAATCGCTGGACCTGGCGCCGCTGCTGGCTGACCTGCTGCGGCGCGACAAGCGCTGGCGCGATGCACGCCAGGTGAGGGCCATGGACGACGCCGAGCCGGTGCTGCTGCGCGCGCCCGGCGGCCGCCGCATCGAGGCGCCGGCCGCGCCGCTCAAGGCCATCGTCGGCGCCATGCTGGATCTGCTGACCGACCCGCGCCGCGCGCCCGGGCCGATCGCGCTGGGCGGCTGGGACCTGCACCGGCTCGACGCGCTGCACCAGGGCCTGGTAGCAGACCAGGCCGCGCGCGCCGGCCCGCAAGGCCGCTGGCAACTGCAGGGTGACGAAGGCCTGCAACTGCTGGCGCGCCGTCTGCGCGCGGCAGGCACGCCCGCGCCGGTGGCACCGCCGCCCGGCCTGGCCATCACGCTGCGGCCCTACCAGTTGCAAGGCCTGGCCTGGCTGCAGTACCTGCGCGCCCAGCACCTGGGCGGCATCCTGGCCGACGACATGGGCCTGGGCAAGACCGCGCAGGCGCTGGCCCATGTGCTGGCCGAGCGCGATGCGGGCAGGCTCGACCTGCCGGCGCTGGTGGTGGTGCCGACCTCGCTGGTCTTCAACTGGCAGGCCGAGGCCGCGCGCATGGCGCCCTCGCTGCGCGTGCTGGCGCTGCAGGGCGAAGAGCGCCTGGAGGCCTTTGCGCGCATCCCTGAACACGATCTGGTCATCACCACCTACCCGCTGCTGTGGCGCGACCTGGACCGGCTGCGCGCCCATGCCTTTCACCTGCTGGTGCTGGACGAAGCGCAGAGCGTGAAGAACCCCGCCGCCCGCAGCGCCCGCGCCCTGCGCCGCCTGCGCGCGCGGCACCGGCTATGCCTGACCGGCACTCCGCTGGAGAACCACCTGGGCGAGCTGTGGGCGCAGTTTGATTTCTTGATGCCGGGCTTTCTGGGCGATGCGCGGCAGTTCCAGCGTGTCTGGCGCAAGCCGATCGAGGTCAACGGCGAGACCTTGCGTGCTGAACTATTGGCGCGCCGGGTGCGCCCCTTCATCCTGCGCCGCCGCAAGGACGAGGTGGCGACCGAGCTGCCGCCGCTCACCGAAAACATAGAGCGCGTGCCGCTGCTCGGCATGCAGCGCGACCTGTACGAGAGCGTGCGCGTGGCGGCCGACAAGCAGGTGCGCCGCGTTCTGCAGCGCAGCGGCTTTGCCGGCGCGCAGATCGCGGTGCTGGATGCCCTGCTCAAGCTGCGCCAGGTCTGCTGCGACCCGCATCTGCTGCGCAGCACCGCCACGCCGCCGGGCATGGAGCGCGCCAAGATGGAGCGCTTGTGCGAGATGCTGCCGGCCTTGGTGGAGGAGGGCCGGCGCGTGCTGGTGTTCTCGCAGTTCACCACCATGCTCACGCTGATCGGCGCCGAGCTGGACCGGCTCGGCCTGCCCTGGCTGGCGCTGACAGGCGAGACGCCACCGGCGCAGCGCGGCGCGCTGGTGCAGCGCTTTCAGAATGGAGAGGTGCCCTTGCTGCTGGCCAGCCTGAAAGCTGGCGGCACGGGGCTCAACCTGACGGCGGCCGATACGGTGGTGCATGTCGATCCTTGGTGGAACCCGGCGGTAGAGCAGCAGGCGACGGCGCGCGCCCACCGCATCGGCCAGACACGGCCGGTGTTTGTCTACCGGCTGGTGGCAGAGGGCAGCATCGAAGAGCGCATGCTGGAGCTGCAGGCGCGCAAGGCGCTATTGGCCGAGGGTGTTTTGGGCAGCGACGGGGAAGCGGTGCCCAAGTTCAGCCAAGAGGATCTGGCTGGTTTGCTGGCGCCGCTTAACGAGCCCGGCGCTCGTAGCGCACAAAGCTGAAGGGCAGGCCGTTGGCGGCCACATGCGCTTCGCGTGCGGCTTCTTGCCACTCGGGGCCCAGCGTCGGGGCGTGGGCATCGCCTTCGAAGTCTTGATGGATCTCGGTCACTTCCACCCGGTCGGCCAGCGGCAGGGCCAGCGCGTAGATCTGCGCGCCGCCAATCACCCACACTTCGGCGGATTGCTCGCATAACTGTAGCGCCTGGCCCAGGCTGGATGCCGGCTTAGCGCCTTTTTCGTCAAAATTTTCCTGACGGGTAATGACGATGTTGCTACGCCCCGGCAGCGGCCGAAAGCGCGGCGGCAGCGAGTCCCAGGTGCGGCGGCCCATGATCACCGGATGGCCTTGGGTGAGCGCACGGAAATGCGCCATGTCCTCCGGCAGGTGCCAGGGCATGGCATTGTCCTTGCCGATCACGCCGTTGGCGGCGCGGGCGAAGATCAGGTTGATCTTCATACCGCCACTGGCGCCTTGATGGCGGGGTGGCATTCGTAGTCCCTGACCTCGAAGTCTTCGTACTCGTAGCCAAGAATGGAGTCCGGCCGGCGCTTGATGTGCAGCGTGGGGTAGGGGTAGGGCGCGCGCGAGAGCTGTAGCGCCACCTGCTCGTGGTGATTGCTGTAGATGTGGCAGTCGCCGCCGGTCCAGATGAAGTCGCCCACGTCGAGGTCGCACTGCTGCGCCACCATGTGGGTCAGCAGCGCGTAGCTGGCGATGTTGAAGGGCACGCCCAGGAAGATGTCTGCGCTGCGCTGATAGAGCTGGCAGCTGAGCTTGCCGCGCTCGCCTGCTGCCTGCGGCGGCGCCACGTAGAACTGGAAGAAGGCGTGGCAGGGCATGAGGGCCATCTTGTCCAGCTCGGCCACGTTCCAGGCGCTGACGATGATGCGGCGCGAATCGGGGTTTTGCTTGAGCGTGTCGATCACCTGCGCGATCTGGTCGATGTGGCCGCCATCGGGCGTGGGCCAGCTGCGCCATTGCACGCCATAGACCGGGCCCAGGCTGCCGTCTTCGCGTGCCCATTCGTCCCAGATGCTGACGCCGCGCTCTTTCAGCCAGTTGTTGTTGCTGGAGCCGGTCAGGAACCACAGCAGCTCCTGGATGATGGAGCGCAAGTGCACCTTCTTGGTGGTGACCAGCGGGAAGCCTTCGCTCAGGTCGAAGCGCATCTGGTGGCCGAACACGCTGGTGGTGCCGGTGCCGGTGCGGTCGCTTTTTTGCACGCCGTGCGCCAGGACATGGCGCACGAAGTCTTCGTACTGGGTGCGGACGGGGCGCTGCTGCAGCCTTTCAGTGGGTGAGTTCATTTCCAGCCTGGTTGTGCGCTGCTGATCAATTGAGGGAGCCGGGCGGCTGCCCGCTTAGTAGCTCCCGAAGAGGGTGTCGAGCGCGTTCTGGACGCTCAACTGCTGTGCCGCCAGATTGTCCACGACGCGGCGCAGGATGGCTGCAGGCACGGCGGCAATGGAGGGGGTGTCCATCACCACGCGCTGGCCCGCCACCTCGAATTCGGGGTGCAGGCCCTCGGCGCGAACGGGCAAGAGCTCGGCCGACCACAGGGGCACCACCACGCGTGTACTCAGGCCGTCCAGGTGGCCGTTCTGCACGTCGAGGAAGAAGGGAATCTGCTTCTTCTCGCTGCTGTCGGGGTTGGCGTAAACGTCGAAGCGCGGCATGTCAGGCGGCGTCTTCGCCGTCTTCGCGGCCATCACCCAGCGAGTGGCCAAAGCTGCGGTACTTGGCCAACGGCAGCCCATGCTGGGCGATGCGCGCGTTGTGCGCGGCGACGGCGCCCTTGTTGCGCTCGTTCCACTGCTCCCAATAGCGGCGTTTTACTTCTTCGGCCAGCAAGGCATCGACGGTCTGCGAGACGTTCATGCCGAGCTCGCGCGCCATCTCCAGCGTCTTGGCGTTGAGCGAAAGGTTGGTGGCTTTCTTGGGGGCTTTGTCGAATTGCAGCATGGCAGTTCTCCAAAAAATATGCGCATATTATATGCGCACGACCCGCCCCGGATTCAGCAGGTTCTCCGGGTCCAGCGCGCGCTTGACGGCGCGCATCATGTCCAGGGCCACGGCGGGCTTGAAGTGCGGCAGCTTGTCGACCTTCAGCTCGCCCACGCCGTGCTCGGCCGAGATCGAGCCGTCAAAGGCCGCCACCGACTCATAGACCAGCATGTTCACGCGCTCTTCATAGTCACGCAGGAAGGCCTTCACATCGCCCGTGGCCGGCGCTTGCACGTTGTAGTGCAGGTTGCCGTCGCCCAGGTGGCCGAAGTTGACCAGGCGCACGCCGGGGATTTCGCGCTGCAGCAGGGCGTCGGTGGTGGCGACAAATTCGGGGATGCGCGACACCGGGATGGAGACGTCGTGCTTCACGTTCAGGCCTTCCTCGGCCTGCGCCAGCGGGATGCTTTCGCGCACATGCCAGAGCTGGTGCGCTTGCGTGAGGTTCTCTGCCACTACCGCGTCGCTGACGCAGCCTTGTTCGAAGGCGGTTTCCAGCAACTGCTCGAAGCGCTGGCGCGCGTGCTCTTCGGATTCGCTGTCGGCATTTTCCAGCAGCACGCAATAGGGCGAGGCCTCGTCACCCAGGAAGGGCACGCGCAGCTGCGGCATGTGTTTGCCGACCAGGCTCAGCGCGAACTGGCCCATCACCTCGAAGCCGGTCAGGCCCGCGCCGAGCTGCTTGTGCGCCAGGCCGAGCAGCGTCACTGCGTGCTCCAGCGAGGGCACGGCGGCCCAGGCGGTGAGCGAGGCGGCGGGCTGCGGGTAGAGCTTCATGGTGGCGGCGGTGATGACGCCCAGCGTGCCTTCGCTGCCGATGAACAGGTCGCGCAGGTCGTAGCCGGTGTTGTCCTTGCGCAGGCCGGTCAGGCCTTCCCAGATCTCGCCCTGGGCGGTGACCACTTCCAGGCCCAGGCACAGCTCGCGCGCGTTGCCGTAGCGCACGACCTGGGTGCCGCCGGCGTTGGTGGCCAGGTTGCCACCAATGGTGCAGCTGCCTTCGGCGGCCAGGCTCAGGGGGAACAGCAGGCCGGCTTTCTCGGCCGTGTCCTGCAAGTTTTGCAGGATGCAGCCGGCCTCTACCGTCATGGTGAGGTTGGCGGCATCGACCGCGCGCACCTTGTTCAGGCGGGTCAGGCTCAGCACCACCTGCGTGCCGCTGCCGTCGGGCGTGCCGCCCACCACCAGGCCGGTGTTGCCGCCTTGTGGCACCAGGGACGTGTTGGCGGCGGCGCAGGCCTTGACCACGGCGGCGACTTCGGCCGTGCTGCCAGGGCGCACCACGGCCAGCGCCTTGCCGCGCACGCGCTTGCGCCAGTCCTGCTCCCAGGCGGCGAGGTCGATGGCGGGGTCGTGGTGGTGGGTCAGCACGTGGGCATCGCCAACGATGGTGCGCAGGGCTTCTAGCAGGGCGGGAATCATGGTGTCTCCAATCACAGATCGGCCAAGCTTACCGCCGGGCTAGACTTGCAGCAATTTGAAGAATTCGAAGGTTTATGCGGGTATTTCCGAACAATGTGAGCCTGCGCCAGTTGCGCGCTTTTGCCGAGGTGGCGGGCTGCGGCTCGTTTGCGGCGGCGGCGCGGCGGCTGTTCATCACGCAGTCGGCGCTGTCGGAGTCGATCCGCCAGTTGGAAGAGTCGGTGGGCCTGCGCCTGCTGGACCGCACCACGCGCACCGTGGGGCTGACCGAAGGCGGCGCGGTGTTCTTGCAGGACGTGCTGGCCGCGCTGGAGACGCTGGAGCAGGGCATGCGCCGCATGGGCGACTTGTCTTCGCTGCAGGAGGGCGAGGTGCGCATCGTCGCCGCGCCCTCGGTGCTGGCCACTATCGTCATGCCCTGTTTGCCAGCGCTGCGCCAGGCCTATCCCGGCGTGCGGGTGGCGCTGCACGAGGAGGGCGGTGATGCCGTGGTGCGCTGGGTGCGCGAAGGCCTGGCAGATTTCGGCGTAGGCGGCTGGCATGCCGGCGCGCGCCACCTGGAGGCCGAGCCGTTGCTGCGCGATGTGATGGGCCTGCTGGCCTTGCCCGACGAGCCCTTGCTACGCCGGCGCCGCCTGCTGGCTGCGCAACTGGCGCAGCACACCGTTGTCGGCTACACCACCGACACGGCGATCCACGAGCTGCTGAGTGCCGCCCCCGGCATGCCGGCCAGCGTGCTGGAGCCGGCGCTGCGCGTGTCCAACACGGTCTTGCTGCAGCAGGCAATCAGCCAGGGCCTGGGTGTGGCGCTGGTGCCGGCGCTGATTGCGCAGCACCCAGTGCTGCAGGGCCTGGGCTTCAAGCCGCTGGCCGAGCCGCAGGTGACGCGGCAGGTGGTGGTGCTGCGGCGGCCACGGCGTTCGCTGTCGCCGGCGGCGCAGGTGTTTCGCGCGGCCATCGTGGCGCAGGCGGCGGCGCTGTGCCGCTACCCGGGCATTACGCCGGGAGGCTAGCGGCGCTGGCCGCGGCCTGCCGCGCGTGGCGCAGGCGCAGCCGCACGTGCAGCGCGCAGGCCACAAACAGCAGCAGGCACAGCGCGATCTCGATCAGCGCCAGCCAGTTGCCCGGCGCCGGGTCGCCCCAGGCGCGCACCACGCCCTCAGTAAAGTACAGCCACACCAGCAGGCTCACCCAGCGATAGGTGTACATGCGGTGCTTGAGCAGGCCCGCCAGCGGAATGCACAGCGGCAGCGCCTTCAGCGCCAGCCACGAGCCGCCCGGCCGCAGCGGCGCCAGCACCAGTTCCCACGCCAGCGACAGCACGATCAGGCCCAGCAGGCTGCCCACGGCAAGCCAGCGGGTGCGGCGCACGGCCTGGTGTACGGGAGGGGTGGGGGTCATCATGGCGATGGCATCATACGGGACCATGTCTGCGCCCCCGCCTCTCAACCATTTGCGCGCAGCCCTGCCGAATGCCTTGCGGGCACGGGTCGAGGCGCTGCTGCACGACCTATCCCATTTCCCCTGGCGCGTGACCGCGCTCACGCTGCGCGAGCGCTTCCGCGAAGACCAGCTCGCGCTCACCGCCAGCAGCCTGACCTTCACCACGGTGCTGGCGCTGGTGCCCTTCTTCACGGTGGCGCTGGCGGTGTTCACCGCCTTCCCCATGTTTCGCCAGGTGCAAGAGCAGTTGCAGCACTGGCTGGTGGCCAGCCTGGTGCCCGAGGGCATTGCGCGCCAGGTGCTGGGCTCCCTGACCCAGTTCGCCAGCAAGGCCAGCCGGCTCGGGGTGGTGGGGCTGTCTTTCTTGCTGATCACGGCGCTGGCGCTGATCCTCACCATCGACCAGCGGCTGAACGCCATCTGGCGCGTGCGCCGGCCGCGCCCGCTGGGGCAGCGGGTGCTGATCTACTGGGCCGCGATCACGCTCGGGCCGCTGGTGCTGGGCGTGAGCCTGTCCATCACCTCGTTTGCGGTGTCGCAGTCGCGCGACGTGGTGGCGGGCCTGCCGGGCGGGCTGCGGCTGCTGCTGGATTCGGTGGAATTTGTGCTGCTGGCCGCCGGCATGGCCGCGCTCTACCACTACGTGCCCAACACGCGCGTGAAATGGAGCCACGCCTGGGTCGGCGGCCTGTTCGTGGCGATCGGCATCGAGGCGGCCAAGAAGCTGCTGGGCCTGTACATCAAGGCGGTGCCGACCTACTCGGTGATGTACGGCGCGTTTGCGGCGGTGCCGATCATGCTGGTCTGGGTCTATGTGGCCTGGGTCATCGTGCTGCTGGGCGCGGTGGTGACGGCCTATTTGCCCAGCCTGCTGACCGGCGTGGCGCGGCGTGCCGGCGCGCACGGCTGGCAGTTTCAGCTGGCGATCGAGGTGCTGCAGCAACTGCGCGCGGCGCAGCAGGCCGGCGTTGCGGGCCGTACCACGGTGGAGCTGGCGCAGGCGCTGAAGGTGGATGCGCTGCAACTGCAGCCGGTGCTGGAAACCCTGAGCGCGCTCGATTGGACCGGCCAACTGCGGGAGGAGGGCGACGACACCCCGTCGCGCAATGTGCTGCTGGCCGACCCGGCGCGCACGCCGCTCGCGCCGCTGGTGCACAGGCTCTTGCTGCCGCGTGCGTTGGCGGTGGGGCACCTGTGGGAGAAGGCCCAGTTGTCCCGCTTGCGGCTGGAAGAGGTGCTATAGATATAGGAGCTGTAAGCCGGCGTATATCCTGCACTTCAGGTAGTTTTATGCCTGAAATGCAGGTTGCACCTGGGCATGCTGCTATCTATTTTAAAAAGTCCCGCAGCGCAAACAGCACGCCGTCGGGCGCCTCCGACATCAGCGCGTGGCCGGTGGGCAGGCGCACCACCGTGGCGTTGGCCGCCGCGCGCACCAGCGGCTCGGCCATGCGCGGCAGCGTCATCTGGTCTTGCTCGCCCAGCACAAACAGCACCGGGCAGCGCACCTGGGCCATGCGCTCTTCGCCCGCGCGGTAGTTGTTGCAGGCGCTGAAGCCGGTGTGAAACACGTTGGCCTTGCGGTTGCTGTGCAGCACACGCCGCATCAGCGCGCGCGAGCCGCCATACAGCCAGGTGCCCGGCCCCAGCGTGGAGGGCGGCGGCGCCAGCATCGAATGCGAAAACGTGTTGACCATGTCGATGGCCTTGAGCGGCGCGTCTTGCGAGGCCTGCAGCAAGGCCGGCGACACCGGCATCGGGAAGGCGGTGCCGACCAGCGCCAGGTGCGACACGCGCTCCGGCGCGCGGCCAGCCGCCTCCAGCGCGATCAGCGAGCCAAAGCTGTGCCCCACCAGCGCCGCGCGCGCCACGCCCAGCGCATCCAGCAGCGCCAGCACAAAGGCCGCGCCGTCTTCCACGCTGGCGGGCGGCGCGCCGGCGCTGCGGCAGTGGCCGGGCAGGTCTGGCGCCAGCACGTTCCAGCCGTGGTGCGCCAGGTAGCGCGTCTGCAAGATCCACACGCTGTGGTCATTGAGCACGCCGTGCAAAAACACGACGGTCGGCTTGGCCGGGTCGAAGGGCTTGCCGCCGGTGTAGCAATAGCTGCTGTGGCCCAGAACGTCGATCTGCATCAGGCGCCTGCCTTTTCTGCGGCTTTCAGGGCGCGCTTCAGGTCGTCGATCAGGTCGGCCGGGTCTTCCAGGCCAATCGACAGGCGGATCGTGCCCTGCGCAATGCCAGCGCCGGCCAGCGCCTCGTCGCTCATGCGGAAGTGCGTGGTGCTGGCCGGGTGGATCACCAGCGAGCGGCAGTCGCCCACATTGGCCAGGTGGCTGAAGATGCGCAGCGTCTCGATGAATTTCTTGCCCTGCTCACGGTTGCCCTTGATGTCAAAGCTGAACACCGAGCCCGCCCCGCGCGCGCCAAAGCGCAGCAGCTTCTGGGCCAGCGCATGGCTGGGGTGCGATTCCAGCAGCGGGTGGCCCACGCGCGCCACCAGCGGGTGGCTGGCCAGGAATTCCACCACGCGCTCGGTATTGGCCATGTGCCGCTCCATGCGCAGCGGCAGCGTCTCTATGCCCTGCAGGATCAGCCAGGCGGTGTGCGGGCTCATGCAGGCACCAAAGTCGCGCAGGCCCTCGCGTCGCGCGCGCAGCAAGAAGGCGCCTACGGTCGACTCCTCGCTGAAGGTCATGCCATGAAAGCCGTCATAGGCGGCCGTCAGCTCGGGGAAGCGCCCCGACGCCTCCCAGTCAAAGCTGCCCGCATCCACCACGATGCCGCCAATCACGGTGCCGTGGCCCGACAAAAACTTGGTGGCCGAGTGGTAGACCAAATCCGCACCCAGCTCGAAGGGCTTCACCAGATAGGGCGAGGTCAGCGTCGAATCCACCAGCAGCGGCACGCCGGCCTCGTGCGCAATGGCGCTCACCGTGGGGATGTCCAGCACATCCAGCCCCGGGTTGCCCACCGTCTCGCCAAACAGCAGCTTGGTGTTGGGCCGGATCGCCGCGCGCCAGCCGTCAATGTCGCCTGGCTTCACAAAAGTGGTATCGATGCCAAAGCGCCGCAGCGTGTAGTGCAGCAGGTTTTGCGAACCGCCATACAGCGCCGTCGACGCCACGATGTGGCTGCCCGCGCCCATCAGCGTGGCCACCGACAGATGCAGCGCCGCCTGGCCGCTGGCCGTGGCAATCGCGCCAACACCGCCCTCCAGCGCCGCCACGCGCTGCTCCAGCACCGCATTGGTCGGGTTGCTGATGCGCGAATACACATGCCCCGGGCGCTCCAGATTGAACAGCGCCGCCGCATGGTCGCTGGACTCGAAGACAAAGGACGTGGTGAGGTGGATCGGCACCGCACGCGCGCCGGTGGCGGGGTCGGGCGAGGCGCCCGCGTGCAGCGCAAGCGTGTCGAAACCGGGGTCGGAATAGCCGGGCAATGCAGTCTCCTGGTTTGTACCCGCTTGCGGCTACGCGCTGGCGGGTGGAATCTGGATGATTGTGGGCTATATTCAATCGGCGCCACCCCCACGGAGACCCCCCATGAAAGTCAGCGACATCCTGCGCGTCAAGGGCAATACGCTCTACACCGTCACCCCTGACGAGCCGCTTGCCACGGCCGTGAGCATCATGTCCGAGCGCGACATTGGCTCGCTGGTCGTGATGGAGCTGGGCGATCTGGTGGGCATGCTCACCTTCCGCGAAGTCATCCAGAGCATCGTGAAGAACGGCGGCAGCATCGGCACCACGCTGGTCCGCTCCGCCATGGACGACCACCCGCTCACCTGCACCTCCGAGACCGAACTGGACGAAGTGCGCCGCATGATGCTGGACCGCCACGCGCGCTACATGCCGGTGATGAACCAGAAGGTGCTGATGGGCGTCATCAGCCTATACGACGTCGCCAAGGCCGTGGTGGACAGCCAGAACTTCGAGAACAAGATGCTCAAGGCCTACATCCGCGACTGGCCCGAAGGCGCAGAAGAGCCCAACTGACGCTTATCTGCATGCGCAACAGGCTTATGCATATTGTGTATAAGCCTGTTTTTCTTTGGCATTGGCCCATGCCGCACGCCGGCGCGTAAAGTCGCGCCGCTTTTGGCCGATAAGTCCATGCAGGTACGCCTCTTGCTGTATCTGCATGGGAGCCGTCGGCTCCACTTGCCACAGGACGGATCCACATCGTGAGCTTCTTCGAAAACATGCGTGTCGCCCGCAAGGTCTGGGGAGCCATCGTCTTGCTGCTGGCCGCCATGCTGGCCATTGCCGCACTGACCTACTGGCAAGCCCAGGCCCGCAATGCCGAGGCCGCCCATGAGGCCTCGCGCCAGCACGAGCTGATCGCCAAGGCGCTGCAGTGGCGCGGTATGTCGGAGACCAGCATCGCCAAGACCATGGCCGGCGCGCTGAGCGCCGACCCGACGGTGGCCGACATGTTCAAGGACGAGCAGACGCAAACCGCTGCCGCCGTGCTCAAGTTCCGCGAGCAGCTCGGCGCCGCCGAAGACACCGAAGTCGGCCGCGCCCAGCTCGACAAGATCGACAAGATCGCCGTCACCCTGCATGAGAAAACCGCCATCCTGCTAGAGGCTCAGGAGTCCGGCGACGGCTCCGTGGTGGCTGCCAAGCTGCAGGGCGCCTACCAGCCCGCTGCCCACGCCTACCTTGGCGCCATCCAGGATTACGTGCGCATCCGCCAGGAGCGTTCCGAAGCCGTCACGGCCGAGGCCGCTGCCACCGGCCAGCGCCTGGCCATGGCCGGCGGCATCGGCGCGCTGGTGGTGGTCTTGCTGGGCATGGGCGTTGCGGCGCTGCTGGTGCGCTCCATCCGCGACCCGCTGGCGCGCTCGGTGGGCCTGGCGCAGGCCATTGCGTCCGGCGACCTGACGCAGCAGATCGCCAGCACGCGGCGCGACGAGTTCGGCGAGCTGCAGCGCGCCCTGGGCCAGATGAACGCCTTCCTGGCGCAAGTGGTGGGCGGCGTGCGCGGCGCCACCGACAACGTCGCCACCGCCTCCCGTGAGATCGCCTCCGGCAACCAGGACCTGAGCCTGCGCACCGAGCAGACCGCCAGCAGCCTGCAGCAGACCGCATCCTCCATGGAGCACCTGACCAGCACCGTGGCCCAGAATGCCGACGCGGCCCGCCAGGCGCGCCTGCTGGCGGGCTCGGCCTCCGAGGCGGCGTCGCGCGGCGGCGCGGTGATGGGCGAGGTCGTCAGCACCATGCAGGCCATCACCGAAGCCTCGCGCAAGATCACCGACATCATTGGCGTGATCGATGGCATCGCCTTCCAGACCAACATCCTGGCGCTGAATGCTGCGGTAGAAGCCGCGCGCGCCGGCGAGCAGGGCCGTGGCTTTGCGGTGGTCGCCAGCGAAGTGCGTAGCCTAGCCCAGCGTAGCGCCGAGGCCGCCAAAGAGATCAAGCGCCTGATCGGCGCCTCTGGCGACAAGGTGGAGGCCGGCGCTTCCCTGGTGCAGACCGCGGGCAGCACCATGGGCGAGATCGTCGGCGCCATCCACCGCGTGAGCGACATCATGGAAGAGATCGTGGCTGCCACCACCGAGCAGGCCACGGGCATAGGCGAGGTCAACCAGGCCGTGGCCCAGCTCGACCGCATGACGCAGCAGAACGCGGCCCTGGTCGAAGAGGCCACCGCCGCCGCCCAGGCCCTGCGCGAGCAGTCGGCGCAGATGACGGAGATGGTCGGCGTCTTCCAACTGCGCGACGGCGACCTGCTGCCGGCCCAGCACATCGCGGTGCCGCAGCCGCGTGCGCTGCCGCAATTGGCCGGCGCGGCCGGATGAGCGAGGCCGATGGGATAATCGCCGCCCTATGAGCGGCAACACCATTGGCACCCTTTTCTCTGTCACCAACTTCGGCGAATCGCACGGCCCGGCCATAGGCTGCGTCATCGACGGCTGCCCGCCCGGCATGGAGCTGTCCGAGGCCGACATCCAGCCCGAGCTGGACCGTCGCCGCCCCGGCACCAGCCGGCACGTCACCCAGCGCAACGAGCCCGACGCGGTGGAGATCCTCTCCGGCGTCTACGAAGGCAAAACCACCGGCACCCCGATCGCGCTGCTGATCCGCAATGCCGACCAGCGCAGCAAGGACTACACGGCCATCGCCCAGAGCTTTCGCCCCGGCCATGCCGATTACACCTACTGGCACAAGTTCGGCATTCGTGATCCGCGCGGTGGCGGCCGCTCTTCCGCACGCCTCACCGCGCCCACCGTGGCCGCCGGTGCCGTGGCGCGCAAATGGCTGCTGCAGCGCTACGGCGTGGTGTTTCGCGGCTGCATGACGCAGATCGGCGACCACGTGATCCCGTTCGAAGACTGGCGCCACGTTAGCGAAAACCCCTTCTTCGCCCCGGTGGCCGACGTGTCGGCGCTGGAGGACTACATGGACGCGCTGCGCAAGGCCGGTGACTCCTGCGGCGCCCGCCTGCGCGTCACCGCGCACAACATGCCGGTGGGCCTTGGCGAGCCGCTGTACGACAAGCTCGACGCCGACATCGCCCACGCCATGATGGGCCTGAACGCGGTCAAGGGTGTGGAGATTGGCGCCGGCTTTGCCAGCGTGACCCAGCGCGGCACCACGCACGGCGACTCGATCACGCCTGAGGGTTTTGACAGCAACAATTCCGGCGGCGTGCTGGGCGGCATCAGCACCGGGCAGGATCTGGAGGTTGCGCTTGCCATCAAGCCCACCAGCTCCATCATCAGCCCGCGCAACTCCATCGACATCCACGGCCAGGCGGTGGAAGTAGTGACCAAGGGCCGGCACGACCCCTGCGTGGGCATTCGCGCCACCCCGATCGCCGAGGCGCTGCTGGCGCTGGTGGTCATGGAGCACGCCCTGCGCCACCGCGCCCAGTGCGGCGACGTGGTGCTGGCGGTGCCGCCGGTCAGCGCGGCGCGGTAGCCGGGACTGCTGCAGGCGGCGCCGCGAGCCTGGCCGCCCAGACGCGCAGCGGGCCCATCTGGCGGCAGATCAGCGCCAACTGGATCTGCATGCGGCGGCTGGCTTCGTCCGCCTCTTCTGGCAACTGCTCCAGGGCCTGCGCCAGTTCCAGCGCCTCGGCATCCTCCAGCGCAGGCGCCTGGTGCGAGGCCAAGTGCTGGGCAATGTCCGCGAGCGAGCCCGCCAGGAAGCCGGCGGTGCGCCCGACCAGCGCCTGGCCGGTATCACCCGGCAGCGCGTGGCGATGCGCGCCCAGCGCCGATACATAGTTCAGCAAGGTGTGTGACTGCACCAGGAAGCGGATGCCGGCTTCGGCCCCGCGGTAGAAGAAGCTCGGCTCCTGCACCATGTTGGCCAGGGCCGTGGACAGGGCGGCATCGGCGTTGTGGGCGTTGCGCCGCGCCAGCCGGTAGGCCAGGTCGTCGCGCTTGCCGCTGCCGTGCTGCGCCATGATCTCTTGCAGGTAGCGCGCGCTGGCGGCAATCGCCTGGGCCGCGATCTTCTCCAGCCGGCGTCCCTGCCAGTCGGGCAGCACAAAGAACACCGCTATGCCGGCAATCAAAGCGCCAGCCACCGTGTCCACCAGGCGCGGCACGATCAGGTCATAGCCGTTGCCCACCTGGTTGAAGCCCAGCAGCACCAGCAGGGTGATGGCGCCCGTGGCAAAGGCATAGCGCGTCTTGCGCGTGGCGAAGAAGGCAATGCCGGTCACCACCGCAAACACCGACTGCAGCAGCAGGCTGGGGAATAGCTGCAGCAGCGCCCAGCCCGTCACCAGCCCGCCAATGGTGCCGGCCACGCGCTGCACCATGCGCAGCCGTGTGGCGCCGTAGTTGGGCTGGCACACGAAGAGCGTGGTCAGCAGAATCCAGTAGCCCTGCCGCACATGGATCAGGTGCAGCACGGCAAAGCCCGCAGCCAAGGCCAGCGCCAGCCGCAGCGCATGGCGGAACAGGGCCGAGCTTGAGGTGAACTGCGCGCGCACGCGCTCCAGCGCATCGCGCACGGTGCGCGGCGAGCGATCGAACAGGCTGCTGTCGCGCTGCGCATCTTGCGCGGGCGGGCGGCTGGCGCTGGCCAGCTGCGTGTCCAACGCCGTCAGGTTGTCGGCCAGCGCCTGCAGCGAGCGCAGCAGGCGCCGCCAGCGCACGCCGTCGGCATCCGGGGCGGGCTGCTGGCGCAGGTGCTGGATGGCGGCACGCAGGTCGGCCATGGCCTGCAGACTGCCGCCGCGCTTCTCAAAGGGCTGGCGCAGCCGGATCGCCTCGGCCAGGTCCTCGCAGGCGCCGCCTTGCAGGGCCAGCAGGCGCTGGCAGCGGTACATCACATCGCTGTGGAAGAACACATCCGTCAGCTCGCCATAGGCCTCGTGCGAGGAGCTGGCGCGCTCGTGCACGTCCTGGGCAATGAAGTACAGGCTCAGGTAGCGCCCCATGCGGCGCCCCGGCGGCGTGCTGCCCAGGCGGCGAAACAGGCTCTCTTTGGCCGCATTGAGCGCCTGCACCACCTCGCCGTTGTGCCGCGCCAGCGCAATGCGGCGGCGCTCGACGTCGATGCCGCGCACCGGCTCGAACAGCGTGGACTTCAGCCGCAGGTAGTCGCCCAGCACCTGGTAGAGCCGGGACAGGTTCTGCTGCACCGGCTGGTGGGCGAACAGGGCGGCCCACAGCACCGACAGCAGGCCGTACCAGGCCGCGCCCGACAACAGCAGCGCCGGCTCTTGCCAGGTCGGCGTGCTGCCGGCGGCCAGGTGCTCGGTGCCAATGGCGCTGTAGAGCGCCAGGATCAGGGTGGCCTGTGCGATGGCGCGGTAGCGCTCGCCTATGGCGCCCAGCATGGTCAGGCAGAACGCCGCCAGCGGCAGTGCCAGCGCAAACAGCAATGGGTGGTGGAACAGCCACTGCACCGCAAACGCGGCCGCGCCAAAGCAGCCCAGCGTGACCAGCAGCGCACGCAGCCGCCCCAGCCAGTTGTCGTCGGTCTCGGCCAGCGCGCAGGCAATGATGCCCAGGAACACCGGCATCACCAGCTCCATGCGCCCCTGTGTCCAGCACAGCGTCATGACGGTGCTGAGCGCGATAAAGACGCGCAGGCTGTAGACAAAGGTGTCCCGCGCCCAGAGGCGGCGCAGCAGGGGAAGCAGAGAGGCAGGCGTCATGGGGAGCGCAGGGCGCGAAGGCAGGCTGATCAGCCACTATCGCACGCAGGGACCGTGCCTGCCATGCGCGGCCCAGGAGCCTGTCGAGCTTGGAAAGCGTCGGCTGCAAATCGACCGCAGCGGTCCATTTTTCACCGTCTTTTTGTCCCATAGCTGTGCTATGGGTCTGCAAATCCGGCAAAAACTGTCCTCGCTGGGGCCGATTTTCGCTTTCGACGTTCCAAGCCCGACAGGCTCCTAGCGCCGCACTTCATCGACCAGTGTCTTGAACTCGTCGATATCCTCGAAGCTGCGGTAGACGCTGGCAAAGCGGATGTAGGCGACCTTGTCGAGCCGCTTCAATTCGCGCATCACCAGTTCGCCGATGCGGCTGGACGGCAGCTCGCGCAGGCCGAGGGAGAGCAGGGTTTCCTCGATGCGCTCCACTGCTGCATCGACCTGCTCCACGCCCACCGGCCGCTTGCGCAGCGCAAGGTTCATGGAGGCGCGCAGCTTCTCGCGCCGGTAGTCCACGCGCCGGCCGTCTTTCTTGACCAGCGCAGGCAGGCTGACGTCCGGCCGTTCATAGGTGGTAAAGCGCTTGTCGCAGGCACCGCACTGGCGGCGCCTGCGCACCGAAGTCCCGTCCTCGGCCACCCGGGTCTCGACGACTTGCGTATCCGGGTGGGCACAGAACGGGCACTTCATGGTGCTGGATTAGCCGTAGACGGGGAAACGGCTGGTCAGGGCGTGTACCTTGGCGCGCACTGCCTCGATGTTGGCCGGGTCGCGCGGGTTGTCGAGCACGTCGGCGATCAGGTGGGCCGTGGCACGCGCTTCTTCGTCCTTGAAGCCGCGGGTGGTCATGGCCGGGGTGCCGACGCGCACGCCGCTGGTGACCATCGGCTTTTCCGGGTCGTTCGGGATGGCGTTCTTGTTGATCGTCATGTGGGCGCTGCCCAGCACGGCTTCGGCTTCCTTGCCGGTGATGCCCTTGGCGCGCAGGTCGACCAGCATCACGTGGCTTTCGGTGCGGCCGCTGACGATGCGCAGGCCACGTTGCGTGAGCGTCTCGGCAACGATCTGCGCGTTCTTGGCCACTTGCTGCTGGTAAACCTTGAACTCAGGCTGCAGTGCTTCCTTGAAGGCCACGGCCTTGGCGGCGATGACGTGCATCAGCGGGCCGCCTTGCAGGCCGGGGAAGATGGCGCTGTTGATCGCCTTCTCGTGCTGGGCCTTCATCAGGATGATGCCGCCGCGTGGGCCGCGCAGGCTCTTGTGGGTGGTGGAGGTGACCACGTCGGCATGCGGCACCGGGTTGGGGTAGACGCCTGCGGCGATCAAACCGGCGTAGTGCGCCATGTCGACCATGAAGATCGCGCCTACGTCCTTGGCCACCTTGGCGAAGCGTTCGAAGTCGATGCGCAGGCTGTAGGCGGATGCACCGGCCACGATCAGCTTGGGCTTGGACTCGTGGGCCTTGCGCTCCATGGCGTCGTAGTCGATCTCTTCCTTGTCGTTCAGGCCGTAGGACACGACGTTGAACCACTTGCCGCTCATGTTCAGCGGCATGCCGTGCGTGAGGTGACCGCCTTCGGCCAGGCTCATGCCCATGATGGTGTCGCCAGGCTTGAGGAAGGCCAGGAACACGGCCTCGTTGGCGGAGGCGCCGCAGTGCGCCTGCACGTTGGCGGCGTCGGCACCGAAGAGCTGCTTCACGCGGTCGATGGCGAGCTGCTCGGCCACGTCCACGTGCTCGCAACCACCGTAGTAGCGGCGGCCGGGATAGCCCTCGGCGTACTTGTTGGTGAGCTGCGTGCCCTGGGCCCACATGACGGCTGGCGAGGCGTAGTTCTCGCTCGCGATCAGCTCGATGTGGTGTTCCTGGCGTGCGTTCTCTGCCTGGATGGCGGCAAAGACTTCGGGGTCGATTTGCTCGACGAGGAGGTTGCGGTGGTACATGCGGCAGTCCTGAAAGACGATGGTCCCTGCTTTGAAAACAAGGGCTGCCCAGGCGAACGGCTGAAACACTCCGGTGCCTGCAGAAAAATAAGCCGGCAGGCAGCCGGGCGGTACGCTTCCCAGTGGTTGTCGAGGGCGCGGGCCCTGCGGTTGTTCCACGTCAGCGGCAGCGAAGCCCGTTGAAGGCGCTCGCCGCGCCTATCGCCAGTCGCGTACCTGCGGGATTTTAGCGCATGACTGCAGCAGAGGCTCAGCGTGCGCCGAGTGCATCCACCTCGTCGCCGGCCAGTGCCACGATCTTGCTGGCAGCGGCGGGGGCGGGCGGTGCCGTGACCTGCAGCGACGGGGGCGGCGTGGTGCTGGAGGGCGGCGGCGTCACCATGGGCGAATTGAGCGGTACCGACTTGCCGCTGGCAACGGCACGCAGGCGGCTGTGCTCGGCCAGCACCTTGGCGGCGTAGCCGCCGTCGTCGGGCAGGTTGGCCGCGCCCACGTAGTGGCGCAGGCCGCCTTCCAGCGAGCCGGCGCGGGCGATGCATTCCTGCAGCACCTTCACGCCCACGCGCAGGTTGGTCACCGGATCGAAGGCCGCCATCTGGCCGCCAAAGTTCTGGTACTTGTCGGTGTGGATCTGGGTCATCACCTGCATCAAGCCCTGCGCGCCCACGGGGCTTTGCGCAAACGGATTGAAGCCCGATTCCACCGCCATCACGGCCAGAATCAGGGTCGGGTCGAGCTTGGTGCGGGCACCGGTCTCGAAAGCCTCGACCACCAGCGCACTGATGGGCTCGGGCGCCACGCGGTACTTCTTGCTGAGCCAATAGGCCACAGCCGCCTGCGCCTTGGGCAGTTCCTTGGGGTTGGCTGCCGTCGCGCGCTCTACGGCATCGCGTTGGATCGGCAGCCCGATCATTTCGACCTTGCGGGCCTCCAGCCAGCCCATCAAATGGGCCTCGCTGGTCTCGCGCAGATCGGCACGCACAGTGAGCGTGACGACGGCAAAAACCAGTACAAGGCCCAGCAGGGCAAAACTGTTGTGCGTGATTTCGAAGAAGCCCTCGGCGACATCTGCGGTAAAAGTTCGCAGGGCCTTGGCCACTCTTCCTGACGCTGTCATAGCTGTTCCTTTCTACGCAAGAAACCCATCCAGTGGAAGCTGCGCGTCAGACACGAACTTCGTGGAAAGGGATCCTCGTTTGGATTGGGTCGCCATCGGATTCGCGCCAGGCCTGCAGCAGCGGCAGGGGTTGGTTGAGGGGCGACGAATCGACTTAGCCGTTGGGTCGGCAGCGGGTTAAGGGTCCCGGACTCGGGAGCGGGCGGATTCTAGGAGGCTTCCAAATATCAAGTCAAGCATAAAGAAATGTCCCTTTATGTCATAACTGCAATTTGAAACAGCTCGGAAACAAGGTCTGCCGCTGGGTGCGGGACAATGCTGTAACACTGATGTTTCCGAATGAAAGAGGCAATGATGTGCTGGCGCACCATTGAAAAATCCGCTTTGAAGCCCTCCCGCAGCTTTGCTATCTTCCAGCCGTCCGAGCCATCGGACGCTTTACCGGCAGGACGCCGCGATTGGCCTCTTCAAGGGCTTGCCGCGGCAGAGCGCCGGTCCCTCCTGGGGGCAATCTCTTGCCCCCTGCGCATGGGGGACTTGTCCCTCCCTCATGCGACACCAGACGGCCATGGGTTTTATGCCCGCCGTCGAGCCCGGCGGGTCAGGTTTCAAGCCTCCCGACCGGGCTTTTTGCTGGCCTTTTCATTTCGCCGGCGTGCCTGCCACTTTCACCGGATTCCCTGCCCATGCGTGAGCCTGCTGCCATGAAATGGCGTCCTTCCGTTCCCATGGCCCTGCGCTGCCTGCGGGCTGCCGGCTATGTCCTGGCTGCGCTGTGCGTGCTGCTGGCCCTGGCCTGGTGGGGCGTGCCGAAACTGGTGCGGCACCAGATGCAGGTGCAGGGCGAGGCGCATCTGGGGCGCGCGATCACGGCCGGGCGCATCATCTTCCGGCCCTGGCGCTTCGAGCTGTCCCTGCAGGACCTGGCGGTGGCCGGCGCCCAGCCAGAAGCCGCGCCGCAGCTCACCGTCAGCCATCTGCGGGTGCGCATCGCGCCGTCCTCGTTGCTGCACCTGGCGCCGGTGATCAACACCCTGCGCATCGATTCCCCGTACCTGCGCCTCGCCCACACGGGCGGGGGGCATTACGACATAGACGACATCCTGGCCCGTGTGGCGGCCGCGCCCAAGGACCCGGATTCGGCCCCGGTGAAGTTCGCGCTGCACGACGTGCAGCTCAGTGCCGGCGCGGTGGATGTCAACGACCGCGGCCGCCTGCACCAGGTGCGCGACATGGCCCTGAGCCTGCCCCTGCTCAGCAGCCTGGAGCGCGAGCGCGATCAAGCGGCGCAGCCGCGCCTGGCCTTCACGCTCGACGGCAGCCGTTTTGACAGCGCGGCGCAGGCCACGCCCTTTGCCGAGGTACGCAAAGGCGAGGCCACGCTGCGCTTCCAGGGCCTGGACCTGGCGCCCTATCTGGATTACTGGCCCGCTGGCCTGCCGGTGCGCCTGACGGCGGGTGTGCTGGACGCAGACCTGCAGTTTGCGTTTGCCCAGGCGGCCGGACCCGAGGCCACGACGCTCGACATCCGTGGCCGGGTCACGGCACACCGGCTGGCGGCGGTGGACGGGCAGGGCGCGCCGCTGTTGCAGGCCGAGCAACTGGACGTGCAATTGGCCCATGTCCGCCCGCTGGCGCAGGAAGTGGCGATAGACCAGATCGCATTGGTGGGCCCGCGCGTGCAACTGCGCCGCCTGGCGGATGGCCGTATTGCCGGCATGCCGGCGCCGTCGGCGCCCGCGCCCGCAGCGCCTGCCGCCGCAGGCGCACCAGCACCTGCCCCCTGGGCCATCACGCTGGCCCAGGCCCAGGTGCGCGACGGCGCGGTGGATTGGACCGACGCCGCCGTTGGCGCGACTCGCCCGCTGCGCCTGCACGACGTCCAGTTCACGCTCAAGGACCTGGCCTGGCCGCTGCGCAAGCCGGTGCCGGTCCAGCTCGAAGCCCAACTCAGCGGCCCAGACGCGCCCGCCCCCAAGGGCCGTGGCGCGGTGGCCCCGGCCGCCGGTGCGCGCCTGGCCGCGCAGGGCGAGGTGGCGCTGGATGGCGGCCATGTCACGGCCAAGCTGGCCGGCTTGCCGCTGGCCTGGGCGGCGCCTTATCTCAAGCCCTACCTGAAGCCGACGCTGGGCGGCATGCTCGATACCGAACTGGCGCTGGCCTGGACGCCCGATGGCGCCACGGTCGAGGCCAAGACGCTGAGCCTGGACAAGCTGGCGCTGGAGCAGGGCGGCAAGGCCCTGGCCGGCCTGGGCCGTTTGCAGCTCGACGGCACCAAGGTGGACACGGCCCGGCGCAGCGTGCTGCTGCCCCAGGTGGCCTTGACCGCGCCACAGATAGATGTCGCCCGCAACGCGCAGGGCCACTGGATGTTCGAGGACTGGCTGCCGCCAGCGGCAGCAGCCCCGGCCGCCGCCGCTGCCGCCAAGGTCAAGGCCGAGGCGCCGTGGACCATCAACCTGGCCGCGCTGGAGGTGTCGCAGGGCGTGGTGCGCTTCCGCGATGCGGGCCGGCCGCAGCCGGTCGCGGTGGACCTGACGGAACTCAAGCTGTCCCTGGCCAAGCTGGCGCTGCCGCTGGCCAAGGGCGCGGCGCCGTCGCCAGTGGAGCTGACGGCGCGCGTGGCCGAAGCTGCCGACGCCGCGTCGGCGCGCGGCCGGCGCTCAGCCGCGCGTGGGGGCTCGCTGCACCTGCGTGGCACGGCGGCGCTGATGCCGCTTGCGCTGGAGGGCCGGGTCGAGGCCAAGCAGCTACCGCTGCAGGCTTTTGATTCCTACTTCAGCGACCTGCTCAATGTGCAGGTCGCCCGCGCCGACGTGGGCTTCACCGGCCAGGTGCGCTATGCCGACGAGGCGCGCGGCCCCGCCTGGCAGGTGCAGGGCGATGCGCTGCTGGAAGACACCCGCATCCTGAGCGCGGCGCCACTCGCGCCGGCCACCGCGCCGGCGTCCCAGGTGCGCCCGGCCGGCCCCTCGTCGCGCGGCATGCTTTCGGCGGGGGCTTTCTCCGGCAGCGCGTCTTCGCTGCTGGGCTGGAAGACGCTGGACCTGCGCGGCGTCTCTGCCAGCTCCAAGCCTGGCAGCGCGCTGCAGGTGGACGTGAAGGCCACGACCTGGAGCGACTTCTTTGCCCGCATCGCCATTGACCCGACTGGCCGCATCAACCTGCAGGATGTGGTGAAGCAAACGCCGAATGCTCCTGTTTCTGTAGCTGGTAGCCCAGGTGCAGAAAGGGCTAGAGGCCAAAATGATGCTGAAAAGCCTTCTCTTGCCCCGATCGTGCACATCGGCCCCACGCGCTTCGTGAACGGCCAGGTGCAGTTTTCTGATCAGTTTGTGAAGCCTTCCTACAGCGCCAACCTGAGCGAGCTGCAAGGCCAGCTCGGCGGCTTCTCTTCCGAGCGGCCCGCAGGCGGCGCCGCGCCGGCCATGGCCGACCTGGAGCTGCGTGGCAAGGCCGAGGGCACGGCATCGCTGGACATCAGCGGCCAGCTCAATCCGCTTGTCAAGCCGCTGGCGCTGGACATCAAGGGCAAGGTGCGCGACCTGGAGCTGCCGCCGCTGTCTCCTTATTCAGTGAAGTACGCCGGCCACGGCATTGAGCGCGGCAAGATGGACGTAGACGTGGCCTATCGCATACAGCCCGACGGCCAGCTCACGGCACAGAACTCGATCGTGCTGCGCCAACTGGTGTTTGGCGAGCAGGTCGACGGCGCACCCACCAGCCTGCCGGTGCGCCTGGCGGCCGCGCTGCTGGCCGACCGCAACGGCGTGATCGACCTGAATCTGCCCATCAGCGGCTCGCTCAACGACCCGCAGTTCAGCCTGGCGCCGGTGATCTTCAAGGCGCTGGTCAACCTGATCGTGCGTGCGGTGACCTCGCCCTTCTCGCTGCTCTCCAGCGCTCTGGGCGGGGGCGGTGGTGCCGAGCAGGCATCCAATGTGCCGTTTGCGCCCGGCAGCGCCGAACTGTCGGCCGCGGCCAAGGAAGACCTGGCCAAGGTCGCCAAGGCGCTGACCGAGCGCCCGGGCCTGCGCCTGACCGTCACCGGCACCGTCAGCCGCGAGGCCGAGGCCGACGGCGTGCGCCGCGTGCGGCTGCAGCAGTTGCTGCGCCAGGAAAAGCGCCGCGGCCTGCGCCAGGCACCGGGGCAGCAGGCGGTGCCGTCGGCGGCCGACATCAGCGTCACGCCCGAGGAGGCCCCCGAGCTGCTGCGCAAGCTCTACGACCGCACCGAGCTGCCGGACAAGCCGCGCAACCTGATCGGCATGGCCAAGTCGCTGCCCCAGGAAGAGATGGAGCGCATGCTGCTGGCACAGATCGATGTCAGCGACGACGGCCTGCAAACCCTGGCCGTGCAGCGCGGTACGGCGGTGCGCGACTACCTGGCCCAGCAGGGCGTGGCCATCGAGCGGCTGTTTGTCGGCGCACCGCGCCGGGTGGCCGATGCGAACGGTTTCACACCCCATGCGGAGCTGAGTCTGGCCACGCGCTGAGGGGGCTGGCAAGCCTCTCTATTTGAGGGTTTCACGGGCCGGGCCAAAAGGCGGTGAAAATAGCGCCTTTGCCCCGCCACATCGGCGGCGGCCGGCCACGGGCCCGTGGCCGTGTTTTCCCCCGCGCTTTGCGGCGCAGTGGCGCCTGGTGCGCCCTTCCTCATTCCCATGTTTCCTTTTTCCTCCCGCAACAAAATGTCCGACGCATCCGACGTGAATCCGACCCCGGCCAAGGCTGCCCCTGAAGCGCATCCGCTGGACGCGTTGACGGGTGGCGCCTTCTCGGCAGCTACCTCGGGCGAGCGCGCCTCGCGCGTGCGCGAGTGGCTTACGCGCCAACCCTCGGCCGAGCAAATCCAGGAAGTCTTCAAGGAACTGAGCGTGCGCGACAAGGGCGCCGCCAAACCCCTGCGCGAGAAGCTCGACGAGATCAAGCGCGCCAAGGGCCAGGAAGTCATCGCCGCCGAATGGGCCGAAAAGGCCCGCGTGCTGCTGGAGGCATCCAAGCTCAACATCGCCGACGCCCTGGCCTGGCAGCGTGATGCCGCCAAGGCTGGCGCGCCGCTCAGCCGCGAGCCGCTGGCCGCGCTCAAGGTGCAGTTGGCCGACCGCGTCAAGGTCATCGAAGACCTGCAGAACCGCGTGCAAGTGCAGCGCGAAGCCGCCGTGCTGCTGGCCCAGCGCATCGAAGTGCTGTCCACCAAGCCCTGGCGCGACGCCGAGGCCGCGCTGGGCACGCTGAGCGCCGACATCGGCCACTGGCAAGAGCAGGCCGCCGCCATCGCGGGCGACGCCGCCTGGCCCAGCGTGGAAGCCAAGTTCCCGCCGCAGCTCGACGCCTCCAAGGCCCAACTGCTGGTGGTCTGGGACGCCTTCCAGGCCGCCATTGCACAAGCCAGTGCCGCAGCCGCCGACGCCGCCGCGCCGCTGCCGCCGGTACCGGTCTGGGCCGAAGAGCTGTCGCTGGCACGTGGTGGCCCGGCGCGTGAAGCCGCTGCGGATGGCGCCGCTCCTGGCGACGCCCCCGCTGCCGCCCGTGCCCCGCGCGTCAAGATGATCGACCCCGCCGTGCGCGACAAGGCCCGCAAGGCCGTGGCCGAGGCCGTCGCCAAGCTGGAGCAGGAAACCGCCGAAGGCCATGGCAAGGCCAGCGCCGGCGCCGCTGGTGCACTGCGCGGTGTTCTGAAGGAACACGGGCGCCATATCGATCCGGCGCTCGAAGCCAAGGTGAATGCCGCACTGTCGGCCGCCGGTGAGCTCGAAGGCTGGCAGCGCTGGCGCGCCGACCAGCTGCGCGAAGAGCTGGTCGCCAAGGCCGAGGGCCTGACCAAGCGCCCCGACGGCCAGGCCCTGGGTGGCCGCAAGATGCAGGAAACCCTGCGCCAGTTGCGCGAGCAATGGAAGCAGACCGACCAGGGCGGCCCGTCCAACCACGCGCTCTGGAAGCGCTTCGACGAAGCCTGCAACGAAGCCCACAAGGTGGTCGAGGCCTGGCTGGAGAAGGTCAAGGCCGACGCCGCCGAGCACAAGGCCCAACGCCTGGCGCTGATCGAAGAACTCAAGGCCTGGGGTGCCGCCCAGGCCGCCAGCGGTGACCTGAAGTCGCTCAGCCGTGGCCTGCACCAGTTTGCCGACCGCTGGCGCGATGCCGGCCACCTGGGCGAAAAGGCCTTTGCCGAAATCCAGCCGCTCTGGAAGGAAGCCCACGCCGCCGCCGCCGCGCCGCTGGAAGCCGCACAAAAGCAAAGCCTGGCCGTGCGCCACGCCATGATCGAAGAAGCCACCGTCATTGGCGCCGCGCCCATGCTGCGCATCGACGCCGTCAAGGCGCTGCAGCAACGCTGGCAGGCCGAGGCGCAATCGGTGCCGCTGGACCGCCGCCAGGAGCAGAAGCTCTGGGACGCCTTCCGCAAACCCATTGACGAGGCCTTCAACCGCAAGACCTCCGAGCGTGAACGCGCCACCACCGCGCTGAGCGAACACGACCGCGTGGTGCTCGACGCCTCCAAGGCGCTGGAAGCCGCCAATGCGGGCGGCGACGCCCAGAAGATCCGCGCCGCCATGGCCGCGCTTGACGCCGCCCTGCGCGGCCAAGCCGCTGCGGCTGCCGCCGTTACGGCTGCGGGTGAAGAAAAATCACAAAAACCGGCTGAAGCCCAGGCGGAGCAAGGGCAGGCTGCTATAGAAGGTGAAGCAACGGCCGAGCCCGATGCCGCAGCGCCCGACGCTGCCGCTGCAGAAGCTCCGGCACCGATTGCCGCCCCCAAGCCAGCGCCCAAGCCCGTGGTGGCAGTGCGTGGCGACGACCGCCCCGGCATGCGCAAGGCCGAGCCGGCCGTGCCCGGCCGTGGCGGCAAGTTCGGCGATCGCCGTGACAGCCGCGATGGCCGCAGCAGTGGCCCGCGCGACGCCGGCCGCCCGGGGCGCCCGGACGATCGCGGTGGCCGCTTTGGCGATCGCCCGGAGCGCGAAGACCGTGGCCCGCGCCTGGGCGACACCGCCTTCCGCGCCCAGCGCGATGCGCTCGAACACGCCCAGGCCACGCTGCGCAAGCTCGCGGCCCAGGCCCATGGCGAAGCCCTGACGCATCTGCTCGACGCCTGGGACAAGCGCGACGCCGCCGCCATCCCGAGCGCGCAAGAGCTGGGCAACCGCGTCAGCCCGGCCACGCGCAGCGCCTGGACCCAGGCACTGGGCGCCGCGCCGCAAGACAAGGGCGATGCCGCAGAAGCGCTGCTGCGCCTGGAGATGGCCGCCGAAGTGCCGTCGCCGGCCGACCACCTCAGTGCGCGCCGCATGCTGCAACTGCAGTTGCTCACGCGCCGCAACGCGCCGTCCCCGGCCCAGACCTGGGGTGAGGACGCTGCCAAGGTGCTGGCCAGTGCCAGCGACGCGCAAAGCGCGCGCCGGCTGCAGAACGTGCTGAAGACGCTGCTCAAGCCCTGAGCATGCTGGCCCCAGACGTATCGCTGCGGCCCTATGCCCCAGCCGACGAGGCCGCCGTGGTGGCCTTGTGGCAGGCCTGCGGCCTGGTGCGGCCCTGGAACGATCCGCACAAGGACATCGCCCGCAAGCTGACTGAGCAGCCCGAGTTGTTCCTGACTGCGGTCGAGGGCGAGGTACTGGTGGGCACGGCCATGGTCGGCTTCGACGGCCACCGCGGCTGGGTCTACTACCTTGCTGTGGCGCCCGGCCGGCAGCGCCTGTCCATCGGCCGGCGCCTGATGGCCGAGGCCGAGCGTCTGTTGATCGAGCGTGGCTGCCCCAAGATCAACCTGCAGGTGCGCACCGGTAATACCGCCGTGCTCGATTTCTACCGCCGGCTGGGCTATGCCCAGGACGAAGCGGTGAGCTTGGGCAAGCGGCTGATTCCTGATCTCTGATCAGGCCGTGGCGCGCGACGGCCATGTGTTGACCGCCGGCATCGACGCTGGAATACGCCCAGGCGCCGCCCTTCAACGCGGGCCGGCCGGAGACGGCCCCGCCTGACCGGGCTGATGCAGGCGTAAAAAAAGGCTCCCGAAGGAGCCTTTTGTGCGAAGAGGCCGGGCCTCAGACACGCTTGCGGTATTCGCCGGTGCGGGTGTCGATTTCGATCTTGTCGCCTTGCGAGACGAACAGCGGCACCGGCACTTCGAAGCCGGTGGCGATCTTGGCGGGCTTGAGCACCTTGCCGGACGTGTCGCCCTTGACGGCGGGTTCGGTCCAGGTGATTTCGCGCTCGACGCTGGTCGGCAGTTCGACCGAAATCGCCTTGCCGTCGTAGAACACCACTTCAACAGCCATGCCGTCTTCGAGGTAGTTGAGCGCGTCGCCCATGTTCTCGGCTTCGACTTCGTACTGGTTGTATTCGCTGTCCATGCAGACGTACATCGGGTCGGCGAAGTAGGAGTAGGTGCAGTCCTTCTTCTCCAGCACGATCTGGTCCATCTTGTCGTCGGCCTTGAACACCACTTCGGTACCGAAGTTGGCGATCAGGCTCTTGAGCTTCATGCGCACGGTGGCAGAGTTGCGGCCGCCGCGGCTGTATTCGGTCTTGAGGACGACCATCGGGTCCTTGCCGTGCATGATCACGTTGCCGGCGCGGATTTCTTGAGCGATTTTCATAGGTTGGGCCTGTTGGGGCTGGGTTGCAGGCCGTACTCAGCGGGCAAACGCCTGGCTGCGGGACGGCGGGGGCGCCACCAGGCACGTGCTACAGACGCTGCCCGAATTGCGCAAAGCCTCGGATTTTAACGTTTTTCCTTCACGAACCCCAGCAGCCGCGTGACGAGGTCGGGCTGCGCCAACAGCCGGGCGCGCGCGGCCAGGGCGCAGGCCTGCCAGGCGGGCAGGTCCCAGGCCGGCAGCGGGCCATCGGCCGTGCCATTCCATACCCTATGGAACTGGCGCAGCCCCGCAGGCGCTTGCAGCCAGTCGAGGAAGGCTTCGAGCTTGTCCGCATGGGCGCCGTCGGCCTGCGGGTAGATGTGCCAGACAAAGGGCTGGCCGGCCCAGAGCGCGCGCACCAGCGAGTCTTCGCCCCGTACAAAATTCAGGTCGGCCAGCCACAGGCGCTCATCGAAGGCGTCCTGCACGACATACGGTTGGTATGAAATTGATAGCTGCTTGCCCAGGTCCTGCCTGGGCTGGAGGCATATTTCATTCAAAAAAGCCGTTTCTACCGCCACCCGGCTGCGTCCTGCTGCAACCAGTAGCCGCGCAGGCTGCGAGCCTTGCTGCAAGCGCTGCAGCAACGCGGGCAGGGCAGGCGGCTCATAGCAAAACAGGTTGACCAGCAGTTCTTCTGGACTGGCGCCGGCCGCGGCACGCGCCGCCGCCCGGTCAAAGCCGGCCTGCCGCGCCGCCAACCCGGGCTCGCGCAGCAGGCCGCCGGTGGCCGGGCCAAAGCCGGGGTAGAAGAACCATTTCGTCCAGCCCGCAGCCGGGCCCTGCATCACGGGCGAGGGCAGGGCGTGGCAGCGCTCCACATAGGCTTCGGCCGACAGGTATTCAAGATTGATCCAGACCGGCGCCTGGCCACGAGCCACTGCGGCGGCGACAAAGCCCGGCTCCGGGTCGCAGCCAAAGGCCTCGACCACCACATCGCCTGGCGGGTGCAGGGTGCCAGGCGTCCAGTGCACGACGGTCACGCCGGCTGCGCCCTGCGGTGCCATCCAGGCGAGCGCGGCCGGGTCATCCACCCACAGCCGCACCTGCTCGCCACGGCCCGCCAGGTCCGCGGCCAGGCGCCAGCACACGCCGATGTCGCCGTAGTTGTCTATCACCTTGCAAAAAATATCCCAGTGCATGCGCCGTCCTTTGGCGCGCATTGTCCGCGCCTGGCCGGTCATGGGGCGACACGGATAATCCGCGCCATGACATCTGCCACGCTTGCTATAGACACCCACGCCATTCCCCGCAGCCGCGCCAAGGCCGTGCTGCTTTTACTGGCGGCCGGCGTGCTGGTGCTGCTGGCCATCTGGTTGGTAACGTGTGACGCCGCATGGCTGGCGGCGCAGACGCACTTTGAGAGCCTCACGTCTCTGCGCGTGCTGTCCGGGCTGGCGCTGCTGGGCGCAATCGCCTGCGCCGTGCTGGGCCAGCGCCGCTGGGCCGACCGCTCGCCCGGCTTGGTGCTGGACGCCGAGGGCGTGGTGGACCACATCAGCAGCGCGCAGGCCGGCCGCATTCCATGGGCCGATATCACTGGGCTGGCCGTGCTCAAGGTGCGGCATCAGTTCACGCTGGTGTTGCAAGTGACCGACCCGCAGAAATACCTGGCCGCCACGCCGGCCGTCCGCCGCACCCTGGCCGATGCCGACCTGCGCCTGTGCGGCAGCCCCGTTGCCATCGCCGCCGGCACGCTGGGGATCGCCTTTGGCGACCTGGTGGAGCTGTGCCACCGCTACCACGAGCGCTATGGCGTGAAGCGCTGATGGGGCAGCGCTGGCACGGCCACAATAGGCGCCATGTCCGACGTGCATTCCGACCAATTGCTGAGTGAAGTCGCGGCGCTGCCCGCGCTGCCAGGTGTCTACCGCTATTTCGACGCCAGCGACGCGCTGCTTTATGTAGGCAAGGCGGCCAACCTGAAGAAGCGGGTTTCCAGCTACTTCCAGAAGAACCACGGCGGCACGCGCATCGGCCACATGATCGGCAAGATCGTGCGCATGGAGACCACCGTGGTGCGCTCCGAGGCCGAGGCGCTGCTGCTGGAAAACAACCTGATCAAGACCCAGCACCCGCGCTACAACATTCTTTTCCGCGACGACAAGAGCTACCCCTACCTCAAGATCACCGGCAACCCGGATCACCGCGGCGGCGGTGCCGCATCACCGGCCACCACCTTCCCGCGCATGGCCTATTACCGCGGCGCGGTAGAGAAGCGGCACCGCTACTTCGGCCCCTTTCCCAGCGCCTGGGCGGTGAAGGAGTCGATCCAACTGATCCAGAAAGTGTTTCGCCTGCGCACCTGCGAAGACACGGTCTTCAGCAACCGCACGCGGCCCTGCTTGCTGTATCAGATCAAGCGCTGCACCGGCCCCTGCGTGGACCTGATCTCGCCCGAGGCCTATGGCGTGGATGTGGCCAATGCCGAGCGCTTTCTGCGCGGCGAGACGCAAGAGGTGATGGGCGCGCTGGAGCAACGCATGATGGCCCACGCCGAAAAGCTCGAGTTCGAGCAGGCGGCAGAGCTGCGCAACCAGATGAGCGCGCTGTCGCGCGTGCTGCACCAGCAGTCGATAGAGACCGCCACCGACCGCGACGTAGACATCCTCGCCGTCAAGGTCCAGGGCGGGCGCGCCTGCGTCAACCTGGCCATGGTGCGCGGCGGGCGGCACCTGGGCGACCGGCCCTACTTCCCCGTGCATGTGGAAGACGCCGCCGCCGTGCTGGCGGTTGAAATCGACGAAGGCTCGGACACCGCATCTGTGCTGCCGCCGATCGAAGTGCAGGTGCTCGAAGCCTTCATCGCCCAGCACTACCTGGGCGTGCCCGTGCCGCCAGCGCTCATCACCAGCCATGCGGTAGACCGCGCTCTGGTCGATGCCTTGACGCAGCAAAGCGGCACCAAGGTATCTGCCGTACACAACCCGCGCGAGCAGCGCCGCATCTGGCTGGAGATGGCGCAGACCAATGCCGACCTGCAACTGGCCCGCCTGCTGGCGGAGGAGGGCTCGCAGCAGGCCCGCACCCGCGCGCTGGCTGATGCGCTGGATCTGGTGCCCGACAACCTGGACGATCTGCGCATCGAATGCTTCGACATTTCGCATACGGCGGGTGAATCGACCCAGGCCTCGTGCGTGGTGTTCCACCACCACAAGATGCAGAACAGCGAGTACCGTCGCTACAACATCGACGGCATCACCGGCGGCGACGACTACGCCGCCATGCGCCAGGTGCTGACCCGCCGCTACGCCAAGCTGGCCGAAGCGGCGCGTGCATCAGAAGACCCAGACCATCCATCGAGCGGATCGGCACGCATGCCGGACCTGGTGCTGGTCGACGGTGGAAAGGGCCAGGTTTCGATGGCGCGCAGCGTGTTCGAGGAACTGGGCCTGGACCTGGCGCTGATCGTTGGCGTCGAGAAGGGTGAGGGCCGCAAGGTCGGGCTCGAGGAGCTGGTCTTTGCCGACGGCCGCGAGAAGGTCTATCTGGGCCGAGACTCGGCCGCGCTGATGCTGGTGGCGCAGATCCGCGACGAGGCGCACCGCTTTGCCATCACCGGCATGCGCGCGCGCCGCGCCAAGGTGCGCGTGGGCGGCAGCCAGCTCGAAGACATTCCCGGCATAGGGGCCAAAAAGCGTGCGCGGCTGCTGCAGCGCTTCGGTGGCGTACGCGGCGTGGCCGCAGCCAGCGTGGAGGATATCGAGCGGGTCGAGGGCATTTCGCGCGAGCTGGCGGAAGAGATCTACCGGGCGCTGCACTGATTCGGTGCCGTGCCGGGGCTGCGCGTGACACAATCGCCCCATGTTCTGGACCATTCCCACCATCATGACCTGGACGCGGATCATCGCGATTCCGTTGATCGTGGGGGTGTTTTACCTGCCTTTGTCCGAGCCCATGCGCAACCTCATCGCCACGGTGATGTTCGTTGTGTTCGCCGCCACCGACTGGCTTGATGGCTTCCTGGCGCGCAGGTTGAACCAGACTTCTTCCTTCGGTGCCTTCCTTGACCCGGTGGCCGACAAGTTCCTGGTCTGCGCCTCGCTGCTGGTGCTGGTCTATCTGCACCGTGCCGACGTGTTCGTGGCCTTGATCATCGTCGGCCGTGAAATCGCCATCTCGGCCCTGCGCGAATGGATGGCGCAGATCGGTGCCTCGCGCAGCGTTGCGGTGCACATGTTGGGCAAGGTCAAGACCATGGTGCAGATGATCGCGATCCCCTTCCTGCTCTATGACGGGCGGGTGCTGCGCGTCATCGACACCCACCTCTGGGGTACGGTGCTGATCTGGATCGCAGCAGTGCTCACCATCTGGTCGATGGTGTACTACCTGCAGAAGGCGCTGCCCGAGATCCGCGCGCGGGTGCGGTAGCCTTCTCAAGGCCTTCAAGGCCTTCAAGGCCTTCAAGGCCTCCACGGCGCACCGCGAAAGTGCAGCGCCATAAAGTCCAGCAGCAGCCTGAGTCGGCGCGGCATTTGCGGCCGGTGCGGCGCCAGCCAATGGATGTCGGCATCATGGCCGGCCCAGGCCGGAAGCACACGCACCAGGCTCCCATCGGCGATCTGCGGCGCCACGTCCCACAGGCTGCGCAACAGAATGCCGTGGCCGGCCAGGCACCAATCGCGCGCCAACTCGCCCGAGTTGGATGACAAGGCGCCCCGCACCCGCACCTGTACTGCGCGCCGGTCACGCTGCAGCGACCAGTGATCTGCGCGTGGCTCCTCCTGCCCTGTGTTCTCGCGCACCACCAGGCATTGGTGCTGCTGCAACTCATCGGGGTGCGTGGGGGCAGGGTGTTGCGCCAAGTAGCTGGGCGCTGCCACCAAGACCCGCTGGTTGCGTGCCAGCAGGCGCGTGGTCCAGCCCGCTGCGTGCCGTGCCCGCGGTGCCCAGAGCCATACCGCAGCATCAAAGCCTTCGGATTCGAGGTCTGGCAGGCGCTCAGTCAGGTGCAACTGGACATCCACGCCCGGGTGTTGGGCCTGGAAGTCCGCTACGGCCGGCCCGACCCACAGGCGGCCAAAGCCAAAAGTGGCGGCCAACCGTATGCGACCCACGGGTTCCGCATGGCGCTCGCGCAGGCCCGCTTCCAGTGTGCGAAAGCCCTGTACCAAGGTGGCTGCATGGCTGCAGAACATTTCGCCTTCCGCCGTGGGCGTGACACGGCGTGTGGTGCGCTCGAACAGCCGGTGTCCGATCTGCGCCTCAAGCGCCGCCAATCGCCGCGTGATGGCCGATGGCACCACCTCCAGGGCGGCGGCCGCCGCCGCCAGGCTGCCGCGATCGCGCACCGCCAGTACCAGCTCCAGATCGCTGCGCTCCATATGATTCATTCCTTTTGGGCAATGATTGATTGCCTGATTATTGCTTGATGGGGCGACCAGCGGCTTGCACAATTCAGCCATGCTCGAAGCCTTCGCTCCCTTCTCCCTCCAGCGCGACGGCGTGGCCATCAGCGGCCGGGCGGGCGGCAGCGGCTCGCCGCTGCTGCTGTTGCACGGCCATCCGCAGACGCATGCCATGTGGCACCGCGTGGCGCCGGTGCTGGCGCAGCATTTCTTCCTGGTCATGCCGGATCTGCGCGGCTACGGCGATGCCGGCCGGCCTGCGGGCGGGGCGGACCATGCTGCCTATGCCAAGCGCGAGATGGCACGGGATGCGCTGGCCGCCATGCAGCACTTTGGTTGTGACCGCTTCCAGGTACTGGCGCACGACCGCGGTGCTCGCGTGGCGCATCGGCTGGCGGCGGACCATGCGGACGCCGTGGAGCGCCTGATGTTGCTGGACATTGCACCCACCCTGGCCATGTATCAGAACACCTCCGAGGCGTTTGCGCGTGCCTATTGGCACTGGTTCTTCCTGATCCAGCCGCCGCCGCTGCCCGAGGCCTTGATCGAGTCCGATCCGGTGCGCTACCTGCGCAGCGTGATGGGCAAGCGCCACGCCGGCCTGGGCGCCTTCGCACCCGAAGCCCTGGCCGAGTACGAGCGCTGCATGGCCATTCCCGGTTCGGCTGAGGCCATCTGCGAGGACTACCGCGCCTCGGCCGGCATTGATCTGGTGCACGACCGCGAAGACATCGCTGCCGGTCGCAAGCTGGCCCAACCGCTGCGCGTGCTCTGGGGCCGCCATGGTGCGGTCGGCCAATGCTTCGATGTGCTCGCGCTGTGGCGTGAGCGCGCACTGCAGGTAGAGGGCGTTGCGCTCGATTGCGGTCACTACATCGCCGAAGAAGCACCGCAAGCCTTGCTGGCGCAGGCCTTGCCATTCTTTGGCGCTACCCGCGCCTAACGACCACCTTTTTGACTTTCAACAGGAGACCCCGTCATGGTTCAGCCCATCCGCAAGAAGCACCGCATCGCCGTCATCGCCGGCGACGGCATTGGCAAGGAGGTCATGCCCGAAGGCGTGCGCGTGCTCGATGCCGCAGCGCGCAAGTACGGCATCGACCTGCAGTTCGACCACTTCGACTTCTCGAGCTGGGACTACTACGAGCGCCACGGCAAGATGCTGCCGGACGACTGGAAGGAGCAGATCGGTGGCCACGATGCGGTCTACTTCGGCGCTGTCGGCTGGCCTGACAAGATCGCCGACCATGTGTCGCTTTGGGGCTCGCTGCTGCTGTTTCGGCGCGAGTTCGACCAGTACGTCAACCTGCGTCCGGCACGCCTCATGCCCGGCATCATCGCGCCTGTGGTGCGCCGTGACGGCAGCCCGCGCCAGCCCGGCGAGATCGACATGTACATCGTGCGCGAGAACACCGAAGGCGAGTACTCCAGCATCGGCGGGCGCATGTACCCGGGCACCGAGCGCGAGATCGTCATGCAGGAAACCGTGATGTCGCGCATCGGCGTGGATCGGGTGCTCAAGTTCGCCTTCGAGCTGGCCCAGACGCGGCCCAAGAAGCACCTGACCAGCGCCACCAAGTCCAACGGCATTGCGATCACCATGCCCTACTGGGATGAGCGCGTGGCCGAGATGGCCAAGGGCTACCCGGGCGTGAACGTGGACAAGTTCCACATCGACATCCTCACCGCGCATTTCGTGCAGCGGCCGGACTTCTTCGACGTGGTGGTGGCCAGCAATCTGTTTGGCGACATCCTGTCGGATCTGGGGCCCGCCTGCACCGGCACCATCGGCATAGCGCCCAGCGCCAACCTCAACCCGGACCGCAAGTTCCCATCGCTGTTTGAGCCCGTGCATGGCTCAGCGCCGGACATCGCAGGGCAGGGTATTGCCAATCCGATCGGGCAGATCTGGTGCGGCGCCATGATGCTGGAGTTCCTGGGTCACAAGGAGGCGCACGACGGCATTCTGGCGACGATCGAGAAGGTGCTCGACCCGAAGAGCGGCGCACCGCGCACGCGCGATATTGGCGGTACGGCATCGACCTCGGATCTGGGGCGCGCCATCGCATCGGCGCTGTGATCGGGGCCGGCCTGAAAAACGTCTAGAATCCCGGCTCCGCGCCGTTGCAAGACGGCAAGTCTGTTGACACCGCCAGGGTCCATCGCTTTAATCTGCATTCGCTGCGCATCGCGCGCAGCCCCTTCCCAAATCGCCTAGCCGTCCCTCAGGGACCCGCCGATACGGGAGGTCAAGATTCCACCGACACCCGGTCAACGCCATATTTCTTCAGAGGGGTTCCTGTGAACAAAACCGAACTGATCGAGCACATCGCCAAGCACGCCGACATCTCCAAGGCTGCTGCCACCCGCGCGCTGGAGTCCACCATCGGCGCCGTGAAGACCACCTTGAAAAAGGGCGGCACCGTCTCGCTCGTGGGTTTCGGCACCTTCGCCGTGGGCAAGCGCGCTGCACGCAGCGGCCGCAATCCGCGCACTGGTGAAACCATCAAGATCAAGGCTGCTAAAGTACCCAAGTTTCGTCCAGGCAAGGCATTGAAGGATGCTTTGAACTGAGATCCGGTTTAGGTGGGGTGCTTAGCTCAGTTGGTAGAGCGGCGCCCTTACAAGGCGTAGGTCGGGGGTTCGAGCCCCTCAGCACCCACCACCACCGACATGAAAAGGCGAACAATTTGTTCGCCTTTTTCTTTATCCGATCCGCTCTCGCGCTGTTGTTGAAAGATCCGCCATGTTTGAGTCCATCCGCAAGCACTCCAAGATCGTGATGGTCGTGCTGTTCTTGCTGATCATTCCGTCTTTCGTGTTGTTCGGTGTCGACGGCTACCGGCGCTCCATGGAGCAAAGCGCGGCTGTTGCTACCGTGGATGGCCATGACGTGACGCAGGGCGAGTGGGATGCCGCGCACCGTAGCAATGTCGAGCGCATGCGCGCGCAGATGCCCAATCTGGACTCCCGCCTGCTGGAGTCGCCAGAGGCGCGCTACAGCACGCTGGAGCGCCTGGTGCGCGAGCGCGTGCTGCGCGCGGTGGCTGAGAAAGAACATGTGCTGCCCAGCGATGCCCGCCTGGCGCGCGTCCTGCATGACGACCCGGTCATCGCCAGCATGCGAGGGGCCGACGGCCGACTCGACATGGCGCAGTACCGCGATGCGTTGGCGAGCCAGGGCATGACGCCCGAAATCTACGAGTCCCGCGTACGTGCCGAACTGGCCCTGCGCCAGGTGGTGGAGGCCGTGCCAACAACCAGTTTTGCCACAGGTGCGGAGTCCAGCCTGGCGCTGGATTCGTTCTATGAGCGGCGCAACATCCAGGTTGCAAGCTTCAACCCCAAGGATTTCGTCTCCAAGGTCAGCTTGTCCGATGCGGATCTGCAGCGTTACTACCAGGATCATCTGGCCCAGTTCCGCGTGCCGGAGCAGGCGGACGTTGAATACCTGGTGCTGGACCTGGACAGCGTGAAGCGCAGCATTACCGTCAGCGACCAAGACCTGCAGGCCTACTATGCGCAGAACCAGGCGCGCCTGGCGAATCAGGAAGAGCGTCGCGCCAGCCACATCCTGATCTCGGTGCCCAAGGATGCCCCTCAGGCCGAGCGTGACAAGGCGCGGGCCCATGCCGAGCAATTGCTGGTCCAGGTGCGCAAGGCGCCCGCTACCTTTGCCGACGTGGCACGCAAGAACTCGCAGGATCCGGGCTCTGCCCCCAGCGGTGGCGATCTGGGTTTCTTCGCGCGTGGCGCCATGGTCAAACCCTTCGAGGAAGCAGCGTTTGCCATGAAGAAGGGTGATATCAGCGACTTGGTCGAATCCGATTTCGGCTACCACATCATCCAGTTGGATGACATCAAGGCGGCCAAGCAGAAGAGCTTTGCCGAAGTGCGCGGCGAGCTGGAGGCGGAACTGCGCCAGCAACAGGCGCAGGCGCGCTTCGCCGAAGCGGCTGAGACCTTCACCAACGCTGTGTACGAGCAAGCCGACAGCCTGCAGCCAGCCGCCGACAAGCTCAAGCTGACGGTGCGAACGGCAAAGGACGTGATCCGTACGCCCGTGCCCGGAGCTGTCGGTGCGCTTGCCAATGCACGCTTGCTCGAGGCCTTGTTCTCTCCTGACGCAATCGAGAAGAAACGCAACACCGAAGCCATCGAAATTGGCCCGAACCAGCTTGCTGCTGCGCGCATCGCGCGTTACAGCGCTGCGCAGACGCCAGCGCTGGATGCTGTGCGTGACCGGGTGCGCGGACTCGCTACCGATCAGCGCGCTGCCGAATTGGCCCGCCAGGATGGCGAGGCCAAGCTCGCTGCCTGGAAGGCAGCGCCGGCAAGCGCAAGCATGCCGGCTGCGATCACGGTCTCGCGCAGCCAGCCCTTGCAGCAGTCGCCTGCGGTGGTGGGCGCTGTCATGCGCATGCCAGCGGCCAATCTGCCGGTTTTCACGGGCGTTGACCTGGCCGCCGACGGTTATGCCGTGGTACGCCTGAACAAGGTCGAGCCGCGGACGCCGCCGACGGGCGAGGAGGCACAGCGCGACCGTGCACGTGTGGCCCAATCGTGGGGAGCCGCCGAGGCTGCTGCCTACTATGAGCTGCTCAAGCAGCAGATGAAGGTGCGTATCAAGGCCGACAAGCCCGCGCCCTCGGTAGCCGGGTAGTGCGCGTGCTCAGCACCCACAGAAAAGATCTGTGGGTGCCCGTCTGATTCGCGCTATAATTTCTTTCTTACTACGGTGGCTGTAGCTCAGTTGGTAGAGTCCAGGATTGTGATTCCTGTTGTCGTGGGTTCGAGCCCCATCAGCCACCCCAAAATTTCGCTATAACGCAGTAAGTGCTTGATTTCTAACGGAATCAGGCACTTTTCGCTTTAGGTGCCTGAAGCACTTGCTACACGGTCTGTCACACAACGAAGTGAAACAGACTATGAAAAAAGCAACCTCCAGCGACTATCTTTTTGAGCGAGGCGTGCACGGCATGAAATACGTGCGCCGCCGTATTCCCGCAGCCCTTCGGGCAGCCTATCCAGCCCACCAAACGGACATCGTCCGCAGTCTAGGCACTTCCGATTTGCGGGTGGCCAAGACGCGCGCCCACTTCGAACTGACAAAAATCGAAGCTGAATTCGAGGCAGCCCGCAAACGGTTGACGCTTTCGAACGCGTCAATGAACACAAAGCGGGTCAGCAAGCTGACCGACGAGGAATTGCGGAGCCTGGCGCAGTTCTGGTCTCGGCAGGTCCTGCTCGCTGACGACAAGCAGCGCGAAGTGGGACTCGATGACGAAGACTTCGATGCCCTGGGCGAGCACCTCTCCACACAACGTCAAGAATTTGGTCAATTGCTGGCCCGCGGCAAGGGGCTTGAGGTAGTTCCGGCTTTGCGCAGCTTTTTGTCGTTATGCGGCTTGGATTTCGTCCCAGACGAAATGGAGGCCAAGCGTGCCGGCTCCGTTTTTCTTCGGACTATCGTGGAGACCTTCGACAAGCAACTGGCTCGTCAGCGCGGCGAGGTGGTTCGAACAGACGTCGCGGTGCCCGCAGTCAAGCATCCACTCGAGGTCATTGCACCAGAGCGCGCGCCAGCGGACCCCGGCCTTCCGACTTGGGACAAGGTCTTCCAAGTTTGGCGCGACATTGTCACCAACCGACCCAAGGCAACGTGGGTTGCGGCGCAGACAGCCTGGAAGGGACTCAAGGCATACATGGACAACTGCCAGGGCGGTCGGGCGGCTTCGCCGGCCCTTGTTAAGGAGGAAGACATGGCTCGCTTTGTCGATTCCATGCAAGAGCATGGGCTCGCAGCCAAAACCATCAACGAGCGGCTGCGCAAAGTTCGGGCCATATTTAAGGTTGCCAAGGGAAAGATGCATTTACCGGGAGCACAAACGTTCCAGAGGCCAGTCAAGCGAGGCGAGCTATTGGATTCCCTTGTTGATGTACTTCACCGGCGCCCGACCAGAGGAGGTCGCGGGCCTTGCGCTTTCGGACTTGCGTCAAGACCCTGACTGGGGCTACTACTTAACCATCACTGACCGACCCAGCCAGGAAGATGATGACCTGCTGCAAAGCGAAGTCCCCGATAGTCATCGACGGACCCTGAAGAGCGCCCAGTCGGAAAGGCGTGTGCCGGTGGCGTCTCAGTTGCTTGAACTAGGATTGCTGCATTACGTTGAATGGATTCGCGGCCAGGGCGAGGTGATGTTCTTCCCCACTCTGAAGAAAGATTGGCATGGCAAGCTTGGAGGTTCTTTTACCAAGTTTTTCGGTCGCTACAAAGGTGCGATTGGTATCCAAGACCGACGTAAGGTGCTTTACTCGTTCCGCCACACGATGAAAGATTTGCTGGAAGCTGGACGGGTGCCTTCCAAATACTTGCGACGCCTTCTGGGCCACACGACGGGTGATGGCGCGGTAACTGATGGATACGGTTCTGATTTGCCGCTGGAACAGTTGGCGCAATATTTCAGACAGGTGCCTTTTTATCCCATTCCGGCGCTACCCTGGGAGCCAGGTAAAGGCGCTGTATCGCTGGAGCTTTCTCGCGATGAAGCTAAATAAGTAAGTTTACAAGTCGAAGGCTCGAAATCGCGGCAATGCATTCGAATGCGGGACATGTAGCTGGAAGTCGGAATCAAGTAGTGCGGCTACATGGGGTGCGTGGATAGTCGCGAAACGCCAGTATCCACCTTCATTGCCTCAGCCGCCACCGTGCGTGGACCATGCGCATCGAGATATGCCTAGCCTGCTCGACTGGCAAAATTATCACCGCTATGTCCGTGCGCGGTGATGTAGATAGCTTATGGGTCATGCTGGCTCGGGCGGAGTTCGCGGTTTTATCCGACAAAAATCGATGTGCGGCACCCCAGATGCTCTGCGTGCCGGCGTGCAGAATACCGGACCATTAAACCGTAATGAGCTTATGTGAAGTTGGGTTTCATAGCGAGCAGTCGCATAGTGTTTTCCAAAAAGGAGAACCTATGCGCGAACAGATTGCCCGCTACCCAGACGCCCCTGCCGATTTGCCGGTCGGTCTCATCGTTGTGGACGTCGAAGCGCTCGATGGTCGTCACGAAACGGTCAGCGTGTGGCCGGTGGGGCGATTTGCGCCGAGTTATACGGTATTGGTGTCGCTCGACCACGCCCCAGTAATGCCACGTCACATGCACCTCCCGTTTGTCGATGCCTGGGACTTGGCGTTCGCCATGGTCATCGCGGCAGTGACCGAGCCTGCCATCGGAGAAATCCCATTTGTTCAGCCATTACTATGGAAACAGGCGAGGGCTCAGTTTTTTGCCACAAACTCCAGTGCCGACCCAGCAACGGTCGTATCCGTCAATAGCGCCGACTGGATGGCGGTCTTGACGCATGTGGATGGGACCCAGGCGCAAGGACTCGTGCCCGAAGGCTCGCTGCGATTCAGAACCGTTGGATGGATACTCGCCGAAATGGCATCACGCCTTATCACCGGCCAGCGTGACATTGATGTGCGGCTCGCAGCAGCATCGCAAGCCAGCACGGCTCAATCACCCCAAGGCAACCGCACGCAAAGCCTGGCCGGACCTGCGAGCACCGCTGAAACTTCACCGCGATTCACAGTTGAGAGAGCGTCCAAAGCGATTGCGGCAGTATCGGGTCATGCCAAACGTCGCAAATGAGCAGTCCCCATGCTTCCCTGCATGAAGTGCCATCTTAGGAAAGCCGCTGCAATATGAAGCACCGTTTCATGAACGGGGCCAGGTGGTTCAGCGGGCCACTTCTGCATGGGCTGCCTCAGCAGGTGAACGCCGCGAGCGAGCCAGCATGACGGACGACGGCGATAGTGTCGAAACGCCCTTCCATGGAGGAGTGGTGCCCGAGGATTTTCCGAGGCCCTGCGGCGTGGCCACAGTGCCGGGGACGCAACCCAAGTTCAATGCAAACTTCGTCGGCGGGCGCTTCATCGTCGGAGCCTCGGAAGAGGAACTGCATGTGCGCCATGCGGACTGCGCCGAGTATGTCCGGGTGTTGCCCGCGCATTGTCGCCAATTGCTAGCCGGCCAAGCCGACCTTTCCACCGACAAGGTGTTAGAGCGTGTCGGGCGCGCGTTGGCGCGGAGGCACCATTGGATGAGCGGTCCAGAAATCAACTGGGTCATCGCGAACGTTGCGCTTGAGCTCGATTGGAAATGGACCGGGACGCTTCTATGGCGCACCTGAAAGTCTCGACAACGTTGCTGTACAGCGCGACTTTGGTCTGTGCAATTGAAAAACGCCCCCGGAGGGGCGTTCAGATTTTGACGACAAAATCGATGGACTAACCATCACGGTTCGATTGGGCGGCATCGAGAAGATTCAAAGCATCGCGGATGCCGGCGAACCACGGCGCTTGTCTTGACGACTCACTCGCCTGAAACTCCCGAAACAAGAAGACCACAAACGCTCTGATTTCCAATGGTGCCGTGCCGAGGCTGTAGGGAACAAACGGCCCCACCATGGGATGAGCCGCGATGAGCTGCAGTTCGACGTGCAATCGCTGCTCCTGTGCGAGAGGTGAGGGCCATTGCAAATCCTCCAAGCTTATGTAGCCTGCGAACGCCAGTGCCAACACCTTGGGTATCCGAAGGTAGTGTGCCGCCGCCGTCAGCACCTGGGGGTGCGCGGTTCGAATGCTTCCCTCGCCCCGGCGCCATTGCGCCAAGCGCCCATAACTGACACCGAGATGGCGCGCCAAGTCGGTCAAACTGTCGCCGCGCCTGATGGCTTCTGCCACCAGCAACTCCAGCATCCGTTCTGACTTGTCTCGTTTAACTCGTCGTGTAGCGCTGCTGCGTTCCGATTCCTTCATAGCATATGTCCTAGTCGCAGTACATCCTGCACTGCGTGTAGCGACAAGAGATGGTTCGATGTCGCAAGTGCAACCGTTTTGGTCAATTCAAGTGGCGACCCATGCTGGCTGCAGCAACTGATAATCTTTTCACAGTGAGGGGGGTGAGCACCTCCCTTGGATTGCATGGGGCTAGGAATCTCACGGGGCTTCTGCAAAGAGTAAAGCGGCCACGAGGGCCGCTTTGAATCAACTACCTTCTGGCGCTTCCGCCGGTTGTGCGGCTGGTTTGGCCAGCTTCACGGCTTCGAACGCAATGATGAGCAGGGTGCCGGTGGGTTTGCCTTCGCGTGACAGATAAAAGTCCGCTTTGAGCTTGCCGGTGACTTTGACGAAGTCGCCCTTGGCGAAACGCGGATTGTTATCCTTCATGACCCGAACCGTGTACCAGGTTGGGTCTTTGTCCACCCCGCGCGTGCTCTCGCAAATGCGGAACTCGTAGTACGCGCGGCCCGTGGTCTTGGATTCTTTTCTGACCGCCGCCGTCGCGACGTTGCCAAATGCTTGCATGTTGATGTCCTGTAGGTTGATGGATGGAAAGCCCATCCACCAACCTATAGCGACCGCCTACCAACAGCCTTCGCCTTCCAACAACGGTGATGTCGGCACCGCCCAGGGTGCCATACCAACGGGACGGGCGTAGGGGAGATAGTTCTCGTCAAACCATCCGTTGCATCCCTCTCGATTGCGCACATCGACACGGAAGCGCGCAAGATTGAGTGGCAGCACCTGCACGATGACATATCCAAGTACCTCGAGGCGTTCCGCAGTGCGGCCATCTGCTTGGCGATGTTTGCGAAAACCCGAGATAGTGAAGCAACGTACCTTGGCTTCAGTTTGAGGCGCCTCGGTGTAGTACACCGTTCCGGGTGGGTCACCGACCGGTGGTTTGGCATCTGGACGTAGTTCAATGCCCACGCTGCGCAATGCCGCCAGGTCGGTGTTCCAGACACGAGCCGTCTTCGCGAAGAGAATTACGCGTCGAAGCGACTCGCCGTTCTTCAGCGAGCGTCCGATGCAGCGAATCAGGCCCCCAAGTTTGGCGACACGGTCCGCCCCGCGTCGGCTGCGGTCGACTTCAAACCATGTTGCTCCATCGGGCTCGTAGCAGATGGCGTCCGGGCGCAAGCGCCAATGCTTAGAACTACCCGCAGCTTGTGGCACGTCCATCAAGGACGGCATGGCAGGTGCGTTCGTCTGGCCGTGGCCAGCACTTGTTCCCTTGGATTTCAAGCGAGCATCACGCAGGAGTTCAGTCTCGGTTAGCGCCGAGAGTCCGCGGGCCTCGCAACACATCACCAGGAAGTTGGCCCAGAGCAAGTGCTCGGGGTTGGTCATGTCGGCTACGCGCCGCACCGAGGCCGTTCCAACCAACCCTTGTTCGTGCAGCTGTTGTGCGCCTGCTGGGGTGAGGCCGTAGACATGCTGTTTGCGGTCGGTAATGAACGGCCGGACGAACATGTTCTTTTTGAGCTGACGCATCGCCCGTTGCGCGGCCACCAGGGCTGCTTTGAAGTTGCGTTCCGGGAAGCACAAAGCCGTCAGGTCAAGCGTGCGCACAACACGAAAGCGGTGAATGGCGGCCAACATCCGCTCCTGAATGCGCGCCCGGAGCGCGTGGGCCGAGACCTCTCGGGTCAGACCGCGGTCGACACGGGGGCGCGGTGTCCGCGCCACGGTTGGTGCGCTCTTCGCGCCCTGGTGCGGCGAAGCGCCTGTTAAACCGGGCTTCGGGGCGCGCGTGGCGCGCCCCTCATGGGGGGCCTCCGATACATCCTCATCGCTATCGTGGAGCGCCCCTGTTGGGGAGACCTGTTGATTGTCTCGTTCGTTCATGAGAGTTTTTGGGGTAGCTGAGCGTGTTCAGGGCCACTGGTCGCACGACGCTCAAGCGTGAGGGTGGCTTTGCCACCTATAGCGAGCCGTCGTGAAGTCCATTGCGATAGGCCATCGCAATAGACCAACCACCACGCGATACCGACCTGCGGTGTGCGGCCGGGGTCTTGCGGCACGTCGTGCCAAGAGCAGGGGTCAACTGTGCTTTCCCCTTGTCCCGCCTCGCGCGCTGGGGCGCGCGTCCTTCACGTTTCCGTCGCGACGTACGCTCAAAGCGACTGTCCTGTCTCCGGCTTCGCCGGCGCGCACCCCCGCCGCCGACCAAAGGTCGCCGGCCCAAATCTTCTTCCTGCGTGCCTGCCGGCCCGTTGGCCCCATGCGGGGCAGAAATGAAAGTTTCTGAGCCCCGCACGGGGACCCCGACGGGAACGCCGTCCGTCTCTGACGAGCCGGACCGGTCCACCCAAAGCCTCACGCGCAGGACGGCGGCGGGGGTGCACCCCGCCTCAGCTCGGGCGGTCGCGTCAGGCGTCTCCTCTTGAATGATTCTTCAGGCCGTTTGTCCCTCGTTCTCGCTGCCACCGTGTCGAGGAGGCACGCGGCTGGACGCCGCGCCGTCCGCCTGCGGGTGCGTTCGAGGCTGACCGTTTGGTGTCGTCGGGCCGGGTGTTGCAGATGGCCGGCTGCTCAAAGGCGAGGGTATTCGAAGCGTGCGCGTTCACGTGGCCGGGGGCGGCCAACGCCTGTGGCCTGTCGTGAGCGTCCGCAGTGGCTGATAACGACGGGCCCCAGGTGGCGGGTGTTTCGCGCACCTGTTGCTATACGGCGCATCCCCTTCACGACTCCTTGGAGAAAACATGGCCTTCATCATCCGAAAACGTAAAACCGTCATCAAGCTCTTCCGTCGCAAGCAAGTCAAAGTGCCAGGTACCCCGGCCGCTTTCATATTCGAAGAGCGAGCGGTCGGGCAAATCCCCTTGAGGGCAACGGCACTACCCGCTGACTTCACATCGCAGTCTGAGCCGCTGCGTGACTACGAGATGCAACGTCTGGAAGCAGAGGTGTTTACGCCTAACCGAGCCCTTCTGGCGGAGGCGGAGCGGCAAGCGCAAGAAAGCTTGGTGGACCCGCTGCGGCCGCTGCGGTCGGCGACAGAGGCGCTCAGGGAGGCCATGCGACGCAGCCAGGACCGACCGGTTTCGCAAGCGGAAATTGACACGGTGGTAGCCGTGCTGCGAGGCGTGGTGACCACTGAGCCCAGGGATAGCGTGGCGGAAGCTCGGGTTGCATTGGAGCGAGCGTGCGTATTTGTGGAGGCGGGCGGTTACCCCAGGCGGGCCAACGCGCCTGAGGGACACCCCGATGTGGGAGCCTTGTGGAAGGGAATCAATGAAGCTCACAAAGCTTTGCGCACGGCGCTGCAGCGGTTTGACTGGGTGAGCGCGCGAAGCTAGATAAAACCGGCTGGCTAGACCCGAGGTACGGGCCGCGTGGCGTGGCCCTAAAACCAACGCCCCTGACTCTTCGCTTTGGCGGGCATGAGAGGCAGGGGCGGTGCGGGTGAAACGTGAAGACTACATCATCAAATAGCCATCACTTTTTATCCGCCCTTCGGAGAAAAAGCGATGACTGCACAACTGCAGCTCCTCGAGGACGTCGGCTACGACGAGCCTCTGCATTACCACGACCCCGCGCGCAGCGGATTTGTGTCGGTTCTGCGCCAAGATGGTGGCGTGCGCAAGCAGACCACGTTCATGCTGTCAGAGTTGCCGTTTTGGATGGACCGCCTGCGGGGGGAGACCGATGTCTGGCTAGGTCAGTGTGAGTTCTTTCTGCCCGGTCGGCGCAAAGTCGGGCTCAAGCGCATTCCGTTGTGCTTTATCGACCTCGACACCTACAAGCTGCCAGCCTTGCGTGGCTTGTCCCCGGAAATACTGACGCAACGGCTGCTGACCGCATGCGACGATTTAGGGATACCACCTCCTAGCATGGTCGTCAGCTCCGGCCGTGGCCTGCAGGTGAAATGGCTCTTTGCGAGGCCAGCAGAGAGCGCAGCCTTGCCACGCTGGTCTCGCGTCCAGCAAACCTTACAGACACGTCTGGAGGACCTTGGCGCCGACCCAGGAGCATTGGACTGCTCACGGGTTTTGCGGTTGACCGGAACTATCAACTCTCGTTCGGGCGAACTGGTGCGAGTAACCCACATGACCCGGGTACCAACCCTCGGCGGCGAACCGCTGCCATCAGGGGTGGTCGGCTACGCCTGGGATGAATTTGCGGACACCATCCTTCCCAAGACACGAGGGCAAATCGAAGAGGACCGCAAGGCTTGGCAGGTCGAGCACGAAGCTCGCCTGCTGGCTCAAGCCACGATAGCCAAAATCCGTCCCTCGAAGGCTCGGTCGCGCAGCCAAAGTTGTTTGCGTGCGCTGCCTGTGTCGCAGTTGGCCTGGGACCGGCTGGCAGACCTGCGCACCTTGGTCTCCATACGCTGGTCCAACCCGGCATGGGGGCAGGGCGTGCCAGCAGGACATCGTAACACCTTCATGTTCCTGGCCGCCTGCTTCCTGGCGGACTGCTGCACGCTGTGGGAACTAGAAGCCGAGCTGTACGCACTGAGGTCCGAATTCGCGCCGAGCTGGTCCCATGATGAATTGCGAAGCTGCGTCTCTACCGTCATGGACAAGGCCCGTGCTTCCGCGCGCGGCGAGACGATAGAGTTTGAAGGCAAGCAGGTGTCGCCCAAATACAAGTGGACCAATCAGCGACTGATTGAACTCCTGTCGATAGACCCTTCCGAAGAGCGTGAACTGAAGGCCATCATCAGCAAGCAGACGGCGACGACAAGGGACACAGAGCGTGCGAGAGTGAAGCGCCGTCTGCAGGGTAAGCCTACTAGGCCGGAATGGCTTGCAGTGTTCGAGGCCAAGGCAACGCAAGCAAGGACGCTCGCTCAAGAAGGCCAGAGCTGCCGCACGATTGCAAAAGTTCTCGGTATCTCCAAAAGCGCCGTTGCTCGGTACTGCAAAAAGGAGTGAGGTGTCCCAGGTGTATCGCTACATATGGGGTGGCGTAGCAAAGGGGGCTCTAAGTTTTTTTCATTTCAGGAGCGCCAAGCTAAAAAAGTGAATACGGGCCGCTATAGGGTTTCTCGCCTAGTAGACACTCGAGCCCGAAGAGTCCCATACTTGCACAGCTCACTCTAATATCAACAACACTGCCTCATTCGTCTATACGACAGCTGTAGGTGCAGCGGCAGGTTCCACTACGGAAAGGGCTGTAGTATCTCCATTAAGGTTGGTATTGGACGGACCGTCATTCGGGGCTATATCGTCAGGCTCTTGAATTTCCGGTTTGTCTTCGAAAACGATGAGAAATCTGGTTTCTCTGTCTTTTTTCGTTCTTGATGAATTCCTAATATCTTTGAATGGAGAGGTGGCATTCCGGCTTGGCAAAAAAGCGACCAGCTTACCAATTCCATTAACTTGATTTAGTGGATATGCTGTCACATCGTGACGGTCACCATCGGGCTTTGGTACATTTTGTTTGAATCCCTGCAGGGCATCGACTACCTCATCACCGTCAATTTTCATCAAATCGGAAACACTTTGGGCATTGGGATTTTCTGCCATCCACGTTTTCAGTGAGCGTAAAATTTCGTGTATCGTTGGGTCAGAAAGTATATAGGTTACTGACGATTCGCCATCAACTGTTAGCTCAGCAAGAGCGCCTGCATCAATGCCGGGACTGTTATATAAAATCTTCCAGCGACTATTACCCCCGCTCACATAACAGCGAATATGACGGGGTGCAAGAATGCTCGGGGGTCTCTGAGTTCCAATTCGGCTTAAGTTTGATGTGACAGCATGTTGGAGTTGAAGAGCATATACCGGTCGTAATCTCCCAATTCTCTCGTAGGTGCATTGATTAGTCCTAAATGTAGCCCGCTTACCTTCATCCCAAATTTTTAAACTGGATTTATCCCAGTTGATAAGCACATCCTGCCCGGTTTTAGGATTTCTTACTACGACCACTGGCAACGCATCGCGCACATTTGGAATAGCTCCTGGAACAAAAGCAGTCACATCGCCTTCACAGAGCATAAGGCTTTCAACCATGCTTTCAGGGCGAGCGATGTCGCAAGCTGGAGTTATTACAACATATGCTTTCGATGGAAGAGCGTGATTAGCTTCAGGAGTTTCCCAGAAAATGTCACCTAAATAAAAATAACCTTTATTTGGGCCGCGGCCAATATTCTCTTCCGCAAGTAAGCGCTTCTTTGAATGAAGCATTCCAGCAGAATAAAGTTGAGCGGCTGGTAGAGTCAATCCAAATCTGGCACGAGGTAATTTTTGAAGTTTTAAATCTTGCAGTCCATCATGTAATTTCCAGATGGCATCAGTGCCCTCAATTTCATGAGATATATACTCAAGAAGTAATTCAATGATGTAAACGCCAAGAGTCGTTTTTTCTACGCTTGTTGTGTTATGAAAAACGGCAAAGTAATCGGCTAAATCTAAGGCGCGCAGTTCGGATGTGACGTTCTTTAAAGCTTCGTTAAATGAATCGTTTAATTGACTTACGCTTTCGCGAAGTGTATTTGTTTGTGGCATTGCTCTTGTGTAAGCTGCCAGCATTACTTTAACGTTTTCAGTATCCGCTAAAGAATCTTTTTTAATTGCCTCAAATTCAGATTGAAATAGCTTGGCATCTCGCCGAAAGGGTTCGCGCATTTGTGGAAGCTGTACTTCCAATGATGACATTAGAAAAACGAAAGGCTTACTGCTCGGATATGTCACCTGTTGTTTCTGAACAATCCTAACTGCATCTGTATGGTCGAACGTCAAACTGCTTTCTTGGAGCTTTAAATCTACAAAGAGAAGCTGCGGAATAGGTGCTGTGCTGATATCATAATCAGCGCCAAATAAAAGAGTGGTTATCCCTTCTTTTTCTAAGAGTTCAATTAGAGGCTCTAGTAGCTTACGCTTGCCATCTCTAAATTTTTCGAAATCTCCAAAAATTGCATTTTTTGCATTTGGAGTAAGTTCAAAATTTGCTTTATATAATTGTCCAAAAGAATCTGAGTAGCGAAGTTGCTTGCTAATTTCGTCTTCGTTTGAGTCGCAATCAAAAAGCTCTGCCGTTTTGAGAAAGTCCTCGTCAGATGCTGCTTCAATAAAGCTCTGGATTACTTCGTCACTTAATTTCCAGGTGGGCGTAGCATCATAAGCGTCATCAACGATGTGCGCACAGTTAACGCCGCCTGCCGTAAAGACATCCTTAAGCTCCATTAGCTTCCTCTTTTAGTTCTAACTCAAAGGTGTTATAGCGATTAGGATGTTGGTGCCCTAAATCAATCAGTGACAAGGCCCCCCCCATTGCTTCAGCATTCTGTCGCGCGATATAGAGTCCTAGCCCTTGTCTTCTAGAACCTGTTCCTTTTTTTGTGGAAAAAAATGCGTCGAACACCGTGTCGATTCTATTTTTAGGAATGCCCGGTCCATTGTCGAAATACCTTACCCGTGGTGGGTGGGAAAGTAGTTCAACTAGGATTTTTGGTTCGAAATTCGGATGCTCTTTTTTATGCACATCCATCCAGTAAACAGAGTTTATGATTAAGTTCTCAATTATCTGAACAAAGTGTCCCTCGATAATGAATCCATGAATATCGCTTTCCTGCGAGGTGATGGTGTAGGCAATGTTGTGGCGTTCTTCCCCAAATTGAGAAATATGGCCTTCGAAAATGTATTTTAGTATTGGAAGGAGGCTTTGCCTACTTCTGCGAAATCTTGCGGAAATTGATAAAGGTTCAAGTGCAACAAGTCTTTTTTGAATTACCTTGATTTGTGTGCCAAGAGTTTTTAGCGCTGCAGTTGCATCCGCACTTATACTCTTTCTGCTCAAATCTTTTAACGTTGCTTGCGTCAGCTCAGTTGCCCGGGCCAATTCATGAGCAATCATTTCGACAAGTAATCCAATTCCTGCGAGTTGAGTGAGTCGTTCTTTTTCTTCCTCAATTGCACCGATGCGCTCAACTGCTCGTTGATGCGCATCCTTGATTTCCAGGAAAGCGTCTTTTACTTCAGCCAGTAAACGGCCTTCGCCAGTGTAGCTGCGTCGAATTTCTTTAATCGAATTTGTGGCGCGAAGCTCTAATGATTCCACCACAGTTGATTCTGTTACTGGGTCGTAGCTGAGTTCATTCTTTTTCTTTTGACTCTTGATTGCATCATTGAGATAGTCGTGCCACCAGGCCGAAACTAATTCGTGCATTATTGAAATTAACGCATCTCGTTCTGGAGACTCTATTAGTCCCTGTCGATTTGTTTGGTCAATAAGTGCTGGGTTTTTTATTCGGCCAATTTTTACACGCCCAATGAGCTGCTTTGTGTTTAACTTGTAGCCGCTTGCTGACAGGGCCTCCATATCCAAGCGGAGCCAGTCATCGCCTTCACTTCCATATGGCAGAACGCGATATCCATCTCTGTAAAGTCCGATGCCCGTCCAGGCTTTTATCAAAGCCCCTACGTCTTTTCTTGCTCCGATGTCGGGAATTGCTTTGAGTCTTTGTCGATTGAACCAATACAGTTCGAACTCAAATGGGCCCAGAGTCTTTAGTACCGTCCATGGCTGCCCATTTTCTTTAAGACCAGAAATCGAGAGTAGGTCGGTCAAATCAAAACTAAAATCCCTTGGTTCACCATCATAAAGGTCAGTTTCGATTGTTGCCGTTAGTGCTGGTTTTCCCGTTAATTCATCAAAAAAGTACTTTCCAATGCATTTGGCATGAGCTTCTTTGAGTAGTTCCTTGGCAATGTTTCGAGGTGAGCTGACGTTCACGCCATTAAGAGACATTTTTAGCCTGAATCGCCGACCATCCTCAGCGGAGAATGGGTCGGCCATTCGCGCAATGTCATCACGTGCGACAATCTGAAGCCGCGGTACGTCCCAACTTGACCTCAGGTCGGATACCGTAATAATTGTCCCTGAAGTTTTTGGCCCTACGGGCTTGGGTCGACCGGGCACGGGGCGAAGTTGAATAGAAGAAGCGTCAGCATCGTCTGCTTCTTCGAACTTGCGCCAATCGATTTCTAAGATATTCGTAATCTCATCATTGTCGGTTGCCGTTTCGACTTTCACTCGCCAACCTAGTCTCATTACGGAAAGGCGACCCACCCCCTTTTCTCCTAAGTATGGAGGCTTTTCGTCCCCATCCGCGATAGACGCACGCACTTGCTTGGCGCGATGAGTCGTGCCGATTGTTAAGTAGATGTCCGCCAGGTCTGTGGCCGACATGCCTGACCCTGAGTCAGTAAAAACTATGCGACTGGTGCTTTTATATGCATTGGTCGCATTTTTTAGTAGCTCTTCGCGCGATTGTGATGACCCGATGGCTTGTAGAAATTCTGACTTCAAGGCTTCATCAGCCTCAAGATTCACTTTCGACCTGAACGCCAACTTTAGGTCTTGTAGTGATTTGTCGGCGTCATTCTTTGTGAGATTTATGCAAGTCGCAAAGTCGGCTTGCTTTATCACGACATCAAAGACAATTTCGATTGGTTCTCGTGACTTTGCATCTATCGCATTTTTTACCAATTCATAAATTGCAACGCCGTCCGAAGATATCAGGTCGGACCCAAGATGGAGAATTGTTCTCGCAGTGACAACAAAGGACATTCGATGACTTTCAGAGCTGGCAAACCAAGCAGCCTTGGTCGTCGTCTTCATCTGGCTCTTCGGCCGTTTCTGCACTGGAGAAAACTTCCATTAGCGTGGCGTTCTCCTTACGCGCAGCTTTTCGGTGAATGCGGATGATATGTTCACGCTTGATTTGTTCGACCCGTTCGGGCTTCTCCATTTCTGCGAGGCTTTCCCCACGGCTCCAGGTGAAAAAGTTGCCGGTCTTTTCGTATGGAACCTCATATTCCTTCGCTTTTTCGTAGAGGTCAGGATAGGTCTCCTTAAGCTTTACCCACTCAATTTTTTGCTGGTAAAAGCAGAAGAAGCAACCTGACCTGGTTCGACCCCACTTGGTGTATGGGGGCATGCCAACCCCTGAACTCTTGAGAATGCCTTCAATATCACGCAGGATTAGCCCGTCTTCCTTGAATGGGTAGACAGCCGTAATGTTAGGTTTATGACTGATATAACCGCTGCGTTCCTCATCGGCACGAAGTCCAACGTAATTGATGACCTCGTCATCCCCGCAATGCTGCTCAAATGGCTTGAGCTTCAATGCACGTGTGCACCAACGGCGGTGATTGGATGGAATCATTCCACCGTACATGTGGTACCAATGGTCGAACCCGAGGTCCGCGTTTAGCCGAATGACTTGCTTGCCCAGGAAGCTGGAGATGCGGTCTAGGTACTCATAGGTCTCCGGCAACTCCTTGAGGGTATCGCTGAAGATGTACTCCATCTCAGGCACTCGGTCGCGCATATAGATGGCCAACGCCGCGCTATCCTTACCTCCAGACAAACTCAGGATGTGCCTAACTGGCTTTTTGTTGGACATCTATATTTTCCTCGCTAGATGAATGGGTAGACGCCTGCAGCGTCAGCAGTGCTTGCCCAAGTGCTGCCAGCATTTGCTCGCGTGAGCCCGTCTGCTTCGCCTCCAACATTGAGAGTAACTCCTCAGCCATTCTTTTTGCAGCTGGGTCGGCGACGACGAATACTGCCTCCTCGTGTCCTGAAGGTAGAGTCATCGTAACGGATACGTAACGTTCCCCCATAACTGGATTGCGAACTCGGTGACTTACAAGCTTCGCCCATCGCTTGTATTGCCCACAAAGGTCAATCACGGCCATCTCAAATTGCGTGATAGTTGAGTCGACCCAAGCGTCGAGTGGCTTGTGCACAATGAGACTGGCCAGGGAGTCGAGCCAACGCTCGTCGGGCAGAGTGATGTCGGCACAACGTAGGACAAATGCACGAAGGTTGGACTCAGCTAAGTCGGCGCTTGCCGAACTGCATTCTTTTTGAAGTTGTTGGCGCACGCGCGGTAAGGTTCCCGCAATCTCGAAAGACGTGCCAAGGATGGTAGCAACCTCGTCTTGTAAGCGGCGGTAGCAACCGCCAAGGTCAGCCAGCGCAGCCGCGACCCATTCGCGATAGCTTTGCTTGGATTTGCTTTCTTTATGCACATTTGGCAACGCTCGCAACAATAGGTCGATGTGGTCGCGCGACCGCTGAATGTGCGTGCGGAATAGCACTGTGTCTTTACCCAGAGTACTGGTCTCGATGGTAAAGTTAGGCAGTCGACTAATCCAGCGATAGACGGCACGAGTTATTTCCAGCACCGTGGCTTCGCCATCGACTCGCACCCCCACCGTCGCCAGAGCGGCTACGTAGTCGTCGAGCAACGCACGGTTGACCTCGCTCGCAGTCATTTCGCGTAGCTCGAAGAGATGAGGAGCCTTGAACAGCCGATGTAGATGTTCTGCAGTCATCTCGAGGATGAGACTACCCCGTTCAAAGACGGCGCATGTACCCCTGTTTATGAGAAGGTACAACGCCGCCCAGATTCCAGCTGGGCCAGCGCGCACCCCAAGGGGCGGAGCGGCGAGAATTTCAATCAGGTCAGAGAAATACAGACTCGGTCCTCTCCCCAACGCTTCCGTAATGGTGGCCCAAAGCGGCGATACATCGACGGCAGCGCCTGGCTTCGGCGCCACTAGCTTCCAGCGTCCATCGTTGACCTGCCACATGCCAGACTCAACAAGAAGGGTTTGATGAATTAGGCGCTCGGGCGGAAATTCTTTCGGTCCGCAAATCTGTTGCTCCGGATTTCCAGAGAGGAATACGTCAAACATTCGCTGGCGGGCGAGGACAATTGCGGAGGCGGGCCGTTCCTTGTTGATGAGTTCGTTTACTAATTTCGGTGCTTCCGGGAATTGTTCGTCAAATAGCCATGACGCAAGTTGGCTCAGATTCCGTGCGGCCTTTGCCGGCACCTTCTGTCCCTTACGCCAGAAATTCGATGCACCTTCTTGATTGAGCTGGTTTGTCAGTAGTTGCGATGTAACTAGGTCAACGGCATCGCGCATCGTTGCGAGCTGACGTTCAACATACTCATTCGCCCAAGGGTCCAGTTGCTTGGTTTTGAGTTTCAGTGATACAGCTAGCCAAATAGCATACTGCGCTAGCGCTTGACGTGCTGCTATGTCTGGCTGGAGGCAAACGGAAAGTTCAAGCGGGTCACTCTGTTGTTTGCATTGGTCTGTGGCTTGCTTTAATTCGCGGCTAGTTGGTCCGACGATGACTACCTTAAGCCATCCGTCGGGATTACCTCCGTCCGGGTTGAGTTTTGGTGTATCCGGCCAGCCGTCCGTGGAGCCGACGAGGATGGCAAGGGTTCTGAGTGTTCCAGTAGTGTCGTAGTGGCGGTTCGCAACCACTGGTCTTGAGGCTAACGCCGTAGATAGAGCACGAGTGATGAGCGTTGCCTCTTTTTCTCGACTCGCCTCCTCAAAGAGTGCGTCGATGTTCGCTAGCTCAGGGACGGCCGTGGCAATCTGTGCTCCGTCTCGACGCGATTGAAGCACTTCAGCTTTCACCAACTCACTTACCGCTTGCGCGATTGCGCTAGCTGGAATGTCGTCTAGCGCTTCTTGAATGAATGTAAGGGAAGTTTGAATGCGCAGGTGTCGTTCAACGAGCTCCCCGACTGCTACGACTTTAAGTACCTTGGTCTTTAGACTGTCCGCGTGCTCACGCGCAATACAAGATTTAGCGAAGAGCCAACGGCGTTCGGCGTTCCGCTCCCTAAAACGAAGACTGTTTGAGCTGGCTAGGTGGTCCCAGAGGCTGTCTAGCCTGTACCAGGAATCTGGGGTAGCTTTTGTGCGCCCAGCAAAGTCACGGAGGCCAAACGGTTCATTTCCGTTCAAAAAGGCGTGAAAGGACCGTTCGCTCTGGCCCATTCGCTTTGCCACCATTGCCATAGACGCAATTACGGTTGGATGGAGTGGATACAACTGCTCCGCGGCGGCGAACAATTGCTTTTCGTCTGCTGAATGTGCTTTCAATAGGCCGCTCTGCAGCGAGTCTTTGAACAGAGCTCTCGCCTTCGAGACAAGCGTGGCGTTTTTCTTCAGCTTGGCTGAGACGCCGAGGGCGTGCGCAGCAAACCGCGCATAGCGCTCTATAGGTTCATCGAACGGGATTTCCTCAAACCTAGAGGCTACTTTCTCCCAGTCATCTGACAGGGTCTTGCCAAGGCCATCTGCGTACGCAGACATGTGCTGGTGAAGAAACGTCACTACTGACAAACGCATATCACCACTACCGCACGCGCTTTCGGCGAGCTGCTGTAGTGCCATGATGTCGCCTTCAGCGGGAAAGAGCGCTGCATGCTCTACGAACTTTCCTAGCTCATCCACCATGATGAGCAACCCGTGAAATCCGCTTTCGTTCGCAGCATCTGCAAAGTCGTGAACCATCTGGCTCACGGCAGCGTTGAGCGGAATGCCGTCGTATTGCCCGTTTGTGAGGTTCAATCGCTGCTGAAACTTCTTGGCGGACTTGTTTTCTTGCCAGCGTTCCAGCCCTTGCTGAAGGGCCCGTCCAAGTGCAACACCTAAGGAGAGTCGCGAACCCACCAATGCGACCGGGAATCGATTTAGTTTTTTGAATAGGTCGTGAGTTGCTGGGGACTGCGCTTTTAGCGCAGTGGAAATAGAGGCGAAGTGACCTGGGCCAGCGCAGAGCTGCCCAACAGCAACACCAAGCGCAGACTTGCCACTGCCATATGGCCCAACAACGCGCCATGCGCGCTGTGGTGAATCAGAGACTAGAGCTCGACCTAGTTGATTCAAGGCGGTGACGACAGAAGGTGTCACTAGATATCGCTGCAACGCAGTTTTTTCGTACAGGTCTCTCTCTAGAGAGATGGAGCGGACGGAGCCCTCGCTTACAGCAAGCTCTTCAATAATGAATTCAGGCATTGAGGGCCTCATAGTCGGCGACCAGCAGGAGTTCCTCCGGTGCATTGGGAAGAGTAACAACGATGCTTTGGGTGTCGGCGGTGTCATTAAAGCGAAGACAGCCTTGCAGAAGGCCTGCTGCGAGGTCATCTATCATTCGGCGTATGAGAAGCTCGTCGAGGCACAGAATTCTTCCTGGCGAGCGCACTCCTTGAACGAGCTCAGAAAGAGCGATGCTTTTGGCATTCAGCCCGTTGTGCCGAACGTAGTTCAGCACACACACAGCGAAGACCCGAAGTGTCAGGCCTTGCGGGTTACGATTCGCAACCTGGAAATTAGTTTTTCCATCCTCGCCGGCTTTAAACGTGAGCAGTCCTAGGTCTTGCAGCGGACACCACGAAGTATCGTCATTGCTTCGCTCTTCTTTTAGGTAGCTCTGCAGGAAGATGCTAGCGTGCTGTTCTAGTGTGCTTGACGCTAGCGGGCGAGGTTTTTCGCTTGCACGCAGTGTCAGCCTATCGATGAGGCCCTTGCGGTCAAACTGCTTCACGCCGTCCTCTGCAAACACTTCATTCCATGCGGCCATATCCGCATAGGAGGCCAGCCACCAGTGAATTAGCCATAGCGACTCGAGTGACTCTAGGTATGGGTCCCATCCGCCGGCGGACATTAGCTTTAGCCCGACAGGTCCTGGTTGATGGCCGCCTTCACCATTGGGCTCAATGACGCCGGTTGCCTCGCCCCAGAACTGAATTGACTTGACCATGTTGCGCCCAATGCCGAGGGTGCCCATGGATTCGAGGTCGTCCTTCAGCACGTTTTGCTGAGTTGATACGGCACGGTAGACCTTCGAGAGCCATCCGTAACGGCAAACGAACGACTCATGCCCGGAGAAGCGCTGCTCAAGCGACATTGCTAAGCTTTCTTTTTTGTTTGGTTGCGGAGGTGGCTGGCTCGCTTGCTTCTTTTGGAGCGTCAGCTGGGCGTTGCAGGATGATGCATTTTGACGATGCATCGAAGAAGACATCGACAGGGGCCCCTTCTTGCAGCCCAGCATTACGCAAGACTTGCTCACTCAAGGCGATACGACCAGACTTCTGGACCTTTTTGGTCTCGAAAAGTACTTTCATTGGGCGTCCTAAAATCCGTAAAAAGTACGAAATTAGGATGGTATTGTACTTAATGGAACCGTTGACGACCTAGGTAGTTACTAGCTGAGGCGGAGCGCCGAGGCAACCCTAAGATGTAACCAAGGTAAGTGGGTCGGTGGGGCGAATGTTTGGTCCATTGCGTAAGTCTGTGACGCGGCGGTGCACCCTCGCCTGAAGGCTATCGCATCCAGTGGCGATGCCTTTCTTGGTGAACCGCTTGCATGCGTCTGTCCAAGTCTGTCCAAGTCTGTCCAATGTAGCCGAGTGTCTTGCAGTACCGCCGGTCGGAAAGAGCTCTTCCCGGGGCGCTTTGTAGGGCGGCTGGCCGGGCAGACGCCGTGCGAGCGGTTTCGGCGTGAAGGGGCTTCTCACGTGTCAACGGGGGCTGGCTTGGGATACGGTGAGGCTTAAGAGGAAGCCCAGCCTGATACACTGGTTGTCACACAGCGCTGTGTAGCAGCCTGTTGCTTACCTAGTAAGGCGAAGTGATTTTGAGTGGTCAGTGGTACCCCATCAGCCACCCCAGTATTTTTCCCTGTTTAGGGCTGTCGATCCGATAGCCAAGGCAGTCCGGACTTCCCGCCACGGGAGCAAATGTCCACCGGGCCTGCCACTTCCGCTTTTGTTCCTTGTCAGTCCCTCTGGGACGTTGCGGCGTTCGCGTGTTTTGTTGCGCGCGGGCTTTGCGCTGCCTGTTGGCCATGTTGGTCCTGTCTGGGGCGCCACAATCGGCGGATTGGCCTTGCCCATACCGGGGTCTCAATGCCATGCTCCTGCCGCTGATGCAGCTTCTTAAGAGACGACCACCAATGTTGACCACATCGCGCCTCTCTCGCTTCTTTCTTGCGGCCATCGCATGGTTGCTTGTGCTGACCGCCGGGTGGATGACGGTCTCACGTTGGACTTCGCAGCCTGTCGGCTTCCTGGCGCAGGTCGCGCTTGAGCAGGCGGCGCCATATTGGGTTCGTACCGTGCGACTGACTCCTGGCCTGATCGAGGCGGACACCCGCATTGAAGTGCGGGTGCCGGGAGCGGCCTCCGGCGCGCGTGGAGAGTTGATGGTGGATGCGAAAACCGCGCACTATGCGTATGGCCTGCCTATCCTCCTGGCCTTGTTGCTGGCTGCACGCAGCCGCGGATTGTGGCGACGCGCCGTCGTCGGCTATTTGCTCTTGCTGCCGTTCCAGGCCTTCAGCCTTGTTTTCGATCTGCTCAAGCAGATGGCCATGGCCGCTGCGGGAGGCGCAGCCGCGCTTGGCATCGACCAATGGCAACTGGAAAGCATAGGCTTTGGCTACCAGTTCGGCACGCTCGTATTGCCGACGCTTGCGCCGATCATGTTGTGGCTATGGATGGACCGTGACTTCTTTCGCCAAGTGGTGGCCGAACAATGGCTGCAGCCGCAACCGGGTGGCAACCTGCCCGGCAAGGCATCTGAAGGCTCGGCCAGTGAGTGATGCTCTGTATGTGCCCAAGTGAACGGCAGTCCTCGCCGCATAAATTTTCTGGCGAGGCCGCGTGAGGCGCATGCTTGTTTGTATAGTGGCCGGTGCGATGAGGACTTGCCGTGCGGACCGTCCGGGCTGCGGCGGACATCGACATGTTCATGCACCGCGAAGCTCGCGCTGCCGGATGGAAGGACCCGGAAATGAGCCGCCAATTGCTGCCCTCGATACCTGAAGAATATCGATTGCCCCCGTCCCTTGCCTCGGGCGTGGGCGCAGCCTCGCTCTCCAACAGCATGCAGGCGCTGGCTGCTGATCTTGATCCGAGCTTGCTGCGATTCCTGTTCGATCACCAGCAGGACATGGTGTGCCTCAAGGATGGTGATGGCCGTTGGCTGTTTGCCAATCCGGCATTTCTGCAGCACTTCGGTCTTGACCAATACCAGGGCGTGAGCAATTTCAAGCTTGCGGAGCAAGGCCACCCGGCGGCAGATGCCATGCGCAAGGCTGCGCTGCACGAGGAATTTGCCTGGCAGCAGGGGGCGCCATCGCAGATTGAAGAGATGGTGTTCGACGAGCGCCGGGGACCGCGGTACTTCGAGGTGCTTCGTGTTCCATCCTTTCTTCCAGACGGCGCACGCAGTTGTTTGCTGGTGGTGCGACGTGACATCACGGAGATCCGCAGTGCGTCCACCAAGCTGGTGCTAGCGGGGCGCATGCTGGACCAAAGCACTGATGGCGTGCTCATGGCGGACGCTGACTTGCGTGTGGTCATGGTCAATCCGGCCTTTTGCGAGATCACAGGTTTCAGTCAGGAAGAGGCGCTTCGGCTCGATCCGCGCGATCTGGCCGCAGGCCAGCAGGATGCTGCGCAGAGCCGTGAGATGTGGGAGATGCTGGAGAACCATGGCCGCTGGAGCGGCGAGGTCTGGAACCGGCGCAAGAGCGGCCAGGTATTTCCCCAGTGGCTCACGCTGTCGGTGCTGCGCGACCGTACTAGCGGCGAGATCGGCCATTACGTGGCCGTGTTATCAGACCTGAGTTCAACCAAGGCGGCAGAGGCGAAGATCGCGACGCTCTCTACGCAGGACATCGTCACCGGCCTGCCCAATCGGGCCCAGTCTTCGTTGCGCGCCACGCTCGCGCTCGACCGCGCCGAGGTGCAGGGCAGCCAATTGGCGCTGATGGTGATCGATGTCGACCATTTCAAGACCCTGAATGATTCGCTTGGCCACGCCGCAGGTGACCAGATCCTGCGTACCGTGGGGCAGCGGCTGGCCGCTGCCGCCGGCCCGCTGGCACTGGTAGGGCGTCTGGGTGGAGATGAATTCCTGGTGGTGTTGCCGGGAGTGCAGGGCACGGCAGAGGCGGCGCATAGCGCGCAGGCGCTGATGGAGGCCGTGGCTGAGCCGCTGGCGGTGGCCAACCTGCCCATGAGCATCTCGATCTCTGTGGGGGTGGCGGTGTATCCGGGTGATGGCGACAGCTTTGACACCCTGTTTGGCCGCGCCGATTCGGCCTTGCATGCGGCCAAGCGAAATGGCCGTGCGTCCTACCAGTTTGCCGCGGGCGCCATGAATGAGGAGGCGCTGGCGCGCCTGCGTCTGGAGGCTGCGCTGCGCCATGCCCTGGATACCTCGGGCCTGCGGCTGGAATACCAGCCCTTGGTGGATCTCTCCAGCGGGCGCACGATCGGCGTCGAGGCCTTGTGCCGCTGGGACGATCCTGAGCATGGCAGCGTGCCGCCCGGGGTTTTCATTCCCTTGGCTGAGGACAGTGGCCTGATCGTGTCGCTGGGCGCCTGGGTGTTGCGGGCGGCTTGCCAGCAATTGCGGGCGTTGCACGATGCTGGCCATACCGAACTCATGGTGGCGGTCAATCTGTCGGCGCGCCAGTTCCAGCGCGGCGTGTTGCTGCAGCAGGTGGAAGAGGCTCTGGTGGCGTCGGGTATTCCGCCTGACAAGCTGGAGCTGGAGCTGACCGAAAGCGTGTTGCTGCACGACGGCGAAGCCGTATCTGCCATGCTGCGCCAGCTCAAGGCGCTGGGCGTGAAACTGTCGATAGACGACTTCGGTACCGGCTATTCGAGCTTTGCCTACTTGCGTCGCATCAAGTTCGACAAGATCAAGATTGACCAATCCTTTGTGCACGACCTGATCGATGACCCCGACAACGCGGCCATCGTGCGCGGCATCATCTCGCTGGCGTTGAGTCTGGGCTTGAATGTGCTGGCCGAGGGGGTGGAAACCGAGGCGGTGGCGCAGCGGTTGCGCCACCTGCATTGCACCTATGCCCAGGGCTACTACTTTGCGTGTCCCATGCGGCCTGAGGCGTTGCAAGAGCGGTTGGCGGCAGCAAAGGCCGCCTGAGGGCAGGCCCTGGCCGGCCTACTCGTTGACCATCACCAGCTTGCCCTTCACGCTGCGCGATCCCATCAGGCCATAAGCCTCCTTGAGGCGGCCCATGGGCAGGGTGCGGTCTATCACCGGCTTGATCCGGCCCTGCGCGTACCAGCCGGCAAGCTCCTGCATCATGGCTGCATTGCGCTGCGGCTCCTGCTTGGCAAAGCCGCCCCAGAAGACGCCGACGATAGAGGCGCCCTTGAGCAGCGGCAGGTTCAGCGGCAATGCCGGTATCGGCCCTGCAGCAAAACCCACGACCAGATAGCGGCCGCGCCAGGCAATGGAGCGAAAGGCGGGCTCGGCAAGATCACCGCCGACAGGGTCATAGACGATGTCCGGGCCTTTGCCGCTGGTGAGTTCCTTGAGCGCGCCACGCAGGTCCTGCTGGCTGTAGTCGATGCTGGCATCGGCCCCGAGGCTGCGACACAGCGCGCATTTCTCTTCCGACGACGCTGCCGCGATCACGCGCGCGCCTGCGGCCTTGGCGATCTGGATGGCTGCCGTCCCCACGCCACCCGCTGCGCCAAGCACCAGCACCGTCTCGCCGGGCTGCAACTGCCCGCGGTCGAGCAAGGCATGGTGCGAGGTTGCGTAGGTCATGATGAAGGCGGCGGCGTCCACGTGGGCGAAGGCCTCAGGCAATGGCAGGCACTGCGCCGCCTGCGCCAGCACATGGGTTGCGAAGCCGCCGGTGCCTTGCAGGCAGGCAACGCTCTGCCCAGGGCGCAGATGGGTCACGCCATCGCCTACCGCGCGCACCACGCCGGCGAACTCCGAGCCCGGCACAAAGGGCAGGGCGGGCTTCATCTGGTACTTGTTCTGGACGATCAGCAGATCAGGGAAATTGAGGCTGGCGGCTCGGATCTCGATCAGCACCTCGCCCGCGGCGGGCGTGGGGGTGGGGAGCTCCTTCCAGGCGAGCGCATCAACGCCCGTCGGGTCTTCGCAAAGCCAGGCATGCATGGGGTGTCTCCGTCAATTCAGGGTGGTCGGCCGCGCGATCATAGGAGCGCGTGGCAAAAGGCCTTTGTCCCTCGTGCGACGCGCCGTCATGGAGGCGGCGTGCCACCTACAATCCGTTGCACCCTGTTTTGCCCATGAAAATCCTCATCTCCAACGACGACGGCTTCCAGGCGCCCGGCATTGTGGCGCTGCACCGCGCGCTACAGGACATTGCCGACGTCGAGGTAGTGGCCCCCGAGCACAACAACAGCGCCAAGTCCAATGCCCTGACGCTGCATTCGCCGCTCTATGTGCACACCGCCGCCAACGGCTTTCGCTATGTCAACGGGACCCCGGCCGACTGCATGCACATCGCGCTGACCGGCTTGCTTGGCTACCGGCCCGATCTGGTGGTGTCCGGCATCAACAACGGCGCCAACATGGGCGACGACACCATCTACTCCGGCACGGTCGGCGCGGCCATGGAAGGCTTTCTTTTTGGCGTGCCGTCCATTGCCTTCTCGCAGGTCGAGAAGGGCTGGATTGAACTGGAGGCCGCAGCGCAGAAGGCGCGCGAGATCATCGGCGGGATGATCGCGCAGCAGCTCATTGGCGAGACGCCTTGGTTGCTCAACGTCAACATCCCGAACCGACCGCTGTCGGAGCTCAAGCCGCTGCGCCTGTGCCGGCTCGGCCGGCGCCATGCGGCCGAGCAAGTCATCACACAGAACAGCCCGCGCGGCGAAACCATGTACTGGATCGGCAATGCCGGCCCGGCCAAGGACGATGCCGAAGGCACGGACTTCCACGCGACAGCTCTGGGCCATGTGGCCATGACGCCGCTCAAGGTCGATCTGACCGACCACGACAACCTGGGCTACTGGGGGCAGACGGTGTCCCGCCTGGACGGTGCGCTGGCTGCCGATTCGGGTGCCGACGCGGCAAGGGCCACGGCATGAACGAGCGGCCGCGTTTCCCGGCAAGGCTGGCGTCCTCTTCGTTGCCAGGAAGCAAACCTGCGATCGCTATAAAAAAAGTAGCTGAAAGCCGGCGCCCAGCCTCGGTAAATGGCATAAATCACTTAAAAAATCAGGCTGCACCACCAGCGCCTGCGGGCTGGGGCCTGGACTCCGGCGCCGTGCGCCTGCGCATGCTGCAAAAACTGGCGGCTCAAGGTCTGAGTTCGCCGGCCGTGCTGGAGGCCATGGGCGCTGTCGAGCGGCATCGTTTTGTCGATTCGGGGCTGGTGAACCAGGCCTACGAAGACACCAGCCTGCCGATCGGACTGGGCCAGACCATCTCCAAGCCCAGCGTGGTGGCGCGCATGATCGAGTTGCTGCTGGGCGCCGAAGGCGTGCAGGACGGGCGGCTGGGGCGTGTGCTGGAGATCGGTACCGGCTGCGGCTACCAGGCGGCCGTGCTGGCCCGTGTGGCGCGCGAGGTCTATAGCATCGAGCGGCTGCGTGGCCTGCACGACAAGGCGCGTGAGAATCTGCGGCCCTTTCGCCTGCCCAACGTGCACTTGCTGTTTGGCGACGGCATGGCGGGCTATGCCAAGGGCGCGCCCTATGCCGGCATCATTGCCGCGGCGGGCGGCGAGGCACTGCCGGACGCCTGGTGCGCCCAGCTCGCCCTGGGGGGGCGCCTGGTCGCGCCCATGGGTATGCGTGGCGGCCGACAGGCGCTGGTCGTGATCGATCACACGCGGCACGGCTTGAAACAGAGCGTCTTGGAAGACGTGCGCTTTGTCCCCCTAAAATCGGGGATTGCTTAAAGGGATGCTTATGCTAGGAATGCGCGGACGGATGTGGGTGGCAACGGGCATGCTGGCCATCGCGGCGGTGGTTGCCGGATGCTCTACCGACAAGCCCCGTCGCGCCCCGCCGGTGGAGGATCGGGGCCTTGGCGCCGGGGCTTTTGCTCCTGGCTCGGCCCAGGCACCTGCCGTGGTGGAGGCTGCGCCGCTCAAGCCGCTGCCCGGGGCCGAGAATGCCGGGCGCCCTGGCTACTACACGGTCAAGCCCGGTGACACGGTGCGCAAGATCGGGCAGGAGACCAACCAGAACTGGCGCGACATCGTGCGCTGGAACAGCCTGGACAACCCCGACCTGATCGAGGTCGGTCAGGTGCTGCGCGTGATACCGCCGGCACCGACCCAGGTGGCCCAGGCTCCCGCGCCAGCCCCGACGACGGACAGGCCCAGTGGCGCACCAGTCACGGGTACACCGCTGCCGCCGGCGCAACCCGCGGCCCATACGCCGGCACCGGGTGCCGCTGCACCTGGCGTGGTGGCGCCGGTCACGCCGCCACCGGGCGCGGCCAGCGAGGACGAAGTCGCCTTCATCTGGCCTGCCAGCGGCAGCCTGCTTGCCACCTTCGACGAAGCCAAGAACAAGGGCTACGACATCGGCGGCAAGGCCGGTGATCCGGTGCTGGCTGCAGCGGACGGGCGCGTGGTCTACGCGGGCGCTGGCCTGCGCGGCTATGGCAACCTGATCATCCTCAAGCACAACAACACCTATCTGACGGCTTACGCGCATAACCAGACCCTGCTGGTCAAGGAAGACCAGACGGTGCGCCGTGGCCAGAAGATCGCAGAGATGGGCAATAGCGACAGCGAAGGGGGGCGGGTCAAGCTCCATTTCGAGATCCGCCGGCAGGGCAAGCCGGTCGATCCCTCGCGCTACCTGGCCGCGCGGTGACCGAATGGGGCGGCGCAGCGTTCCTCGCTCCCGCCCCGCTGCTGCCCCTGCTGCCAAGGCGCCCGGCACGACAGAGCATGACGATGCAGCAGCCTCGCCCGAACCAGAGCTGAACGCCAAGGAGTTCCTCGACTCCCCGGAAGGTGGCGATACCCTGGCGCACTATCTGCGCGAAGTACGCCGCACTGAGCTGTTCACGCCCGAAGAGGAATTTGCCACCGCCACCCGTGCGCGTGCTGGCGATTTCGAGGCCCGGCAGTCAATGATCGAGCACAACCTGCGCCTGGTGGTCAGCATCGCCAAGGGCTACCTGGGCCGCGGCCTGCCGCTGGCGGACCTGATCGAGGAAGGCAACCTCGGCCTGATGCGCGCCACCACCAAGTTCGAGCCTGAACGCGGCTTTCGTTTCTCTACCTATGCCACCTGGTGGATCCGGCAAGCAGTGGAACGCGCGGCGATGAGCCAGGGCCGCACCATCCGCCTGCCAGTGCATGTAGTGCGTGAATTGCAGCAGGTGCTGCGTGCGCGCCGCGCTCTGGAGAACGATCCGGAGCTTGCCGCACGCCGGCCCGACGGCCCGCGCGTGGAGGACATTGCCGCCTTGCTGGGCCGGGATGTGCACGAGGTGGCCGACCTGCTGGCGATGGCAGAGACGCCGCGTTCGCTCGACGCGTCGCTGGACCACAGCGACGAGGCCTATACCCTGGTCGATACCGTGCGCGACGAGGCGGCGGCCGATCCCAGCGGCAGCATGCACGAGCACGAGGTTGAACGCCTGTTGGACCAATGGATCGACGCGCTGTCCCAGCGCGAACGCGAGGTGCTGTATGGCCGTTTCGGCCTGCATGACCGCGAGCCCGAGACGCTGGACACACTCAGCCAGCGCCTGGGCCTGACCCGCGAGCGTGTGCGCCAGATCCAGAACGAGGCGCTGCAAAAGCTGCGGCGCTACCTGGCGCGCCATGGCGTGGTGCGGGATATGCTGCTGTAGCTGCCCGCCGCAGCAGCGGCTACAGGCATCTGCTGGAGGGGTTCAGGCCGCCATCGCGAGCTGCAGGCCTTCCATCTCTTGGGGCGGCGCCGGCGACTTGCCGTCGATCAGCCAGGCAAAGAGCCGCTCCACGTTCACTGCCTGGATCAGCAGATCACCATGGTTGGCCTTGATCACCTCCGAGGCGAACATGGATTGGCCTTGCACGGCCAGCGGCGTGCGGATGATCTGGCGCTCGTCGAACTGCGGCACCGCGTGCAGTTCGTCGACCAGCAGACCCAGCGTGTGCTCGCCGTGGCGTACCACCATCACCTGGCTGCCCGCTGTCGGGCGCGAGGGCTGGCCGCCCAGCAACTGCACCAGGTCAAACACCCACATGAAGCGTTGGTGCATGTCGGCACGCTGCAGCCCCAGAATGCCGATGCGGCCGCTGCCGCCGAGGGGCGTAAGCCGCACATCGGAGAAGGGCACGGCCTCCAGCACGTGCTCTGCGGGCAGCGCGTAGAGCGCGTCCTGGCAGAAGAAGGTGGCGAACTCGCGGGCGTCCGCAGCAACGCCTTCCTGGTCAATTTCCTGCGCCGTGTTGCGCGCCAGCGCTTTGCCATGGCGCACCTCGCCGAAGGAGTGGTAGACCGCAGCAATCACGTCTTCCCGGTAGCCATCGCTGGTCTTGAACTCGCGGTAGCCGTTGGACACCGTGCAGGCCAGGATCGCGTATTGCCCATCGTTTTCCGTGATGCGCGAGCGGCTCTGGCCATTGCTCAGGGCCAACAGGTCGGGGTCGACCTCCAGCGTGGAGCCTACGGGCCTGTGCTCATCGGTGCTGGCCAGGATGCGGCCCTGGCGGTTCAGGTAGAAGGCCTTGCAGTTGGCCTTGCCGGCAAGGCCTGCGCGCAGCATGTTGTGAAATTCGGGCTCTGCATCGAACACGATGCCTATGCCGCCCACCGCCGTGCCGCTGCCGTCCAGATGGTGGATGGCAGCGTGGTAGATGTAGGTATCGCGGCCTTCATAGAGTGGCGTCGTGCTGAAGGCGCTGACGTGGTAGTCCTGCGAGGTGCGCAGGTTGAGCACATGCTGCAGTGTGTCGGCGTCTACGTGGCGGCCAAGCACCGGGGTGCCGTCGGCCGTGTCCGCGCTGCCCGTGCTCGCCAGGATGCAGCCATGGCGGTCATAGACAAACAGGCGGGTGTAGACGGTGTAGAGGCCATTGATGTAGGTCAGGATTTCGCCGATGCGTGCCAGCGCCACCGGGTCTGGGTGTTCCTCGCCCAGGGCGGCGCGCAGTTCCGGCGTCAGGGCCCACCAGCGGCAGTCGTCGGAGCGCTCGTAGAGGTTGCGGTCCAGCAGGTCCACCATGAGGTGTGAGGTGAACTCTGCCCCGCGCATGCTGGAGGCCAGCACGGTCTGGTAGAGGTCATGGATCGAGCGTGCGAACAGCGCGTTGCTGCGGTTGCCGGTTTCGCTGATCTGGTCGAGCACGGTCTTGAGCTTCTGCATGTCGCCGGCCTGGCCTGCGGTCATCACCTGGCCGTTCCAGACGATGCGCTGTATGGTCTTGGCCGCCTGCATGATGTCGTGCAGCGGTGGGCAGAAGCTCTCGGCGTGGGAAAGCAACCCCTCGGCCACCAGCGGGTCAAGCCCGGCCAGCACATTGCTGGAGCTGCCGTGGAAGGCTACGTCCACCGGGATCATCACCTGGCCCTGCCAACCAGATGGGCCGGGGTAGCCCTGGTAGCCATCGGAGGCGTAGGTCCGCACCAGGTATTCGCGCCCGCAGTAGAGCATCAGGCTGGGCTCTGCGTCGCGGTTCACCGGCACCACCGCGCCGGTCGGGATCCACACCGGATCGGCGCTGGCAATGACGCGGCCGGAGCCGTCGAGCAGCAGCATGTTGGAGCGCTTCTCGTCGTCGCGGTGCGATTCGAAGATGCTCTGCATCTCTTGCTCGAAGTTGAAGCACAGGCACAGCACGCCGATCACGGCACCGGTACCAGGGTGGTGCATGCGGCGCGAATAGATCAGCGCACGCTCCTTGGTCGGGCGCAGGTCGGTGTGGCGGAAGGTCTCCACATAGGTGTCGCTGGCGATAGTCTCGGCCACCAGCGGGTCGCTGCTGTGCTCCAGCGGCGTGGCCGGGTCGATCTGCACCAGCACGTTGCCCTCTGTGTCGAGCAGGATGATTTCGTCGTAGACGGTGTACTTGTCCCGGTATTCGCGCAGCCTCAGGCGGGCAATGTCGCCGTCATCGGTCGGTTGTGCGACGAAGCTGCAAAGCTCCCGGTCGGTGGCCAGAAAGCCCACGTCTGCGGTGCGCTCGAAGAGATTGCGCACCACGATGTCGATCACGTATTGCGCCTTGGTGCCGACGCCGGCCATCACGTTGCGTACCTTCTCTTCCACCAGGCTTTCCACCAGCTCGTGCTCCAGCTTGGTGAAGCCGCTGCGCGTTGCCGCCATGGTCGGCAGGATGGACTTGGCCTCTTGGGGGCAGTTCATCTTGGCCGAGGACTCGATGATGCGCCACATCAGGTTCAGCTCCTTGAGCGATTGCTCGCAGAGCGAGACGTCGCGCATGTAGGGCAGGAACACGTCGTTTGCCAGAGGCTGCGCGGCGCGCGGTGCGGTATCCGGTCGCATAGGGTCTCCCGTAAAAGGATGTAACGAAAAAGGAGCAATTTGCGCACCAGCATTTCGGCGCAGCGCAAAAGCGGGGTTTCCGGGGCTGAGACAATCGGGGCAAATGACTGACACGACTCCACGAATCTCTGTTGCTTCAGGCGACACGCAACTGGCCGGTGACCCGGTCGATCCCCTGTTTCCCGATGCCTTGCTGGTGGACTCCCTGGACCTGGAGGCGCAGGGCGTTGCCCGCCGTGCCGACGGCAAAGTGGTGTTCATCGACGGTGCATTGCCGACCGAGCTTGTCAGCGCGCAAAGCTTTCGCCGCAAAAACAACTGGGAGCAGGCGAACCTCACGACCATCCACCGCGAGTCGTCCCAGCGCGTGCGCCCGGGTTGCCCGCATTTCGGCCTGCATGCCGGGTCTTGCGGTGGCTGCAAGATGCAGCATCTGCATGCCGGCGCGCAGGTGGCCGTGAAGCAGCGCGTGCTGGAAGACAACCTGTGGCATCTGGGCAAGGTGCGGCCCGAAATGCTGCTGCGGCCGATCGAAGGACCGGCCTGGCACTACCGCTACCGCGCCCGTCTGTCCGTGCGCTACGTGCAGAAAAAAGGCACGGTGCTGGTGGGCTTCCATGAGCGCAAGAGCCGCTATATCGCCGACATGCCCAGCTGCGAGGTGCTGCCGGTCCATGTGAGTGCCATGTTGGTGCCTTTGCGCGCCTTGCTGGGCACCATGGACGCGCGCGAAACCTGCCCGCAGATCGAGGTAGCCTGCGGCGATAGCGTCACGGCGCTGGTCCTGCGGCACCTGGAGCCGCTGTCTGCGGCCGACCTGGAGCGGCTGCGCGCCTTTGCCGCACAGTACGACGTGCAGTGGTGGCTGCAATCCAAGGGCCCGGAGACGGTGCGATTGCTGGACGATGCGGTGCCGACACTGAGCTATGCCTTGCCCGAGTTCGGCATCCTCATGCCCTTCAAGCCCACCGATTTCACGCAGGTCAACCCGCAGATCAACCGCATCCTGGTGGGCCGGGCGCTGCGCCTGCTTGATGTGCAGCGCGACGAGCGCGTGATCGACTGGTTTTGCGGACTGGGCAACTTCACCTTGCCCCTGGCCACGCAGGCCGGCAGCGTACTCGGCATTGAAGGCAGCGAGGCGCTGGTCGCGCGCTCGCGCGAAAATTATCAAGGAAATGTGGCTCAAGTCCAGGGTGGTAGCCGGCTTTGTGCTGCTGAATTTGTAGCACGCAATCTTTTCGAGATGACACCTGCCGCACTGCTGCAGGATGGCGTCGCGCAAAAATGGCTGGTGGACCCACCGCGTGAAGGCGCTTTTGCATTGGCCAAGGCGCTGGTGGACCTGCATCAGCTGCGCACGGGCCAGACGCCGTCCGGCGACTGGCCGCAGGGTGCCTTGCCCGACCCGGCGGCGGTCGCCGCCTGGCAGCCGCCGCGCCGCATCGTCTATGTCAGCTGCAATCCCGCCACCCTGGCGCGGGATGCGGGCTTGCTGGTGCACCAGGCCGGCTATCGCTGCACGGCGGCCGGGGCCGTCAACATGTTCCCCCACACGGCGCATGTGGAGAGCATGGCGGTGTTCGATCTGGTGGAGCAGCCGGCCTAGCCCGGGCCATGTCACAGGGCGGCGGCGCGCCCAGCCTGGCGCGGGCGCGGCGGGGTGGACAGCAGCTTCTCCGTCGTCTTGTCGATGCCGGCTTCAGGGTCGGCCTCCGCGCTGGCCGTCGTCGGGCCAATAACCGAGGCCTGGCCGGCAATCTTGTTGTCGCGCATGTACTGGTCCATGTCCTTCCAGCCCGCGAACACTGCAGCCTTGGTGGCCTTGGGGTTCAGGTTGTAGCAGTCCTCTATGCCGCGCAAGGCATAGCGGCAGGCGCCGCCTATGGCCCGGGCATCGGCCTCGCGTTGGGCAATGCGGGGGTCGGGCCCCAGGCCGGGGACATCGCAGCCCGCCAGCAAGGCGAGAAGGGCAAGGCACAGCAGTCGGATCGGCATGGGCTGGGGCAAACGGCTTTGTCGGGAATGGACTCTTCCAGATTATCGGCAGCAGGCTTGCCAACTGGAGGCCTGCGGAGCCCCCCGACCCAAAGAAAAAGGCCCCGCAGGGCCTTGGTCATCAGGCTGCCGCAGCAGCCCGTGGATGTGGGCGTCAGTCGCGCTCGCCGCCAAAGATGCCGAGCAGGGCAAGCAGGCTCTGGAACACATTGAACAGATCGAGGTAGAGCGACAGCGTGGCGCTGATGTAGTTGGTCTCGCCGCCGTCGAGGATCTGCTTCAGGTCGTACAGCATGTAGGCACTGAAGATGCCAATCGCCGCCACCGACATGGCCAGCATGCCGGCCGAAGAGCCCACGAAAAGATTGATCACCGATCCCGCCAGCAGCACCAGCACGCCGACGAACAGCCACTTGCCCATACCAGAGAGATCACGCTTGATCACGCTAGCCAGGCTGGCCATCACGAAGAACACGCCGGCCGTGCCGCCAAACGCGGTCATGATCAACTCCGACCCGTTCTTGAAGCCCAGCACCATCGCGATCAGGCGCGACAGCATCAGGCCCATGAAGAAGGTGAAGGCCAGCAGCACGGGAACGCCGGCGGCGGAATTCTTGGTCTTCTGGATCGCGAACATGAAGCCGAAGGCCCCCACCAGGAAGACGATCATGCCCATGCCACCGCGCAGTGACTGGGTAATGCCGGTCTGCACGCCGATCCAGGCGCCCAGCACCGTAGGCAGCAGGCTCAATGCCAGCAACCAGTAGGTATTGCGCATGACCCGCTGGCGCTGTTCTTGCGAGACGTCGTAGCCGTAGCCTGTACGGCCGATGGTTTGCAATTGGTCGTTCATGTCTACTCCTTGAACATCTGCGGATGCGCAGACAACCACCTGCGGCAGTGCTTGCAGGCTTTGCCATTCTAGGCGGAGGCCGCCGCGCGCCTGTGCCGAAAGACCTTCCGGCTTTCTTCCTACTTTTTGTAAGGATACCTTTGCGGAATTGTCAGGCCCGCGCGGCAGATTGCGCGGTTATGCTGGCACGCTTTTTTCCTTCCAGAGGGCTATTTCCATGAAGACCAAATCCACACTCGAACTCGCCGACATCAAGAAGATCGCCGCAGCAGCAGAGGCTGAGGCGCTGCGCAACAAGTGGGCGGTGAGCATTGCCATCGTCGACGACGGTGGGCACCTGCTGTGGCTGCAGCGGCTCGACGGCGCGGCCCCCATCTCTGCCCATATCGCTCCGGCCAAGGCGCATACGGCGGCAGTCGGCCGGCGCGAAAGCAAGAGCTATGAGGACATGGTCAACGGCGGTCGGGTGTCCTTCCTGTCGGCGCCTGACCTCAAGGGCTTGCTGGAAGGCGGCGTGCCCATCTTGAAAGATGGCGAGTGCATTGGTGCCATCGGCGTCAGCGGCGTGAAGTCCAGTGAGGATGTGCAGATCGGCAAGGCAGGCATTGCCGCCCTGGGCCTGTAAGCGTTTCGCCGCGAGATGGATGCGGCGAGCATGAAAAAGCCGACCTGTTGGTCGGCTTTTTTGCGATGGTGGCGGGAAAAAATGCGTGGCTGGACGGCGAACCGTTGGCTAGCAAAAACGACCCTTGGAGACTTGTGAAAGTCTTTTGAGTCGCCCCACGATGAAACTTATTTGGTCAGGATCAGCTTGCCCAGCCGTGTGGCTTGCAGGCGGTAGATGGAGCCGTTGTGGCTGATCTCTACCGCCTTGCGGCCGCGTAGCAGCGCTGCACTTTCCACGGCCGCCTGCTCGACGGAAGAGTTCAGGCTGGTCCGAGACATCTCGGCATAGACCTGTTGCGTGGACATCAGAGCGGCCTGAGAGGAGGTACTTGCGTGCATGGAGGAGTTCCTTTGCGAATTCGCGATTGGTTAATGATAACCATTCTCAAAAATGCGTCAAGCAAGGAATTCAGGTATTTCTGTATCTTCGCGCTACCGGCCGCGCTGCGGCGTGCCGGCGCGCACCGTCACTTCTTCGGTTCGGTGATGAAGCCGATCTTCTTCACGCCAGCCTGTTGCGCCGCAGACATGGCCTGGGCAACACGTTCGTAGCGCACGTCCTTGTCGCCGCGGATATGCAGTTCGGGCTGCGGCGTCTTGTGGCCTTCGGCTTCCAGCCGCGGCGCGAGGTCCGCATCATCGATGCGACTGTCGTTCCAGAAGTAGCTGCCGTCGGCCGCTACGCTCAGGCGTATCGTCTCGGGCTTGACGTCCTCGGGCTGGCTCGAGGCGCGTGGGAGGTCGATCTGGACGGCATCCTTCATCACCGGGACGGTGATGATGAAGATGATGAGCAGCACCAGCATGACGTCCACGAGGGGCGTCATGTTGATCTCGTTCATCACCTCGTCAGAGTCGTCCTGCGTTCCGAAGGCCATCTCAGGCCCCCTTCTTGAGCGGCAGCACTGTCGCCGAGCCGCTCATGTTGACGCGGGCGCCGGTCACGAAGTAAGCGTGCAGGTCATGGGCGAAGCTGTTGAGCTTGCTCAGCACTGACTTGTTGCCGCGGACCAGGGTGTTGTAGCCCAGCACAGCGGGGATGGCAACGGCCAAGCCCAGTGCCGTCATGATCAGCGCCTCGCCGATCGGGCCCGCCACCTTGTCGATGCTGGCCTGGCCAGAGGTGCCGATGCTCATCAGTGCATGGTAGATGCCCCACACCGTGCCGAAGAGTCCAATGAATGGTGCAGTGGAGCCGACCGACGCAAGAATGGCCAGCCCGGATTGCAGCCGTGCGGTCACTTCGTCGATGCCGTTGCGCAGCGTGCGCGTGACCCAGTCGCTCACGTCCAGGCTGTCGTGCAGGTGTGCCTTGGTGTTGCGGTGGTGGGCCGTGGCCTCGCGGCCTTCCACTGCCAGTTGCCGGAACGGGTTGGCCGCATCGGCGCCCAGTTTGGTCAGGCCGGCGGCGAAGTCCTCGCTATGCCAGAAGTCTTCGGCATTGCGGGCAAATTTCTTGTAGCGCACGACATCCAGTGCCTTTATCAGTATGACCACCCAGGATGCGAGCGACATGCCCAGCAGCAGCACTGCGACTGCCTTGATGACAAAGTCGCCCTGAGTCCAGACGTTGGCAAGGCCGAATTGCGAATCCATAAATACTCCAGAGAAATTATTCGAGAACGAAGTTGATCGGAACCTTGAACCACATGGCTTCTGCCACGCCGTTGCGCTTGCCAGGCGTAAAGCGCCACTTCAAGACCGTGTCATAGGCTTGCTTGTCCAGCCGCTCGTAACCGCTGGACTTGGAAATTTCCGCGCGTTCGGGCTGGCCCTGCGCATTGATCAAAACGCGGATCTCCACCTTCCCCTGCTCTCCCAGCCGCTTGCTGATGGGCGGATAGGCAGGCTTTGGGTTTTGCAGATAGTCGGCGTCGCTCGACGGCAGGACGATCTGGGGCGGCGCCGGAGGCGCTGGCGGAGCAGGGGGAGGTGAGGGTGGTGTGGCTGGAGCCTCGATCGGTGGTGCTGGCGGCTGTGGCGTGGTCACACCAGCCGGGGCATTGGGCGACGGGGTTGGATCGGCAATAGCAACCGGGCGCGGCGCGGGCGGCGGTGGCGGGGCCTTCTTGATCGGCGGAGCGGGAGTCGGCGGTGGCTTCGGCGTTGGTGGCGGCGGCGCAGGCGGAATCTGAGGCTCTGGCGGGGTGATGATCTCGCTGATGATCTCAGCGGGAACTATCACTTCAATGGCGCGCTGCACCAAGCCCGACTGGATGGCCCAGAGCACAGCCACGTGAAAGAGAACGACGCCGCCAACGATGGCGGCATTCCTGCTGATACGTGGTGCAGGAACGTAGCGTTGTGAAACTGTCATGTCGGCGGCGCGATCCGCAGAAACGGTCACGCGCAGGGAGTTTTATTTACGGAATATCCACCACGCCGAGCCTGCCACCAGGATCAGGCTACCGCCGAGGACCGAGAGCAGTTCCATGCCTGACTGTCCGTGATGGCGGGCGAGAGCTGGATGACATGAGGCCCCAGATCGCGTTGCAATGCAGCGACCGGATGCGAGGCACTGCACTGCGCGACGACATCGCGTGCGCAGTTTTCGCATTGGCCGCACTGCGTGGCTACGCCCAATTCGAACTGGATGTCGTCAAAGCTCAGCCCCGCTCGCACGTGGCGGGCAATTTCGCGGTCTGAAACCCGATGGCATACGCAGACAATCATGGCAAGGCAAATGGCGGGCAGGTGGATGGGTGCGCCAAGTATAAATGCGAATTCGTCGCATTAATAGAGGGCGGGGCGATAGCCTGCTGCGCGCAAGGATTTTGTGATGCCAGACGGTTGCCATGGCAATGCATTTGGGGCGGAGTCCATGGCCGCTTTCTTCGGCTACAAGCAAAAGGCCGGCAAGAGCCGGCCTTTTGCTTGTAGCGCTGCGGATCAGCTTACATGCTTCCCAATGAGCGCAGCCAGCTCGAACATCGAGACCTGGTCCTTGCCGAAGATCAGCTTGAGCTTGGCATCGGCATTGATGTTGCGCTTGTTAGCCTTGTCTTGCAGGTCATGCTTCTTGATGTAGATCCAGAGCTTGCTGACGATTTCGGTGCGCGGCAGTGGAGCCGTGCCGACCACGGCAGCCAGCGCAGGGCTGGGCGTCAGGGCCTTCATGAATGCGGCGTTGGGCGTGCGCTTCGCAGCGGGCGCCTTCTTTGCCGGTGTCACCTTCTCGGCCGGAGCCTTCGCAGGTGCTTTCTTTGCAGTTGCCATGATCTTTTCCTTATCTGGAAGTTGGTTTTGTCCTATGGCCAGCAAGAAAGCGGCCTCTCCGCTGGCTGTGCGCATGCTACTGGAGAAAAAACGGGTTTCCAAGCGAAAACGCACTTTTTCACCCTTGGGTAGAGGGTGGGGCTTTCTTGTGGCTTTGTGTTTGCGCGAGACGTACCTGTGTCCTGGTTCGGCGGTCACGGGGCAGGTTGTTGCTGGCCCCGATGCCCCGTAATTTCATGGCGCTCACTTCGTTTCTGCATCGTGAAATTTTGAAATGTTGCGGCGCACTAAATTTTCTTGATATGAGAAATTCAATTTCTTATTGAGAAATTGAATTTATAGATCATTGATTTTATTGAGGAAAATAATAAATCTTGTATAAGACATAAGACAATTTTTTGTCTTTTATAAGACTTAAAGTTGTCTCCAGGGAATCGGCTGCAGGTCCTGCATCCAATCCGTCGTTTCATCAACCCTGGAGTGTCAACATGCCGCAAGCCATCACTGAACAACTGAGCCGTGAACAGCAAATCTCTGCGCTCGAAAAGGAATGGGGCAGCGATCCTCGCTGGAAAGGGATCAAGCGAGGCTACAGCGCTGCCGATGTTGTCCGCCTGCGTGGCTCGTTTCCCATTGAGCACACCCTGGCCCGTCGTGGCGCTGAGAAATTGTGGGATCTCGTGCATAGCGAGCCCTACGTCAATTGCCTGGGGGCGCTCACGGGGGGGCAGGCTATGCAGCAGGTCAAGGCGGGCATCAAAGCGATCTATCTGTCCGGCTGGCAAGTGGCCGCAGATAACAACAGCTATGCGTCAATGTATCCGGACCAGTCGCTGTACCCGGTGGATTCCGTTCCGGTGGTTGTTGAACGCATCAACAACACTTTTCGCCGTGCCGACGAAATCCAGTGGTCCAAAGGGGTCAATCCTGGTGACAAGGGGCATGTGGACTACTTCGCCCCCATCGTGGCTGATGCCGAGGCGGGCTTTGGCGGTGTGCTCAATGCGTTCGAGCTGATGAAGGCCATGATTCGCGCGGGTGCTGGCGGGGTGCACTTCGAGGACCAACTGGCGTCCGTCAAGAAGTGCGGCCATATGGGGGGGAAGGTGCTGGTGCCGACGCAGGATGCTGTGCAAAAGCTGGTGGCCGCGCGCATGGCGGCAGACGTGTGTGGTACGCCAACGCTCGTGATTGCCCGTACCGACGCAGAGGCGGCCGACCTGATCACCAGTGATCATGACGAGAACGATAAGCCCTTCCTGACCGGTGAGCGCACTGCAGAGGGCTTCTATAAGACACGCAAGGGCATTGACCAGGCTATTTCGCGCGCTATTGCCTATGCCCACTATGCCGATCTGGTGTGGTGCGAAACGGGCACGCCTGATCTGGCCTTTGCCAAGAAGTTTGCCGATGCCGTGCACAAGGTACACCCGGGCAAGCTGCTGGCTTACAACTGCTCGCCGTCCTTCAATTGGAGAAAGAACCTGGACGACGCGACCATCGCCAAGTTTCAGCGGGAACTGGGCGCAATGGGCTACAAGTACCAGTTCATCACCCTGGCGGGCATCCATTCGATGTGGTTCAACATGTTCGATCTGGCGCAGGACTATGTGCAGCGTGGTATGTCCGCATATGTCGAAAAGGTGCAGGAGCCCGAGTTCGCGGCGCGCGACCGCGGCTACACCTTCGTCTCGCACCAGCAAGAGGTCGGAACCGGATACTTTGACGAGGTGACCACTGCGATCCAGGGCGGCAAGTCGAGCGTCACCGCGTTGACTGGTTCTACCGAGGAAGAGCAGTTCCACTGACCCGCTCCTTCCCTGGGGCCTTGTGCCCGGCCTGCGTGCCGGGCATTTTCATGCCCGGGTGCTAAACTCTTGCGCACATTTCATCAGCAAGAGCGAGAAAGGCAATTTGGTTATGACACCGCGAACTATGACGGAGACCCGTACCGGCCGCTAGCGGCTGAGAGTTCGCGCCTGCACGTTTGCTGCAACCTCAAAAGCGCGGGCCTTCCGCGCTTTTTTGTTTTTCTCTTGCATTCACCATGATTCAGATCACGCTTCCTGACAACTCGCAACGCCAGTTTCCCGGCCCGGTATCCGTAGCCGATGTGGCCCTCTCGATCGGTCCTGGCTTGGCCAAGATGACAGTGGCCGGCAAGGTGGATGGCGTCCTCGTAGATGCCAGCGACCTGATCGACCACGATGCAAAGCTGCAGATCATCACGCCTCGGGATCAGGAAGGCGTTGAGATCATCCGCCACTCGACGGCCCACTTGGTTGGCCATGCGGTCAAGCAGCTCTATCCGACGGCGAAGATGGTGATCGGCCCGGTGATCGAGGAGGGCTTCTACTACGACATTTCATACGAGCGCCCGTTCACGCCAGAAGACATCGCGGCCATCGAGCAGCGTATGAAGGAACTGATCGCCCAGGACTATGACGTCGTCAAGAAGATGACGCCTCGCGCCGAGGTGATCGAGGTGTTCCGGTCGCGTGGCGAAGACTACAAGCTGCGCTTGGTCGAGGACATGCCCGACGAGCAGGCAATGGGCCTGTACTACCACCAGGAATACGTCGACATGTGCCGTGGCCCGCACGTGCCCAATACGCGTTTTTTGAAAGTCTTCAAGCTCACCCGTGTGTCGGGGGCTTACTGGCGCGGTGATGCCAAGAACGAGCAGTTGCAGCGTATCTATGGCACAGCCTGGGCCGACAAGAAGGACCTTGAGGCCTACGTCAAGCGCATCGAGGAGGCGGAAAAGCGCGACCACCGGCGTTTGGGGCGCGAACTCGATCTGTTCCATATCGATGAGCATTCGCCTGGCACGGTGTTCTGGCATCCCAAAGGCTGGACCATCTGGCAAGAGGTGGAGCAGTACATGCGTCGTGTCTATCGGGACAACGGCTATCAAGAGGTCAAAGGCCCGCAGATTCTGGACAAGGGCTTGTGGGAGAAAACTGGTCACTGGGACAAGTATCGCGAGAACATGTTCACGACCGAGAGCGAGAAGCGCGACTACGCACTCAAGCCCATGAATTGTCCTGGCCACATCCTGATCTTCAATCAAGGTGTGAAAAGCTACCGTGATCTGCCGCTGCGCTACGGTGAATTCGGGCAGTGCCATCGAAACGAACCCACCGGCGGCTTGCACGGCATCATGCGCGTGCGAGCCTTTACGCAGGACGACGGTCACATCTTTTGCACCGAAGACCAGATCCAGCAGGAGTGTGCTGACTTCACAGCATTGCTACAGCGTGTCTACAAGGACTTCGGGTTCACCGACATCATCTACAAGGTGGCGACTCGTCCGGAGAAGCGGATCGGCTCGGAGGAGAGCTGGGACAAGGCCGAGCAGGCGTTGATAGACAGTCTGCGCGCGTCCGGTTGCGATTTCCAGATCGCGCCCGGCGATGGGGCCTTCTATGGCCCCAAGCTTGAGTACACCTTGCGCGACGCTATCGGGCGTCAGTGGCAATGCGGCACCATCCAGGTTGATCCATCCATGCCCGAGCGTTTGGGGGCGGAGTATGTTGGCGAAGATGGTGCCCGTCATCGTCCGATCATGCTGCATCGCGCCATCGTTGGCAGCCTGGAGCGCTTCATCGGCATGCTTGTTGAGCACCACGCTGGCGCTATGCCGACCTGGCTTGCCCCGGTGCAGATTGCGGTGCTCAACATCACCGACGCGCAAGCGGACTACTGTCGCGAAATTGCCAAATCTCTGCTAAATCAAGGGTTTAGGGTGGAGCTGGATCTGCGCAACGAAAAGATAACGTATAAAATACGCGAGCATTCGTTGCAAAAGCTCCCTTACATCTTGGTCGTTGGCGACAAGGAAAAGGCAGCTGGAGCCGTAGCGGTGCGCGCCCGGGGCAACAAAGACCTCGGTGTGATGTCACTCGAGGCGTTCAAGCGCCATCTCGAAAGTGACATCGCTCTCAAAAACTGATAGCCCTCGAGAGAGTTGTTTTTGTGCGCCCGCCGTACGGTCGTTGCTACAATTTTTGTAGTGTTTCTTGAAAAGGATTTGAGCCATCGCTACTGAATTTCGTGACCGCCGTCACCGCGAAGAGCGCAAGCACCGTTTGAATCGCGAAATCATGGCCCCGGAAGTGCGTCTTTCCGGTCCTGAGAACGAGCCCCTGGGGATTGTGAGCTTGGCTGATGCCTTGCGCATGGCCGGGGAGTTGGACGTCGATTTGGTCGAGATCGCTGCTACGGCGAATCCGCCGGTGTGTCGCCTCATGGACTACGGCAAGTTCAAGTACCAGGAACAAAAGAAGGCGGCGGAAGCGAAAGCCAAGCAGACGGTCATCGAGATCAAAGAGATCAAGTTCCGTCCGGGCACTGATGATGGTGACTACAACATCAAGATGCGCAATATCCGTCGCTTTCTGGCTGAAGGCGACAAATGCAAGATCACTTTGCGCTTCCGGGGGCGGGAAATCACGCACCAGGAAATCGGCATGGCCTTGCTGCAGCGCATTCGCGAAGAGTTGACTGACTCTATTGTCGTGGAGCAATTCCCCAAACTTGAGGGCCGGCAGATGATCATGATGATCGCGCCGAACCGCAAGAAGGTGGTGGCCAAGCCCGCTACAGAAGCGGCATCGGCCGAGTAAGAGGATTGGCCTCGCGTGCGAGCGTGAGGCTTTGGGGAGGGCAACCATCCCCAACCAGGACGGCGGGGAACCGCTGTCCGAAAAGTGGCTCGGGGCCAACAAGTCCGCGAAGGTTTCGCGGCGCCTCACGAGCACAAGTAAAAGGAGCATTTACATGCCCAAAATGAAGACCAAGAGCAGCGCGAAGAAACGCTTCCGCGTTCGTCCCGGTGGCACCGTCAAGCGCGGTCAAGCCTTCAAGCGTCACATCTTGACCAAGAAGACCACCAAGAACAAGCGCCACCTGCGCGGTTCGGTATCCGTTCACGAAACCAACATGGTTTCGATGGCCGCGATGCTGCCCGGCATGGGCATTTAATTCAGACGAACAAGGAGTACTCACATGCCTCGCGTCAAACGTGGTGTAACGGCTCGCGCCCGCCACAAAAAGGTTCTGGCCCTTGCCAAGGGCTTCCGCGGCCGCCGCGGCAACGTCTTCCGCATTGCCAAGCAAGCGGTGATGAAGGCTGGGCAATATGCCTACCGTGATCGCCGCACCAAGAAGCGCGTCTTCCGTCAGCTGTGGATCGCCCGTATTAACGCGGCGGCCCGTGAACTGGGCTTGACCTACAGCCAGTTCGCCAACGGCCTGAAGAAGGCATCCATCGAGATCGACCGCAAGATGCTGGCTGATCTCGCTGTGCATGACAAAGCTGCCTTTGGCAGCATCGTGGAACAAGTCAAGGCCAAGCTGGCAGCTTGATGTTCGACGGCAGTCTGCGGCGAATTTCGCCGTAGGCTGTGCACCAGAAACAAGGGCTAGGGCTTGCAACAAGCACTAGCCCTTTTTCATTTCACGAGAGATTCTATGAACGAGTTGGAAGCCCTGGTTCGCACTGCAGAAATGAGCTTTGCGGACGCCGCGACCCCTGCCGATCTGGAGAACGCCAAGGCGCAGTTTCTGGGAAAAGCGGGTCGAATCACTGAGTTGATGAAGGGCATGGCTGCGCTCCCGGTTGAGGAGAAGAAGGTTCGCGGCGCGGTCATCAATGCGGCAAAGCAGTCTATTGAGGCTGCGCTCAACGCCCGCCGTCAGGCGCTGGCTGACGCCGAGCTGGATCGGCAGCTCAAAGCTGAGTCACTGGACGTGAGCCTGCCCGGGCGTCGTCAAGGCGAGGGCGGTTTGCACCCGGTTTCTCTTACGCTGGAGCGCATCGAGGGCATTTTCGGCTCCATGGGTTTTGCCGTCGCAGACGGCCCCGAAATTGAAACCGACTGGTTCAATTTCACGGCACTCAACACGCCCGAGGATCATCCGGCGCGTTCGATGCACGACACCTTCTACGTCGAAGGCGGTAGCGAGGCTGCGCCGCTGCTGCTGCGCACGCATACGAGTCCGATGCAGATTCGCCATGCGGTGCAGCATGTCAAGCGCCATCGGGCGTTGATCGATGCCGGTCAGGCCATGCCCGAGATTCGCGTCATTGCGCCTGGTCGAACCTACCGCGTGGACAGCGATGCCACTCATTCGCCGATGTTTCACCAGTGCGAAGGCCTTTGGGTTGGCGAGAACGTGAGTTTCAAGGACCTGAAGGTCGTTTTCACCGATTTTTGCCGCACCTTCTTCGAGTCGGACGATCTGGTGCTTCGCTTCCGTCCCAGCTTCTTCCCGTTCACTGAGCCTAGTGCCGAGGTCGACATCCAGTTCCAGAGCGGCCCCAATGCTGGCCGTTGGCTAGAGGTGGCTGGATCCGGTCAAGTGCACCCAAACGTGGTCCGCAATATGGGCTTGGATCCCGAGCGCTTCATCGGCTTTGCCTTTGGCATGGGACCTGACCGCCTCACCATGCTGCGCTACGGTGTCAACGACCTGCGTCTTTTCTTTGACGGCGACATTCGCTTTTTGCGCCAGTTCCAGTAGATCGACCGCATCAGAACAAAAAAGCGAGAACGAGAACATGCAATTTCCGGAATCCTGGCTGCGCGAATTTTGTAATCCGCCGCTAGATACGCAAGCGCTGGCCAACACGCTGACCATGGCGGGCCTCGAAGTGGAGGAGCTCCAGCCCGTGGCGCCCCCCTTCAACAAGATTGTGGTTGGAGAAATCCTCGAGGTCATCCAGCACCCCAACGCTGACCGCCTGCGCGTCTGTCAGGTGGGGGTGGGGCAACCCACGCCGCTGACCATCGTCTGCGGCGCGGCCAATGCACGCGCAGGTATCAAAGTGCCCTGCGCTCTGGTGGGCGCAGAGTTGCCCCCTGGCGACGATGGCAAGCCTTTTCTGATCAAGGTCGGCAAGCTGCGAGGCGTGGAGAGCTTCGGTATGTTGTGCTCAGCGAGCGAGCTGCAACTTAGCGATGCGAATGAGGGGCTGCTGGAACTGACCGCGGATGCGCCTGTGGGCGCAGACATTCGCCGTTGGCTGAATCTGGACGACACCCTTTTTACGCTCAAGCTCACGCCCAATCTGGCGCATTGCCTCAGTGTGTACGGTGTTGCGCGCGAGCTCGCTGCGTTGACTGGTACGCCATTAAAGGCTCCGCAGTTTCCGGCTGTAGCCGTGGCACATGATCAACAGGTGGCGGTTCGAGTGGATGCCCCCGATCTGTGCGGCCGTTTTTCGGGGCGCGTGGTGCGTGGAGTGAATCCCCGCGCGGCGACGCCAACGTGGATGGTGGAGCGGTTGGCGCGTTGTGGTCAGCGCAGTGTTTCGCCTCTGGTCGATATCTCCAACTATGTGATGTTCGAGTTGGGGCAGCCCTCGCACATTTTCGATCTCGACAAGCTGCATGGAGGTCTCACCGTACGCTGGGCTCGTTCCGGGGAACAATTGAAGCTGCTCAATGGCAGTACGGTTGCTTTGGATGAAAAAGTCGGGGTGATCACTGATGAGGCTCAGGTGGAATCTCTGGCCGGGATCATGGGCGGTGATGCCACGGCTGTATCAGATGAGACCACCAACATCTACATCGAAGCCGCGTTCTGGTACCCCCGGGCGGTGGCGGGGCGCTCGCGCCGCTTCAATTTCTCCACGGATGCCGGTCACCGTTTTGAGCGGGGTGTGGATCCGGGACGCACGGTCGAGTACATCGAACACATCACGGCACTTGTGCAGGCGATCTGCGGCGGTGAGGCAGGCCCGATCACTGATCAGCAGCCGAGCATGCCGGTTGCGCGACCGGTAACCCTGCGTGCCGCACGTGCCGCCAAGGTGATTGGCATGCCGCTGACCCAGCAACAATGCGCTGAGGCGCTGACCGCTCTGGGCTTGCCGGTGGCGGCGCAGGGTGACGGGACTTTGACGGTCACGCCGCCGTCCTGGCGTTTCGATATTGCCCTCGAAGAAGATCTGATCGAGGAAATTGCGCGGATGATCGGCTACGAGAATCTGCCCGTCACGCCACCGCTTGCACCGATCACTCCTCAGTTGCGGGCAGAGTCTCAACGCAATCCATTTGCGGTGCGGCGCGCGCTGGCCGCGCTCGGTTACCAGGAAACGATCAATTTCAGCTTTGTGGAAGAGCGGTGGGAGCGGGAGCTGGCAGGCAATGACCAGCCGATCCGACTGCTGAATCCCATTGCGAGTCAGATGAGCGTCATGCGCTCGTCTCTGCTGGGGTCCCTGCTGCAGGTGCTGAAGTTCAATTTGGACCGCAAGGCCTCGCGCGTACGCGTCTTCGAATGCGGCAGGGTGTTTTTGCGCAACCCTTCGGTTCCCGACAGCGACACCACCGTGCAGGGCTTCGATCAGCCCATGCGCGTGGCGGGCGCGGCCCAAGGGGCCGCTAATGTGCTGCAATGGGGGCGTCCAGAAGCGGCCGTAGATTTCTTCGATGTGAAGGGTGATGTCGAGGCGCTGCTGGCGCCGGCTGTGCCGGTATTCGAGCCCTGCGAGCACCCGGCGTTACACCCAGGTCGATGTGCTCGTGTGTTACTTGGTGGCAAGGCCATTGGGTTCGTCGGCGAACTGCATCCTCGCTGGCGGCAGGCCTACGGATTTTCGCAGGCTCCGGTACTGTTCGAATTGGAGTTGGCCGCCGTCTTGCAGCGCCGGATTCCGACACCGCAGCCGGTTGCCAAGCAGCAGGATGTCGAGCGAGACATTGCCGTGGTGGTGGCTGAGGCGGTGACGCATGCGCAGGTGCAAGCAGCAGTGCGGTTCGCGGCGCAAGGGGACGTGTTGCGCGACGTCACGCTTTTTGACATCTACCGACCCAAGGTGGGAAAGACGGAGTCCGTCGCTGTTGGCGCGCCGGCTGAGGGCGAGAAGAGTCTGGCATTGAGGCTGGTCCTCAATGGCGGTGAGGTGGTGTTGGATGAGGCGCGCATTGATGCAGCCGTTCAAGCCGTATTGACTGCACTGTCTACCGAGGTCGGTGCGCGGCTGCGTGCCTGAGGAGAAGCGACGCATGGACGATGACAAGATGCTATCTGTCGAGAGCCTGGAAATGCCGGCCTTGACCAAGGCGCAATTGGCCGAACTCCTGTTTGATCAGATCGGACTGAACAAGCGTGAGTCCAAGGACATGATCGATGCATTCTTCGATCTTGTTTCGGCCCAGTTGGTCGAGGGCGAGGATGTGAAGCTCTCGGGCTTTGGCAACTTCCAGATCCGGACCAAGGCCCCGCGTCCTGGGCGTAATCCTCGGACAGGGGAGTCGATTCCCATCCAGGCACGTCGTGTGGTCACCTTCCATGCGAGCCATAAGCTCAAGGAGCGAATCCAGGGCTGAATACCAGCCCGTACTGGGTACGTCTTGTTCTTCCTGCTGGCGACGAGTTGGAGTACCCTTTACGGATTGCCCGCCTCGTTGTTAACCCATGGCCAAGACGCTCCCTTCCATTCCTGCAAAGCGCTACTTCACGATTGGCGAGGTCGGTGACCTGTGCGAGGTGAAGCCGCATGTACTGCGGTACTGGGAGCAGGAGTTTGCGCAGTTGCGTCCCATGAAGCGACGTGGCAATCGACGTTACTACCAGCACCACGAAGTGCTCATGATTCGTCGCATACGGGACTTGTTGTATGACGAGGGCTTCACGATCAGCGGGGCTCGTAGCAAGCTACAAGAGTGGATGCAGGCTGAGCGTGGCGGTACGCGGACGGCGACGCTGGTGCCGCCTGGTGTTGAAGATGAGTTCGCCTCCTGGACCGTGCCGGAGCTGGATTTGCAAGGTTTGAAGGCCTCGCACTTTGTTCAAGAGTCGGGATTGCATGACCTTCCGGCCCTGCGCAAGGAATTGTTCGAAATTCGAGAGTTGCTGGCCGTCTCTGATTGATTCCGCCTTATAATATGAGGCTTGTCGGCGTGTAGCGCAGCCTGGTAGCGCACTTGCATGGGGTGCAAGGGGTCGCGAGTTCGAATCCCGCCACGCCGACCAATTTCTTCGAATAGATCAACGGGTTGCAGCCACAAGCTGCAGCCCGTTTTTCGTTGCTGGCTCTTGCTCATGGGCGGAAAATCCTGCTGTGTGGGAAGCGCGCAATCGTTACTTGACGCGCTGCTTTTCCAGCTTTCGTGCCAGCGTGCGCCGGTGCATTCCTAGGCGTCGCGCCGTCTCGGAAATATTGAAGCCGGTTTCCGCCAGCGTTTCGTGAATGCGCTCCCACTCCAGCGTCTTGATCGACGTGGAGCGGTTGGTAAGCCCCACCTCGGTATCGCCCGTGGATCGGCCAAAGGCCGCCTCGATGTCATCTGTATTGGATGGCTTGGCCAGATAGTGGCAGGCGCCAAGCTTGATGGCCTCCACCGCCGTCGCGATGCTGGCAAAGCCAGTCAGTACCACGATCAGCATGTCCGGGTCATGCGCGTGCAGCGCCTGCACGCAGGCAAGCCCCGAGGCATCACCGTTCAGCTTGAGGTCGACGACTGCGTAACCTGGAGAGCGCTCGCGCAGGAGTTGGGTGACTTCCTCCAGGCTGGCGGCCAGTGCCACTGTGTAGTCACGCCGCTCAAAAGAGCGGCCGAGAGTGCGGGCGAACGCCGCATCGTCTTCGACGATCAGCAGCAGGCGCTCAACTGGCATGTCCTTCATCTTCCTCTAGGGTGATAGCCGACAGCGGCAGGGTGATGGTGACGCTGGCACCGCCTTCGGGGCGATTGTGTGCCGCCACACTGCCGCCGAGCGTGCGGGCCACATTGACCGCCAGGAACAGGCCCAGGCCACCGCCAGGCCGTCCCTTGCTCGATTGGTAGGGCTTGCCAAATTGCGCGAGCATACCGGGCGCAAAGCCTGGACCCGAATCCGTGACGATCAATGCCAGGGCGTCGGCGTTGCGCATGACTTCCAGGCCCGTCCAGCGTGGAGAGGCTTCTAGTGCATTGTCCAGGACGTTGCAGATCATCTGCTGCAGGGCGGTGTCGGAAACCATGGGCAGATCGTGCCCGAACCGATTCTCGTAGGTGAAGGCGACGACCGGGCGCGTGGCGCGCCACTCCTCGACCAAGTCGTCGAGGAAGGTGCCTATCGTCGTCTCTTCAGAGGACTCCCCGCGCGCTTCCCCTGCAGACAGCAGGATGCCGCTCACGATGGACTTGCAGCGCTGGACCTGGGCCTGCATCTCCGTGACTTCTTGCAGCAATTCAGGGTCGGAGCTGAAGTGCGGCAGATGCCGCCAGTCACCCAGGATCACGGCCAGCGTGGAAAGTGGCGTGCCTAGTTCGTGTGCGGCGCCGGAGGCCAGCAGGCCCATGCGCACTATGTGTTCTTCCTCAGCTGCACGCTGGCGCAGGTCTGCCAGGCGCGCGTCGCGTTCGCGCAGGTTGCGGCCAATGCGGGTGATGAAAATTACCAGCAGGGCAGCATTCAGCGCGAAGCAGATCAGCATGCCCTGGATGTAGGGGCTGTACAGGCCGCGGTCATGATCGGGTGGTAGCGCAAGCGGCCTGCCGAACAGGGCCAGGCCGGCAAGGCAGGCGGCGGTGATCGCCACCATGGTCCAGGTTGACCAGGACTTCAACAGTACCGCGCCGAGCGTGACTTGCAGCAGGTAGAGGAAGGTGAACGGATTCGTGGCGCCACCACTCAGGTAGAGCTGCGCCGTCAACATGCCCACGTCGACGAGGAGTGCCAGGAACAGCTCGCCATTCGTGACCTCGCGTCGACTGCGGTAGCGCAACTGGCTTGCCACATTGAAGGCCGCAAGGCAGGCCAGCAAGGTCAGCATGTTGTTGAGTGGGAGCCGAATGCCAAAGCCGTAGTGCGCGACTTCGATCGTGACAACCTGCCCGATGACCGCAATCCAGCGCAGCTGGATCAGCTGCAGCATGTTCTTCAGGCCGGTCGCATCATCCAGGCGCGCGGCCCCGTTAAGGGTAGGCTGCGCGCCTGCTCCGTTGGTGTCAATCTTGCGAGGCAACTTTGCGCTTTGCATTGGCATCGTCAGTCCCCAGCGTCGTGCTGCGGCATTTGCGTAGACGCCACTCCTCACGCCCAACGCGCCACGTGGCGCCCGCAACCATCAGGGCAAGGGCATACCAGGTGATGGCGTAGACCAGGTGGCTGTTGGGGAAGCTGATGACCGTCAGGCCGCCGACCGGAACGCCGGGGAGTGTGGCCTCTGGTTGTGTTGTGGCATCCGCATCCAGAAAGTAGGGGGCGACCCGGGTCAGGCCGCGGGCTTGGGCAATGGCTTGCACATCGCGCGAGTACCAGCGATCAGCGGCTGGATCGTTGCGGCGCAGGAAGGCCCCAGCGGGCTCTGTCATGCGCACCAGTCCGGTAATGGTGGTCCCGCCCTGGGTTTCTGGTGATGTGCGCAGGGCGCGGTCCCGGCCCTCGGGCGGGACGAAGCCACGGTTGACCAGTACCACGCTGTCGTCAGCCATACGCAGTGGCACCAGAACCCAGAAGCCGGCGCCACGTGCGGTCGTGGCCTGCACCAGGGTTTCGTGTTCTGGAAGAAAGTTGCCGCTGATGCGCAGATGCCGGTACTCATCTGTGCTGGCACTCATCTGCGCCCATTGATCAGGCGTTGGGGCAGGGGCTGCTGGTGCATGCACGCGCTGTTCAACACGGGCTATGAGATCAAGCTTCCATGCCCGGCGTTCAACCTGCCAGGTGCCCAGAGCGACAAAGCCGGCGAAGAGCAGGGCTGCACATGCGGCCCCGATATACAAAGAGGCCACAGAACGCAGATCGCGCTCAGCGGCCTCCATCGCGTTGCGTCCTGGCAGGGTCAAGGCATGTTCTTCATGTCGTGGACCGACATGGGCATCATGTTGTGGTTGAGGTGGTACATCACCCACAGCGAGCCGCTCAGCGTAATGACGACGACCACGATCGTGAAGACCAGCGCCAGCATGTTCCAGCCGCCTTCGGAGCGGGTGTTCATGTGCAGGAAGTACACCATGTGGACGACGATCTGCACGGCAGCAAAGCCCAGCACGACCATGGCGGTGGTGCTGGACGAGTCGAACACCTTGGCCATCACTAGCCAGAACGGGATGGCCGTCAGGATCACCGACAGGATGAAGCCCGTTGCATAGCCCTTCAGGGTGCTGTGGCTGGCTCCATCGTCATGATCATGGTGATCATGGGAGTCGTGGTGGTTGGAGTCGTGGTGCGCGCTCATGGCAGCACTCCCATCAGGTAGACGAAGGTGAAGACGCCGATCCAGACAACGTCCAGAAAGTGCCAGAACATCGAGAGGCACATCAGGCGGCGGCGGTTCTCGGGGATGAGGCCGTGCTTCTTGAGCTGGAACATGAGCGTGATCAGCCAGACGATGCCAAAGGTCACGTGCAGGCCGTGCGTGCCGACCAGCGCGAAGAACGAGGACAAGAAGGCACTGCGTTGCGGGCCGGCACCTTCATGGATCAGGTGGGCGAACTCATAGAGCTCAAGGCCGATGAAGGCCGCGCCCAGCAGGCCGGTGACGGCCAGCCAGACGAGCGTTGGGCGCAGGCGCTTGCGCTGCATCTCCAGCATGGCGAAGCCATAGGTGATGGACGACAGCAGCAGCATCGAGGTATTGAGCGCGACCAATGGCAGGTCGAACAGGTCCGCACCAGAGGGGCCGGCGGCGTAGCTGCGGCCCTGTACGGCGTACACCGCGAACAGGCAGGCAAAGATGAGGCAATCGCTCATCAGGTAGAGCCAGAACCCGAGCAAGGTGCCGTTCTCTACGTGGTGCTCTTTGGTCTCGTAGAAGTGCGGGGTGCCGGGGTTGCCCGCGGCGCCGAGAGGGGAGGGGGCGGTGATATCAGACATGGCTGGCCAGCAGTCGGGTGCGATCGGCTTCGGTACGAACGACTTCATCCGCGGGGATGTAGTAGTCGCGTTTGTAGTTGAAGGTGTGGCTGATGGCCACAACCAGAAGGGCAACAAAGGACAGTCCTGCCAGCGCCCACATCTGCCAGATCAGGGCAAAGCCCACGACGGCGCTCATGCCGGCGAGGATGATGCCTGCGCCAGTGTTCTTGGGCATGTGGATCGGCAGGAAGCCTTCTTTCGGGCGGACATAGCCGCGCTGCTTCATGTCCCACCAGGCATCGTTGTCATGCACGCGGGGCGTGAAGGCGAAGTTGTAGGCGGGCGGAGGCGACGAGGTCGACCATTCCAGTGTGCGGCCGTCCCACGGGTCGCCCGTATGGTCGCGCAGCGATTCGCGGCGCACGAAGCTCACCACCAACTGAATGATGAAGGCCAGGATGCCCAGCGCGATCAGGACCGCGCCAAAGGCTGCAATCTGGAACCAGATCTGCAAGGACGGGTCCTCGAAGTGGCTCATGCGGCGTGTGACGCCCATCAGGCCAAGCACGTAGAGCGGCATGAAGGCGAACCAGAAGCCCGACAGCCAGAGCCAGAACGAGCACTTGCCCCAGAACGGGTCGAGCTTGTAGCCAAAGGCCTTGGGGAACCAGTAGGTGATGCCGGCAAAGATGCCGAAGAGCACGCCACCGATGATCACGTTGTGGAAGTGGGCGATCAGGAACAGGCTGTTGTGCAGCACGAAGTCTGCCGGGGGCACGGCCAGCAGCACGCCGGTCATGCCGCCAATGGTGAAGGTAACCATGAAGCCGATGGTCCACAGCATGGGTACGTCAAACTGGATGCGGCCACGGTACATGGTGAACAGCCAGTTGAAGATCTTCGCTCCCGTGGGGATCGAGATGATCATCGTCGTGATCCCGAAGAAGGAGTTGACGCTGGCCCCCGAGCCCATGGTGAAGAAGTGGTGCAGCCAGACCAGGTAGGACAGGATGGTGATCACCAGCGTTGCGTACACCATGGAGGCGTAGCCGAACAGGCGCTTGCGGCTGAAGGTGGAGACCACTTCAGAGAACACGCCGAACAGCGGCAGGATCAGGATGTAGACCTCTGGGTGGCCCCAGATCCAGATCAGGTTCACGTACATCATCGGGTTGCCGCCGAAGTCGTTCGTGAAGAAGTTGGTGCCGGCATAGCGGTCCAGCGACAGCAGTGCAAGCACGGCGGTCAGCACCGGGAAAGCGGCAACGATCAGGATGTTGGTGCAGAGCGAGGTCCAGGTGAACACCGGCATGCGCATCATCTTCATGCCGGGCGCGCGCATCTTCACGATGGTGGCGATCAGGTTGATGCCTGATAGCAAGGTGCCAATGCCTGCGATCTGCAATGACCAGATGTAGTAATCAACCCCCACGTCCGGGCTGTAGAGGATGCCGGAGAGTGGCGGGTAGGCCAGCCAGCCGGTACGTGCAAACTCGCCAACGAACAGCGACATCATCACCAACGCAGCACCGCTGGCGGTCATCCAGAAGCTGAAGTTGTTGAGGAAGGGGAAGGCCACGTCGCGGGCGCCGATCTGCAGCGGCACGACGAAGTTCATGAGCCCGGTGACCAGCGGCATGGCTACGAAGAAGATCATGATCACGCCGTGCGCGGTGAAGATCTGGTCGTAGTGGTGCGGCGGCAGGAAGCCAGTCGAGTCACCGAAGGAGATGGCCTGCTGCAGGCGCATCATGAGTGCATCGGCAAAGCCGCGCAGCAACATGACCAAGCCCAGCACCATGTACATGATGCCGATCTTTTTGTGATCGATGCTGGTGAACCACTCACGCCAGAGGTAGCCCCAAACGCGGAAGTAGGTCAGCGCACCGACCAGTGCCAAGCCGCCAAGCGCCACGGCGGCAAAGGTCAGCAGCAGAATCGGTTCGTGAAACGGAATCGCCTCCCAAGTGAGGCGGCCGAAGATGAGCTTCGTAAGATCGAGGTGGTCGAACATCGTAGGTCCGGAGAGCAAGAGTGACGCGACGCGAGGCGGCGCAGTGGGCTGGCAGCGTGGTGAACAGAGGCTGCCAGGCCGGCGTGTTACAGAGGCCGGTCGGCGCTGGACGAAACCAGGGCGCCGGTCGGGTCGCTGGCGGTGCACATCGCGGCGACGTAGGTTCGGGTGGGGGCATCGCCGATGCCCAGGCGATTGCGTGTCGCGGGGTCAAGCGAGGCGAGATTGTAGGTGCCTGGCATGCCAAGGCCGCCGCCAGCGTCGATGGCCATCATGTCCTTCATGCACATGCGATTGTTCTCAACGCAGCGGTTCAGGATGGCGTCGTACAGGCCCGGGGCCACGCCAGCGTAGTGGCGCACAGGTTCGCGCTCGCTCGGGCGCTCAAGTTGCAGATAGCCGTCACGGCTCAGTTCGCCGCCATCGGCCTTGACCTTTTGCAGCCACTGATTGAAGTCGCCGTTGCTCAGGCCATGGAATTTGAAGCGCATGCCGGAGAAGCCCGCGCCGCTGTAGTTGGCGGAAAAGCCCTCGAACTCACCCGGTTCGTTGATGACCGCGTGCAGCTTGGTCTCCATGCCGGGCATGGCGTAGATCTGGCCAGCCAGGGCCGGGATGAAGAATGAGTTCATCACCGACGAGGCCGTGATCTTGAAGGTGATGGGCCGATCCACGGGGGCGGCCAGTTCGTTCACGGTGGCAATGCCTTCTTCCGGGTAGAAGAACAGCCATTTCCAGTCGAGCGCCACCACTTCGACCACCAGGGGCTTGGTGCCTGCCGGGATCTCGCGCTGGGCATCGAGGCGGCTCAAGGGGCGGTAGGGGTCCAGCGTGTGGGTGCTGATCCAGGTAAGCGCGCCCAGGGCGATGATGATGAGCAGGGGAACGGCCCAGATCACAAGCTCCAGCTGCGTGGAGTGGTCCCATTCCGGGGAGTAGGTCGCCTTGGTGTTGGACCTGCGATAGCGCCAGGCGAAGAACAGCGTGAGCACGATCACCGGGATGATGATGATCAGCATCAGGCCGGTGGAGATATAGATGAGGTCGCGTTGCTGGGTCGCGATGTCGCCGGATGGACGCAGCAGTACCGCGTTACAGCCTGCCAACAGAGCGATGACAGGAAGCAGGAGCAGTCCGCGGAATTTTTTAAGGGGAGGCATGCCGGGCTAAGGAGGGGGAAACGGAGGGCGAAAACCTGCCGAATGTACGACTATTGATGGCCCGTGGGAATTGGACGTTTTGTCCTATAGTGAGAGCCAGAGATCGATGCGATTTTGCGACGTTTCAGGCGGCGCAATACAAGACAAGAATCACAACCAGGAGCAGGCATGACGTTCAGTGTGAGTCCGGATCCTTCTGAGCTTTCGTCCTATGCGGCGGAACGCGGTACACCAGCTGCTGTTGGCCATGGCGATCACGGCGACCACGGGATTGCCCCGGGTGAAATCGCCATTGGCGTGGTTATTGGGCGAGCGTCCGAATATTTCGACTTCTTCGTCTACGGGATCGCGTCGGTGTTGGTGTTCCCCGCGGTGTTCTTTCCATTCGAGCCGCGGCTGGAGGGCACGCTGTATGCATTCATCATCTTCTCCTTCGCCTTTATTGCCCGGCCGCTGGGCTCGGTGGCGTTCATGGCCATCCAGCGCAGATGGGGGCGCAGCACCAAACTGACGGTGGCGCTGTTCCTGCTGGGCATCTCCACCGCAGGCATGGCCTTTTTGCCGGGCTATACCAGCCTGGGATTCGCTTCGGTCGTGCTCTTGTCGGTGTTTCGCTTCTGCCAGGGTATTGCTCTGGGCGGGGCCTGGGATGGCCTTCCTTCCTTGCTGGCGCTGACCGCGCCCCAGAACCGGCGTGGCTGGTACGCCATGCTGGGCCAACTCGGTGCGCCGATCGGATTCATGGTGGCCAGCGGCCTGTTCCTGTTCCTGCACTCCAAGCTCTCGGCGGAGGACTTCCTGGAGTGGGGCTGGCGCTATCCGTTTTATGTCGCATTTGCGATCAATGTAGTGGCGTTGTTTGCCCGCCTGCGGCTGGTGGAAACCAGTGAATATGCCCGGCTGCTGGAAGAGCGCGAGCTGGAGCCGACCAATGTGGGTGAGCTGGTGCGCACCCAAGGTGGCAACTTGTTCATCGGTGCGTTTGCTGCATTGGCGAGTTACGCATTGTTTCACCTGGTCACGGTTTTCCCTCTGTCATGGATCGCCTTGTACGCAACGCAGCCAATCAACGACGTGCTGGCTGTGCAGATGGTGGGGGCGGTGATCGCAATGGGCGGCATGATCGTCTCGGGACTGATTGCGGACCGGATCGGTCGGCGTAGCACGCTGGGCATTCTGGCCTGCTTGATCGGGGTGTTCAGCCTGTTTGCACCTGTGCTGCTGGGAGGCAGCCCGTTTGCGCAGGATGTTTTCATCTTGGTGGGGTTTGCCTTGCTGGGCCTGTCTTATGGCCAGGCTGCGGGCGCCGTGACTGCCAATTTCGCCTCCAAGTACCGCTATACCGGTGCGGCGCTGACCTCGGACCTGGCCTGGTTGATCGGGGCTGCTTTTGCGCCGCTGGTGGCGCTGGGCCTGTCGGCCAATTTCGGGCTGGCGTATGTCAGCATCTATCTGCTCTCCGGCGCCATTTGCACCTTGGCGGCGCTGCGGCTCAATCGCCGGGCGCTGGAACTTCGGGACTGACTGACCAGAGCCAGGGTCTACGGGCCGCAGCCGCAAGGCTGCGGCCCGTTTCTTCATCATGCGCTGGCGCGCGGCCATCTCGCAGCGGATGCCGACCAGGGGCGGCTCCTGTTCACAGGAGGCGACCCCATTCAGCCAAAATATTAATGAAATATGCCTCTAGCCCAGGTGTAGCCTGGGATAGTAGCTATATATTTGATAGTATGGTGTTCGGCGCATAGCGCCGCCAGATCACTTTGCCGCAGCCTTGGGCCGCACCGCGTCTGCCGTGCCCTGGATAAAGGCCTTGATCTTGTCCGCGTCGGCGCTGCTGAGCTTGCCAGTGAAGTCCGGCATGCCACGCGCCACGGCCGGGCCCTTGAAGATGAAGGCCTGCAGGTTCTGGATGTAGGCGGCATCCAGGTAGCCCAGGTTGGGGATGTTGCCGCCGCGGTCCACGCCCGGCACACCATGGCAGAACACGCAGTTGCTCACGTACGGCGCGGTGCCGGCGGCGACGTCCTTCGGGTCGTAGGGCACGCCCTGCACCAGCTTCTGGGCCTGTTGCTGCACAAAGGCCGGCATCGGCTCCTTGCCGTCGAGCACAAAGGTATAGACCGTGCCCGGGCCCTGGCGCTCGGTGGCACGCTGCGCCAGGCCGTAGACACCGCCCCAGCCCGCCGCGATGGAGACGTACTGCTTGCCGTCCACCGTGTAGGTGGCGGGGGCTGCGACCACGCCGGTGCCGGTGGGCGCCTCCCACAGCTGTTTGCCGTTGCGCGCATCGTAGGCCACAAATCTGCCGTCGGCCGTGCCCTGGAACACCAGGTTGCCGGCAGTGGTCAGCGTGCCGCCGTTCCAGGGCGAGACATGCTCCTGGCGCCAGACTTCCTTCTGCTTCACCGGGTCCCAGGCGATCAGGCGACCGAAAGGCTTGCTCTTGGGCGGCTCCATGTTGGCGAACATGGCGGTGTTCCAGCCTATGCCCGACATGGGTTGGCCCGGCGTGTTGCCGTTGAAGCTCCAGCTCTTGTCGTCCATCAGGTTGAAGGGAATGTTCTGCGCCGGCAGGTAGACCAGCCCGGTCTGCGGGTTGAACGACATCGGGTGCCAGTTGTGCGCGCCGAACGGGCCGGGGATGGCATCGAAGGGCTTGCCGTCAGGGCGGGCCTGCGCGGTCTCGATCGGGCGGCCGTTCTTGTCGTAGCCCGAGGCCCAGTTCACCGGCACAAAGTTCTTTGCCGAGATGAACTGGCCATTGGTGCGGTCGATCACAAAGAAGAAGCCGTTCTTGGGCGCATGCAGGATCACCTTGCGCGGCTTGCCGGCAATCTTCAGGTCGGCCAGGATCATGGGCTGGGTCGAGGTGTAGTCCCAGTTGTCGCCCGGCGTCTCCTGGTAGTGCCATTGGTAGCTGCCGGTGTCAGGGTCCAGCGCCACGATGGAGGCCAGGTAGAGGTTGTCGCCGCCCTTGGGGCTGCGCTTGCGCTGCGACCAGGGCGAGCCGTTGCCCACGCCCACGTACATCAGGTTGAGCTCGGGGTCGAAGGTGAGCGTGTCCCATGCGGTGCCGCCACCACCGGCTTCCCAGTATTTGTTGCTCGGGTCCCAGGTCTTGGCGGCGGCGGCCATGGCCTCGTTCTCGAACGGTTGCGACGGGTCGCCCGGCACGGTGAACCAGCGCCATTTCTGCTCGCCGGTCTCGGCGTCGTAGGCGGTGATGTAGCCGCGCGCGCCAAACTCAGCGCCGCCGTTGCCGATGAACACCTTGCCCTTGAACACGCGCGGCGCGCCGGTGATGGTGTAGGAGAACTTGGGGTTGGCTATGGTGTCTTTCTCCCAGACCTTCTGGCCGCTGGCCGCATCCAGCGCGATCAGCCGGCCGTCGAAGGCGCCGACAAAGACCTTGCCCTTCCACAGCGCCACGCCGCGGTTGACCACGTCGCAGCAGCCCTTGTAACCCTTGGATTTGTCCACCTGCGGGTCGAAGCTCCAGAGCTGCTTGCCGGTGCGCACGTCAATCGCATGCACCACGCTCCAGGCGGCGCTCACGTACATCACGCCATCGACCACCAGCGGCGTGGCTTCAACGCCGCGTGTGGATTCAAGGTTGTAGGACCAGGCCAGGCCCAGCTTCTTCACGTTGCCGGCGTTGACCTGGTCGAGTTTGCTGAAGCGGGTCTCAGCGTAGTTAAGCCCGTAGCTGGGCCAGTTCTCGGTCTTGGCGCCGTTGGCCTGGATCCAGGCGCCATCCACCTGCGTTGCCGCGCCGCCGGCCGCCTGGGCCGCTGAGGCCGCGCACAGGGCCGCGCAAGCCAGCCAGATCAAACGGGGCGGATGTCTTTTCTTGTCGTGGGTCATGCTTGTCTCCTCGGATGGAGGCAGGCCGCGCCTGCCTCTTTTTTGGTGCGCTGGACTAGATGGCGATATAGACCGACTTGGTCTCCAGGTAGCCATTGATCGAGTCGCGCCCCAGGTCGCGGCCGATGCCCGACTGCTTGTAGCCGCCAAAGGGCATGCCAGGGTCGAGCATGGTGTGGCAGTTGACCCAGACCGAGCCGGCGCGGATCTTGGGAATCAACTGGTGCACGCGCGACAGGTTGTTGGACCAGATGCTGGCGCCCAGGCCGTAGGGCGTGTCGTTGGCCTGCGCGGCTACTTCGTCCAGGTCGTCGTAGGGCATGGCGGTGAGCACCGGGCCAAAGATTTCTTCCTGCACCACGCGGTGGGCGTGGTTCACGTTGGCGAGGATGGTGGGCTGCACGAAGTAGCCGCTGCTGCCCGCACGCGCGCCGCCGGTCACCACCTCTGCGCCCTGGCTGCGGCCGGATTCGATGTAGCCGCAGACGCGGTCCAGTTGCTCGCGCGAGACCAGCGGCCCCATCTGCGCCGCCGGGTCCAGCCCGTGGCCCAGCGGCATGGCCGCGGCGATCTGCGCCACGTCGGCCACCACGCGGTCGAACATCTTCTTTTGCACATAGAGGCGTGAGCCGGCGCAGCAGACCTGGCCGTGGTTGAAGAAGATGGCCTGCGCCGCGCCGGCCGCCGCCGTGGCGGGGTCGCAGTCGTCCAGCACGATCACGGGAGACTTGCCGCCCAGCTCCAGCGTCACGCGCGCCAGCCGGTCCATCGCGGTGCGGCCAATGATCTTGCCGACCTCGGTCGAGCCGGTGAAGCTGATCTTGTCCACCAGTGGGTGCTGCGCCAGCGGCGCGCCGGCGCCCAGGCCGTCGCCGGTGACGATGTTCACCACGCCGGGCGGGAAACCTGCCTCTTGCAGCAGCTCGCCCAGGAACAGCGCGGAGAGCGGCGTCTGCTCGGCCGGCTTGAGCACCACGGTGCAGCCGGCCGCCAGGGCCGGGCCCAGCTTCATCACCGCCATCAGCAGCGGGAAGTTCCACGGCACGATGGCCGCCACCACGCCCACCGCCTCGCGGCGCGTGAAGGTCACCACCTGCGCCTGCGGCGCGTGCGGGATGGATGCATCGCGCGTGATGCCCTCGATGTTGGTGGCCTGGCCGGCCATGAAGCGCAGGAAGTCGACCGCCATGGCCACGTCCACCGCCTGCGCTATGGCGGCCGATTTGCCGTTGTCGAGTGATTCGATCTGCGCAATGGCCTCGGCCTGCTGCTCCAGCAGGTCGGCCAGGCGCAACAGCAGGCGCTGCCGGTCTACCGGGCGCAGCCGGGACCAGGGGCCGGAGTCGAAGGCGCGGCGCGCGGCCTGCACGGCACGGTCCACGTCGGTGGCGGCGGCCAGTGGCACGCGGGCGATTCTTTGCTCGTTGGCGGGGTTGAGCACCTCCAGCGTACGGCCGTCTGCCGCAGCTACCCATTGGCCGTCGATCAGCATGGGGTGCGTCTCACGCTGCAGGAACGCAAGCGCTTTCTCCGAGACAAGGTGATGGATGTCGGAAAGGTTCATGGCTGCCTCCAGTGATGTGCTGTCCGGCGCCGCAGGACGCGGCGCGCAGGTCACGCCGGGGTGACGCGAGGCAGTGTAGGAAGCGGGGTGTACGCCCCTGAACCCGGGAATTACCCAGGGCCGGAAGTGTTCCCGTTTGGAACACATGGCGCGGGCGCTGGCTTCATGTTGCGGTAGATCAGCCCGCGCGAGACCCCCAACTGCCGCGCCGCCCGTGCCACATTGCCGCCGCAGGCCTGCAGCGTGTGTGCAATCTGGTGGGCGCGTTGCATGTCGAGCGTGGCGGGGGCTTCGGCGGTCAGGGCAGGGGGCTCAGTCACCAATGCCGCTTGCGGCACCGGTGCCGGCAGCAGCGGCCCCGCGCCATCGCCGCTGCGCAGGCGCGCCTGCATCCAGACGGTCAGTCCGCTGGACAGTCGCAATGGCTGCGGGCGGGACTGCCGCAACAGTCCCAGCAGCGTGCCAAGTTCGTGGCCGAGCGCATCGGCTACAGGCTGGCCGGCGGAGGCCCTGGCCAGTCGTATGGCCGTGGTATTTACCCAGCGCAGCCGGCCGTCGCTGCACACGCCGGCCAGTGCCTCCAGTGGCGTGCCCAGCAGGCTCGGGTCAGCCTGGAAGGCCAGCACCAGCAGGTCGTCCGACTGCAACTGCAGCAGATGGTTCTCGATGGTGGAGGCATAGGAGCCCACCAGCGCAAACGCGTCGAAGCCGAAGCCATGCCCTTCTACCGTGAGGTCGAGCACGCCAGCGAGCTGGCCGTGCACGTCACGGATCGGTGCGGCCGCGCAATGCACGCGACCCACCGCCTCGCTGAAATGCTCGCCCCCCTGCACCGAGCAGCCGTGCCCGGTCTTGGCCACGATGCCCGGCGCGCTGGTGCCCATGTTGGCCTCCGACAGGTCCGTGCCTACACCGCCCAACCGGAGCATCGTCGTTTCATGCGGTTGCGCGCCACGTGGGCTGATGTAGACCACCACGCCTTCGGGATTGGTCAGGATCACCCGGCATGGCGTGCCGGCAATGGCGGCCTCCAGTTGCTGCAGGCCGCCGGTGGACGCCTCGCGCAACTGGCGGCTCAGTCGCAGCGCCGAATGCAGCCGTGTGCGGCTCACTGACTCGGCGTTGGGCTCTTCGTGCGGCCTGCGTCCCAGTGCCAGGCAGCGGCTCCACGACTGCAGCACCGCGTCATTGACGAGGCCCGAGGGCCTCTCGCCGCGCTCAAAGAAGCGCTCGCGTGCCAGTGCCAGGCGCTGCTCGGGCGTGGAGAAGAAAAGCTGCCTGGGCATGGGGGCGGACGGGCGTGGCATGGGCTGTCTCCTGCGGTGTCCGGTCGCGGGCATAGGCGCCGCGCCAGACGTTGGCCTGAATGTGCCTCGGCCGTGCGGCGCCTGTCGAGTGGGGGCATACGCGCATAAGAACGATCAGGCTGCTCAGCTAACGGCGCTTGAATCTGCCGCAAACGCAGCTGTGGCGCCAATCCGTCAAAGTCCGACACAGAGGCAAAGCCTTACGTATGCGGGCCAGCCGGAAAGGCTTTCAGTGGCACAATCCGCATCCGTACAAGGCCCTTCCACAGCCACAGTCGCATCCGCCAACCGGTTCAGCCGTGTCGCGGAAGGTTTCAAACCAGCTAATGTTTTCTCAAGGGAAACGAAAGTAGCGCATCATGAGTGAGACCACGTCTCTTTACAGCGCCTATCAAGGCAATACCTATCTCTTCGGCGGCAATGCCCCCTATGTCGAAGAGATGTACGAGAACTATCTAGCCAACCCTGGCAGCGTTCCGGACAACTGGCGCGAATACTTTGATGCACTGCAGCATGTGCCGGCCACGGATGGCAGCGATGCCCGCGACGTGCCGCACCTGCCGGTCGTCAATGCCTTTGCCGACCGCGCCAAGCAGGGCCAGACCAAGGTGGTGGTTGCCAGTGCCGACTCCGAACTGGGTCGCAAGCGCACCGCCGTCCAGCAACTGATCGCCGCCTACCGCAACGTCGGTGTGCGCTGGGCCGACCTCGATCCGCTCAAGCGCACCGAGCGCGACAACATCCCTGAACTCGAGCTTTCCTTCTACGGCTTCACCGATGCCGACCAGGAAACCGTGTTCAACACCAGCAATACCTTCTTCGGCAAGGACACGCTGCCCTTGCGCGAGCTGATGAATGCGCTGCGCGAGACCTACTGCGGCACCATCGGCGCCGAGTACATGCACACCACCGACCAGAACCAGAAGCGGTGGTGGCAGCAACGGCTCGAAGGCATTCGCAGCAAACCCAGCTTCAATGGCGACCAGAAGAAGCAGATCCTTGACCGCCTGACGGCTGCCGAAGGCCTGGAGCGCTTCCTCCACACCAAGTACGTCGGCCAAAAGCGCTTCTCGCTCGAAGGCGGCGAAAGCTTCATCGCCTCGATGGATGCCCTGATCCAGGATGCCGGCGCCAAGGGCGTGCAGGAAATCGTGATCGGCATGGCCCACCGGGGCCGCCTGAACGTGCTGGTGAACTCGCTGGGCAAGCTGCCCGCCGATCTGTTCGCAGAGTTTGATCACACCGCACCGGAAGACCTGCCCAGCGGTGACGTCAAGTACCACCAGGGCTTCAGCTCCGACGTGACCACCCCTGGCGGTCCGGTGCATTTGAGCCTGGCGTTCAATCCCTCGCACCTGGAAATCGTGAACCCGGTGGTTGAAGGCTCGGTGCGTGCCCGCATGGACCGTCGTGGTGACCCAGAAGGCCGCCAGGTGCTGCCGGTGCTGGTGCACGGCGACGCCGCCTTTGCTGGCCAAGGCGTCATCATGGAAACGCTGGCGCTGGCCGAGACGCGTGGCTACCACACCGGCGGTACGGTGCACATCGTCATCAACAACCAGATCGGTTTCACCACCAGCGATCCGCGCGACAGCCGCTCTACGCTGTACTGCACCGACGTCGTCAAGATGATCGAATCGCCGGTGCTGCACGTCAACGGCGACGACCCAGAAGCCGTGGTGCTGGCCACCCAACTCGCGCTTGAGTTCCGCATGGAATTCAAGAAGGACGTGGTCGTGGACATCATCTGCTACCGCAAACTGGGCCACAACGAGCAAGACACGCCTTCGCTCACCCAGCCGCTGATGTACAAGAAGATCGCGGCCCACCCCGGCACGCGAAAGCTCTACGCCGACAAGCTCACGGCCCAAGGTCTGGGCGAGACGCTGGGCGACGACATGGTCAAGGCCTACCGCGCCGCCATGGAAGCGGGCAAGCACACGGCCGACCCGGTGCTGACCAACTTCAAGGGCAAGTACGCAGTCGACTGGAGCCCCTACCTGGGCAAGAAGTGGACTGACGCTGGTGACACGGCCATCCCGTTGGCTGAGTGGAAGCGCCTGGCAGAACGCGTGACCACCATCCCTGCATCGGTCACGCCGCACCAGCTCGTGAAGAAGGTCTACGACGACCGCGCTGCCATGGGCCGTGGCGACGTGAACGTGGACTGGGGCATGGGCGAGACCATGGCCTACGCCTCGCTGGTGGCCAGCGGCTACCCGATTCGTCTGTCGGGCGAAGACTGCGGCCGCGGCACCTTCACGCACCGCCACTCGGTCATCCATGACCAGAAGCGCGAAAAGTTCGACGAAGGCATCTACACGCCCTTGCAGAACGTGGCCGACAAGCAGGCGCCCTTCGTTGTCATCGACTCCATCCTGTCGGAAGAAGCGGTGCTGGGCTTTGAGTACGGCTATGCCTCCACCGACCCCAACACCCTGGTGATCTGGGAAGCGCAGTTCGGCGACTTCGCCAACGGCGCCCAGGTGGTGATCGACCAGTTCATCGCCTCTGGTGAAGTGAAGTGGGGCCGCGTCAACGGCCTGACGCTGATGCTGCCGCACGGCTACGAAGGCCAGGGCCCGGAGCACAGCTCGGCACGCCTGGAGCGCTTCATGCAGCTGTCGGCCGACACCAATATGCAAGTGGTCCAGCCGACCACGGCATCGCAGATCTTCCACGTGCTGCGTCGGCAGATGGTGCGCGACCTGCGCAAGCCGCTGATCATCATGACGCCCAAGTCCCTGCTGCGGAACAAGGACGCCACCTCGCCGATCACCGATTTCACGCAAGGTGCTTTCAAGACGATCATCGGCGACAGCCGTGATCTGAAGGCCGACAAGGTCAAGCGCGTCATCGCCTGCTCGGGCAAGGTCTACTACGACCTGGCCAAGAAGCGCGAAGAGAAGGGTGCCGACGATGTCGCCATCCTGCGCGTCGAGCAGCTGTACCCCTTCCCGCACAAGGCATTTGCTGCTGAGCTGAAGAAGTACCCCAACGTCACGGATATCGTGTGGTGCCAGGACGAGCCGCAGAACCAGGGCGCCTGGTTCTTCGTGCAGCACTACATCCACGAAAACATGGCTGATGGGCAGCGTTTGGGCTATTCGGGACGCGCGGCCTCCGCGTCGCCCGCGGTGGGCTATTCGCACCTTCACCAAGAGCAGCAAAAGGCGCTGGTCGACGGTGCGTTCGCCAAGCTCAAGGGCTTCGTGCTGACCAAGTAAGTCCGCACGCCAAGTCCACTCTCCCGATCAAACGAAAGAAATCAAATGGCTATCGTAGAAGTCAAAGTTCCCCAGCTGTCCGAGTCCGTGGCCGAGGCCACCATGCTGCAATGGAAGAAGAAGATCGGCGACGCCATCGCTGCCGATGAAATCCTGATCGAAATCGAGACCGACAAGGTCGTGCTCGAAGTGCCCGCACCGTCGGCCGGCGTGCTGACCGAACTCGTGGTCGCTGACGGCGGCACCGTGGTGTCTGATCAGGTCATCGCGCGCATCGATACCGAAGCCAAGGCCTCGGCTGCGGCACCGGCATCGGCGCCTGCTGCCGCTGCTCCGGCGGCTGCTGCACCGGTCGCCGCCGCGGCAACGTCCAGCAGCAAGGCTGACGTTGCCATGCCCGCTGCCGCCAAGCTGCTCGCAGACAACAAGCTGGCTGTGGGCGATGTCGCCGGCTCCGGCAAGGATGGCCGCGTCACCAAGGGTGATGTGCTGGCCGCCGTGGCCGCGCCCAAGGCTGCGCCGGCTCCGGCCGCCGCACCCAAGGCAGCATTGCCGCAAGTTGCGACGCAGACCGCCAATTTCGCCGAACTGGGCGATCGCCCCGAGCAGCGCGTGCCCATGAGCCGCCTGCGCGCCCGCATTGCCGAGCGCCTGCTGCAATCGCAGTCCACCAATGCCATCCTGACCACGTTCAACGAAATCAACATGGCGCCGGTCATGGAGATGCGCAAGCGCTTCCAGGACAGCTTCACCAAGGAGCATGGCGTCAAGCTCGGCTTCATGAGCTTCTTCGTCAAGGCCGCGGTCCATGCGCTGAAGAAGTACCCGGTGATCAACGCCTCGGTCGATGGCACCGACATCGTCTACCACGGCTACTTCGACATCGGCATTGCTGTGGGCAGCCCGCGCGGCCTGGTGGTGCCTATCCTGCGCAACGCTGACCAGATGAGTTTTGCCGACATCGAGAAGAAGATTGCAGAGTTCGGCAAGAAGGCGCAAGACGGCAAGCTCGGCATCGACGACATGACCGGCGGCACCTTCTCCATCTCCAACGGCGGCACCTTCGGCTCGATGCTTTCGACCCCGATCATCAACCCGCCGCAGTCGGCCATCCTGGGCGTGCACGCGACCAAGGACCGCGCCGTGGTGGAGAACGGCCAGATCGTCATCCGCCCGATGAACTACTTTGCACTGTCCTACGACCACCGCATCATCGACGGCCGCGAAGCCGTGCTGGGCCTGGTCGCCATGAAGGATGCGCTGGAAGATCCGTCGCGTCTGCTGTTTGATATCTAAATCTAACTCACCCTCAGTCTTCGCGCACTTCGTGTCGCTTCGCCAACCCCCTTCAGGGGGCAACACCAGCGGCCCGGCAAAGCCGGTTCCGCGGTGTTTTGCGAAAGACTTCCGACTGGCGCTGGTGACAAGCAAATGAGAGAACGCAATGTCCAAACAATTTGATGTGGTCGTCATCGGCGGCGGCCCCGGCGGCTATGTGGCCGCTATTCGTGCAGCGCAGCTGGGCTTCAATGTCGCTGCGGTTGATGAGGCCAAGAACGCCAAGGGCGGCCCTGCGTTGGGCGGCACCTGCACCAATGTTGGCTGCATCCCGTCCAAGGCGCTGCTGCAGTCGTCTGAGCACTTCGAGTTCTCCCACAAGCACCTTGCCGAACACGGCGTGAAGGTGTCGGGTGTTGAACTCGACCTGCCTACGCTGCTCGGCCGCAAGGACACCGTCGTCAAGCAGAACAACGACGGCATCCAGTACCTGTTCAAGAAGAACAAGATCACCTTTTTCCACGGCCGCGCTTCGTTCGCTGCTGCGAAGGATGGCGGCTACGAGCTTAAGGTCGCTGGCGCCGCAGAAGAAACCATCAGCGCCAAGCACGTCATCATCGCCACCGGCTCCAACGCCCGCGCGCTGCCTGGCACGCCCTTCGATGAGGAAAACATCCTGTCGAACGACGGAGCCCTGCGCATCGGCGCAGTGCCAAAGAAGCTGGGCCTGATCGGCTCTGGCGTCATTGGTCTGGAAATGGGCTCGGTCTGGCGCCGTCTGGGTGCCGATGTGACCATTCTCGAAGGCCTGCCGACCTTCCTCGGCGCGGTGGACGAGCAGGTCGCCAAGGAAGCCCACAAGGCCTTCACCAAGCAAGGCCTGAAGATCGAACTCGGCGTCAAGGTCGGCGAGATCAAGTCTGGCAAGAAGGGCGTCAGCATCGCCTACACCAACGCCAAGGGCGAAGCCCAAACGCTGGATGTCGACAAGCTGGTGGTCTCCATCGGCCGGGTGCCCAACACCATCGGCCTGGACGCCGACAAGGTCGGCCTGAAGCTCGACGAGCGCGGCGCCATTGTGGTCGATGACGAATGCAAGACCAACCTGCCCAACGTCTGGGCGGTGGGCGATGTGGTGCGCGGCCCGATGCTTGCGCACAAGGCCGAGGAAGAGGGCGTTGCCGTGGCCGAGCGCATTGCCGGCCAGCACGGGCATGTCAACTTCAACACGATCCCCTGGGTGATCTACACCAGCCCTGAGATCGCCTGGGTCGGCAAGACCGAGCAGCAGCTCAAGGCTGACGGCGTGGCCTACAAGGCGGGCTCCTTCCCCTTCCTGGCCAACGGCCGGGCCCGGGCGCTGGGTGACACGACCGGTTTCGTCAAGTTCCTGGCCGACGCCACGACCGACGAAATCCTGGGCGTGCACATCGTCGGCCCGCAGGCCAGCGAACTGATCTCCGAAGCCGTGGTGGCCATGGAGTTCAAGGCCAGCGCCGAGGACATCGCCCGCATCTGCCATGCGCATCCGTCCTTGTCCGAAGCCACCAAGGAAGCCGCATTGGCGGTGGACAAGCGCACCCTCAACTTCTGAGGTGGCGGCTCGCATGTCTGTCCGGGAAGCCTATGAGGCCGAGCTGCGTACGCGCGGCTTTGTGAGTGACCCGGCGCAAGAGCGTGCGGTCGATGCGCTGGAGCGCTGCGCGCAGGATTGGGCGGCCTACAAAGAGAAGCGCTCCAGCGCTTTTCGTCGCCTGCTGGGGCGCATCGACATTCCGCGCGGCGTTTACATGTACGGCGGCGTGGGGCGTGGCAAGAGCTTTCTCATGGATTGCTTCTTCAGCGCCGTGCCCTTGCAGCGCAAGGTGCGCCTGCATTTCCACGAGTTCATGCGTGAGGTGCACCGCGAGCTGGCCGGGCTGCAGGGCACGGTCAATCCGCTGGATGTCCTGGGTGAGCGCATTGCCCAGCGCTACCGCCTGATCTGCTTCGACGAATTCCATGTCGCAGACATCACCGACGCCATGATCCTGCACCGCTTGTTGGCGGCGCTTTTCGAGAACGGCGTTGGCTTTGTGACGACGTCGAACTTCAAGCCGGACGACCTTTACCCGGGCGGCCTGCACCGCGACCGGATCTTGCCGGCGATCGAATTGCTCAAGACCCGGCTGGAGGTGATCAACGTCGACAACGGCACGGACTACCGCAGCCGCACGCTGGAACACGTCAAGCTCTATCACACGCCCTTGGGGCCGCAGGCCGACGCGGAGATGGGCGAGGCGTTTGATCGGTTGGCCGAGACCCGGGACGAAGACCCGGTGCTGACCATCGAGGCGCGCCAGATCCAGGCACGACGCCGCGCCGGTGGCGTGGTGTGGTTCGATTTCCGTGCCCTATGCGGCGGCCCGCGCTCGCAGAATGACTACCTGGAAATCGCCACGCAATTCCACACCGTGCTGCTGAGCAATGTGCCGCACATGCCGGTGCGCATGGCCTCCGAGGCGCGGCGGTTTACCTGGCTGGTGGACGTGCTGTATGACCGACGTGTCAAACTCATCCTCTCGGCGGAAGTCCCGCCGGATGATTTGTATACGGAAGGCCCGCTGGCCCATGAGTTCCCCCGTACGGTGTCGCGCCTCAATGAGATGCAGTCGGCGGAATTCCTGGCGTTGGAGCGCCGCACCGTCGACACGAGCCTGACCTGATGAAATATTTGCTGCTTGTTGGCCTGTTCTGCGGCGGCACTGCCATGGCGCAAGTGCCTGCTGATGCCGTGTCCTCGTCTGCCGAAGCGGATGTGGCGCAGGCCAAGCTGCGCAGCATTGAAGAGGCCCGTGGGCAGTTGCAGGCGCGGCAACTGACGGAGCAGACGGCCTGCTATCAGAAATTTGCGGTGAACGACTGCGTGAGCAGCGTCAAGGAGCACTACCGGGTGCCCCTGCGGGAATTGCGCCAGCAGGAACTGGGCGTGCGTGATGGCGAGCGTGCGCGCAAGGAGCGCGAGCGCCAGGTCCGCCTGGAAGAACAGCGCCAGCAGGACCTGCGCAACAAGGAAAGTGCGGCCCAGCGCGCCCAGGGCTCGGCGTCTCCAGAGCAGCGCCAGGCGGATGCCGACCGTCAGCGCCAGGAGCGCGATGCCGCAGCTCCGGGCCAGGCCGAGCGCGCCCGTGCGGAGCGCGCGCAACAGCAGCGCAGCCAGGCTGATGCCGCGGCCTCCCGCGCGCAGCGCGCGGCCGATGCGCCTGAGCAGCGGCGGCGCTTCGATGAAAACCAGCGCGCGGCGGAAGCGCGCCGGCAATCGCTGCAGCGCCGGCTGCAGGAGCAGAAGGACAGCGGCAAGCCGCCGGCGCAACCACTGCCCATCCCACCCTGATCACTGAAAGCACCTTGCGTCGGTTTCTTGCGTAAGGTTTTTCAAGCGAAAAGTGCCTCTAGCCCTTATGTGGCCTGGGCTAGAAGCTATATATTTTGTAGCAATTTGTCTTGCTGGACTTTGGGGCGAGGCTCAGGCCTCGGTGTCCAGCGGCTCCACCTTGATGACGGCCATCGACAGGTTGTCGCCGCTGCCGTGCGAGCGGCTGCGGGCGGTGTCGATCAGCCATTGCACGGCTTCTCGTGGTGCTGAGGTGCTGAGGGCAGTTGCCATCTCGTGTGGGCGCAGGTAGTGCCAGACCCCGTCGCTGCAGGCCATGATCACGTCGCCGGGTTGCAGGCGATCAATGGTGTGGGTGCCCACCGGAGGCTCGGTCTCCATGCCCAGGCAGCCCAGCAAGATGTTGGATTTGGGGTGGCTTTCGGCCTCTGCCTCGCTGATTTCACCGCGGTCTACCAGCGCCTGCACGTACGAGTGATCGACCGTGCGAAAGGCCAGTAGGCGCTTGCGGAAGTGGTAGAGCCGCGAGTCCCCCACGTGCACCCAGTGGCACTCGCCGCGTGGGCTGATCAGGAACGCCGCCAGCGTGCTGTGCGGCTCCTCCTCGGACGAGGTCGCAATCAAGCGGATGACCAGATGCGCTTCGTCTACCAGCTTGCGCAAGAAGGCGGCGGGGTCGTCCTGGGCCGGCGAGTAGCGCTCGAAGAGTTGCCGCGCGGTCAGGATGACCTGGTCGGCGGCCTTGCGTCCGCCGCTGCGCCCGCCCATGCCATCGGCGATCACCCCCAGCAAGCAACCGTGGCTCTGCGCGTGGGGCAGCAGCACGACCTGGTCTTGCTGATAATGGCGGTCGCCCTTGTGGATGCCGGTGGTGCCGACAAGCCGGTAACCTGTATTCATGCTGGTGGTAGATGCGGGCGGAATCGCCTGCGTGCTCGTCCTCTGCTTCCATTATCAAACCAAGCCGTTAGCATCTTTTGGCGGACCTTTCTTGACCCCACTTCCAGAGCCCGCCGTTGCACCGCCTTTGACTGAATGGCCCGCGGGACACGCGCTGGCAGACCTGGTGCCCCAGGTCGCCGAGGTGTTTCACCCAGAGGGGCCCCTGGCACGGGCTGACGACCAGTTCCTGGCGCGACAAGGCCAGACTGACATGGCCCTGGCCGTGGCAGAGACGATCACGCAGGGCGGCGTGCTGGTGGTGGAAGCCGGCACAGGCGTCGGCAAAACCTTCTCCTATCTGGTGCCGGCGATCCTCAGCGGGGAGCGTGCCTTGGTGTCCACCGCCACCAAGACCTTGCAGGACCAACTGTTCCAGCGAGACCTGCCGCGCCTGGTGCAGGTGCTGGGCGTGCCGGTGCGCACGGCCCTGTTGAAGGGGCGGGGCAGCTACCTGTGCCTGCATCGCCTGGAAGGTGCCCGGCAGGCGTCAGCAGATGCAGATCCGTTGGTGGCGCGCGCGCTGGCAAAGGTCGAGCAATGGTCACAGGCCACGCGCACCGGCGACCTGGCCGAGCTGCCCGGCTTGGATGAGCGCTCGCCAGTCATTCCCCTGGTCACCTCCACGCGTGACAACTGCCTGGGCGCGCAGTGCCCGAAATTGCGCGCCTGCCACGTCAATCTGGCGCGGCGCGATGCCCTGGCTGCGGATCTGGTGGTGGTGAACCACCACCTCTTCTTTGCCGACATGGCCGTGCGCGAGTCCGGCATGGCCGAGCTGCTGCCCACGGTGCGGGTCGCGATCTTCGACGAGGCGCACCAGCTCAATGAGACGGGGGTGCAGTTTCTTGGCATGCAGCTCAGTACCGGGCAGTTGCTGGATTTCGCGCGTGATTTGCTGGCCACCGGTTTGCAGCTTGCGCGTGGGCTGGCCGACTGGCCGGGGGCGGGCCGTGCCATCGAGCATGCGGCCCGTGATTTGCGGCTGGCGATAGGCAATGTCGGCGGGCCTGGTGGCAGGCTTCGGTGGTCTGGTGCCGCACCGGACGAGGTGGCGCAGCTCCAGTGGGATGAGGCCCTGCAGGGCGCGTGCAATGCCTGCAAAGCGGCCCTGCAGACGCTGGAGGCGACCCTCGAGATGGCGCCGGATTTCCAGCGGCTGCATGAACGCGGCACGGAGCTGCTGCGCAAAGCCACGCATTTCGCCGAGGCCTGCGGCACGGGTGTCGTGCGTTGGGTGGATGTGGGCGCGCAACTGCGCCTGATCGAGTCACCGCTGGACATCGCGTCCGCGGTCCGTACGCGCTTGCTGCGCCTGCCCGCGGAGGCGGATGAAGCGGCGCAGGGGCCTGTTGCTGCGCCAGCGCAAGGCGATCGGCCGCGGGCCTGGGTCTTTACCTCGGCCACACTGGGCGACGACCCGCAGCTGCGCTGGTTTACCGAGCCCTGCGGATTGGTGGGGGCGGCGCGCATTCTGCGGGTCAGCAGCCCTTTCGACTATGCGGCGCAGGCGGCCATCTATGTACCGTCGTGGTTGCCGCGCCCGGCCGATCCGGGCCATGCCGCCGCACTGGCGCGGTTGTGCGCCGATGCGGCCGAGCGCCTGGGCGGCCGCACGCTGGTGCTGACGACCACGCTGCGCGCCCTGCGCACCATCGGGGATGCGCTGCGGCAGTACTTTGATGCGAGCGGTGCCATCGAGGTGCTGGTGCAGGGAGAGTGGCCTAAGCGGCGCTTGATGGAGCGTTTTCGCGAGGGCAGCAGAGAGGGCGCGCGTGGTTGCGTGCTGGTCGCGTCGGCCTCGTTCTGGGAGGGCGTCGACGTGCCGGGTGATGCATTGCAGCTGGTGGTGATCGACAAGTTGCCGTTCCCACCGCCGAATGATCCCTTGGTCGAGGCCCGCAGCCATCGACTGGAGGCGGCTGGGCGAAGCGCGTTTCGCGACTATTCGATACCTGAGGCAGCGGTGGCGCTCAAGCAGGGCGCCGGGCGCTTGATACGCCGCGAAACGGATCGCGGCATTCTGGTCGTGGGCGACAGCCGGCTCACCACCATGTCCTATGGGCGCCGGCTACTGGCCGCGCTGCCACCAATGCGGCGCCTGGATTCGGATGAAGCTTTTTATGCGGAGCTGGAGTCGCTCACCACACCTTCCACCAAGGATCCGTACTTCCCTTGAAGCCGCGCGTCAGGTATTCGCTCTTCGGGTAGTTGCTGTCGAGTACGCGGCGCGTGTCGTCCCGCAACTGCGCCATGCCAAGCGCATCGTACGAGCGCATCAGGATATAGAGCGCTTCTTCGATGGCGGGCACGTCGCGGTAGTCGGATATCGCGATTTGGGCGCGATTGATGGCAGCCACATAGGCGCCCCGACTGAAGTAGTAGCGCGCCACATGTACTTCGTACAAAGCCAGCGAATTGACGATGTAGGTCATGCGCTGGCGCGCATCCGGGGTGTAGCGCGAATCCGGAAAGCGCGTGCTCAGTTCGCGGAAGGATTCAAAAGAGTCCTTGGCGGCCTTCTGGTCGCGCTCCGAGAGGTCTTGCCGGGAGATGAACGAGAACAGCCCCAGGTTGTCGTTGAAGTTGACCAATCCCTTGAGGTAGAGCGCGTAGTCCAGCGCCGGGCTGGCCGGGTGGAGCTTGATGAAACGGTCAAGCGTCGCCAGCGCCTGGGCCTGCTCGCCGCCCTTGTACTGGGCATAGGCCTTGTCAAGCTGGGCCTGCTGGGCGAGCGCAGTGCCGGCGGCACGCCCTTCGAGCTTCTCGAACAGGGGCACAGCCTTGTCAAAGGAGCCGGAATTGAGTTCGTCCTTGGCTTCCGAATAAATCCGGTTGGGGCTCCAGCCTGCGGTTTTGTCCTCGACGGTACTGGAGCAGCCTGCTAGCAGACCCGCCAGAAGGGCTACTGCGAGCATGGGCTGAACCGATAATTTCACTCGACGCATCACGGAAGACCTTCTTGAGAAAAACCTCTCCGATTATATCGACCCCCCTTTTGCCGACCGGTTTCGAAGATGCCCAGGAGGAGGCGGGCGATCCAGGCCCGGAAAGCGAAACGCGCCGCGTGGTCGTTTCCGAGGACCTGCACGGGCAGCGCGTAGACCGCGCCCTGGCGCTGGCCGTGCCCGAATTTTCCCGCAGCTATCTGCAGCAGTTGCTGGCTGCGGGAGGGGTGCAGAATAACGGCGTGCCGGTCCTCAAGGCGGCAGCCCGTGTCCGTGCGGGGGATGCCCTGCAGGTCGAACTGCGCCCGACGCCGCAAAGCCAGGCGTTCCGTCCGGAAAGCCTGCCGCTCGACGTGGTTTTTGAGGATGAGCACCTGCTGGTGGTGAACAAGGCGGCGGGCTTGGTGGTGCACCCGGCGCCCGGCAACTGGAGTGGCACGCTGCTCAATGCCCTGCTGGGCCGAGATGCTGGCGCGGCCCTGTTGCCGCGCGCTGGCATCGTGCACCGACTGGACAAGGATACGAGTGGCCTGATGGTCGTCGCGCGCAGCCGTGCCACCATGGATGCCCTGGTGCAGGCTATTGCCGCACGCGAGGTCAGCCGCCAGTACCTGGCCCTGGCCCACAAGGCCTGGGTCGGGGCCGTGACCCGGGATGTCGAGGCGCCCATCGGCCGTGATCCGCGCAACCGCCTGCGCATGGCGGTGGTCGATCTGGCGTCGCATGCCGGCAAAACTGCTCGTACCACGGTCAAGCTGCTGCAGAACGCGGCGCAGGGCTGCTGGCTGCGCTGCACGCTGCATACCGGGCGCACACACCAGATTCGCGTGCACCTGGCATCCATCGGCCATCCGCTGGTGGCCGATACGGTCTATGGGGGTGTGCCGGCCGCGGGTTTGACGCGGCAGGCGCTGCACGCCTGCCGTCTGGCGTTTCAGCATCCGGTCACGGGCGAATCGCTGGTCTTTCGGGCTGCGCCTCCCGCAGATATGCAGCAGGCCCTTGCCGAGTGGGGGCTGGATTACAATCCAGACTAACGCCGAGCACTGGTCTTGCCACGTGCGGCCGTTCGCGCAAGATGTGGCCAGGGCACCCGACCCGATGCCCTGGCGGCTTGTAAAGCTCTCCGTCCATCGCCTTTCGACCCCTACGCACCAGTGCCCTTTTGCGCACGGCGTGCGTTCATCCGGACCGACGACCCATGAATACGGCGGATGCCAAACGCATCCTCGAAACCGCTCTGATCTGCTCGCAGCAGCCGTTGGCTCTGCGTGAGTTGCGCGTGCTGTTCGACGATGCCATCGGCGCTGATACGGTGCGCCAGTTGCTGGAAGATCTGCAATCCGACTGGGTGCAGCGTGGTGTGGAGCTGGTTCAGGTGGCCAGTGGCTGGCGCTTTCAGAGTCGTCCCGCCATGCGGCCCTACCTTGACCGCTTGCACCCGGAAAAACCGCCGCGCTATACCCGTGCGGTGCTGGAAACGCTGGCCATCATTGCCTATCGTCAGCCAGTCACGCGCGGCGACATCGAGGACATTCGTGGGGTCGCGGTCAACAGCCTGGTGCTCAAGCAGATCGAGGATCGTGGCTGGATCGAGGCCATCGGCCACCGGGATACCGTTGGCCGGCCCGCACTTTTTGCGACGACGCGGCAGTTTCTCGACGATCTGGGGATTGCCTCGCTGGATCAATTGCCTTTGGCTGACAGCGCTGCCGCAGAGGAGGCGATGCGTGCAGCCCTTGGTGGTGCCGATGCCAATGGGCAGGCGGCACTTGCTATCGACGGGAGTGATGTTGAGGCGGCTCCCGCTGCGCACGCTGATGAGCCCGCGTTGCCCGTGGCCGACCCGATGCCGGCCTTGCCACCCCTTTCCAGCGATGCTTCCGAGCCCGCTCCTGACCAATCCTCTTCTCCCAACGCCGTATGAACGATTCCACTCCCGACGACCAGTTGCCGCCGGAACACAAAGGCCTTGCGGCCGAGGCTGCATCTGAGCCAAACGACGCCAGCGGCGTGCCGGTTGCAGGGGCGGTGAAGGCCGTCGCGGCGGCGGCGCCAGCGGGCCTGCCTGCTGCAATCAACTTTGACGATGTGGTCTCTGGCAAATTCGATGCGGAGGAGGGCGATGCAGAGGTGTTGCTGCCCGCCAAGCGGGTCCTCGCGCCACAGCAGGAGACGCCGAAGCTGCACAAGGTCCTGGCCCAGGCTGGCTTGGGTTCGCGCCTGGAGATGGAGCAGCTCATCCTCGAGGGGCGGATTTCCGTCAACAACGAGCCGGCCCATGTCGGCCAGCGCATCCAGTACGGCGACCAGGTCAAGGTCAATGGCAAGCCGATCCGCTTTCGCATCGATCCGCCGCCGGCTCGTGTGATTGCCTATCACAAGCCAGTGGGCGAGGTGGTCACGCATGATGACCCGCAGAACCGCCCGACCGTGTTTCGCAAGCTACCGCGCCTGCAGCATGGCAAGTGGCAATCGGTTGGCCGGCTTGATCTGAATACCGAAGGTTTGCTGCTTTTCACCAGCTCGGGTGAGCTTGCCAACCAGTTGATGCATCCCCGCTTCGGTCTGGAGCGCGAATACGCGGTACGCGTGCTGGGCGCGCTCAGCAATGACGAAAAGCAGCGCCTGCTCGACGGTGTCTCGCTGTCGGATGGCAAGGCGCAGTTCGGCAGCATTGAGGATGGCGGTGGCGAGGGGTCCAATTGCTGGTATCGGGTCACGATCTCCGAAGGGCGCAACCGTGAGGTGCGTCGCATGCTGGAGGCGGTCGGGCACGCGGTCAGTCGCCTGATCCGCATCCGCTACGGCGCCATGCTGCTGCCGCGCGGGCTCAAGCGCGGAGCTTGGATGGAGCTGGACGAGCGCGATATTGACGCTCTGATGCGGGCGGCTGGCGCTGAGCGGCGCGAGCCTCAGGTTGCAGCGCCTGGCGGTCGTGGTGGAAATGACCGCAACCGCCGGGAGGGTGGTCCGCGCGGCGCGGGTCTGCCGCCCGCAGCAGGGGCCGGTGGGGGTGCCCGCTTTGCAGGCAAGGGTAAGGCCGGAAAGCCTGCGCGCGGTGGTGATCGGCAGGACGCTGGGGGCGCCAGTCAACCGGATCCGATGAAGACCTCGGTGGGCTATATCGGGGCCGATAGCTTTGCCCGGCAGCGCCAGGGCGGGCGGCAAGGTGGGCCCGCAGGCGGCGGTGGCGGTGGTTTTCGCCGCGGTGGGCGAGGGCGTTAAAGCGCTGTAAGCCCTCGTCGTGAGCGGTATTGCGCCAGTCCGAGCAGCTCGACAGCAATGTCGCAGGCTAAAATAGACGGCTTTGTCCAATAGGGCAAAAATTTCAAGTATCCAGTAGGAAAATTTCAGCAATGGCAATCGAACGCACCCTCTCCATCATCAAGCCCGACGCCGTGGCCAAGAACGTCATCGGCCAGATCGTGTCCCGCTTTGAAGCCGCCGGCCTCAAGGTTGCCGCAGCGCGCCTGGTGCAGCTCTCCCGCGCAGAAGCAGAACAGTTCTACGCCGTGCACAAGGCCCGCCCGTTCTTCAAGGACCTGGTGGACTTCATGATCTCCGGCCCGGTGTTCGTGCAAGTGCTCGAAGGCGAAAACGCCATCCTGAAGAACCGTGACCTCATGGGCGCCACCGACCCGAAGAAGGCCGAGGCCGGCACCATCCGTGCCGACTTCGCCGATAGCATCGACGCCAACGCCGTGCACGGCTCTGACGCTGCTGAGACTGCTGCTGTTGAAGTCTCCTTCTTCTTCCCCTCGCTGAACGTTTACAGCCGCTAAGGGCGGCTATCGCTTGCATGACGGTCAACCTACTCGACTTCGATCTGGAAGGGCTGGCCGCCTATTGCGAGCGGTTGGGGGAGAAGCGCTTTCGCGCCACGCAGCTGTTCCGCTGGGTTCACCAGCGCGGGGCAGCAGACTTCAGCCAGATGACCGATCTGGCCAAGTCGTTGCGCGAAAAGCTGCAGGGCACAGCCGAAGTGCGTGCCTTGCCAGTCGTAGCCGAGCACGTATCGGCGGACGGCACCATCAAATGGCTATTTGATGTCGGCGCCGGTGACGCGGTCGAGGCCGTGTTCATTCCCGAAGACGACCGCGGCACTTTGTGCGTATCGTCTCAGGCCGGCTGCGCGGTGAACTGCCGCTTCTGTTCTACCGGTCACCAGGGGTTCAGCCGCAATCTGTCCACCGCAGAAATCGTGGCGCAGCTCTGGTATGCCGAGCACTTCCTGCGCAAGCGCCGCAACACCAGTGAGCGAGTCATCTCCAACGTGGTGATGATGGGCATGGGCGAGCCCTTGCAGAATTACAGTGCCCTGGTGCCAGCTTTGCGAACCATGCTGGACGACCATGCCTATGGCCTTTCGCGGCGGCGGGTGACGGTGTCCACCTCGGGGGTGGTGCCCATGATGGATCGCCTGGCCGAGGATTGCCCAGTGGCCTTGGCGGTATCGCTGCATGCGCCCAACGATGCGCTGCGGGACAATCTTGTGCCGCTCAATCGCAAATACCCGATTGCCGAGCTGCTGGATGCCTGCAATCGCTATCTGGTGCACGCACCGCGCGATTTCATTACCTTCGAATACTGCATGCTCGATGGCGTGAATGACCAGCCCGAGCATGCCGAGCAGTTGATCCAGCTCGTGCGCAAGCACGCCGGGCGTGGCGTTTCCTGCAAATTCAACCTCATTCCCTTCAATCCATTCCCGGCTTCCGGCCTGCTGCGCTCGCCTGCGCCGCGTGTGGTGGCATTCGCCAAAGCGCTGAGTGATGCTGGTATTGTTACCACCGTGCGCAAGACCCGGGGGGACGATATCGATGCTGCCTGTGGCCAGTTGGCCGGAGACGTCAAGGACCGTACCCGCGTGGGTGAGCGCATCGCACGGCAACGTACCGTGATGCTCATGCCGGCCAAGTTTGTGGCCGGCACCACCAAGGAGGTTTGAGATGACGTGTGCAGTGCGCCTGTCGAGGGCTGGGCGGGCGTTCGGGGGCGTGGTGTTGGCGCTATGGGTTTGCGCCTTGCTGCAAGCCTGTGCTGGCCGATCTGGCGGCGCTGCGGGGGGCGGTGATGCCGCCGCGGAGCGTCAGGATCTGGTCACTGCCTCCGATGAGAAACCCGAACGGCGCCGCGCGCGCATCCGGCTTGAACTGGCGGCCAGTTACTTCCAGGGCGACAAGGCCACCATTGCCCTTGATGAGATCAAGCAGTCGCTGGTGGCTGACCCGACCTATGGCGAGGCCTACAACCTGCGTGGCTTGATCTACATGCGGCTCGGCGATTTCGACTTGGCCGAGGACAGCTTCAAGCGCGCCGTGCTGCTCAACCCGCGGGATGCGGATGCCATGCACAACCATGGCTGGCTGTTGTGTCAGCAAAAGCGCTATGCCGAGGCCGACGTGCTGTTTAGCCAGGCTGCTGCGCAGCCGACGTATGCCGACAAGGCAAAAACCCTGATGACGCAAGGCCTGTGCGAGGTGCGCGCCGGCCAACTCGCGCTGGCGGAGCAGACATTGGCAGAGTCCTACAAGCTCGATCCAGGCAATCCGATCACAGGCTATACGCTGGCCAAGCTGTTGTTCCAGCGGGGCGAGGCTTCGCGGGCGCAGTTCTACATGCGACGAATCAACAACAGCGACTACGCGACGGCAGAGTCGCTGTGGCTGGGAATCAAGGTGGAGCGTGGGCTTGGCGACCAGGTTGCCATGGGACAGCTAGGCGACCAATTGCGCAAGCGTTTTCCCTTGTCGTCCGAGCGTGCGGCCCTGGATCGTGGAGCGTTCAATGAGTGAAGACGTGCAGATGCAAACTGAGGCTGTTCTGGCGCCTGGCGCGCAGTTACGCCAAGTGCGAGAAGCCGCAGGCGTGCACATTGCGGCGCTGGCGGCGGCCTTGAAGGTCCCGGTGGCCCGGCTGGAGGCCATCGAAGCCGACCGTTTTGATCTGCTGCCGGATGCCGCCTTTACCCGGGCGCTGGTGGCCAGCATCTGCCGGCTGCTGCGGGTTGAGTCAGCGCCGATCCTGGCTCAGTTGCCAAGGGTGGGGGCAGGGCGTCTGGCTGACGACGTACGGGCGCTTTCGGGCAATATTCCCTCGGCGACCGGCCGCAAGGCTGGGTTGTCGCAGCAGTTTCCGCGTCCGCTGTTGTGGGGTGTGCTGCTCTTGCTGCTGGCGGCGGCGGCGCTCATGCTGCTGCCCCAGGCCACCATGCATGGCTGGGTGGACGCGCTGCGTGAGCGCATGGGTGCAGAACACACAGAAGCCGAGGTGCAGGCGCCCGTCGCGCCGCCGGTGGAGCCGGCCGCACCAGCGGATGTCGGCGGCACTGCAGCCCAGCCTGCACTCGCCGCTGTGCCACCTGTCGTGCCCGACAAGCCGCCGGCGCAAGCCGCCGCAGCTCCTGTGGGCGCGGGCGTGCCCTTGTCTCTACACGCACGGGGGGAGTCCTGGGTAAAGGTGACGGATGCGCGTGGCACCGTCGTGCTGCAGAAGACCCTTGCAGAGGGTGAGTCGCAGGACGTGACCGGTGTATTGCCCCTGTCCGTCATCGTGGGGCGAGCCGATACCACCGAGGTGCAGGTGCATGGCCAGCCGTTCGATCTGGCACCCATTGTGCGCAGCAATGTGGCGCGCTTCGAGGTGAAATGAATATGACCGTGATGTCCCCTGCCGGCGCCTTGCCGGTTGCCGTTGCGCAGCCGCTGCCACGGCATTCGCGGCAGGCGCGTGTGGTCTGGGGGCCGCGTGTGGTCACGATTGGCGGCGATGCGCCCGTGCGCGTGCAGTCCATGACCAATACCGATACGGTCGACGCTATTGGTACCGCCATCCAGGTGAAGGAGCTGGCGTTGGCCGGCTCCGAGATGGTGCGCCTGACGGTCAACACGCCAGAGGCCGCTGCGCAAGTGCCCTATGTGCGCGAGCAACTCGACCGCATGGGCATTGATGTGCCGTTGATCGGTGACTTTCATTACAACGGCCACCGCTTGCTCACCGACTACCCGGCTTGCGCCGAGGCCCTGTCCAAATACCGCATCAACCCCGGCAACGTGGGCAAGGGCGACAAGCACGACAAGCAGTTCGGCCAGATGATCGACGCCGCCATGCGCTGGAACAAGCCGGTGCGCATCGGTGTGAACTGGGGCAGCCTCGATCAGGAGTTGCTGGCCGACCTGATGGACATCAACAGCCGGCGTGCCACGCCCTGGGATGCCAAGCAGGTGATGTACGAGGCGCTGATCACCTCGGCCATCGATTCCGCCAAGCTGGCCGAGTCGATGGGCATGGACGGCAGCCAGATCATCCTGTCGTGCAAGGTCAGCGGTGTGCAAGATCTGATTTCGGTCTACCGTGAACTTGCCCGTCGCTGCGACTATCCGCTGCACCTGGGCCTCACCGAAGCCGGCATGGGCACCAAGGGCACGGTGGCGTCGGCCACGGCGTTGTCGATCCTGCTGCAAGAGGGCATTGGCGACACCATCCGCGTGTCCCTGACGCCGCAACCCGGTGAGTCGCGTACGCAAGAGGTGGTGATCGCCTCTGAAATTCTGCAGGCGCTCGGCCTGCGCATCTTTGTGCCAAGTGTCACCGCCTGCCCCGGCTGCGGCCGCACCACCAGTACCACCTTCCAGGAATTGGCCAAGCAGATCGACGACTACCTGCGCCTGCAGATGCCGTTGTGGCGCAAGAAATACCCGGGCGTCGAGGCACTGAAAGTGGCCGTGATGGGCTGCATCGTCAATGGTCCAGGCGAGAGCAAGCACGCTGACATCGGCATCAGCCTGCCGGGTACCGGCGAGGCCCCGGCGGCGCCGGTGTTCATCGACGGCGAGAAGGCACTTACCTTGCGTGGCGACAATATCGCCAACGAGTTTCACCAGCTCGTCGAAAACTACATTGAAAAGCGCTTCGGTGGCGAACACGCCGTCGCGGCCTGATACCTCCAGATCCATGGCTGACAAACTGAATGCCGTCAAAGGCATGAACGACATATTGCCGCTCGAATCGGCGCGCTGGGAGTGGCTTGAGGCCACCGTGCGCGAGCTGATGGCGCGCTATGCCTACCGCAACATCCGCACGCCCATCCTCGAGCACACGGCACTGTTCGTGCGCGGCATCGGCGAAGTGACGGACATCGTCGAGAAGGAGATGTACTCCTTCCACGACCGCTCCGACAAGTACGGCGACAACGACCACCTGTCGCTGCGGCCCGAGAACACCGCCGGCATCGTGCGGGCCGCGATCGAGCACAACATGCTCTATGACGGCGGCAAGCGCCTGTGGGCCATCGGGCCGATGTTCCGGCGTGAGAAGCCGCAGCGCGGGCGTTTTCGGCAGTTCCACCAGATCGACGTCGAGGCGCTGGGCTTTGCCGGTCCCGACATTGACGCTGAATTGATCCTGCTCGCGAGCGCGCTCTGGAAGGCGATCGGCCTGACCGACGTGCGGCTGGAACTCAACAGCCTTGGCCAACCGGCAGAGCGGGCGCAGCACCGCGCCCAGCTCATCGCGCACTTCGAGGCACATGCCGACAAGCTCGACGAGGACGGCAAGCGCCGCCTGCACAGCAACCCGCTGCGCATCCTCGATACGAAGAACCCTGCGATGAAGGACGTGGTCGAGTCAGCGCCGAGACTGATGGACTTCCTCGGTGCCGAATCGCTGGCGCACTTCGAGGGGTTGAAGGCCATCCTCGATGCCAACGGCGTTGCCTACACCATCAACCCGCGACTCGTGCGCGGCCTGGATTACTACAACCTCAGCGTGTTCGAGTTCGTGACCGACCGGCTCGGCTCGCAGGGCACGGTGTGCGCCGGCGGCCGCTATGACGGCCTGTTCGAGCAACTCGGCGGCAAGCCGGCGCCCGCGGTGGGATGGGCGATCGGCGTCGAGCGTGTGCTTGACCTGATGAAAGAGCAGGGCACGGCCATTGCCGCGCCCGTGCCCGACGCCTATGCGGTCGTGCCCAGTGCCGAGGCCATGCCGCTGGCGCTGCGCACGCTCCAGCAACTGCGGGACGCCGGCGTGCGAGTGCAAATGCACGGCGCCACGGTCGATGGCCTCGGCAGCTTCAAATCGCAGTTCAAAAAAGCCGATGCCAGCGGCGCAGCCTATGCGCTGGTTTTTGGAGCCGATGAGATGGCGCGCGGCGAGCTCACCGTGAAGTCGCTGCGCGACGGTACCGGCAGCCAGCGCCTGGAGGCGCTCAACGCCGTGGCCGCCTGGGCGCCCACCCTACAATCCCGCCCTTAACCGAAGGACGTACCCGATTCATGGCCTCCCATCTCGATCTCGAAGAACAAGAACAGCTCGACCAGCTCAAGCATTTCTGGAAACGCTGGGGCACGCTCATCACCTGGGTATTGATCGTGGTGTTTGGCGCATTGGCAGCCTGGAATGGCTACCAGTACTGGCAGCGCCGCCAGGCCAGCCAGGCCTCGGTGCTCTACGACGAAGTCGACCGTGCTGCGCAAGCGGGCGATGCTGCGCGCGTGGAGCGCGCCTTCAATGACCTCAAGGACAAGTTCGGGCGTACTGTCTACGCTTCGCAAGGCGGCCTGCTGGCAGGCAAGACGCTCTACGAGAAGGGCCAGATCGACGCAGCCAAGGGCGCGCTGGGCTGGGTCGCAGACAAGTCTGGCGACGCTGGCTACCAAGCGCTGGCCCGGCTGCGCTTGGCGGCCGTGCTGCTCGACGCCAAAGCCTATGACGATGCGATGCGCCAACTCGATGCCAGCTTCCCGCCGTCCTTTGTGCCGCTGGCCGATGATCGCAAGGGCGACGTACTGATGGCCCAAGGCAAGAAGGACGAGGCCGTCGCCGCCTACAGCCGTGCCTGGAAGGCGCTGGACGACAGCGGCGACTACCGCCAACTGATCGAAATAAAGCTCAACGCTCTCGGCGTCGACCCGCGCGCTGGTGCATCCCTGGTTGCTCCTGCCGCAGCGGCAGTGGAGAAAAAGCCGTGACGTCTGCAAAAAAATCCAAGCCTTTTAGCCCTCTAGCCCAGGTTGGGTGCCGGCTGTCAGCTATTGTTTTGATAGTATCCCTGGCGGGATGCTCCACGGTGAGTGGCTGGTTCGGCAGCAAGAAGGTTGGGCCCAAGCCCTTGGGCACCAACGTGGCCGTGGTGAGTGTGCGGCAGGCCTGGACGGCCAAGATCGCACCGGTCAGCATCTCGCTGGCACCCGCCGTGTCCGGCGACTCCCTGACGCTGGCCAGCGACGACGGCACGGTCACGGCGCTTGACGCCCGCACCGGCCGCGAACTGTGGCGCGCCAGCGCGGGCACACCGCTGTCTGCAGGCGTCGGCACTGACGGCAGCTTGACCGCCGTCGTCAGCCGCAGCAACGAGGTCATTGCGTTTGCAGAAGGCAAGCAGCGCTGGCGCTCCAAGCTGGTTGCGGAAGCCTTCACTGCGCCGCTCGTGGCGGGCGGGCGCGTATTCGTATTGGCAGCCGACCGCTCGGTGTCCGCCTATGACGGGCAGAGCGGCCGCAAGCTGTGGACGCAGCAGCGCCCCGGTGGCGAGCCGCTGGTGTTGCGCCATGGCGGCGTGCTGCTGGCGGTGGGCAACACGCTGGTGGTTGGCCTGTCCGGGCGCCTGTCCGGGCTTGATCCCGACAACGGCAGCCTGCGCTGGGAGGCGCCCGTCGCAGCATCGCGCGGCACCAATGATGTGGAGCGCCTGGTGGACCTGGTCGGCCGGGTAAACCGCCGCGATGGCGTGATCTGCACCCGTGCCTTCCAGGCGGCCGTTGGCTGCGTGGATGCCACCCGTGGGCAAACGCTCTGGAGCCGGCCGGCCAGTGGCTATACCGGTGTGGATGGCGACGACGCCAATATTTTCGGTACCGAGTCCAATGGCGTCGTGAATGCCTGGCGCCGCCGCGATGGCGAACGCGCCTGGAGCGTGGACCGACTGCAATACCGCCATCTCTCCGCGCCACTGGTGCTGGGACGCTCCGTCATCTTTGGTGATGGCGATGGCTTGGTGCACTTCTTTGCGCGCGAAGACGGTGCGCCGCTCAACCGTCTGACGACCGACGGCTCCGCCATCACCACCGCGCCGGTGGAAGTGGGCGGCACGCTGGTCGTCGTGACGAAGAACGGTGGCGTGTTCGGCTTCGTGCCGGACTGAGCGCCGCCAGAACAGGATCCATGAAACCCGTCATCGCGCTCGTAGGGCGTCCCAACGTCGGTAAATCGACGCTCTTCAATCGCCTCACCAAATCGCGCGACGCTATCGTTGCCGACTATGCGGGCCTCACACGCGACCGCCACTATGGCAATGGTCGGCAGGGCAAGCACGAGTACATCGTCATCGACACCGGTGGCTTCGAGCCGGATGCGTCCGAGGGCATCTTCAAGGAGATGGCCAAGCAGACCCAGCAGGCCGTGGCCGAGGCCGACGTCGTCGTCTTCGTGGTCGACGCCCGCGCGGGCGTGTCGGCGCAGGATCACGATATCGCGCGCTACCTGCGCCGCCTGGGCAAGCCCTGCGTGCTGGTGGCCAACAAGGCCGAAGGCATGCGTGAAGGCATGCAACTGGTCGAGTTCTTTGAACTGGGCCTGGGGGAGGTCTACCCGGTCTCCGCCGCGCACGGCCAGGGCATTCGCAGCCTGGTTGAAATCGCACTGGAGCCGCTGCACCTGCCCGACCCAGACGATGCCGAGGGCGAAGCCGACAACGGCGTCATCAAGCTCGCGGTGGCCGGGCGGCCCAATGTGGGCAAGTCCACGTTGATCAATACCTGGCTTGGCGAAGAGCGCCTGGTGGCATTCGACATGCCGGGCACCACGCGGGACGCCATCAGCGTGCCTTTCGAGCGTGATGGCCAGCGCTTCGAGCTGGTCGATACGGCAGGCTTGCGTCGCAAGGGCCGGGTGTTCGAGGCGATCGAAAAGTTCTCGGTCGTCAAGACGCTGCAGGCCATCGAATCGGCGAACGTCGTGCTGCTGCTGCTTGATGCCACGCAGGGCGTGACCGACCAGGATGCGCACATCGCCGGCTACATCCTGGAGAGCGGCCGTGCCGTGGTGCTGGCCGTGAACAAGTGGGATGCGGTGGATGACTACCAGCGCGAGCTGCTGCAGCGCTCCATCGAGACGCGGCTGGCTTTCCTGAAATTTGCCGCCATTCACTTCATCTCGGCCAAGAAGCGCCAAGGGCTTGGACCGCTATGGGGTTCCATTGCGCAGGCGCACCGCTCGGCCACCTGCAAGATGTCCACGCCGGTGCTCACGCGGCTCTTGCTGGAGGCTGTGCAGTTCCAGAGTCCGCAGCGCGGCGGCATGTTCAGGCCCAAGCTGCGCTACGCGCATCAGGGTGGCATGAACCCGCCGGTCATCGTGATCCATGGCAACTCGCTGGAGCATGTGACAGATGCCTACAAGCGCTTTCTTGAGGGCCGTTTCCGCAAGGAGTTCGACTTGGTCGGCACGCCCCTGCGCATAGAGATGAAGACCTCCGAAAATCCGTACGCAGACAAAGACCGTGCTTGATTTCTTGCGCGCCGAAAAGCGGCGTAAGTGCCCTTGTTTTCTTGTGGAAATTCGTTATGGATTCCCAGTTAAGCGAATGGGGTGTGGTAAGGTGACGTTTTACAACAACATTCTTTGAACACGGAGAATATCGTGAGCAATAAAGGCCAACTTTTGCAGGATCCTTTTCTGAACGCGCTGCGCCGCGAGCACGTTCCGGTGTCCATTTATTTGGTCAACGGCATCAAGCTGCAAGGTCAAATCGAATCTTTCGACCAGTACGTGGTGTTGCTGCGCAATACCGTGACGCAAATGGTCTACAAGCACGCGATTTCCACCATCGTGCCGGGTCGTGCCGTGAACTTCTCCACCGCCGACAGCGCGGATGGCGACGCTGCCGCGTGAGCGGTAGCCACTGCACAACTTGCGACGGACGGGGCACTGAGCCTGTCCCTTCGCTGACTTGAGCTTCGACGATTCCCCCGGCCAGGCCGCAGCACCCGTGCTGCTGGTGGGGGTCGATCTGGGGTTGCCGCATTTCGACGCCGAGCTTGAAGAGCTGGGCCTGCTCGCGCAGACCGCGGGGCTGGAGCCGGTCGCGCGCATCACCGCCAAACGCAAGGCGCCCGACGCGGCGTTGTTTGTGGGCAGCGGCAAGGCCGACGAGATCCGCATGCTGGCCGAGCACCACGGCGCTGTCGAGGTGCTGTTCGATCAGTCGCTCTCGCCTGCGCAGCAGCGCAATCTGGAGCGCCACATCGGGCTGCCGGTGAACGACCGCACGCTGCTCATCCTCCAGATCTTCGCGCAGCGCGCCCGCAGTCATGAGGGCAAGCTGCAGGTCGAGCTGGCGCGGCTGCAGTATGTCAGCACCCGCTTGGTCCGGCGCTGGTCTCACCTTGAGCGCCAGACCGGCGGCGCTGGCGTGCGCGGCGGCCCTGGTGAAAAACAGATCGAACTAGACCGGCGCATGATCGGCGAGGCCATCAAGCGCACCAAGGAACGGTTGCAGAAGGTCAAGCGCCAGCGCGGCACGCAGCGCCGGCAGCGTGAGCGGCGCGAGACCTTCAACATATCGCTGGTTGGCTATACCAACGCAGGCAAGTCCACGCTGTTCAATGCCCTGGTGAAGGCTCGCGCCTATGCCGCGGACCAATTGTTTGCCACGCTCGACACCACAACGCGCCAGCTCTACCTGGGCGAAGCCGGAGGGTCGGCTTCGTTGTCCGACACCGTGGGTTTCATCCGTGATCTGCCGCACGGTCTGGTAGACGCTTTTCAGGCGACGCTGCAGGAGGCGGTGGATGCCGACCTGTTGCTGCATGTCGTAGATGCGTCGAACCCGGGCTTTCCGGAGCAGATGGCCCAGGTGCAGAGGGTGTTGGCAGAGATCGGTGCCTCCGAGGTGCCGCAGTTGCTGGTCTTCAACAAGCTGGATGCGGTGGCGCCAGAAGCGCAGCCGTTGCAGCGGGAAGATCACTATGAGGTGGATGGCGTACAGGTGCCGCGAATCTTCGTGAGCGCGCGTAGCGGCGAGGGCTTGCCCGCACTGCGCCTGGCGTTGGCGGCAGCGGCTGCTGCGCGACGTGCGGAGATGACCCTTGCCAATGATCCGTCATTGGCTGAGGTTCCCGGTTGATTCGGCACAATCAGTCAACTTGACAACGAGAATTTGCGCATGACTCTCACAACACAGGCCTCGCGCTGGATGGGGATACCAGGCCGTATCAGGGGGATGTTCAACCTGAACGACCCACGCTGGGGCCGCGGCGATACCCCGGAGGATGGCGCTCGCAACGACGGCCAGCGGCCGGAAGATGATGCGCCGCCTCCGCAGCCACCACGTGGCCGACCACAGGGGGGCACCCAGGGGCCGCCTGATCTCGATGAACTGTGGCGTGATTTCAACCGCAAGCTGGGCGGCCTGCTTGGCGCTGGGCGAGGTCGCGGGCGCGGCAACGGCAGCAATGGCGGTGGTAGCAACGGTGGCTTCCAGCCCGACATGAAGAATGCCGGCTTTGGTGTAGGCCTGATCTGTGCCATTGCTGTGCTGATCTGGCTGGGGACGGGCTTCTTCATCGTGCAGGAAGGCCAGCAGGCTGTCATCACGCAGTTTGGCAAATACAAGTCGACGGTGGGCGCCGGTTTCAATTGGCGGCTGCCATACCCAATCCAGCGGCATGAGCTGGTGTTCGTCACGCAGATCCGATCGGTCGATGTCGGTCGCGACAGCATCATCAAGTCCACTGGCTTGCGCGAGTCGGCCATGCTGACCCAGGACGAGAACATCGTAGAGATCAAGTTCGCCGTGCAGTACCGCCTGAGTGATGCGCGCGCCTATCTGTTCGAGAGCAAGGACCCCAGCGCCGCTGTGGTGCAGGCGGCTGAAAGCTCGGTGCGCGAAGTGGTCGGCAAGATGAACATGGACTCGGCCCTGGCCGAGGAGCGCGACCAGATCGCACCGCGCGTGCGTGAGCTCATGCAGAACATTCTCGACCGCTACAAGGTGGGCGTGGAAGTCGTTGGCATCAACCTGCAACAGGGTGGCGTGCGGCCGCCGGAGCAGGTGCAAGCTGCATTTGATGACGTACTCAAGGCCGGTCAGGAACGCGAACGCGCCAAGAACGATGCAGCGGCCTATGCCAACGATGTGGTGCCGCGCGCAGTCGGCTCGGCGTCACGCATCAAGGAAGAGGCTGACGGCTACAAGGCGCGCATCGTCGCCCAGGCCCAGGGTGATGCGCAGCGCTTTGGCTCTGTGCTTGCCGAGTACCAGAAGGCGCCGCAGGTGACCCGTGATCGCATGTACCTTGACGCGATGCAGGGCATCTACAGCGGCGTGACGAAGATTCTGGTGGATTCGCGCCAGGGCTCGAATCTGCTGTACCTGCCGCTCGATAAGATCATGCAGATGCAGTCTTCCCCGGCGGCCGCAGGCGCCGACGCAGCAGCAGCTGCTACTTCTTCGGGCAGTGGTTCAGTGCCCGCGACCTCGGCTTCGACGCCGCCTTATTCAAGCGATGCTCGCACGCGGGAGATTTCCTCTTCCCGTACGCGTGACCGCGAGTCCCGCTAGGAGCCGCCGTGAACAGAATCGGTTTCATCGCATCGTCCATCCTGGTGGTGTTGGCGCTGCTCAGTTCCATGTTGTTTGTCGTTGACCAACGCCAGTTCGGCGTGGTCTACGCCCTTGGACAGATCAAGGACGTCATTACGGAGCCTGGCCTGCACTTCAAGCTGCCGCCGCCGTTCCAGAACGTCTCCTACATCGATAAGCGCCTGCTGACGCTCGACAGCTCGGACACCGAATCCATGCTGACGGCCGAGAAGCAGCGTGTGGTGATCGATTGGTATGTGCGCTGGCGCATTTCTGACCCTTCGGAGTACATCCGCAATGTCGGCCTGGACGAGAACGCAGGCGCGCTGCAGCTCAACCGCGTGGTGCGCAATGCGTTCCAGACCGAGATCAATCGCCGCACGGTGCGCGACCTGATCTCGTCCAAGCGCGACGACCTCATGAACGACGTGAAGCGTCAGGTGATCGAGGTGGTCAAGGGCGGTCGCCCCTGGGGGATGGACATAGTGGACGTGCGCATCACGCGAGTCGACTATGTGGAAGCGATCACCGAATCCGTCTATCGCCGTATGGAGGCTGAGCGCAAGCGCGTGGCCAACGAACTGCGCTCCACCGGTGCCGCAGAAGGCGAGAAGATCCGCGCCGACGCTGATCGTCAACGCGAAGTCACGCTGGCCAACGCTTACCGCGACGCGCAGAAGACCAAGGGCGACGGTGACGCTGACGCGGCGCGCGTATACGCTGAGGCGTTCGGCCGTGATCCGCAGTTCGCCAAGTTCTATCGCAGCCTGGATGCCTACAAGGCCAGCTTTGGCAAGAAGGGGGACTTCATGGTGGTCGATCCGTCTTCGTCTGACTTCTTCAGCGCCTTCCGTGGCAATCCTGCCTCGGCAGCAGCGCCAGCTGCGGGCGCCCGTTCCCGCCCCTGAGCCTGGCGGTGGATTTCGATACCGTCTGGACGGCGGTGGCGCTGGTCCTGGTGATCGAAGGGCTGCTGCCCTTCGCTTCACCGCGTGGCTGGCGCCAGGCCTTCACCCGGCTGGTGCAGCTGCGTGATGGCCAGATCCGCTTCTTCGGGCTGATCAGCGTGGCCTGCGGTCTGGTGCTTCTCTGGCTCCTGTCCTGATCGCCGATGCGGCATTCCCCAAAAGAGGGCGGGGCGTGTCGGTAGAATCACGTTTTTAACAGCCTCCCTCTTTCCATGTCCGCTTGGGTCCTGCCGGATCACATTGCCGATGTCTTGCCGTCCGAGGCACGGCACATCGAAGAACTGCGCCGTGCCCTGCTCGACACTGCTCGTGGCTATGGCTACGAGCTGGTCATGCCGCCGCTGCTGGAGCACCTGGAGTCCCTGCTGACAGGGACTGGCGAGGCGCTCGGCCTGCAGACCTTCAAGCTGGTTGACCAGCTCTCCGGTCGCATGCTGGGGCTGCGCGCCGATACCACTCCTCAGGTCGCTCGTATCGACGCCCATCTGCTCAATCGCCATGGTGTGGCGCGCCTGTGCTACTGCGGGCCGGTGCTGCATACGCGGCCCAGCCGGCCGCACGCGACACGCGAGCCGCTGCAGTTTGGCGCAGAAATCTACGGCCATGCCGGCCTGGAGGCCGATCTGGAGGTGCTGCGCCTGACGCTCGACTGCTTGCGTGCTGCGCAACTGGACGGCGTGCAGGTGGATCTGGGCGACGCCCGCATCCCGCGTGTGCTGCTGCAGGGCATTGCCTTGCCTGAGGCGCACCTGGCTGAGCTGCATGCCGCCCTGGCCGCCAAGGATGCCAGCGGCCTGGCCGTGCTGACGCAGGATCTGCCCGCCCCGGCGCGCGAGGCGCTGCGTGCGCTGGTGCACCTGTACGGTGATGCCAAGGTGCTGGATGAGGCGGGCGGCGTGTTTGCCGCGTTTCCGGCGCTGCTGCCGGTGCTGGCCGACCTGCGTCGCCTGGGTGCAGCGCTGCCGTCCGGCAGCGCCAGCTTCGACCTGGCGGATCTGCGCGGCTATGCCTACTACAGCGGCGCGCGCTTTGCGATGTATGTGCCGGGCGCCAGCGATGCGATCGTGCGCGGCGGCCGTTACGACGAGGCCGGTGCCGTATTTGGGCGCAACCGCCCGGCGGTGGGTTTCAGCCTGGACCTGCGCGAACTGGTAAGCGTATTGGAGCCACGCGAGCTGCGTGCTGCGGTGCGCGCTCCCTGGGCAGAAGATGCGGCCTTGGGCCGAGCCATCGGCGCACTGCGTGCGTCCGGTGAAACCGTGGTCTGCGTCATGCCGGGCCACGAGAGCGAAGTCGACGAATTCCGTTGCGATCGCGAACTGGTGCCAGACGGCGCCGGACAGTGGGCCGTGCGTGCCCTTTGAATCACCTTAGAACTGACTGAAGCGATATGAGCAAGACGAACGGGCCGATTGCCGGCCGCAACGTGGTCGTGGTCGGCACCCAATGGGGTGACGAAGGCAAGGGCAAGCTGGTTGACTGGCTGACCGAGAGCGCCCAGGGCGTGGTGCGCTTCCAGGGCGGCCATAACGCCGGCCACACATTGGTCATCAATGGTGTGAAGACGGCGCTGCACCTGATCCCCAGCGGCATCATGCGCCCGGGGGTGAAGTGCTACATCGGCAATGGCGTGGTGCTGTCGGCGGCCAAGCTGTTCGAGGAGATCGAAGGGTTGGAGAAGGCTGGCGTTGAAGTGCGCTCGCGCCTGCGCATCAGCGAGGCCTGCCCGCTGATCCTGCCTTTCCATGCGGCGCTGGACGTGGCGCGCGAGATTGCCCTCGAAAAGGGCGGCACCGAGAAGATCGGTACCACCGGCCGCGGCATCGGCCCAGCCTATGAAGACAAGATCGCACGCCGCGCCCTGCGCGTGCAGGATCTGAAGTACCCGGAACGCTTCGCCACCAAGCTGCGTGAGCTGCTGGACCTGCACAACCATGTGCTGGTGACCTATCTGCACGCCCAGCCGATTGACTACGACACGGTCTACGCCGAGGCCATGCGCCACGCCGAGTTGCTCAAGCCGATGATGGCCGACGTCTCGCGCGAGCTCAACGATGCCCACCGCAATGGCGCCAACCTGTTGTTCGAAGGCGCGCAAGGCACGCTGCTGGATGTGGACCACGGCACCTATCCCTTCGTCACCTCCAGCAACTGCGTGGCCGGCAATGCCGCCGCAGGTGCGGGCGTGGGACCGGGCATGCTGCACTACATCCTGGGCATCACCAAGGCCTACTGCACCCGCGTGGGCGGCGGCCCGTTCCCGACCGAGCTGGAGTGGGAGGCGCCGGGTACCCCGGGTTACCACATGAGCACGGTGGGTGCCGAGAAGGGCGTGACCACCGGGCGCAGCCGCCGTTGCGGCTGGTTCGATGCGGCGCTGCTCAAGCGCTCGGCCCAGGTCAATGGCCTGTCGGGTCTGTGCATCACCAAGCTCGATGTGCTCGATGGCCTGCAAGAACTCAAGCTCTGCATCGGCTACGAGCTGGATGGCGAAGAAACCGACATCCTGCCCATGGGCGCAGATGAAATCGCGCGTTGCAAGCCGATCTACGAAACGATCGAAGGCTGGAGCGACTCCACCGTTGGCGTGACGGAGTACGACAAGCTGCCGGTCAATGCGCGTTTGTATCTGCAGCGCATCGAGCAGGTCACGGGCGTGCCGATCCACATGGTGTCGACCAGCCCTGATCGCGACCACACGATCATGATGCGGCACCCCTATCTGGCCTGAGCGGGTCACCACGATTTTTCAATAAAAAAGGCCTGTAGCCCATAGCTGGTGCCGGCTTTTAGCTATTAATTCAGGAGCATTTCTCATGCTGACGGAAGACGGCAAGCATCTCTATGTGAGCTACGACGAGTACCACAGCCTGATCGAAAAGCTGGCCATCAAGGTGCACCAGTCGGGCTGGGAGTTCGACACCATCCTGTGCCTGGCGCGCGGTGGCCTGCGGCCCGGCGACATCCTGAGCCGCATTTTTGACAAGCCGCTGGCCATCATGTCCACCAGCTCCTACCGGGCTGAGAGCGGTACGGTGCAGGGGCATCTGGATATTGCCCGCTTCATCACCACGCCCAAGGGCGAGATCGCCGGCCGCGTGCTGCTGGTGGACGATCTGGCCGATTCTGGCCACACCTTGTCGGCGGTGATGCAGAACCTGAAGGACAGCTACAAGCCGATCACCGAGCTGCGCAGCGCCGTGATCTGGACCAAGGGCGTTTCGATCTTCACGCCGGATTATTCGGTGGAGTTCCTGCCGACCAATCCCTGGATCCACCAGCCCTTCGAAAGCTACGACAGCCTGGGGCCGACCAAGCTGATCGAGAAGTGGAAGATCTGAGCCGGCCCCGCGCTGGTCGATGAGATGCAAGAAGGGCCTGGAGGATGCATCCTCCAGGCCCTTCTTGCATCTGCGGGTTCTTCAGGCGCGCCTGATGATTGCTTCCTCGATCTTGTTGGCCAACTGCGCGACGGCCAGCGCAGCCGGTGAACCGGGCAGGCTGTTGAGCAGCAGTTGGCGGCGCATCACGGCCTCGCGCACGGCAGGGTCGCTGGGAATGTCGCCCAGATGCAGCAGCCGGACTGGCCGGCCGGTCTCGGGTACCACGAAGCGGTCGAGCACCTGCTGCAGCTGGCCGGTGATGGCCCGGCCATCACCAGCGCGGGTGGTCTGGTTGATGACCATGCGCACCTGCTGGCGCTTCTGCTGCATGGCCAGTACCTTGATGGCGGCATAGGCGTCCGTCAGCGAGGTGGGCTCGGGTGTTGCCACCACCAGCACCTCGGAGGCCAGCGAGACGGCAAACAGCACCACGTCGGAGATGCCGGCGCCGGTGTCGAGCAGCACCACGTCATAGCGCGGGATGATGCTCTGCAATACCTGCAGGAATTCGGTCCGTACCTCGGGGGTGAGGCGTGAGTATTCGACCATGCCCGAGCCGGCCAGCAGCACCGAGAAGCCACCCGGCGCGGTGATGATGGCGCTTTCGAGCGAGGCCTTGCCGGTGAAGACGTCGTGCAGGGTGGTCTTGGGATGCAGGTTGAGCACCACGTCGAGATTGGCCAGGCCCAGGTCGGCGTCGAGCACCAGCACGCGGTGGCCGCGACGGGCCAGCGCAGCCGCCAGGTTGGCCGATACGAAGGTCTTGCCCACACCGCCTTTACCGCTGGTGATGGCCAGCACTTTCGCTGTTGGCGCACCGGGGCGGGCAGGGGAGGGGATCGGCACGTCGCTCATGTGTCCTTTGCTTTCAAATGGCGCTGCCGCTGGAACTGGAGAGAGGCGCTTGGAGTGTGATCTCGGGGGTATTGACGCTCCCAAGGCCGAATAGAAGGCTCTTTTCTTCCGCGCTGACCGTGCTGTCGGGCGGCTCCTCCAGGCAAATGCAATTGCGGCCCTGGGCCTTGGCGCAGTAGAGCTGGTGATCGGCCCGGTCGGTCCAGAGCAGGGCGGTGGAGCGAATCCAGGGCTGGGCAAAGGCCCCGCCTATGCTGACCGTCACATGCAATTCGAGTGTGGGCGAGATGCGCAGCGGCGCGGACTCGATCACGCTGCGGATGCGCTCGGCGACCACCCGCCCGAATGACGCCTGGCAGCCCGGCAGCACCACGGCGAATTCTTCGCCGCCATAGCGCGCCAGCACATCCATCGGCCGTATGCAGGAAGACAGCAGGCGCGCCACGGCTTGCAGCACCTGGTCGCCGGCCAGATGGCCATAGGTGTCGTTGACGACCTTGAAGTGGTCGATGTCGAGCATCAGCAGCAGTGCGAATTCGCCGCTGCGGGCTACGCGGTCGATCTCGCGGTCCAGCACGGCGCGGAATTGCCGCCGGTTGGACAGGCCTGTGAGCGGGTCACGCAGGGAGAGCTCGCACAGGCCGTCGATCATGTCCTGCAGGTAGTCGCTGGGCGACCCCATGGCAGACGCTGCCGACGGTTCGGTCTGTTCGAGCAAGGCACGTGCCGCGTCCAGGCGCAGATCGCGAAGATCGACGAGAGGGGGGGCTTCCGATAGCGGCACGTTCTGGGGCAAAAGTTGCCGGAGTTTAACAGTAACCACTTGTCGCAAAGTGCGTAGTGGTGCGGCTTCCAGGGCTTATTCGGTGGATGGTGGAAGCGGGCTTGTGCGTTGCCCGGCAAGTGCCTGGAGGGCCTCGGTGTCGGTGCGGTAGCTGTGCAGCAGAGGGCCTTCGGCCAGCGCGCCCGCGCGCCGCAGCGCCTGATCGACCGGCAGCTTCAATCCGCTCAGGTGCAGCGCGATGCCGCGCGCATGCAGCAGACGGCGCAATTGGCCAAAGACCTCCACGCCGGTGACATCAATGCGGTTGATCGGATGGGCAAAGATGCATACCCGCCGCACTTCCGGGTGCAGCGCCAGATGGTCGGTCAGCGTGCGCTCAAAGGTGCTGGCCGAGGCGAAGTCCAGCGCTGCATCCATGCGCAATGCGTACAGGTCTGGCGCAATCGGCGGGAGCTGCCACAAGTGGCGATCGCGCAGGCTGCCATCCGGATGCTGGCCGACCTCGATGATGCGCGGGTGCAGCCGCTGGTAGAGGAAATGGCTCAGGCTGGTCAGCAGCCCGGCCAGCACGCCCCAGTAAATGCGCGGAGCCGTGGCCAGGGTCAGCACGAAGGTCAGTACCCCGATCACGGTTTCCGTGCGCGAGATGCGCCACAGGCCCAGCAATTGCGCCGGTCGGATCAGGTTGAATATGGCGGTAATGACTACTGCGGCCAGCACGGGCTGCGGTACCGGGTGTAGCGCGGGGGCGACCCAGAGCAGCGCTATCAGTACCAGTAACACCGCGAACACCGTGGCCCACCCGGTGCGTGCGCCGGCGTACAGGTTGACCGCCGAGCGCGAGAACGACGCGCTGGTCGGGAAGGCCCCGCACAGGCCGGAGGTGATCTTGGCCAGGCCCTGGCCGATCAGGTCCTGGTTTTCGTCCCAGCGCGTGCCGGAACGCTGGTGGTCCACGCGGGCGCTCGAGGCGGTTTCCAGAAAGCTCATCAGCGTGATGACCAGTGCCGGCAGCACCAGTGCGCTGAGCGTGTCGGCCCCGATCATGCCTGGCAGAGTGATTGCGGGCAGCCCGGCCGGCAGGTGACCGACCACCGCGCCGCCGCGGGCTTCGTAACCCGTCAGCAGGCTCAGCAAGCCGCCCGCGCCCACCACCACAATGGCCGCAGGCACCCGCGAGGCCCAGCGCTTGAATGCCAGCAGCGCCAGGATGGCGCCGACACCGTAGGCCAGTGCTTCAGGGCGAATCTGTGGCGCGCGCACCCATTCGCCAAAGCCACCGTGCGCGCCCACCAGGGCCGGCAACTGCGATGTCAGGATCAGCCAGGCAGCTGCTTGCGTGAAGCCGTTCATGACAGGCGAGCTCACCAGGCTCAGCAGCCAGCCAAAGCGCCCAAAGCCCAGCAGCACCTGCAGCCCGCCGGCCAGCAGCGATAGCCAGACCGCCAGATGCACCCATTGCGGGCTACCGGGCATGGCCAGGCCGGTGAGCGAGGCGCCTATCAGCAGACTGGTGAGCGCGGTCGGGCCTACGCCGAGCCGTTGGGATGAGCTGAACAGTACCGCCACCAGCGCCGGCAGCAACGAGGCATAGATGCCCGTGACCAACGGCATGCCGGCCACGGCCGCATAGGCCACGCCTTGGGGCACCAGCATCAGGCCGACGGTGAGCCCGGCCCATAGTTCGCCGGCCAGCAATGCTTTGCTGGGGCGCGGCCATTGCAGGAATGGCAGCAGGCGGGACAGGCGTGCGAAAGCGGTCAAGGTTGGACGGGCGGCTGAAATCGAAAAGGGCGTGGCGGCGCATACCGCCTGAGCCAAGCCTTGCGACGCTACCACAGCAGGTGGCGGGCTGGTTGCCATCGCTTCTTGTCCTACAGCAGGTTCAGCGGCGTCCCACCCGGTGGCGCCAGGCCTCTGCCTAGAGTCGCTGGAGGGGGCCACAGAGGTCACCCGTATCTATCCAGAACCAGCGAAAGGAATCGCCATGAACAAGAACCAAGTCGAAGGCCGTGCAGAGCAGGCCAAGGGCAAGATCAAGGAACTGGCCGGCAAGATGGTCGGCAACCAGCGCCTTCAAGGCGAAGGGTTGGCAGAGCAGGCCGAGGGCAAGGCCCGGGCCGCCTATGGCAATGCCAAGGAAGCCGTGAAGGATGGGATCAAGCGTACTGCCGACAAGCTTTGACGGTGCTTGACCCGATGTGCATTGGCAACGAGGGCGTCTCGACGCCCAAGCCCTCCGATCCGAGCGAGTCGGTGCCGCACAAGGCCCCCTCGCGCGAGCCGCCCATACCGGTGAAAGAGCCGGTCCAGCCGGATCGGCGGCAGATCGATCACCCCGTCGCCCGCTCGAGACCATAGCGGCGCAGCCCTGCGCCTTATCCAGGAGGAACCCATGCCATCTCTCGAATGCAATACCCATTCCGCTGCACGTCACCGTCAGGTGCTGGCCGTGCTGCTGGTGGGCGCGGGCCTGGCTTTGGCCGGGTGCAACCGTGCCGACGACAACAGCACGGTGGGCCAGAAGGTCGATGCGGCCATAGACAGCACCAAGCAGGCGGCGACCGATGCCAAGGATCAGGCTTCGTCGGCGCTGTCTGCGGCCGGAGCGCAGGTGCCGGCCATCCAGGCCGACGCCCAGCAGGCCGGCACCGCCGTCAAGGCCGCAGTGGACGACGCCAGCATCACGGTGAAGGTGTCTGCCGCCTTGGCCAAGGACCCGGACCTGAGCGCGCTCAAGATCGGCGTTGATACCGAGAAGGGCCAGGTCACGCTGACCGGCCCGGCACCCTCGCAGGCCGCCAAGGATCGCGCCGCGGACCTTGCCAAGGCCGTGGATGGTGTCCAGCAGGTGCGTAACCAGTTGGTCGTTCAGGCTGGGTGACATGCGGCGCCTCCCAGGCTCCGCACCTCGTGGCCTGGCCTGGGCCCCTTCGTTGTCGTGGCTGGCGCGCAGCGCCTTGGAGCACTGATATGAGACTGCCCCATTCTCACGCCCTGCACGCACCAGCCAGCCCTGGCCCCCACGGTAGTGGCTGGGCCGGGCGGACCTTGGCCGGCATCTTGCGCATGGGCCGTGCGCCTGCGGTCCTGGCGGTAGGCGATACGGTCGATGTGCCGGACGAGGGCGAGCGCAGCCGACAGGCGCTGCGCCGTCTGGCCACGCTGAATCCGCGCCTGGACATCGTCGACGCCTGCCAGCCCGCCGCCGGCCTGGCAGAGGCGGCGAGCGCTGCGCGTGAGGCTCCGCGACGCAACTTCGACCTGGCGGTGGTGTTCCTGGGCAATGCCGAGGTGCTGCGGCTGGCGTCCTGCTGCCGCTACGCGCCGGTGGCCAGCGATGCCTTGGCATCGCTGGGCATGCGGGCGCGGCAGGTGTTTGTCATCACCGCTTTCGATGCGGCACAGCTCGCGCGCGAGGAGGCTGGCGACATCACCCGGCCGCTGCAGCGCCGGCACCAGTGGCTATGCCGCACGCTGCGCGACCTGTGCGCCCAACATGGGGTGGAACTGCTGGACCTGTCCGCCTTGCCGGTAGGCGACAGGGAGGAGGGCGGCGCGAGCCGCGCTGGCTCTGAGGCCTGGACCACGCGCATGCTGCAGCGCCCGGCCTTGGCACACCTGGTCTTCGGCTGAAGGTGCCGGTGCCGCGGAACCGAGCGGCTACCATGGGCCGATGCGTGATATCTCTACCGGCCTTATCCACCATCCCTACGTTCCGCCCACGGGCTTTGAGGCACCGCAGCCGGCGGTGCACAAGGCCTCGACCGTGTTTTTTCCCGACGTTGCCGCCATGTATGCGCGCGACTGGAAGCACAAAGAGGGCTACACCTACGGCCTGCACGGCACGCCCACCACCTTCCTGCTCGAAGAGCGCCTGGCCACTCTTGAAGGCGGCCGGCATTGCCTGCTGGTGCCCAGCGGGCTCGCCGCGATCGCTACCGTTTCGCTTTCACTGCTGAAAACGGGCGATGAGGTACTGCTGCCCGACAACGCCTATGGCCCAACCAAGTCCCTGGTGCAGGGCGAGCTGAAGGCTTACGGCATCACCCACCAGCTCTACGACGCAACGGACCCGGCCGACCTGGCGGCCAAGCTGTCGGAGCGCACGGCGCTGGTGTGGCTGGAGGCGCCGGGCTCGGTGACCATGGAATTCCCCGATCTACCGGCGCTGGTGCGCTTGTGCCGGGCGCGTGGCGCGCTGTGCGCGCTGGACAACACCTGGGGCGCGGGCCTGGCCTTTGACCCGTTTGCGCTGGATGCGCAGGGGCTGGCGGTGGATGTGTCCGTGCATGCGCTTACCAAATACCCGAGCGGCGGCGGCGATGTGCTGATGGGCAGCATCGTCACGCGTGACTCGGGCCTGCACATGCGGCTCAACATGACCCATATGCGCTTGGGCCTGGGCGTGGGGGGCAACGATGCCGAGACGCTGCTGCGCTCGCTGCCCAGCCTGCCGCTGCGCTATGCCGCGCACGATGCCACGGCGCGTGGCCTGGCGCGCTGGCTGCAGGGGCGGCCCGAGATCGTGCAGGTGCTGCACCCGGCGCTGCCCGGCGCGCCTGGCCATGAGCACTGGCAGGCGCTATGCGGTGGGCGCGACCGGGCGGCGGGCCTGTTCTCTGTGGTCTTTGATGCACGCTACGCGCGTGCCCAGGTGCACGCGTTCTGCGATGCCTTGCGGCTGTTTCGCATCGGTTACTCGTGGGGCGGCCCGATCAGCCTGGTCGTGCCCTACGACATCGGCGATATGCGCGATCCGGCGGTAACCCGCTGGCCGCACGCGGGCCTGTTGGTGCGCTTTTCCATCGGTTTGGAGGCCGGCGAGGACCTGCGCGTTGACCTGGAGCAGGCGCTGGCTACACTGGCTGCTGCGGGGTGAGGCCGACGGGCTGCCTCGTCCCAAGGGCGATCGCCCGCATTTTTCGCATACATTGAGTGCACCGCAGTTCGCTGCACAGAAACGGAAGAACGAGTGGCTACACCGAATTACGGATATGAGAAGCGTCAGAAGGAACTGGCCAAGAAGCGCAAAAAAGAAGACAAGCTGAAGGCCAAGGCCGAGCGCAAACCAGGTTCTGGTTATGACAGCGACGCGCAACAGGGCGGTCCGGCAGATGGCGGGGCGCCTGACGGCGGCGCGCCCAAGGTCGAATAAACCACGCCTCTATGTCGTCTAGCCGAGCAGCTTGCGCAGCGCCGGCCAGACGTTGTCCAGCATCATCGGGTGCGCTGCGGCCACCGGATGGATGCGGTCGGACTGAAACATCGCCACGGCATTCGGCCCGTCGGCAATCCCCTTGAGAAGAAACGGCACCAGCGGGCTTCGGGTCGCCTTGGCGGCTTTGTCGAACGCCTCCGCGAAGCGGCGCGCATAGTCGCTGCCGTAGTTGGGTGGCACCTGGATGCCGACCAGCAACACCTTGGCACCGGCGGCCTGCACCGACTTGGCCATCTGGGTCAGGTTGTCTTCGGTGCCCGACAAGGGCAACCCGCGCAGGGCGTCGTTGCCCCCCAGCTCGATCACCACCACATCCGGCTTGTGCTGTTGCAGCAGGGCGGGCAGCCGCGAGCGGCCACCGGCCGTGGTGTCGCCGCTGATGCTGGCGTTGACCACTTGCGCGGCGATCTGCTGTGTGGCCAGGCGCTGCTGCAGCAAGGCCACCCAGCCGGTGCCGCGCGCCAGCCCGTATTCGGCGCTGAGCGAGTCGCCCAGCACCAGCACCGTCCTGGACGCGGCCGCCCGGGCGGCCTGGGCGGGTATCCCTAGAAGCGCGAGGCTGGTGGCAAACAGGCTAAAGTCGCGGCGATCTAACACACAAGGCCTTTCAATGTCGGAGTCGAATGCTGGTGCGCCGGCGATCATTGCGGTCGAACATGTCTACAAATCCGTCAGCGATTCGACCGGCACGCTCGACATTCTGCGGGATATCGACTTCCAACTGCAGGCCAGGGAGACTGCCGCCATCGTTGGCGCCTCGGGCTCGGGCAAGAGCACGCTGCTGTCCATCATCGCCGGGCTCGATACGCCCACGCGCGGCACGGTGCGCCTGAACGGGCAGGACATGTTTGCGCTGGACGAGGACGACCGCGCCGCGCTGCGCGCGCAGCAGGTGGGCTTTGTGTTCCAGAGCTTCCAGTTGATGGCCAACCTGAGCGCGCTGGAGAACGTCATGCTGCCGCTGGAGCTGGCCGGCCGCCGCGATGCGCGCCGGGCCGCCACCGAGATGCTGGGCCGTGTCGGCCTGGGCCAGCGCCTGGGGCACTACCCCAAGGTGTTGTCGGGCGGCGAGCAGCAGCGCGTGGCGCTGGCGCGTGCCTTTGTGGTCGAGCCGCTGGTGCTGCTGGCCGACGAGCCCACCGGCAGCCTGGACTTCGCCACCGGCGAGACGGTGATGGAGCTGATGTTCGAGCTGAATCGCGAGCGCGGCACGACGCTGGTGCTGGTCACGCACGACCGCGCCATTGCCGGGCGCTGCGAGCACTGCATCACCATCGAGGCCGGGCAAGTCGCTCTGCTCTGAGTTTTTTGATGAAATATGCCTTTAGCCCAGGTGTGGCCTGGGCTTATAGCTATAAATAGAATAGCTACCGGGTTGGGTCGGATGCCGCCAACTCTGTCGCGCGCTGGTGGGCATAGACTTGCAGATGGCAATACGCCGTCCGTGTCAGCGGCACCTCCAGCCCATGGCGCGCCGCCCGCACGATCATGTCGCCGATGATGGCATCGGCCTCCAGGCGTGGCGCGCCCTGTGCGATGTCACGCATCATCGATGCGGCCCAGGTCGATTGTCTGTCGAGCAACCGGGCATCCAGGCGCTGGACCTCGTCGGGTGAGAGCGGATGGCCTTCGGCAGTGGCAACCGATCGGCATTCCGCGATGGCCTGTTGCATCAGGCTGGCGCCATTCTGGCTGGACAGGATGTCGGCGATGGTGCCGCGCATCAGGCAGTTCATCATGGCGCCCGCGGCAAGCATCACCCACTTGTTCCATAGCGCTTGCGTGACATCGGCAGATAAGGTGCGAACGCCAGGCGACTGCGCGATCAAGTCGTGAAAATCTTGAGCCAGCGTAGCAGTGGCGGCAGACCGCGCGCCCACCACCACGATGTCGTTGGTGCCGAAATGGCGGATATCTGCTTCGCGGTCGAGCATCGTGGCGATATAGGCCACGCCACCCAGCACATGGTCGCGGCCAAAGCTGGCGTCGAGCTGGTCGTAGACCGACAGGCCGTTGAGGAATGGCAGGATGCCGGTGGATGTGCCCACGGCCGCCCGGATGTCGTCCATGGCGGCTGTCAGGTCATATGACTTGCAGCTCAGCAGAATCAGGTCGTACGTGGAGCTCAAATTCTCCCGAAGGACCGTCTGAATCAGGGCTGAAAAATTGCCCAGCTCGCTGTGCACGCGCAAACCACGCGATGCCAGCAATGCGGCGCGCTTGGGCCGCACCAGAAAGTGCACGTCTGCGCCCGCCTGGAGCAGACGAGCACCGTAGTAGCCGCCGATGGCGCCGGCGCCGACAACCAGAATCTTCATCAGAACTCTCCAGAGTGGAAAAACAAGCAGGGCGCCTGAACAGCCAGTTAGCGCTGGTCGCCCGGGGTGCCCAGGAACTGATGGTCGGACGCTACCGACCAGAGGACCAGCAGGCCGTACAAAGCCATGGCAAGAGCGCCCAGTGCGAAAAGCATCGCCAAGGAGCCGGTCGCGACCAGCCCAACCCAGCCGAGCCCGGCTGCTACCAGCAGACGCAGTGAGCCGGCCAGCAAGGGCCATTTCAGGCGCTGGGCGCCCTGCGAGGCAAAGTAAAGCGAAAAACCCAGGGCGAAAAATCCGTAGAAGGGGCCGACGATGCGCAGGTAACTCGCTCCGGCGCTGATCAGTTGCTCGTCTGTGCTGAACAGTCGCAGCCATGTCTCGGGCCATAGGGCGGCGACCAGACCGACGATCTCTGCCAGCACGAATGCCATGGCGCCCCCGGTCAGCGCGATGCGCTGGGCGCGCCGGGGCTGCCCGGCGCCGATGTTGGCCCCCACCAGCGCCACCATGGGGGCGCCCAGGCCGAAGGCGATGGGCATCAGCAGGTACTCCAGGCGCGCCGCGCTGGCGTAGCCCGCCAGCGCCGAGGTCCCGGCGTAGGCGCCGACCATGGCGGCGGTGAGTGCTATCAGGCCATTGGTCTGCAAGGCGTTGAGGCATGCCAGGCCGCCTACGGTCAGGATGCGGCGCATCGGCGCCCAGTGCAACGGGCCGGGGATAAGCCGCGCAGCATTGCGTCCGCTGAGGCAGTACCAGCCCAGTACCAAGGAGCCGACCGCGTAATAGACCAGCAGAGCCCAGGCGCCTCCGGCGACGCCCATGGCAGGCAGGGGGGCGATGCCGAAAATCATGCCAGCCGACACCGGGATCAGCAGCAGCGCGCCGCCGCAGATCACGGCCCCAGGCACCAGCATGTTGCCGGTGCCGCGGATCACGCTCGCCAGGGCGTTCATGACCCACATCAGCGGTATTGCGGCGAAAACCACATGGCCGTAGGTGCGGGCGGCGTCCAGGGCCGCCTCTCGTGCCCCCAGCAACTGGAGCAGCGGTGTGCTGAACGACAGCAGCAACACCGCGAAGACCAGGCCGATGGCGGCGTTGAGCGCCAGCGCATGGCGCGCCAGCGAATCAACCAATGGCGAGTTGCCCGCACCGAGTGCGCGGGCCACGGCCGCAGAGATACCGCCGCCCATGGCGCCTTGCGACATGTTCTGCATCAGCATAAGCACTGGTACCACCACGGCGACACCGGCCAGAACGTCGGTGCCAAGCTTGGCCAGCAGCCATGCCTCGACCAGCCCGGTGGAGGACTGGGCCAGCATCATCAGCATGTTCGGCCAGCCCATGCGCATGAGCGTGGAGGCAATGGGTGCTTCCAGCATGCGCTGCAGGCGTGGGTTGTGGGTGGGCAAAGACTGTGGAAGGGAGCTCATGGCAAACCTGGCCAGGCAAGATGTGGCTGCGTGCGAAGTATTGGCATATGCAACTAATTCGGCGCGAGTCTAGGTGCATATGCCAATATCAGTCAAGATCGACTAGAGTGGGCGGCCGGCCTGAGGCGCGTGAGGCGGCAGCAAGACGCCGCAGTGCGCGGCAGCCCAAAAGATTGCGGAGTTCGACATGCCACCGGCCAGTGCCAAAGATCCTCTCGTTTGCAACGGCGCCGCACTGCGCAAGGCGACGCGTCGGGTGACGCAGCTCTACGATGCTGCGCTCGCGCCTTGCGGCTTGGGCGTGTCGCAGCGGTCGGTGCTGGTGCATATCGAGCGTGCGGGGCACCCCACCATGACCGAGCTTGCGCAGGCCATGGTGCTCGACCGGTCTGCGCTGGCCCATAACCTGAAGCCGCTGGAGCGTGACGGCTACGTCGTGCAGACCAAGGACGCGCTCGATGGTCGAAGCCGGCGGGTGGCGCTGACGCCCGCAGGGCGCGCCAAGCTGACGGAGTCCAACCGCCTGTGGCGCACGGCGCAGAGCTGTTTTGAAGAGGTCTATGGCGCCGAGCGCGCCGCTGCCTTGCGTTTCGCGCTGGCCGAGATCTTCTCGGACGACTTCGCCGAAGCGTTCAGTCAGGCCCGGAATTCTCGTAGAAGCTGACGAGCCGTTGCGGCAGCGGTCGGCCCGCGATAATCCCCCGATGTCCTCCCCCAAAGTGCTTTTCGGCTTTCACGCCGTCGGCGTGCGTCTGAAGACGGCGCCTGCCTCCATCATCGAGATCTACTACGAAGCCACGCGGCGCGATGTGCGCATGCGGCAGTTTCTAGAGCGCGCCGCCGAGGCCGGCGCCCGGCTGATCGAATCCGACGGTCTGCGCATCACCAAGCTGGCCGGCAGCGCGGGCCACCAGGGCGTGGCGGCGCGGGTGCATCCGGTGCAGCAGGCGCGCTCGCTTGATGAGCTGCTGGAAGGGCTGGAAGAGGCCGGCACCGTGCCGCTGCTGCTGGTGCTCGATGGCGTCACCGATCCGCACAACCTGGGCGCCTGCCTGCGCGTGGCCGATGGCGCCGGCGCGCATGCGGTGATCGCGCCCAAGGACCACGCTGTGGGCGTCAATGCGACCGTGGCCAAGGTCGCCAGCGGCGCGGCCGAGACGGTTCCCTACTTCATGGTGACCAATCTGGCGCGCACGATGAACGAGCTGAAGGAGCGCAGCATCTGGTGCATAGGCACGGCTGAAGACGCGCCGCAGACCCTGTACCAGGCCGACCTGAAGATCCCGGTGGCGCTGGTGCTGGGCGCCGAGGGCCCGGGCATGCGCCAGCTCACGCGCAAGACCTGCGATGCCTTGATCAGCATCCCGATGCGCGGCGCGGTGGAGAGCCTGAACGTCTCTGTCGCCAGCGGCGTCTGCCTATACGAAGCTCTGCGCCAACGCTCTTGATATCCCCATGAAAGCCCGCGACCTGATGCTGGAGCGCTTTTCGGCGCTCAGTCCCACGCTGCAGGCGGCGGCGCGTTTTGTGGTGGACCACCCGAACGAGGTGGTGATCGCCTCCATGCGAACCCTGGCCGAGCGCGCCGGGGCGCAGCCGGCCACGCTGGTGCGGCTGGCGCAGCAGCTGGGTTATTCGGGCTGGCCAGCGCTGAAGTCTGCCTTTGCCGAGGACCTGGGCCTGCATGCCGAGGGCTACGGCCAACGTGCCCAGAGCCTGGCGGCGCGCGGCGGCGATGCCGATCTGCTGGGCGAGATGTTTGCGGTGCAGCGCAACAACCTGGCGCTGACCGAGGCGCAGTGCGCGGCATCGCTGCATGAGGCGGCGCGGGCGCTGAAGCGGGGCAGGGCGGTGCATGTGGCGGGTTTCCGCGCCAGCTTTCCGGTGGCCTATTCGCTGGTCTATGGCTACCGCCTGTTTCGTGATTCGGTGCATTTGATCGACGGCCAGAGCGGCGGGCTGGAGATGCAGCTGCGCCCGATTGCACGGCAGGACGTGGTGGTGGCGATCAGCTTTGCGCCGTACTCGCGCGAGGTGCTGGCCGTGGTGGCGGCAGCGCAGGCCGCAGGCGCGCGCATCGTCGCGCTGACCGACAGCCATGCCTCGCCTCTGGCGCTGGCGGCTGAGGTGACGGTGCTGTTCTCGGTCGCCAGCCCGTCATTCTTCCCCTCGGTGGCGGCGGCGGTGGCCGTGACCGAAGCGCTGCTGGAGCTGCTGGTGGCCGATGCCGGCGCTGGTGTGGCACAGCAGATCGAGCGCACCGAGCAGCACTTGTTTGACTCCGGCGCCTACCTGCGCGCGCCCGGCAAAGCCTGAGCCCTGGCGCCCGGCCGCACGGCTGGGGCGCTTCTGATTCCCCTGCGGTTAAGACGTGCTTGCAACACTGCGCCAAATTTTCTATAGTCTGCAACATTCGTTTCTTTGATTAATTTAAAGAATCGTGTGTTTCATTCCCCGCCGACAGCGGGGTTGTGCTGGCTTTACTTCGCGCGCTCTCATGTCACATGTCATCCATCGCTCCCTGCGCTCCACGCCCCTGACCGCCGTGGGCGCCAAGGGCATCCAGATCACCGACCAGAACGGCAAGCAGTACATCGATGCCAGCGGCGGCGCGGCCGTGTCCTGCCTGGGCCATGCCCATCCGGACGTGCTGGCGGCCATGCATGCGCAAATCGACAAGCTGGCCTATGCCCACACCAGCTTCTTCACCACCGAGGTGTCTGAGGCGCTGGCCGACCACCTGGTGCGCCATGCGCCAGCGGGGATGGACCAGGTTTACTTTGTCTCTGGCGGCTCGGAAGCGGTCGAGGCGGCGCTGAAGCTGGCGCGCCAGTACTTTGTCGAGATCGGCCAGCCCGAGCGCACCCGCTTTGTGGCGCGGCGCCAGAGCTACCACGGCAACACCCTGGGCGCGTTGGCGGTGGGCGGCAACGAATGGCGGCGCCAGCAGTTCGCGCCGCTGCTGATGGACGTGGGCCATGTCGCGCCCTGCTACGAGTACCGCGACCGCCAGCCCGGCGAAACCCAGGACGCCTATACCCAGCGCCTGCTGGCCGAGCTGGATGCCGAGTTCCAGCGCATCGGCCCCGAGCGCGTGATTGCCTTTGTGGCAGAGACGGTGGTGGGCGCCACCGCTGGCGCCGTGCCGCCCACGCCCGGCTATTTCCGTGGCGTGCGGGCGCTGTGCGACCGCTACGGCATCTTGCTGATCGCCGACGAGGTGATGAGCGGCATGGGCCGCACCGGCACGCTGCATGCGGTGGAGCAAGAGGGCGTGGTGCCTGATCTGCTCACCATCGCCAAGGGCCTGGGCGGCGGCTACCAGCCGATTGGCGCGGTGCTGGCGCGCGGCGCGCTGATGGAGCCGATCCGCCAGGGCAGTGGCCTGTTCCAGCACGGCCACACCTACATCGGCCACCCAACGGCGGCCGCTGCCGCGCTGGCGGTGCAAGAGGTGATCCAGCGCGACGGCCTGCTGGCGGCGGTACGTGCGCGCGGCGACTACCTGCGCCAGGCGCTGGTGCAGCGCCTGGGCGCGCACCCGCATGTGGGCGACATCCGTGGCCGTGGCCTGTTCATGGGCGTGGAGCTGGTGCAAGAGCGCGACAGTCAGCAGCCCTTTGATCCGGCGCTGAAGCTGCATGCGCGCATCAAGGAGCGCGCCATGGCCAATGGCCTGCTGGTCTACCCGATGGGCGGAACCATCGACGGCCGTAGCGGTGACCACGTGCTGCTGGCGCCGCCCTTCATCGTGTCCGAAGCCGATCTGGACCAGATCACCGACCGCTTGACGACGGCCATCCAGCAGGCCATCGACGGTCTTCCTTCCCGCTGAGCCTTTTCACTTCCCTTCCTCAACCTACGAGCACGCCATGACCCGCCCATTCCACCCCGGATCTTTTTTACGCCATGGCTTGATGGCCGCCTGCCTGGCCACGCTGGGCCTGCAGGCCGCCTCGGCCGCCGAGCCCACTGGCACGCTCAAGAAAATCAAGGACAGCGGGCAGATCACGCTCGGCTACCGCGAAAGCTCGGTGCCCTTCTCTTACCTGGACGACAAGGCGCAACCGGTGGGCTACTCGATCGAGCTGTGCAAGCGCATCGTCGATGGCGTGAAGAAGGAGCTGGGCCTGCCGGCGCTGCAGGTCAAGCTGCAGCCGGTGACCTCGCAGAACCGCATCGCGCTGGTGTCCAACGGCACGGTGGACATGGAATGCGGCTCTACCGTCAACAACGCCGAGCGCCAGCCCATCGTCAACTTCAGCGTGACCACGTTCGTGGTGGCCACGCGCTTCATTGGCAAGAAGGCCGACAACCTGAAGACGCTGGACGACCTGAAGGGCAAGACCGTGGTGATGACCACCGGCACCAACACCGTGAAGCGCGTGCGTGACCTGAACACCGCGCGCAGCCTGGGCCTGAACATGCTCTACGGCAAGGACCACGCAGACTCGATGCTGCTGATGACCTCGGGCCGCGCCGTGGCCTTTTTTGAGGACGATATTTTGCTGACCGGCATGGCCGCCGTGTCCAACACGCCGCACGACTTTGCGCTGAGCACCGAGGGCTATAGCGCCGACCCCTACGCCATCATGCTGCCCAAGGGCGATGCCGAGTTCAAGAAGCTGGCCGATGGTGTGCTGACCGGCCTGTTCCGCAGCGGCGAGATCAAGCCGATCTACGAGCGCTGGTTTGTCCAGCCGATCCCGCCGAAGAACATCACGCTCAACTTCCCCATGGGCGCGGCGCTGAAGAACGTGATTGCCACGCCTACCGACTCGCCCGATCCAGAGGCTTACCGTTGAGCGCCAGTACCCAGGAAGACCGCCTGCCACCACTGCCACCCGAGCAGTGGACGCCAGAGCAGCGCGAGTATGCCGAAGAGATCATCCGTGGCCCGCGCGGCGCCTTGGTGTCACCCTTTGTGCCGCTGCTGCGCAGCCCCGAGCTGATGGCCCACGCGCAGCGCATGGGCGAGTACCTGCGCTACCGCAGCGTGCTGGGCCAGCGGCTGTCGGAATTTGCCATTTTGCTGACTGCGCGGGAATGGTCGCAGCAGGTGGAGTGGGCGATCCACGCGCCCATTGCCGAGCGCGAGGGCGTGGCGCCGGAGACGGTGCGCGCCATTGCACAAGGGCAGCGCCCGCAGGGTTTGCAGGACGACGAGGCCGTGGTCTATGACTTCTGCCTGGAACTGCACCGCGACAAGGCCGTATCCGACGCCACCTGGGCGCGCGCCGTGCAGCGCTTTGGCGAGCGCGGCGCGGTCGATTTGATCGGCATCACCGGCTACTACAGCTTCTTGTCGATGGTGATGAATGCGGCGCGAACGGCGGTGCCTGAATCGTCAGCACCGCCGCTGGTTTAAGCCGTCTCTGCGCTGGCCTGGTCCAGTTGCTCGATGGCTTCGGCGTCCAGCTCCAACTGCGCGGCATCCACCAGTTCCTTCAACTGCGGCAGCGAGGTGGCGCTGGCGATGGGCGCGGTGATGCCGGGGCGGGCGATCTGCCAGGCCAGGGCGACCTGGCCGGGCGTGACGTCGTAGCGCTCGGCTACTTCGTCCAGCTCGGCCAGGATGCGCAGGCCGCGCGGGTTCAGGTAGGTGCTGGTGGTCTTGGGGCCGCGTGCGCTCTTGGCGGCATCGGCCTCGGTGCGGTACTTGCCGGTGAGGAAGCCCGCGGCCAGTGCATAGAAGTTGATGACGCCGACCTTGCGCTCCAGGCACAGCGGGCCCAGCGCGTCTTCGAACACCTTGCGGTCGTACAGGTTGTAGAGCGGCTGCAGGCTTTCGTAGCGCGCCAGGCCGTGGCGCTCGCTCACGTCCAGCGCTTCCTTCAGGCGATCGGCCGTGAAGTTGGAGGCGCCGATGGCACGCACCTTGCCCTCTTTGATCAGGTCGCCAAAGGTGCCCAGCACGTCTTCCAGCGGCACGCTGGGGTCGTCGTCGTGCGACTGGTAGAGGTCGATGTGGTCGGTCTGCAGGCGCTTGAGCGATGCATCCACCGCCTGGCGGATATAGGCCGGGCGCAGGCCGACCTTGTCGTCTGCCATGGGTTTGCCGACCTTGGTGGCCAGCACCAGCTGGTTGCGGCGGCCGCTTTTCTTGAGCCACTTGCCGATGATGGTTTCTGACTCGCCGCCGCTGTGGCCGGGCACCCAGCGCGAATAGACGTCGGCGGTATCGACAAAGTTCATGCCGGCATCAAGCCAGGTGTCGAGCAGGGAGAAGGAGGTGGCTTCATCCACCGTCCAACCGAAAACATTGCCGCCAAAAGTCAGCGGCGACACCTGAAGGCCAGAGCGGCCGAGCGGGCGGAGAGACATGCGAGAGCCTTTCGTTGTGTGTATTCGGGAACCACACATTCTTGCTGCTTTGCGCTGCGCCTGCTGGGTCACGCCGATGGCGCTTCTTTAATGATAGCTATAAGCCCAGGTGTCTATTGGGCTGAAGGCACTTTTCGCCATTATTCGATGCGCTCATGCGCATCGGCGCTGCCCACGCGCCAGTAGCCCGCCGCCTTGGTCCAGGCCGGGCGGGCGCCGTGGTGGGCGATCAGGCTTGCGCGCAACTGCTTGGCTGCGCCGGTTTCGCAGGCGATCCAGGTGTGGAAGTCGCCCGGTGGCAGGGCCAGTGTGGGCAGTGCATCCAGCAGCAGCGAGGTGCTGCCGGGCGCGGCGCCTTGGCGGTGAACCCAGGTGATGCGTAGGTCAGTGCGGGTGCTGAAGGCGATCTCATCCGCCGGGCTGTCGACCTCGGCCAGCACGGTCACTGGTGCGCCGGCGGGCAGCTCTTCCAGCCGGCGGGCGATGGCGGGCAGGGCAGTGTCGTCGCCGATCAGCAGGTAGCCGTCGAAGGCGGCAGGGATCAGCATGGAGCCGCGCGGGCCGCCCACGCCCAGCGTCTGGCCGGGCTGGGCTTGTTCGGCCCAGCGCGTGGCGGGGCCGGCGTCGTGCAGCGCGAAGTCGATCGTCAGCGTGCCAGCAGCGGCGTCGTAGTGGCGCGGCGTGTAGTCGCGCATCTGCGGGCGCGGGCCGGGCCAGTTGATGCCGTCGGGGCCCATGCTGGGCCGGTCGATGCGGCCGGTAGCGGCATCGGGGAAGAAGAGCTTCACGTGGTCGTCAAAGCCGGGGCTGGCAAAGCCTTGCAGCTCGTCGCCTGCCAGCGTGACGCGGACCATGTGCGGCGTCAGGTGCGTGGCGCTGCGCACGGTCAGCAGGCGAAAGCGTGTGTCGTGGCGCACGCGCTGCGTGGCGCACGCGCTGCGTGGCGCGCGGGTCTTCGGTGGTGGTGAGAGGGGCGGTCATCCAATTTTCTCCAGTCGTTGGGCCGCGTCATCCAGGACGGCGGCGATGGCGTGCACCTGTTCCTCGGTCAGAGGGGTGCGGGACAGGCGCATGTGCATCGCGAGCTTCAGGTTCTGCACCGCGCGCACCACCGGCGGCGGGCGCAGGCCGTGCACGGTGTCGGTGGCGTCCATGCGGGCCAGCAGCGCATCGGTTTCTGTGCGCTGGGCCGCCAGGTGCTCGGTGCCGGCGGCTGTCACCGTGTAGCGCTTGCGGGTGCCGCCTTCGCTAGTGTCGACGCTGGCGTAGCCCAGCTCTTCCAGCAAGGTGAGCGTGGGGTAGACCACGCCGGGGCTCGGGCTGTAGCGGCCGCCCAGGCGCTCTTCAATGGCCTTGATCAGCTCGTAGCCGTGGCGCGGTTTGTCGGCAATGAGCTGCAGCAGCACCAGGCGCAGGCCGCCATGGCCAAACACCCGGCCGCCGCCGCGTCCGCCGCGCCCGGCAGCGGGGGAGAAGTCATCCAGCATGGCTGTCTTTCGATGTGATTTAGATTTAATAAGATATATCTAATTAATATCTAAAACAAGGCCTTGGTAGCATACGGTTGCAAACAGGCGCAGGCCGGGCCGCAAGATCGTGGCGCCCTGCCTTGTGCGCAGCCTCATCCACCCTTGGAGATTTGCCATGTCCTTCCTGCTTTCCTCACCCCGCCGTAGGGCCTGCGCCGCCCTGGCGTCTGTCGCCGTACTGGCCTTGGCATCTGGCTGCGTTGCGTGGAAAACCTCCTCCAGCCCGGTGACGCTGGGCGCCACGCTGACCGGCGCGGCAGAGGTGCCGCCGGTGCAGTCGTCAGGCACGGGCACGCTGCAGGCCTGGTACAGCAAGGAAACGGGCAGCCTGCGCTGGCGGCTGACCTATACGGGCCTGAGCGGCGCGGCCACGGCGGCGCACTTCCACGGCCCGGCGGCGGTGGGCGCCAATGCCGGCGTCTTGGTGCCGATTGGCGCGCCCTACACCGGCAGCCAGGAGGGCGTGTCTGCGATCACGCCGGCCCAGGCCAGCGATCTGCTGGCGGGCCGCTGGTATGTCAATGTGCATACCCAGCAGCATCCGGGCGGGGAGATTCGTGGGCAGGTGACTGTTCAGTAGCTCTCCCCCAGGCTTCGCACTTCGTGCCTCCGCCAACCCCCTCTACGGCCTGACAAAGCCAGATCCGTGGTGTTTTTGGGTTGGGCTGGGGCTTGTTGTGGGGTGCTTGCCTGTTGCCCAAACCCTTTCGTTAGGGGAAAAGGGGCGCTCGACTTAAAATCGTGGGTTCCCCCCAGAAAGCTCCGCGATGAACGCCCCCGTTGACGTTTCCTTTTTCGCGCGTGCCGCAAAGCCCCTGACCAGCTACCGCAAGTACTGGGCGGCGCGTTTTGGTACCGCGAAATTCCTGCCCACCAGCCGTGCCGAGATGGACGCGCTGGGCTGGGACAGCTGCGACATCATCGTGGTCACCGGCGATGCCTATGTCGACCACCCGAGCTTTGGCATGTCGGTGATCGGCCGCATGCTGGAGGCGCAGGGCTTTCGCGTGGGCATCATTGCCCAGCCTGACTGGCAGAGCGCCGACCCGTTCAAGGTGCTGGGCAAGCCGAATCTGTTCTTCGGCGTGACCGCCGGCAACATGGATTCGATGATCAACCGGTACACCGCCGACCGGAAGATCCGCAGCGACGACGCCTACACGCCCGGTGATGTGGGCGGCAGCCGCCCCGACCGCGCGGCCATCGTCTACTCGCAGCGCTGCAAGGAAGCCTGGAACGACGTGCCCATCATCCTGGGCGGCATCGAAGGCAGCCTGCGCCGCATCGCCCATTACGACTACTGGTCTGACAAGGTACGCCGCAGCATCGTGGTCGATGCCAAGTGCGACCTGCTGCTGTATGGCAACGCCGAGCGCGCCATCGTCGAGATCGCCCACCGCCTGGCCGCGCGCGAGCCGGTGCAGCAAATCACCGACGTGCGCGGCACCGCCTTCGTGCGGCGCGAGACGCCGGGCGAGCCCTGGTTCGAGATCGACTCCACCAGCGTCGATGCCCCAGGCCGCGTCGAGGCGCATGTGAACCCCTACCTGATGGTGTCCGACCAGGCCAAGGCCAACGGCGCCACCTGCGCCAAAGAGGACGAGGCCCAGGCCGTCGCCACCCAAGCCGAGGCGGCAGCCAAGGGCAAGGGCGCCGTCGCTGGCAGCCTGGCCGGCGCGGCCATCCAGCCGATCAAGTTCGTGGCCAACCCTTCGGTCAAGCTCAAGGTGCCGCCGCGCGACCGCAGCGTGATCCGCCTGCCCAGCTACGAGCAGGTGCGCAGCGACCCGGTGCTCTACGCCCACGCCAACCGCGTGCTGCACCTCGAGACCAACCCCGGCAACGCCCGCGCGCTGGTGCAGGCGCATGGCGAAGGCGCCACCGCGCGCGACGTGTGGATCAACCCGCCGCCCATCCCGCTCACCACGGCCGAGATGGACCACGTGTTTGACTTGCCCTACGCCCGCAGCCCGCACCCGCGCTATGCGGATGAGCAGGGCAGCCACGACGGCGCCACCAAGATCCCGGCCTGGGAAATGATTCGCTTCAGCGTGAACATCATGCGCGGCTGCTTTGGCGGCTGCACCTTCTGCTCGATCACCGAGCACGAGGGCCGCATCATCCAGAGCCGCTCTGAACAATCCATCATCAAAGAGGTCGAGGCCATCCGCGACAGCGTCAGCGGCTTCACCGGCACCATCTCGGACCTGGGCGGCCCGACCGCCAACATGTACCGTCTGGGCTGCAAGAGCCCTGAGATCGAATCGGCCTGCCGCAAGCCCAGTTGCGTCTACCCGGGCATTTGCCCGAACCTGGGCACCAACCACGATCCGCTGATCAAGATCTACCGCCGTGCGCGGGCCTTGAAGGGCATCAAGAAGATCCTGATCGGCTCCGGCCTGCGCTACGACCTGGCCGTGCAGTCGCCCGAGTACGTGAAAGAGCTGGTGCAGCACCATGTTGGCGGCTACCTGAAGATCGCGCCCGAGCACACCGAGACCGGCCCGCTCACCAAGATGATGAAGCCCGGCATCGGCAGCTATGACAAGTTCAAGCAGATGTTCGAGAAGTTCTCGGCCGAGGCGGGCAAGAAGCAGTACCTGATCCCGTACTTCATTGCCGCGCACCCGGGCACCAGCGACGGCGACATGATGAACCTGGCCATCTGGCTCAAGAAGAACGGCTTCCGTGCCGACCAGGTGCAGACCTTCTATCCCAGCCCCATGGCCACGGCCACGGCCATGTACCACAGCAACAAGAACCCGCTGCGCAAGATCACGCGCGACAGCGAGGCGGTTGACATCGTGCGCGGCGAGAAGCGCCGGCGCCTGCACAAGGCCTTCTTGCGCTACCACGACCCGAACAACTGGCCGCTGCTGCGCGAGGCGCTCAAGGCCATGGGCCGCGCCGACCTGATCGGCAATGGCAAGCACCACCTGATCCCGACCTTCCAGCCGCTGACCGATGGCAGCTACCAGAGCGCGCGCCGCAAAAATTCGACGCCACTCAAGACCGCAGCGACTGCCGCACCGGTGAAGGGCCGCATGCTGACCCAGCACACCGGGCTGCCGCCCCGCGACAACGGCTCGGGCAAGCCGGGCGGCAAGCCCGTGGCGCGCAAGCCGCGCTAGAACAAGTCCTTTCGAGGGTTTGCTTCGCAGTAGTTGGTTTTTTAGTGAAATATGCCTCTAGCCCAGGTGTGGCCTGGGCTTATAGCTATCTATTTGATAGTTACGCTGCCTTGTAGCGCAGGGGCGCGCTAAGCGGCTGCTGCTTATGTGGAATTCTGCTAAGTGCCGCCATTTTTATTCTTTGATGCAGTGCGGCGCGACTCCTACATTCAGTGCATAGCAGGCCGAGAGAGACACGGCCTGCGGCACAAGGAGCCGCATGATGACCACCGCATCCACCACTCTGGCACCGGGCCTTGAATCTGCCCGTGCCGTCGCACTTTCCACCGGTTTGCCCTATGCCGGCAGCGTCCCGCCAGGCCTGGCGTGGGAACTCTTCAACTCCGGCGCCGCCGCGCTTGTCGACGTGCGCACCGGCGAAGAGCGCAAGTTTGTCGGCCATGTGCCCGGCAGCCTGCACGTGGCCTGGGCCACCGGCACCAGCCTGACGCGCAACCCGCGCTTTGTGCGCGAGCTGGAGGCCAAGCTGGCGCAAGAAGGCGGCAAGGAAGCCGTGGTGCTGCTGCTGTGCCGCAGCGGCAAGCGCTCGGCCCTGGCCGCAGAGGCCGCCACCAAGGCCGGCTTCACCCAGGTCTTCAACGTGGCAGAAGGCTTCGAGGGCGAGATCGACACGCACCAGCACCGTGGTGCGGGTGACGGCTGGCGTTTTCATGGCCTGCCCTGGGTACAAGATTGATTGACCCCGCTGACTGCCAACGATCCGCCAGAAAGAATCCCCTGTGACCGTTTTTGATATCAAGCAGATCGTGGCTTCGCTGCATACCGTGCGGCAGGACTGGCGCGAGGCGCAGGCCCGCTCCAACGAGCCCGGCGGGCGCGAGTTCCCCTCGCGCGACGCGCTGGCGGAAGTCGTGGAGTCGCTCAAGGGCGCGCTGTTCCCGATGCGGTTGGGGCCCACCGACCTGCGCCAGGAGAGCGAAGACTTCTACGTTGGCCACACGCTGGACGCCGCACTGCACGCGCTGCTGGCGCAGATCCGCCTTGAGCTGCGCTACCAGACGCGCCACCTGGGCCGCGATGCGGCAGGCGACATCGGTGCGCGGGCAGAAGCCGCCGCGCAAGCCTTTGCGGCATCGCTGCCCGACATCCGGCGCCTGCTCGACAGCGACGTGCTGGCGGCCTACCACGGCGACCCGGCGGCGCGCAGCGTGGACGAAGTGCTGCTGTGCTACCCCGGCGTGCTGGCCATGATCCACCACCGGTTGGCGCACCGGCTCTACCAACTGGAGCTGCCGCTGCTGGCGCGCATCGTGGCCGAGCTGGCGCACGGGCAGACCGGCATCGACATCCACCCCGGCGCGCAGATTGGCGCCAGCTTCTTCATTGACCACGGCACCGGTGTCGTGATCGGCGAAACCACGGTGATCGGCCAGCGGGTGCGCGTGTACCAGGCGGTCACCTTGGGTGCCAAGCGCTTTCCCACCAATGGCGATGGCCACCTGCAAAAGGGGCTGCCGCGCCACCCGGTGGTGGAAGACGAGGTGGTCATCTATGCGGGCGCCACCATCCTCGGCCGCGTCACGCTGGGCCGTGGCGCGACCATCGGCGGCAATGTCTGGCTGACGCAGGATGTGCTGCCCGGCGCGCACGTGACCCAGGCCATATCGCGCAGCGACGGCGATGCGCGCGCCTGAGCCAGCCGCGACCGCGTCGGAGCTGGTCCAGATCTTTGGCTTGGCGGTGCGGCAATTGCGTGAGGCGCGTGGCTGGTCGCAAGAAGAGCTGGCCGAGCGCTCCCGCCTGAACCGTTCCTATGTGGGCGAGGTCGAGCGTGGCCGCGCCATTGCCTCGCTGGTCACCGCAGAGAAACTGGCGCTGGCGCTGGGCGTGAACATCATTGGCCTGTTCGGGCATTGCGATGCCATCACGCGGGCACGTACCGTGCGTGGCATCAACTTGGCGGCTATAGCATGTTGATGGCCGGCTGACGCCACCAGACACTGCGAACCGTTCCTTTTTCCAACCCCTAGATCGGAAGATTTCCATGACGGCAACCGTAGGCGGCACCACCGCCCTGGGCGACAACGCAGCCCGCCAACTAGCCAATGCCACCAAGACCGCTCCGCAGCTGGAGACCATCAGCCCGCGCTGGCTGACGCACCTGCTGCAATGGGTGCCGGTGGAGGCGGGCATCTACCGCCTGAACAAGGTCAAGAACCCCGAGTCGATCAAGGTCACCTGCACCGCCAAGGAGAGCGAGAACCAACTGCCGCGCACCTTCGTCGACTACGAAGAAAACCCGCGCGAGTACTACCTGAATGCCGTCAGCACCGTGCTGGACGTGCACACCCGCATCTCTGACCTCTACAGCAGCCCGCACGACCAGATCAAGGAGCAACTGCGCCTGACGATCGAGACGATCAAGGAGAACCAGGAGAGCGAGCTCATCAACAACCCCGACTACGGCCTGCTGGCCCAGGTGACGGACGAGCAGCGCATCTTCCCGCTGACCGGCGCGCCCACGCCCGACGACCTGGACGAGCTGCTGACCAAGGTCTGGAAAGAGCCCGCCTTCTTCCTGGCGCACCCCTTGGCCATTGCTGCCTTTGGCCGTGAAGCCACGCGCCGCGGCACGCCGCCGCCGACCGTGAGCCTGTTTGGCTCGCAGTTCATCACCTGGCGCGGCATCCCGCTGATCCCATCCAACAAGGTGCCGGTGGCCGATGGCAAGAGCAAGATCCTGCTGCTGCGCGTGGGCGACAAGCGCCAGGGCGTGGTCGGTCTGTTCCAGCCCGGCCTGCCAGGCGAGCAGGCACCCGGCCTGTCGGTGCGCTTCATGGGCATCAACAACCACGCCATCGCCTCTTACCTGATCTCGCTGTACTGCTCGCTCGCCGTGCTGACCACCGATGCATTGGCGGTGCTGGACGATGTCGAGGTCAACAAGTACCACGACTACCCGGACACCTACAAGTAAGAAGCCGTGGCGATGACCCCCGCTTCTTCCCCTGTGAGCGTGCCGCAGGCGCCCGAGGCGCCATTCGACCCGGCGGTGCTTGCACGCATGGCGACAGCCTTGTTTGCTGCGCTGCCTGGCGAATCGCCCAGCCCGGTCGGCCTGCAGGCGCCGGTCAATATTGCCCCGCCAGGTTCGCCATTGACGAGCCCGGCGGGCTTCGGCCCTGGCGTGCCGGGCACGCCGATTCCGCAAGGGCAGGTGCCTGGCACCAACCTGTTGCCGGCATCGCCCACGCCCGTGCTGTCGCTGGCCAACCGCGCGCCCGCGCTGCTGCCGCATGCGACCGCCGCCAACGGCTTGCCGGATACGGTGACCAGCACCGTGCCGGCCTACGAGCCGCGCTTTGGCAGCGCCGTGCTGGGCGTACCCGAGGCCCAGGCCGCGGGTGCATCCAGTGCTGCGCGCCATCCGGCGTCGCCGTTCTATTTCCTCGGCGACAACCACGGCCAGCCTTCACCTAGCGGGCGTAGCAGTTCGCTGGATACGCTGGCGCGCCAGCCGTTTGCCACGCCCGAGGCACCGCGCGTGTCTGCTGCCCCGGCAGGCGCTGCCGTGCCGCAAACGGCACCGTCGGGCGAGCCGAAGTACTACTTCGTCGATGCCGTGGTGCTGCCCAGCGGCTATGTGACGCCGGCCAAGCCAGCGCCGCATGGCACGGTGCCGCTCGCGGGGCAGGGCCAGCACCCGCCCTTCGACGTGAACGCCATCCGCCGCGATTTCCCGATCCTGCAGGAGCGCGTGAACGGCAAGCAACTGGTGTGGTTCGACAACGCCGCCACCACGCACAAGCCGCAGTCGGTGATCGACCGCATCGCCTACTTCTACGAGCACGAGAACTCCAACATCCACCGCGCAGCGCATGAGCTGGCTGCGCGCGCCACCGACGCCTATGAAGGCGCCCGCGAGCGCGTGCGAAAGTTCATCAACGCACCGGAAGTGGAAGAGGTGATCTTCGTGCGCGGCACCACCGAGGCCATCAACCTCGTGGCCAAGAGCTGGGGCGGCCAGCATGTGGGCGAGGGCGACGAGATCATCGTCAGCAACCTGGAGCACCACGCCAACATCGTGCCCTGGCAGCAGCTTGCTGCCGCCAAGGGCGCGAAGCTGCGCGTGATCCCGGTTGACGACAAAGGCCAGGTGTTGCTGGACGAGTACCGCAAGCTGCTCAACGACCGCACCAAGATCGTTGCCGTCACGCAGGTCTCCAACGCGCTGGGCACGGTGGTGCCGGTGAAAGAGATCGTCGAGCTGGCACACCGCGCTGGCGCGAAGGCGCTGGTTGATGGTGCGCAATCCATCTCGCACATGCGGGTGGATGTGCAGGACATCGGCGCCGACTTCTTCGTGTTCTCCGGCCACAAGGTGTTCGGCCCGACCGGCATTGGCGTGGTCTGGGGCAAGCGCGAGGTGCTCGAAGACATGCCCCCGTGGCAGGGCGGCGGCAACATGATTGCCGACGTCACCTTCGAGAAGACCGTGTTCCAGCCGATCCCGAACAAGTTCGAGGCCGGCACCGGCAACATCGCCGACGCGGTGGGCCTGGGCGCTGCCATCGACTACGTGAACCGGGTGGGCATAGAGAACATCGCGCGCTACGAGCACGACCTGCTGGTGTATGGCATGGCGCAACTCGGCGCGATTCCGGGTGTGCGCTTGATCGGCACGGCGGCCGACAAGGCCAGCGTGATGTCCTTTGTGCTGGCCGGCTACAGCACCGAAGAGGTGGGCCAGGCACTCAACGATGAAGGCATCGCGGTGCGTACGGGCCATCACTGCGCGCAGCCCATCCTGCGGCGCTTCGGCGTCGAGACCACGGTGCGGCCTTCGCTGGCGTTCTACAACACCTTCGATGAGATTGATCGGCTGGTGGCGGTGGTGCGGCGGTTGGCGGGGCAGCGGCGGCAGGGCTGAACACTCTTGTCATCCGACCCGGGCCGTTCTGGCCCGGGTCCGACTTGACGATTGCCGCTTGTGTGCCTCTGGCGCATAAGCTTCAAGCAACTCCTTCGTTGCCAATCGCGCCGCCTGACTAGACACTCCGCAGCCTATGGCGCTGCTTCATCCTGTTCCGGACCATCCGCAAGATATATCCGATGCTGGCAACGTGCAGACGGACCGCGTCGTCGGCTGGCTGCTGGACGGGCTGGAGTGGAATGCCAGCGTTTTCCATGTGGGTCAGTACTGCGGGCGCTGGCGGGCCTCGACCGCCGGCCATGCACGCGCGAGCTTTCACCTGATCCTGGAGGGCCGCTGCTGGCTGCACCTGCAGGGCAGTGCGCCAGTGCCGCTGGCGGCGCGCGACGGCGTGTTCCTGATGCGCGATGTGCCGCATTTCCTCTCACCCTATGCCGATCCGGCGATCGACTGCATGGCGCAGCCGATACAGCCTTTGGCGGCCAGCGGCGTGCTGGGTGAGACGGGCCTGGCCTGCGGATTTTTCTCATTCGATGGCGCGATGCGGGGCTTGGTGACGGATGCTTTTCCGCAATGCCTTGTACTGCGTGCTGCCGACCCGGCAATGGTGTCGGTGGGTGCTCTGTTTGACCTGATGCTGGAGGAGGCACGGCGCGGCGCCGCGGAGCCCTCGGCCGTGATGGACCGCTTGTCGGGCCTGCTGTTCTTCTACGCCCTGCGCCACGTGGCGAAGAACGACCCGTATGCACGCGGACTGTGGACGCTGTTGCGGCGGCCGGGCTTTGCGCCGCTGGTGGCGGAATTGCTGCAGGCCCCGGCGCGACCCTGGTCGGTGCAGGACATGGCGCAGCGCGTGCACCTCTCGCGCGCGGCGTTTTTTCGTCAGTTCGGCGAGGCCTGCGGGCAGTCGCCACTGCAATTTCTGCTGCTGCTTCGCATGCAGCTTGCGGCGCGCCGGCTGGAGCAGGGTGAATCCATCGGGCAGGTGGCGCAGGCCGTGGGCTACGAATCCTATGCGGCTTTCTCGCGTGCCTTCAAGCGGACGCTCGGTGAGCAGCCGGGCGCCTGGCAGCGTGCCCACACGCGCGACCCGCGCCAGGCCGGCACGAACGAGCACAAAAGCGCGACGCCCGGTCATTGATGGCAGGGCGCGCAGCGCGAAGAATCGGTGCCATGTCCTCACCGGAGAAGCCTCAATGGCACGCCTGACCCTACACACCGAAGCCACCGCGCCTGAAGCGAGCCGCGCCTTTGTGCAGCGCGCGCAAGCTAACAACGGCTTCCTGCCGAACCTGATCGGCGTCCTCGCCAGTTCACCGCAGGCGCTGGAAACCTACCTCACGGTTGCGCAGATCAACGCGCGCGGCGAGCTGCCGCTGCCCGAGCGCGAAGTGGTGCAGATCACCGCCGCCCGTATCCACGGCTGCGACTTTTGCGTGGCGGGCCATACGGCGGTGGCGCTCAAGCAGGGCAAACTATCTACGGCGTCGGTCGCGGCACTGCAGCACGGTCAGCCGACCGGCGATGCGCGGCTGGATGCCGTGCGCGAGTTTGCCGAGGCCGTCATTGCCCGGCGTGGCGCGGTGGACGATGCGGCGCTGGTGGCCTTCCGCCTTGCGGGCTTTTCAGAGCAGCAGGCGCTGGAAGTGGTGCTTGGCATCAGCCTGGCCACACTGTGCAACTTCGCCAACAGCCTTGCACAAAGCCCGGTGAACCCGCAGTTGCAGCCCTACCTTCCGCAGAACCTTGCGCAGGACGGGGTGGCGCATGCTGGCTGAGGCTGACCGCGCCTGGCTCGCGTCCAGTGCCGAATCGCTGGATGCGGACAACGCGCTGGCGCCGGAGGTCGTGCCACGCCTGGCTGCCGCAGGCCTGTTTGGCCTGGGCGTGCCGCGTGAGTGGGGCGGGCAGGGCGGTGACGTATGGGACGGGGTCGAGGCCATAGCGGCTGTTGCGGGCGAGTCGCTCGCGGCAGCGTTCACGTTCTGGGGGCAACGAGCCTTCATCGAGTATTTGCTGCAGTCGCCCAACACGGCGCTACGCGAGCGCTGGCTGCCGCTGCTGCTCGCCGGCACGCAGGCGGGCGCCACCGGCTTGTCCAATGCCATGAAGTACCTGGGCGGCATTGAGACGCTGGGCATTACGGCCCAGTCGGTGGCGCAGGGCTGGCACTTGCAGGGCAGCGTTCCCTGGTGTACCAACCTGCGGCCGGATGGCTTCATTGCGGCGGCTGCGGTGGCCGCGCCGGGAACTGCCAAGCCCGTGGTAGCCGCATTGGTATCGGGGCGCAGTGGGCTCACGCGCAGCGACGACCTTGACCTGATCGCCCTGCGCGGCAGCAACACCGCATCGCTGCGCATCGACAGCCTGTTGCTGGAGCCGGCAGACCTGATTCACGAGGACGCAAACTTCTTCCTGCCGCGCGTGAGGCCAGCCTTCCTTGGTTTGCAGTGCGCGCTGTCAATCGGGCTGGCGCGGTCGGCGCTTGCGACCGCGCAGCGTACTGGCGGCGCGGGGCGCGAGGTGCTTGAGGCGCCGGTAAGCACCCAGCGGGCGGCGCTGGACGCTGCAACGGCCTCGTTGCGCGAAGGGCTGGCGGACAGCCGCGACGGCGGCCGCTTTGTGGCCCAGCCCGCCGCGCTCTTTCGTCTGCGTCTGGCGCTGGCGGACATCGTGCAACAGGCTTTGCTGCTGGAGCTGCAAGCAGGCGGTGGCCGTGCCTACCACCGGGACCAGTCGCTGACCTTCGCGCGGCGCTGGCGCGAGGCCGCTTTCATTCCCATCGTGACGCCCAGTGTCATGCAACTGCAGGGGGCATTGGCAAAGCAGGCCCAGGCCTTTCAGGCCGCGGTGGTATGAGCAGCACCTTGCCTGTATTGCAGGCGCGCGATCTGAGCTTTGGCTACAACGCACGCTCGCCGGTGTTCGCCGGCGTGTCGCTGCAGGTCGCGCCGCGCGAGATAGTCTGCCTGCTCGGTGGCAGCGGTTGCGGCAAATCCACCCTGCTGCGTGTGCTGGGCCGTCTGGAAGATCCCGGCGGTGCACACACTACGGGCGAGGTGCATTTCATGGACCAACCGCTGCGGGCACCACACCCGCGTGCGGCGCTGGTGTTCCAGCAGCCCAGCTTGCTGCCCTGGCTTGATACCGCACGCAACGCGGGCTTTGGGCTGGACTTCGCCAGCCAGCCCCCGGTTGGGCGCGCGGAGCTGCGCCGCCGCGTGGACGAGGCGCTGGCGGCGGTAGGGCTGGCGGGGCAGGGCGGCCTGTATCCACGGCAACTCTCAGGCGGCATGGCACAGCGCGTGGCTTTGGCCCGTGCCCTGGCGCGCGAGCCCTTGCTGCTGCTGGCCGACGAACCGTTCTCTGCGCTGGACGCCATCACGCGCACCGAGATGCAGGAGCTGCTGGTAGCGCTGGTGCATCGCTGGCAGACCGCCACGCTGCTGGTCACGCACGACATTGACGAGGCGATTGCCGTGGGCGACCGCATTCTCCTGATGGGCACCGTGTCCGGACAGCCCGCGCGCATTGTGCGCGAATGGCGCGTCGATATTGGCCGCCCGCGTGAGGCTGACCCGGTCGCCGTCACCGCGTTACGGCTGGACATTCTGGCTGCGCTGAACGGCGCGCGGCAGCTTGCCTCTTCCCGCAATCCTGAAAGGCTCACCGCATGAAGAACCTCATACCCGGTCACGCGTTCCCCACGCATGTCTGCGCCTCCTCGTCCTGCGACTGCGGCCTGACACGGCGCGACATGCTGCGGCTCTCGGCACTGGTCGGTGCGGGCGTGGCCGCGCCGTTGCTGGCGGCCGGTGATGCGCGCGCGCAGGCTTTTAAGGGCGATGATCAGCCCGTGAAGATCGGCTACCTGCCCATCACCGACGCCACGCCGCTGCTGGTGGCGCATGGCCGCGGACTGTTCGAGAAGGAGGGCCTGAAGGCAGAGGCGCCGCGGCTGTTCCGCTCCTGGGCGCAGATCGTCGAGGCCTTTGTCTCTGGCCAGGTCAACGTGGTGCACCTGCTCTCGCCTGCCACCTTGTGGGTGCGCTACGGCTCGAAATTTCCGGCCAAGATCGTGGCCTGGAACCACCTCAACGGCTCGGCCCTGACGGTGTTGCCTGAGGTGCAGACGGTCGCGGACCTGGGCGGGCGCACGGTGGCCATCCCGTTCTGGTATTCGATCCACAACATCCTGCTGCAGGATCTGCTGCGCAAGGAGGGGCTGACCGCCGTGACCCGCGCGCGCGGCAACGCGATCGGTCCGAAGGAGGTCAACCTGGTGGTGCTGCCGCCCGCCGAGATGGTGTCGGCGCTGGCGGGCAAGTCGATCGCGGGCTTCATCGTGGCCGATCCGTTCAACGCAGCGGCCGAGATCGCCGGGGTGGGCAAGGTCCTGCGCTTCTCCGGCGACGTATGGCGCGACCATGCCTGCTGCGTCACCTTCCTGGCCGAGCGCGACGTGGTCGACAAACCCGAATGGGCGCAACGCGTCACCAGCGCCATCGTGAAGGCGCAATTGTGGACGCGCGGCAACCGGCTGGAAACCGCTACGCTGCTGTCGAGTGCGGGCGAGCACAAGTACATGCCGCACCCGCAGCGCACGCTGGCCAAGGTGCTGGCCGCGACTGACTATGCCGACTACGAGGCCAGCGGTGTGGTACGCAACAAGGGGTGGTCGCAGCACCGCATCGACTTCCAGCCTTACCCCTACGCGTCCTACACCGAAGAGTTGGTGCGCGCCATCAAGGCCACGAAGGTCGAGGGCGACACCACCTTCCTGAACGCGCTGGATCCGAAGTTCGTGGCGCGCGATCTGGTAGACGACCGCTTTGTGCGCAAGGCCATCGCGAGCGTGGGTGGCCCGCAGGTGTTCGGTGTGCCGGCCGACTACACGCGGCGCGAAACCATTGTGGCCTGAGGTGAGGCGCATCCTGCTGCCGCTGGGTGGCATTGCACTGGTGCTGCTGCTGTGGTCCGCGGGCGCGACGCTGCTGGTGCAGCGCACGCCGGTGGCCGCGGCGTTCGCGCCGCTGCCGTCGCTGGAGGCGCTGTGGCGGCTGGTTACCGGGCCCGACATCTGGTACCACACCCTGCTGAGCCTGCAGCGTGTGGCGGTCGGCTTGCTGCTGGCTTTTGCCTTTGGCGTGCCGCTGGGAATCCTCACCGGGGTGTGGCGCCGCTTTGCGCAGGCCACCACGCCGGTGTTTCAGTTCCTGCGCATGATCTCGCCGCTGTCGTGGATGCCGATTGCCGTGATGGTGCTGGGCGTGGGCGATGCGCCGGTGTACTTCCTGCTGGCGTTCGCCGCAGTCTGGCCGATCCTGCTGAACACCGCCGCAGGGGTGGCGCAGCTCGATGCCAATTGGCTGCTGCTGGCGCGCAGCCTGTCGGCAACGCGGCGCGAGCTGGTGTTGCGGGTGATTCTGCCGGGCATCACGGCGCACATCCTGACCGGCGTGCGGCTGGCCATCGGCATCATCTGGATCGTGCTGGTGCCGGCCGAGATGCTGGGCGTTTCCGCGGGCCTGGGCTACTTCATCCTGGACACGCGGGATCGCCTGGCCTATTCAGAGCTCATGGCCGTGATCGTGCTGATCGGTGCACTGGGCTACCTGCTCGACCATTTGGCGCGTTGGTTGCATGCGCGCTGGCTGCACGCGTAGGGCTTTTGGCGTTCGCGCAGGGGCTTCAAGGTCTGGGCGTCTGCACAAGCTGCGCCCGTAGAAAGGCAAGCACCTCGGCGTTCAGCTTGTCGTGGAAGGCAGCACGGTCGAAGCCTGGCGCGTCCTTGCAGATGTCGGGCACTGCCGCAGTCTGCGCTGCAGAGCAGGGGGCAAGGAAGGCGAAGTGCGCGGAGCCGGGCTGTACCCGGTAGTCGGGCGGTGATGGGAGGCCGCGCCGCACGGCATCCACATGCTTGGGCAGTACACCGTCGCCGCCTTGCTCCGAGGCCCAGAGCTGGATTGGAATGGTGACGTTCTTCAGCCCCTCGGCATCAAAGACCATGCTGAGCGGGTCGGCGATCACGGCCGCCCTGATGCGCGCGTCATGCGCCAGGGGCGCTGCGAGCAGTTCGCGGAAGCTCTGCCGCATCTGGCCGCAGGCCGGGCTTTCTGGCGCCGACGCGCAGGGGGACCCTGGCAGGGGAGGGAGCCGTTCGAAATCCGGCTGGGCACCGGCCAGCACCAGGCCCGTGTAGCCGCCCCTTGAAAAACCAAAGAAGCCGATCCTGTCTGCCGCCAAGGCAGTGCGTGCCGGCCACTGCTGGAGCATGTAGTCGATCAGGCGCTTGATGTCGGTGGTCCGCGTGGCGAGCGCCAGGACTCTGTCGTTCGGGCCACCCCGGATCAGGTGGTTGTCGTTCGAGTGGCCAATGGCGGCGACCACAAAGCCCGCATTGGCCAGCGCTTCGGCCGTGTCGTGATGACCGAGGAAGGAGCCGCCATATCCATGCGACAGCACGATCAATGGCAACTGCGCGCCTGCGACCGGGCAACCCTGTACGCCGGGAATGACAGCGCGGCCGAGCTTGATCTGGCCGTCAGGCGTGCCGCAGGGCGTCCATACGGCGCCGTGCAGCGCCGGCCCTTGCGCGTCGGCCGGTACCTCGATGGTGCTGAAGCCGGCGGCCTGGGCGAGTGTCGCCAAGAGACCAAGGGCCGTGAGTAAGAGCAGGCGAAGGAAGGGCATGTCAGATCCTGAGCAAAGGTGGGGCGTCAACTGGCTGGGCGAATGGGAATCAGCAGATCGGTGCGCAGTGCGGCCGGCGCGACCTGGCGTGGCGAGTTCAGGTAGTGCTCCAGCGTGGGCCGGTCGTCCGGCTCGTAGCCGCTGCCGGGCAGCCAGTGTGTGTAGAGCGCCTGCACGGCGGCGTTGATGCGGGTGTAGGGGCCGGCAAGGCAGTGCACGGCGTAGAGGCCGCCGGGGATGTCGAGCGTCTCGATCTCCGCATCATCCGCGGGCCAGGCGTCGGGCGATGCCACTGCGGCGTAGTACCTGAATTCGGTCCGTACCTCCGGATCGCCGCAAGAGATGCCAAACCAGTCCGATATGGCCCGTGCACCGATATGCGCACGCAGCCGCCGGTGGGTGTGAGGGATGGTGGTGAAGGGCCCGCGATGGAGCAGCGCATGCACCGGCTGTGCGGGGCGTTCTACGATCCGCACGGGCGACGGTGTGCCGGCATCCTTGTCCTGTAGCGCAGGGCCGACGTCGAGACTCGCCTCGCGCATCTGCAACTGGAACTCGCGCGGCGACTGCCCGGTGAACTGGCCAAAGGCGCGCGTGAACGCCTGCGGGCTTTCATAGCCCACCGCCAGTCCCACCTGCGTGATGCTCTGGCCGCCCTGCGTCAGCAAGCGCGTGGCCAGCGCCAGCCGCACGCGGCGCACCGTGGCAGCCACGGTCTCGCCCGCGATGCTGCTGTAGACGCGATGGAAGTGGAAGGGCGAGAAATGCGCCAGGCGCGCGAGGTCTTCCAGGCGGTGCTCGGCCATCGGGTCGGCCACGATGGCCGCCACGACGCGCGCTACGCGCTCGCGGTAGTTCTGGTCGGCACGGCGGGCTTTCATGGCGCCAGTGTGCCGCTGGCGCGCCTGCACTGCTTAGCCGACTTTGCGCAATGTGCAGGCTTCGCGCATGCATCTTGTAATGGTGCCGGCATGCGGTGCTTCGCATAATGGCGCCCCGCCATTTTTCCTGGAGCCCGCATGAGCCAGTACCGCATTGCAGTCGTCGTCGGCAGCCTTCGCAAGGATTCGCTCAACCGCCAGTTGGCGCGTGCGCTGGAGCCGCTGTTTCCGGCCGGTTTCACCTTCGAGCACCTGCGCATAGACGATCTGCCGCTCTACAACCAGGACGACGACGGCAGCCCGGCAGCGGCGGTGATCCGTCTGCGCGGGGAGGTCAAGGCGGCCCAGGGCCTGCTCTTTGTCACGCCGGAATACAACCGCTCCATCCCGGGCGTGCTCAAGAACGCGATCGACCATGCCTCGCGCCCCTACGGCCAGAACGCCTGGGCCGGCAAGCCTGCCGGGGTGCTGGGTGTGTCGGTCGGTGCCATCGGCACTGCACTGGCGCAACAGCACCTGCGCAATGTGCTGGCCTACCTCGACGTGCCCACGCTGGGCCAGCCAGAGGCCTTTATCCAGAACAAAGAAGGCCTGTTCGACGGGCAGGGCCATATCGGCGAAGGCAGCAAGAAGTTTCTGCAGACCTGGGTGGACCAGTACGTGGCCTGGGTCAAGCGCCATCAGGGCTGAGGCCGACCGCGCACGGGTTTGAGGATTTTGATGAAATATGCCGTTAGCCCAGGCGCTGCCTGGGCTATTAGCTATCAATTTAGTAGTTTTCTGCTGTGACGGCCACGCCGCTCCAAACGCGCGATCACCGCACGCGCATATGCGAAAAATGCGATAAGGAAAGAAGAATTAATTTGTTCTCTTATTAGGGGCCGCTCCCCACAATCGCTCCATTCATCCCAAAGGAGCGCAGATGGCCACCCTTCGACTGGGCGATACCGCCCCCGATTTCACGCAAGAATCTTCCCTTGGCACGATCCAGTTCCATGAGTGGGCTGGCAATTCCTGGGTGGTGCTGTTCTCCCATCCGGCCGATTTCACGCCGGTGTGCACCACCGAGTTGGGCCGCACGGCCGCGTTGTCGGGCGAGTTTGCCAAGCGTGGCGTGAAGCCGATCGCGATCAGCGTGGACCCGGTCGGCAAGCACAAAGAGTGGATCAGCGACATCAACGAGACGCAGAACACCACGGTCACCTTCCCGATCCTGGCCGATGCCGATCGCAAGGTGTCCGAGCTGTACGACCTGATCCACCCCAACGCATCTGCCACGGCCACGGTGCGCAGCGTGTTCTTCATCGACCCGAACAAGAAGGTGCGCGCCACGCTGACCTACCCGGCCAGCACTGGCCGCAACTTTGACGAGCTGCTGCGCGTGATCGATTCGCTGCAGCTCACCGACAGCCACAAGGTCGCCACGCCGGCCGACTGGACGGACGGCGACGACGTGGTGATCCTGCCCAGCCTGCAAGACCCGGCGGAGATCGCCCAGCGCTTCCCCAAGGGCTACAAGACCGTCAAGCCCTACCTGCGCCTGACGCCCCAGCCGAACAAGTGAGCAGCACAGCGGCATCCGCGGCCGAGCCGCAGACTGGTACTGGCAGCGCCGCGCCTTCCATGGCCCCGCGCAGCGGCGCCGCACAGCCCACCATCGTCATCGTGCCGGGCTGGCGCGGCTCTGGCGAAGGCCACTGGCAGAGCCTGTGGGCCACGCACTTGACCGATGCCCACCGCGTCGAGCAAGACGACTGGGTCACGCCCAGCCGCAAGGCCTGGGTGGCCGCGCTGGAGCGCACCGTCCAAGAGGCCCCCGGGCCAGTGGTGGTGGCCGCGCACAGCCTGGGATGCATAGCAGTCAGCCATCTGGGCCCGCAGGCGCAGGAGCGCATCTGCGGCGCCTTGCTGGTGGCCCCGGCCGACCCGGAGCGCCGCGCCGTGCTGAGCGACTTCGCGCCGGTGCCGCATGCCCGCCTGCCTTACCGCAGCATCGTGGTGGCCAGCAGCAATGACCCGTACTGCCCGATCCGCCTGGCCGGTGCCTATGCGCGCTCGTGGGGCAGCGAGTTCGTGCGCCTGCAGGAGGCCGGCCACATCAACGTCGAATCCGGCCATGGCGACTGGCCGTTGGGATTGGCGCTGCTGCAGTCGCTTACGGGTGCTTTGTCGCTGAGCGTTACACCCGTAACATCCACCCCTTTTTCTTCTTCCACCTTCGCAACGGAATCCGCATGAACTCCCGACTCAAGATCGCGCTTGCTGCCGCCGCGCTGGCCGCCAGCGGCCTGGCCTCTGCCCAGACCCTGCTCAACGCCTCCTACGACGTGGCCCGTGAGTTCTACAAGGACTACAACGCGGCGTTCATTGCCCAGTACAAGAAGACCACCGGCAAGGACGTGAAGATCGACCAGTCGCATGGCGGCTCCAGCGCCCAGGCGCGCGCCGTGGCCGACGGCCTGGACGCGGACGTGGTGACCATGAACACCTCCACCGATATCGACTTCCTGGCCGAGCGCGGCGTGGTCGCCAAGGACTGGACCAAGCGTTTCCCCGACAACGCATCGCCCACCACCTCGACCATGCTGTTCCTGACCCGCAACGGCAACCCCAAGAACATCAAGGACTGGGACGACCTGATCAAGCCCGGCATCCAGGTGGTGGTGGTCAACCCCAAGACTGGTGGCAATGGCCGCTACGCCTACCTGGCCGCCTGGGGCTACGTGAAGAAGAAGGGCGGCAGCGACGCGCAGGCCGCAGAGTTCGTCGGCAAGCTCTACAAGAACGTGCCGGTGCTGGGCAAGGGCGGCCGCGACGCGACCACCACCTTCCTGCAGCGCAACGTGGGCGACGTGCTGATCACCTTCGAATCCGAAGTGGTGTCGATCAACCGCGAGTTCGGCGACGGCAAGGTGGATGCGGTCTACCCGTCGATCAGCATCGTGGCCGAGAACCCGGTGGCGGTTATTGAGCGCACGGTGGCCAAGAAGGGCACGGGCGAACTGGCCAAGGCCTACCTGGACTGGCTGTACTCGGATGAGGCACAAGAGATTGCCGCCAAGCATGCGCTGCGCCCGCGTTCGGCGGCGGTGCTGAAGAAGCACGCCGACGTGTTCAAGCCGCTGCAGCTGTTCACGGTGCAGGAACTGTTTGGCAGCCTGGGTGAAGCGCAGAAGGTGCACTTCAACGACGGCGGCCAGTTCGACAAGCTCTACACCGTCGGCCGCTAAATGTCGGCCTCCACCATCGCACCGCCTGCGGCGGTGCAGCGCTCTGGCCGTCGCAGCGCCAAGCGCGTGCTGCCCGGCTTTGGCCTGACGCTGGGCTATACGCTGTTCTGGCTGAGCGTGATCGTGCTGGTGCCTCTGTCGGCGCTGGTGCTGCGCAGCTTCAGCCTGACGGGCGAGCAGTTCTGGGCCGCGGTGAGTTCGCCGCGCGTCCTGGCCTCGTACCGGTTGACCTTTGGCGCATCGCTGCTGGCGGCGCTGGTCAACCTGGTGTTCGGCCTGCTGCTGGCCTGGGTGCTGGTGCGCTACAAGTTCCCGGGCAAGAAGATTGTCGATGCGCTGGTGGACTTGCCGTTCGCCCTGCCCACGGCGGTCGCCGGCATCTCGCTGACGGCTTTGCTGGCCGGCAACGGCTGGGTCGGCCAGTACCTCGAGCCCATGGGCATCAAGCTCGCCTTCACGCCTGCAGGCGTGGTGATTGCGCTGATCTTCATTGGCTTGCCCTTTGTGGTGCGCACCGTGCAGCCCGTGCTGGAAGACACCGAAAAGGAGCTGGAAGAGGCCGCCACCTGCCTGGGCGCCACGCGCCTGCAGACCTTCACCAAGGTGATCCTGCCGTCCATCGCGCCGGCCTTGCTCACCGGCTTTGCCATGGCCTTTGCGCGGGCGATTGGTGAATACGGTTCGGTCATTTTCATCGCCGGCAACATGCCCATGATTTCTGAAATTACACCGCTGATCATCATCGGCAAGCTGGAGCAGTACGACTACGCGGGCGCCACGGCGGTCGCCGTGGTGATGCTGGTGATCTCCTTCCTGTTGCTGCTGGTCATCAATGGCCTGCAGGCCTGGCAGCGCCGCCGCGCGGGGATGCCAGCATGAGCGGCGCATCCAACAACACGGCCACCAACCTGAGCCGCGTGCGCGCGGGCACCACCGAGTCGCCCTGGGTGCGCCGTACCCTGATCGGCATCGCGCTGGTGTTCCTGGTGCTGTTCCTGGTGCTGCCGCTGGCGGCGGTCTTCACCGAAGGTCTGCGCAAGGGCTTTGGCCCTTACTTTGATGGCCTGTTCGAGCCTGATGCCTGGGCGGCGATCAAGCTCACGCTGCTGACGGCGGCCATCGCGGTGCCGCTGAACCTGGTGTTTGGCGTGGCTGCGGCCTGGGCCATTGCCAAGTACGAGTTTCGTGGCAAGGCCTTTCTCACCACGCTGATCGATCTGCCGTTCTCGGTGTCGCCGGTGGTCGCGGGCCTGATGTATGTGCTGGTGTTTGGTTCGCACGGCTGGTTTGGCAACTGGCTGTCGGACCACAACATCAAGGTCATCTTCGCGGTGCCGGGCATTGTGCTGGCCACGGTCTTCGTCACCTTTCCCTTCATCGCGCGCGAGCTGATCCCGCTGATGCAGGCGCAGGGCAATGACGAAGAACAGGCCTCCACGGTGCTGGGCGCCTCGGGCTGGCAGACCTTCTGGTATGTGACCTTGCCCAACATCAAGTGGGGCCTGATCTATGGCGTGATCCTGTGCAATGCGCGCGCCATGGGTGAGTTTGGTGCGGTGTCGGTGGTGTCGGGCCATATCCGCGGCCAGACCAACACCATTCCGCTGCATGTGGAAATTCTCTACAACGAGTACCAGTCGGTGGCGGCCTTTGCCGTGGCCTCGTTGTTGGCGCTGCTGGCGTTGGTCACGCTGCTGATCAAGTCCGTGGTGGAGTGGCGCAGCGAGCAAGAGCGCAAGGCGATCGCCGAGCTGCCGCCCGAGCGGCCGCAGGCCGGCGCCCTGGTCTGAACAAGGAAGAACATGAGCATTGAAATCCGCAACGTCAGCAAGCAGTTCGGCAACTTCCACGCGCTGCGCGACGTGAGCCTGGACATCGATTCTGGCGAACTCATCGCGCTGTTGGGCCCTTCGGGCTGTGGCAAGACCACGTTGCTGCGCATCATCGCGGGCCTGGAGACGGCCGACGCCGGCAGCATCCTGTTTGCCGGCGCAGACACCACCGACGTGCATGTGCGCGACCGGCAGGTGGGCTTTGTGTTTCAGCACTACGCGCTGTTTCGCCACATGACCGTGTTCGAGAACGTGGCCTTCGGCCTGCGCGTGAAGCCGCGCAGCCTGCGCCCGAGCGAGGCGCAGATCAAGGAGAAGGTGCACTCGCTGCTCAGCCTGGTGCAGCTCGACTGGCTGGCCGACCGCTATCCGTCGCAGCTCTCCGGCGGCCAGCGCCAGCGCATCGCCCTGGCGCGTGCGTTGGCGGTAGAGCCCAAGGTACTGCTGCTGGACGAGCCTTTTGGCGCGCTCGACGCCAAGGTGCGCAAGGAACTGCGCCGCTGGCTGCGCCGGCTGCATGATGAATTGCACGTGACCAGCATCTTCGTCACCCACGACCAGGAAGAAGCGCTGGAGGTGGCCGACCGCGTGGTGCTGATGAACAGCGGCCGCGTCGAGCAAAGCGGCTCGCCGCAAGAGGTCTGGGACCATCCGGCCAGCCCCTTCGTCTACGGTTTTCTGGGCGACGTCAACCTGTTCCATGGCCGCGCCGACCAAGGCCAGGTGCACGTCGAAGGCATCCGGCTGGATGCGCCCGAGCACGCTGGCGCGCAGGACGCAAAAGCCTACGCCTATGTGCGCCCGCATGATCTCGATGTGCAGCGCTATACGCCCGGTGCCGAGAAAGACGCAGACGGCCATGCACGCGGCATCGTCGCTGTGCTGGAGCGCGCCATCGTGGTCGGCCCTACCGCCCGGTTGGAGCTGGTGGCCGTCGAACCCAAGGCGGCGGTGGGCGATGGCAAGGACACGCTGATCGAGGCCCAGATCCCGGCCGAGCAGTTCCGTGCCCTGGGCCTGCGCGAGGGCGAGACCGTGGTGCTGACGCCGCGGCGCGCGCGCGTGTTTGTCGATTGAGCAGGGAACCATTGCCCGCAAGTCCACCCAAAGAACGTGACAATTGCACACTCTTTGGGAGATTCGATCTTGTGGACCTTGTTTGACACGCACCCGCGCCGGGTGCTGGCCGCCATCAGCGTGGTTTGTGTGGCCATGCTGGCTTTTGGCCTCTACCTGCAGCACGTGGTGGGGCTGGAGCCTTGCCCTATGTGCATCGTGCAGCGCTATGCGCTGATCCTGGTGGCGGTTTTTGCGGCGATTGCGGCCATGCTGCGTGGCCGTGGCGGCCGCCGGGTCCTGGCCTTGCTGGCTGTGCTGGCAGCAGGCTTTGGCGCCTTTACCGCAGCGCGGCAGAGCTTTCTGCAGTGGTACCCGCCGGAGTTCGCCTCCTGCAGCCGCGACTTCTACGGAATGATCGAGACCTTCCCGCTCAAGCGCGCGATCCCCATGATCTTCAAGGGCAGCGGCGACTGCACGGCGATTGACTGGACCTTCCTGGGCGGCTCCATCGCCAACTGGGCATTCGTGGCCTTTGTCGTGCTGGGCCTGGCGCTGCTGGTCTTGCTGGCACGCAGTTTTCGCCGCGCGTAACGGCAGCGGGGCAGCGCAAGGCTAGCCCCGTCAAAGCGAGCCCACCGATCACGGCGGTGTCTCGCGGTGCTTCCCGCAAGATTGCGAAAGCACCCATTCAGGCAGGCCAAGGCCAACTGGCTTGCCCCGGCTTCTTCCTTCCCTCCGCATCAATGACGCGGTTCGGTGGCTCCACGCTGCAGCCCGCCAGTCAACGCATCTGCACGCGGCCACGTCTTGCGTGGAATTTTTGATGCAAGATGTTTACATTAATTTGTATTTGGTTACAATTGCGGGTTGTGATGCATGGCAACGCATCACCTTCGTGCTGGTTGCTGGGAGGCATGGCCAGTCGGGTGGGAATCAACAGGCTTCACGCAAGCGGGCCGGTGTACCTCATTTGGCATACGTCCAATCCGCGCAAAACATCACAAAGTCCGAGCATGCAGGGCACGACAGTGCTTCTGCGGGTATGCAAGCCAAAGATCCATTCGTACCTTTGAGGGGGCGTTAGTCGTGCTTAAGAAATTGGTTGCCGCTGCGGCGGTGTTTGTTGCGGGCGTTGCCCATGCTTTCGTGCCACAGGCTGGTACCTGGGCCATTCCTGCTGAACTCAATGGCCAGCCCGGCCGCGGCATGACCGTGGATGTGCAGAACGGCGTACTGGCATTGACCATGTACGCCTATGACAGCAGCGGCAAGCCGACCTTCTACCAAGCCACGGGTACGCTCGCCAACAATCGGCTCAGCACGGACCTGTTTCACTACGAAGGCGGCCGTTACTTCGGCAGCGGCCCTCGTTCGGGCGTGGTGAAGGGCAATGCAGGCCAGATGACGATCCGCTTTGTCGATGGAGCCAACGGCTTCATCACCTTCCCGGGCGAGTCGGAGGTCGCCATCTCGCGCTTCAACTTCGGCTATCCCGCTGATGCTTCTGGCCTCAGGGGCGCTTGGATCATGACCACCGGCACGGCCGCTAGTAATAACTGGACCAGCGAAGTTGTGGACCTGCAGTTCACCGGGAGCAGCACGGCAAACGGCAATGGCCTGATCTCGACGCGCGATGGGCGTTTTGGCTGTGAGCAGCAAGTGCTCGGTAGCGCAGCGGGTTGGGTGCTGTGCGTCAAGCTCACTGCCTCCAATGCGCTCGACAAGGCCTACTTCTTTCGCTACAGCGTCAATGATGGTGAGGGCGATTGGCAGTCGGGGCAGAGTAGCAGCACGGCCGGTGCGCTGTATACCAAACGCCTGATAGACAAGGCCGGCACGATCACGGGTTTGCTGCGCAGCACGCCCGAGCAGGAAGCGCAGCAGCCGGATCTGTGGCCCTTGCTGGACCAGCTCAGCGCAGTGGCTGAACAGGCTGCGCCACGCTGAGTTTCGCTTGCCCGGATGGCAAGCTTGGCGCATCACCACCAAATAGCATTGGTGCGTCGCCTAGCTGCCATGGCGGGTATTTCTGCATCACGGATGCGAACAATGCCGATGACCACCAGGCCTCCAGCCAGCCGCGCACATGTGGCCACGGCTCAGTGCTGAACCAGGCGGCATCGGTCAAGGCAAACTGCCGCACGAATGGCGCAATGGCCATATCCGCGAGGCTCGTTAGCGGGCCACAGAGTTGCGGTGTCCTGGCCAGTTGTGTGTCGAGCCGCAGCACAAACTGCGCACCAGCGCAGCGGTGTTCCAGGGCATCGGCGCCCGGATAGCGCTCCGGGTATTTGTAGCGGTCCAAGTGGTACTTGAAAGGCCCGTCGCACTCGGCAATCAATGCCTGTGCATCGTGGGCCAGCCAGCCTTCCGGGTCATGGCGCTGCAAGGCCCAGTACATGATGTCCAGGCTTTGCTCTAGCACTGTGCCGTCGGTATCCACCAGCACCGGCACCGTGGCCTTGGGCGATGCGTCGCGCAACTGCTGTGGCTTGTTGCGCAACACCACTTCACGCAACTCACAGGCTTGGCCGCTGATGGCGATGGCCAGCCGGGCGCGCATGGCGTAGGGGCAGCGCCGAAACGAATACAGCACCGGCAGCTCAGCCATCGGGGTCTGGCTTGCCGGGCATGCGTGCGCCGATATGCGCCTGGGCCCGCTGCCGTGCCAGCTCGACCTGCTTTTGGCGCTCGGCCAAGCCTTGCATTTCTTCTTCACTGCGCGTGCCGTGGCAATAGGGGCAACTGATGCCGCGCTGGAACAGCGGCGAGGCCAGCTCCGCTGCGCCCAGCGGCCAGCGGCAGGAGCGGCATAGCTCGTGGTGGCCCGGCGCCAGGCCGTGGCCTACCGACACCCGCTCATCGAACACAAAGCAGTCGCCATGCCAGCGGCTTTGGTCTTCGGGCACCGTCTCCAGGTACTTGAGGATGCCGCCTTCCAGGTGGTAGACCTCGTCGAAACCCTGGGTGCGCAGGTAGGCGGTGGATTTCTCGCAACGGATGCCGCCAGTGCAGAACATGGCCACGCGCGGCTTGGTGGCGCCATCACCAGCCAGCACGCCACCAGGCTGCGATTCACGCGCGACCCAGGCAGGCAGTTCTGAAAAGCTTTTGGTCAGGGGATCGACCGCGCCCTCGAAGCTGCCAATGGCCACTTCGTAGTCGTTGCGCACATCGACCAGCACCACGCCCGGCTGCTCAATCAGCGCGTTCCAGTTTTGTGGCTTGACGTAGGTGCCCGCATGCTCGGCCGGGTTCAGGCCGGGTACGCCCAGGGTCACGATCTCGCGCTTGAGCCGCACCTTCATGCGGTAGAAGGGCATGAGCTGTGCGCTGGCTTCCTTGTGCTGCAGGTCGGCCAGGCGCGGGTCGCTGCGCAGCCAGGCCAGCACGGCCTGCACGCCCGCTGGCGGGCCGGCGATGGTGCCGTTGATGCCTTCTTCTGCCAGCAGCAGCGTGCCCTTGACGCCTTGCGCCTCGCAGCAGGCCAGCAACGGCGCCTGCAGCGCGGCGTAGTCGGGCAGCGCCACGAACTTGTAGAGCGCTGCGGTCAGGAAGGGCTGCTGCATGACTTACAGTTTCTTGACCAGCACCTGGCTCTTGCGGTCCCAGTTGTACTTGCGCTTGCGCGCCTCGGGTAGCCAGTCTGGATCGACCGGTTGGAAGCCGCGCTTCAAGAACCAGTGCATGGTGCGCGTGGTGAGCACAAAGATGCTGCTGAGGCCCATGGCGCGAGCGCGCTGCTCGACGCGGCGCAGGATCTTTTCGCCATCGCCTTGGCCCTGGCTTTGTGGCGAGACGGTGAGGGCGGCCATTTCGCCGGTGCGGGCCTCGGCATAGGGGTAGAGCGCGGCGCAGGCAAATATCACGCCGTCGTGCTCGACGATGGAGTAGTGGTCGGCGTCGCGCTCGATCTCGGTGCGGCTGCGCTTGACCAGGGTGCCGTCCTTCTCGAAGGGCTCGATCAGTTGCAGGATGCCGCCCACGTCGTCGGCGGTGGCCTCGCGCAGTTCTTCGAGCTTTTCGTCGATGACCATGGTGCCGATGCCGTCATGCACATACACCTCCAGCAGCAGCGCGCCATCCACCGCAAAGGGCAGGATGTGGCTGCGTTCCACGCCGCCCTTGCAGGCCGTGACGCAGTGCTGCAGATAGAAGCCGGGGTCGGTCGGCAGCAGCGGCGCGGGCAGTTCGGCCAGCAGCCGCTCGGCCGTGGCCAGGGGCATTTCGGTGTCGATCGGGTTGTCGTCGTTCTCGCCTTCGGGCTCGGTGGGGCGCAGGCGGATGCCGGGTACTTCGGTCAGGAAGATCAGCTTGTCGGCCTGCAGCTCAAGGGCGACGCTGGTGGCGACCTCTTCCATGGTCAGGTTGAAGGCTTCGCCGGTGGGGGAGAAGCCAAACGGCGAAAGCAGCACCATGGCGCCGAAATCCAGCGAGCGCAGGATGCCGGCCGTGTCCACCTTGCGCACCAGGCCCGAGTGCTTGAAGTCCACGCCGTCGACGATGCCCACGGGCCGTGCGGTCAGGAAGTTGCCCGAGATGATGCGCACCGTGGAGCCCGCCATGGGCGTGTTGGGCAGGCCTTGGCTGAAGGCGGCTTCGATCTCGTAGCGCAACTGGCCGGCGGCCTCTTGTGCGCAATCAAGCGCCACGCTGTCGGTGATGCGGATGCCGTGCGAGTACTTGGGCTCATGGCCCTTGGCGAGCAACTGCTCGTTGACCTGCGGCCGGAAGCCGTGCACCAGCACGATCTTCACGCCCATGCTCTGGATCAGCGCGATGTCCTGGGCAATGGTCTGCAGCTTGCCGGCGGCAATGGCTTCCCCCGCGATGGCCACGACAAAGGTCTTGCCGCGGTGCAGGTGGATATAGGGCGCGACCGAGCGAAACCAGGGGACGAAGGTGAAATTGAAGACGGCGGACATGGGTCAGGCTGGGGCGTCAAGAAAAGGGTTGATCACGGTAAGGCTGCCAAAGCGGCGGCCATGTTGTCCGTCCTCGGAGTAGAGGATATCCGCGTGGGCACGCAGGGCGGCTTCAAGAATCAGGGCGTCCCACCATTGCAGGCGGTGTTCGCGCGCCAGCTCCATGGCAGAGAGGATGCTGTGCGAACTGCTGCCCACCACCTCTAGTGCGCACAGGTTGCTGACCTGCTGTTGCGCCTCGCGCTCGCTTAAAGGCGGGCGCAGCTTGCGCGTGGTGATGTTGTAGAACTCTTGCAGCACCTGGGTGCTGATGACAACACTGCCTTCGGTGATGGAGCGGGAGAAGCGGTCGATGGCTTTCTCTTGCCGCTCGGGGTCACTCGCATCGACGGTGTAGACCAGGATGTTGGTGTCGAAGAAGCAGCTCATGGGCCTTTGCCAGATACACCCGTGGCATCTGGCGCGGGATAGGGGCGGTCGTAGGCGTCGTCTCGGCTCCAGCGGGCGCCTTCGCTGTTGGCCTTGCTGCGGCGTGCCGCGGCAATAAAGGCCTGCCCCGCAGCCAACTGCCGGTTGCCGCCTTGGGCATAGTCGGCCAGGAAGTCACGCACCTTGGCGCTGACGGAGGTGCCCTCGTGGATGGCGCGCACGCGGGCCTTCTTCACGATGGCGTCGTCAAGGGTGATGGTCAGATTGGTCATGGCGGCACCTGCAAGGTTGGCACGAATTCAAGTGTAGCACGTGTTTACGTGTGGTGAGATAATGGCGCCCGTGACCCTTCTCATTGAATTCCCCGAATCCCTTCCCGTATCCGCCCGCCGGGACGAAATCCGCGCCGCCATGGAGGCGCATCAGGTGGTGATCGTCTGTGGCGAGACCGGCTCTGGCAAGACCACGCAGTTGCCCAAGATCGCGCTGCAGATGGGGCGGGGCAAGCTGGGCAAGCCGCCGGGGCAGGGGCGGTTGATCGGGCATACGCAGCCGCGGCGGATTGCGGCCAGCTCTGTGGCCAAGCGCATTGCCGAGGAGCTGAAGACGCCGCTGGGCGATGTCGTGGGCTTCAAGGTGCGCTTCCAGGACCGATTGTCCAAGGACGCCTCGGTCAAGCTCATGACAGACGGCATTCTGCTGGCCGAGACCCAGACCGATCCGCTGCTGAAGGCCTACGACACCATCATCATTGACGAGGCACACGAGCGCAGCCTCAACATCGACTTCTTGCTGGGCTACTTGCGCGAGATCCTGCCGCGCCGGCCGGATCTGAAGATCGTGGTCACCTCGGCCACCATCGATGCGGACCGGTTTGCGCAGCACTTCGCCTCCAAGAACGGGCCGGCGCCAATCATCTATGTGTCGGGCCGCACCTTCCCGGTGGAGCAGCGCTACCGCCCCTTCGAGGAGTCGCGCGACTATGGCCTGGACGAGGCCATTGCCGACGCGGTCGACGAGTTGTGGCAGGACCCGCGCCAGTCGGGCGACATCCTGGTCTTTTTGCCCGGCGAGCGCGAGATCCGCGAGGCCGCCGACCACCTGCGCAAGCACTTGTCGCACCAGCCGGTCATGCGCAGCGCCGAGGTGCTGCCGCTGTTTGCGCGGCTGTCGCAGGCCGAGCAAGACCGCATCTTCGACGGCCACACCGGCCGGCGCATTGTGCTGGCCACCAACGTGGCCGAGACCTCGCTTACCGTGCCGGGCATTCGCTATGTGGTGGATGCGGGCACGGCCCGCGTCAAGCGCTACAGCTTTCGAAGCAAGGTAGAGCAACTGCTGGTCGAGCCGATCAGCCAGGCCGCGGCCAACCAGCGCGCCGGCCGTTGCGGGCGCGTGGCCGATGGCATCTGCATCCGGCTTTATGACGAGAAGGATTTCACTGGCCGGCCGCGCTTCACCGATCCGGAGATTTTGCGCAGCTCGCTCGCGGGTGTGATCTTGCGCATGAAGTCGCTGCACCTGGGCGACGTGGCGCGCTTTCCGTTTCTGGAAGCGCCTTCGGGCCGCGCCATCGCCGATGGCTACCAGTTGCTGGGCGAGCTGGGCGCGGTGGACGAGGCCAATGAGCTGACCGAGGTCGGCCGCCAGCTGTCGCGCTTGCCGCTGGACCCGCGCATTGGCCGCATGATTCTGGAGGCGCGCGATCGCGGCGCGTTGGAAGAGGTGCTGGTGATCGCCAGCGCCCTCAGCGTGCAGGACGTGCGCGACCGCCCCATGGAGCTGCAGACCCAGGCCGACCAGGCGCACGCCAAGTTCGACGACGACAAGAGCGAGTTCAGCGGCTACCTCAAGTTGTGGAAATGGCTGGACGACGCGCGCGGCGGCCATGCGCCCGCCACCCGGCGCGAGATGGCCGTGGCCAGCGGCGCACCGCAAAAGCGCGCCAGCGCCGCCGTGCTGCCGATAGCGCAGCGCATGGCGCCGCCGCCCGTCATCCTGCAGCCGGCGGCCCCGGCCACGCACCGCATCAGCAACCGCCAGTACGAGCAACTGCTGCGGCAGAACTTTGTCAACGTGCGCCGGGTGCGTGAATGGCGCGACATCCACAGCCAGTTGCTTACCGTGGTGAACGAGCAGAAGTGGGTCTTCAACCGCCAGCCCGCCAGCTACGAGGATCTGCACAAGGCCATGCTGGCCGGCCTGCTCGGCAACATCGGCTGGAAGCCCGAGGACGAAGACGTGTACGTGGGCGCGCGTGGCATCAAGTTCTACCGCCACCCGGGCGCGCATTTGTCCAAGAAGCCCGGGCGCTGGATCGTCGCGGCCGAGCTGGTCGAGACCTCGCGCCTGTATGGCCGTGGCATTGCCAACATCGAGCCGACCTGGCTGGAAGAGGTGGGGGCGCACCTGCTGAAAAAGCAGTTGCTGGACCCGCATTGGGAAAAGCGCTCGGCCGAGGTCGTCGCCTTCGAGCGTGCCACGCTCTATGGCCTGGTGGTCTACAGCGGCCGGCGCATGGTCTATGGCCGGGTCGACATGGCCTATGCGCGTGAAATCTTCATCCGCGAGGCGCTGGTCGGCACCGAGTGGGAGACCAAGCTGCCCTTCCTCGCTGCCAACCGCAAGCTGATTCGCCAGGTGGAAGAGCTGGAGCACAAGGCGCGCCGCCAGGACGTGCTGGTGGACGACGAGCTGATCTACGCCTTCTACGACCAGCAGTTGCCCGCCGATGTCTTCAACGGCCACGGCTTTGAGCAATGGTTCCGCCAGGCCTCGCGCGAGAAGCCTGATCTGCTGCTGCTCAGCCGCGACGAGCTGATGCGCCACGAGGCCGCCGGCATCACCGGCAATGCCTTCCCGCGCAGCCTGCGCCTGGGCGGCGTTGATTGCAGCGCCACTTACCTGCATGCGCCGGGCGATGCCAAGGATGGCTTGTCGGTAGCCGTGCCGCTGTTTGTGCTCAACCAGGTCAGCGAAGACCGCTGCGACTGGCTGGTGCCCGGCATGCTGCGCGACAAGGTGCAGGCCCTGCTCAAGAGCCTGCCGCAGAAGCCGCGCGCGCGCCTGGTGCCGCTGCCCGAGAGCGCCACGCGCATCACCGAGCAATTGAGCGCACCTGAAGTCTTTGGCCACGGCGCGCTGGTCGATGCGCTGCTGAAGGTGGTGCGCGAGATCACCCAGCTCGACGTCAAGCGCGCTGACTTCAAGCCCGACATGGTCAGCCCGCACCTGTTTATGCACCTGCGCGTGGTGGACGAGCATGCCCGCCAACTGGGCGCCGGCCGCAGCCTGGCCGCGCTCAAGGCCGAGCTGGGCACCAAGGCGCGCGGCGCCTTCCAGGCGCTGGCGGGCTTGCGCGTGGCGGAATCAAAATCTGAGCCGAATATGCCTCTAGCCCAGGTCCCACCTGGGCAAGTAGCTATAAAAAATGCAGCAAAGGCTGCAGCGCCACCCGCCGCGCCGGCCGAGCAGCGCTACACCGCCTGGACTTTCGGCGAGCTGCCCGAGCTGATGGAAATCCGCAAGGGCGGCCAGACCCTGGTCGGTTTCCCGGCGCTGATAGACGCACAAGACGCCGTGCGCATCGAAGTCTTCGACGAGCCCGAGATGGCCGCCGCGCGCCACCGCGCCGGCCTGCGCCGCCTGTTTTCTCTGCAGATCAAGGACGCGCTCAAGTACCTGGAAAAGAACGTGCCCGATCTGCAGAAGATGGCCGTCGCCTACATGCCGCTGGGCACGCAGGAAGAGTTGCGTGCGCAGATCCTCGATGTGGCACTGGACCGCGCCTTCCTGCTCGACCCGCTGCCCACCAACGCCGCAGACTTCAAAAAGCGCATGGACGAAGGCCGAGGCCGCCTGACGCTCATCGCCAATGAAGTTGCGCGCCTGGCCGCCGGCGTGCTGGCCGAATACGCCACCGCCGCCCGCAAGATCAAGGACACCAAGATCCAGCCCGACGCCGTGGCCGACGCCCAGCAACAATTGCAGCGCCTGGTACCCAAGAACTTCCTGGCCGCCACGCCCTGGCCGCAGCTGCAGCACATGGTGCGCTACCTGAAGGCGATCACGCTGCGCCTGGACAAGCTGCGCGCCGACCCGGCGCGCGACGCCCAGCGCCTGGCCGAGCTGCGCCCGCAAGAGCAGCGCTACTGGCGCCTGGCGGCAGAGCGCAAAGGCCAGGTCGATGCGCGCATGCAAGAGCTGCGCTGGCTGCTGGAGGAACTGCGCGTGAGCTTCTTCGCGCAAGAGCTGCGCACGCCGCAGCCGGTCAGCGTCAAGCGGCTGGACAAGGCCTGGGCCTTGCTGAACAGCTGATGCCAAGCGCCTTCATAGACTTTGTTGGCAGCCACGCCGGCGAGCCGCCACTGCGCCTGGCTTTCAGCGACTGCCGGCAGGTGCTGCGCGCCGACACGCTGGCCGAGGTGCGCGGTGTGCTGGACGCGGCCGAAGGCGCCGCCGCCGCAGGCGCCTGGTGCATAGGCTTTCTGCGCTACGAGGCGGCGCCCGCCTTTGATGCCGCCTTTGCCGTGCACCCGGCCGAAGGGCCGCTGGCCTGGTTCGCCGTCTTTGATACCGCAGCCCCTTGGCCCGAGCAGCCGCATGCCGGCACTTGGGAGCCGATGGACTGGCAAGACTCGCTGGAACGCGAAGATTTCGATGCCCGCATTGCGCGCATCCACCAGGCCATCGTGGACGGCGAGAGCTACCAGATCAACCTGACCTCGCGCCTCTACAGCCGCTTTGCGGGCGACCCGCTGGCGCTGTTCCATGCGCTGCACCGCGCCCAGCCCGGCAGCTATGCCGCCTTTATCGACACCGGCACCGAGCAGGTGCTGTCGGTCTCGCCCGAGCTGTTCTTTGACCGCCGGGGCCAGCAGGTGCTGGCACGCCCCATGAAGGGCACCGCGCCGCGCGGCGCCACGCCAGAGGACGACGCGGCCCAGGCCCGGCACCTGCGCACGTCAGAGAAGGAGCGCGCAGAGAACCTGATGATTGTTGACCTGCTGCGCAACGATTTGTCGCGCGTGGCGCAGCCGTTCTCGGTGCGGGTGCCGGCGCTGTTCGAGACCCGTGCCTGGCCCACGGTTTGGCAAATGACATCCGACGTAACGGCCACGCTGCGGCCGGGCACCACGCTGGCGCAATTGTTTGGCGCGATCTTTCCTTGCGGCTCGGTCATTGGCGTGCCCAAGGTGCGTGCGACCGAGCTGATCCGCTCGCTCGAGCCCGGCCCGCGCGGCGTGTACTGCGGCGCCATCGGCGTGCTGCGCCCGGGCGGCGACGCCACCTTCAGCGTGGCGATCCGCACCGTCGAAGTCCGCAACGGCAGCGCCACCTGCGGCATCGGCAGCGGCGTGACCATAGACGCCCAGGCGGATGGCGAATGGCAAGAGTGGCGCAACAAGCGCGCTTTCTTGCAGCGCGCCCAGGCGCCTTTCGATCTGCTGGAAACCCTGCGCCTGCAAGACGGCCGCTGGCCCGCGCTGGACGAGCACCTGGCGCGCATGGCCGATGCGGCCCGGCACTTCGGCTTTCCCGAGCGCGCCGCTGAAGTGCGGGCGGCTGCGCAGGCCTTGGCAACGGCGCATGCAGAAGGCCTGTGGCGCGTGCGCCTGCTGCTGACGGCGGCGGGCCAGGTCGAGGCGCAGGCCTTTCACATGGAAGAGTCTGCCGTGCCCGTGAACGTGCGTTTGGCCGGTGCAGCGCTGCAGCCCGGCCACCCTGACTTTGTGCGCTTCAAGACCACCTGGCGCGCGCACTACGACCAGTTCACGCCCACGGGTGCCGAGGTGTTCGATGTGTTGCTCTGGAATGCCGAGGGCGAACTGACCGAGTTCACCCGTGGCAACGTCGCCGTGTGCCTGGACGGGCACTGGCTGACACCGCCCCTGGGCGCCGGCCTGCTGCCCGGCATAGGCCGCGCGCACTGGCTGCGCAGCGGCCGCATCACGGAAACCCGCCTGACCCGGGGCGACCTGCAGCGCGCCGAGGGCCTGGCTTTCTTCAACAGCCTGCGCGGCTGGTTGCCGGCTCGATTGGTGGCTTGACGCAGGTCGCGCAGGTGACGCGCGCACCAGGGTTTCAGGGCCGGCCCCAATGCCGGTCCACCGACGCAACGTTAGGCTAGGGCGCTGCAAAGGAGACCTCATGCGCCCGCATCACTCGTTCTGGCCCAAGCGCCTGCCGCACCGCCTGACATTGCCCGCCACCTCGCTGTGGGACAACCTCGACATCTCTGCGCGGCGCTATCCGCACAAGGCAGCGCTGGTGTTCTTTGGCCGCAGCCTGAGCTATGCCGAAGTGGCGCAGCAGGTTGAGCGGCTGGCGGCCTTTTTGCATGGCCTGGGCGTGCGCAAGGGCGACCGGGTGCTGCTGGACATGCAGAACTGCCCGCAGCTGGTCATTGCGCACTTCGCCATCCTGCGTGCCAACGCCGTGGTGGTGCCGGTCAACCCCATGAACCGGGCGGAAGAGCTCAAGCACTACATCACCGACCCGGACGCGCGCGTGGCGCTCACCACTGCCGACCTGGCACCCGAGCTGGCGCGCGCCAGCAACGCGCTGCCGGCGCAGGAGCGGCTGCAGCACCTGGTCATCACCCATTTCACCGATGCCTTTGACGCCGGCATCCAGGGGCCGGACGCGCCCCCCGAATCCTGGCGCGAATGGCTGCTGACCCGCCATGCGCCGCCGCAGCTCGATGGTGGCCAGGCGCATGCGTGGGTCGACGCCATCGCCTGCGCCGAGCCGGCGCCGGCCTACACGGCGGGGCCGGAAGACATGGCGCTGCTGCCCTACACCAGCGGCACCACCGGCCTGCCCAAGGGCTGCATGCACCGGCACGCGGGCGTCGTGCACAACGCGATCTCTGGATCGCACTGGGGCGGCGGCAGCTCGGAGACGGTGACGCTGGCGGTGATCCCCATGTTCCACATCACCGGCATCGTGAGCCTGATGCACACGGCCATCTACGGCGGGGCCACGCTGGTGATCATGCCGCGCTGGGAGCGCGACCTGGCGGGCCGCCTGATATCGCGCTACGGCGTGACCCACTGGACCAACATCCCGACCATGGTGATCGACCTGCTGGCCAGCCCGAACATGGCCAGCTTTGATTTGTCCAGCCTGGTGCAGATCGGCGGCGGCGGGGCGGCCATGCCGCAGCCAGTGGCGCAGCGCCTGCTGGAAGAGTTTGGCCTGCGCTACTGCGAAGGCTACGGCCTGACCGAAACCGCCGCGCCCTCGCACACCAACCCGCCAGATGCACCCAAGCAGCAGTGCCTGGGCATCCCCATCATGAGCACCGAGGCCCGCATCATCGACCCCGACACCCTGGCCGAACTGCCCACGGGCGAGGCGGGCGAGATCGTCATCCACGGCCCGCAGGTGTTCCAGGGCTACTGGAAGCGCCCCGACGCCACCGCCGCCGCCTTCATCGAGCTGGAGGGCAAGCGCTTCTTCCGCACCGGCGACCTGGGTCGCGTGGACGAAGACGGCTACTTCTTCATGACCGACCGGCTCAAGCGCATGATCAATGCATCGGGCTTCAAGGTCTGGCCGGCCGAGGTCGAGGCGCTGATGTTCCGCCACCCCGCCATTCAAGAAGCCTGCGTGATCGCCACGCGCGACGCCTACCGCGGCGAAAGCGTCAAGGCCGTGGTGGTGCTGCGCCGCGGCCACGAGGCGACCACGCCCGAAGACATCATTGCCTGGTGCCGCGAGAACATGGCGGTCTACAAGGCACCGCGCGTGGTGGAGTTGGTCGCTGCGCTGCCCAAGAGTGGCAGCGGCAAGGTGATGTGGCGCACATTGCAAGAGTCCGAGGCCATTCACTGACGACGCACAACGGGAGGATCTTCATGTCTCTATTGGCCAATGCCGTGGCCGCCCTGCTGGGCCTGCTGCACATCTACATCCTGGTGCTGGAGATGTTCCTTTGGGAGAAACCCATCGGCCTGCGCACCTTCCGGCAAACGCCGGAGTCTGCCCGCGCCAGCCGCGTGCTGGCGGCCAACCAGGGGCTGTACAACGGTTTTCTGGCGGCGGGCTTGCTGTGGGGCGTGTGGCTGGGGCCGGCGGGCGAGGGCGTGAAGCTGTTCTTCCTGGGCTGCGTGCTGGTCGCCGGCCTCTACGGCGCGGCCACGGTGGGCCGCAAGATCCTGTGGGTGCAGGCCGTGCCGGCCTTGCTGGGGATCGCGCTGGTGCTGCTGGCGCGTTGAGGTTTTTCGGGTTTTGAGGGAAATATGCCTCTAGCCCAGGTGCAGCCTGGGCTTATAGCTATCTATTTGATAGTTGTGGCTGGCTAGCGCACTTCTACCTTCAAGCCCTCATCCGTCACCGTGATCGCGCCCAGCTCCACCGGGCGGTTGCCAAAGCGCAGTTCCTCGGGCGTGAAGGTGTGCAGCGGGTAGTCGCGCAGCACCTGCTGCGCCACCATGGCGCCGACCGATTGCAGGTTGCGCGTGTCATTGGCCGACAGGCCTTGCAGCTCCAGCCGCTCGGTGGTGGGTTCGTTCAGCCGCACGCTGCGCGTGGCCGCATCAAAGCGCAGGCCGCTGCTGATCGCCAGCAGGCCCGGCAAGGGCGTGGGAAACAGCAGCGGGTTGCGCAGCAAGGTGTCGGTGGTGATGGTCAGCCGGTTGGCTTGCGGGTTCAGGGCGATGCGCGGGTTGCTCAGGCGCACCTCGATCAACTCGGCATAGCGCAGGCTCACCGGAAAGCGCCGCGCAATGCCGGCCTGGACCTGCTCCCGGCTCAGCGTGTATTCGCCCGTCCAGATGTTGTAGCCCGCGCGGGCCAGCAAGGGCAGCAGGGCAGCCACGGCCAGCAGGCTGCGGCGGGGGAATGTGGAAGAAGCCATGCTCGCTTCGACGGCGCTGGGCTGGCATCGTTCCTTTTGCGTGGCATCCATGGGTAACGGGGCTGGGCGAATCAAGCCGACTCCGGAAACAGCCGCGCACACAAGAAATCCAGCCACACCCGCAGCCGGGGCGAGAGCTGGCGGTGCGCGGGCCACAGCACAGAGAAGTGGCCGCTGTCCTGTGTGTAGTCGGCCAGCACGGCCTGCAGCGTGCCGGCGGCCAGGGCTTCGCGCACGGCGAAGTCCGGCAAAAAGGCCAGGCCCAGGCCGCGCAGGGCGGCGTGGATCAGGCCCTCCAGGTTGCTGCTGGTCAGGACCACGGGCAGCGGCGGCAGCGGGCCTTCGGGGTCGTTGGGGTCGGCCTGCAGCCGCCATTCCTCCAGCTTGCCGGTGGTGACAAAGCGGTATTGCAGGCAGGCGTGCTGCAGCAGGTCACGTGGGCGCTGCGGCGTGCCGCGCTGCGCCAGGTAATCGGGCGTGCCGACGATGGCCCAGCGAAAGCTGCCCAGGGTGCGGGCCTGCAGCCGCGAGTCGCGCAGCGGGCCGCTGCGCACCACGGCATCGAAGCCTTCGTCGATCACGTCGACCATGCGGTCGCTGAAGTCCAGGTCGAGTGCGATGTCTGGGTAGCGCGCAGTGAATTCCGGCAGCACCGGCAGCAGCAGGCGGTAGCCGACCGCCGGCAGGCTGACCCGCAGCCGGCCGCGCGGGGTGTCCATGTGGTGGGCCAGCTCTTCGCGTGCGTCGTTCAGGTCGGCCAGGATGCGCTGGCTGCGCGCCAGGAACAGCTCGCCCTCGGGTGTGAGGTGGATGCGGCGCGTGCTGCGCTGCATCAGGCGCACGCCCAGCTTTTCTTCCAGCTTGGCCACGCTCTTGCCTATGGCCGAGGCCGACAGGCCCAGGCGCTGGCCGGCGGCCACAAAGCTGCGGGTTTCCGCCGCCTGCACAAAGGCCTGCAGGCCGTTCAGGAGATGGTCGGTGCTGGGCATTGAAGAAAATAATTCCGTTAAGAGCGGTTGAATGGCCTGTTTATCTTATTTTGCAGAGTTTTTATCTTCTATCCCTGAACATACAACGGGAAGAAACCATGTCTGCGATCTCTTTGCCCACCCGCTTTGGCGCTGTGCCGTCGCGGGTGGAGGCCCGGCTGACCCTGGCCGCGGTCTGCCTGGCGGCCTTGTGTCTGCCGCTGGGCTTTACCGGTGCGGCGGTGGCGCTGCACGCCATCGGCCAGGAGTTTGGTGCCGGGCCCGAGGCGCTGATGTGGGTCAACAACGCCTTCATGCTGGCATTCGGCAGCCTGCTGCTGGTGTTTGGCACCTTGGCCGACCGGCAGGGGCGCAGGCGCTGGTTTCTGAGCGGCACGGCGCTGTTTGCAGCGGCCAGCGTCGCGGCCTGGGCCGCGCCCGGCATCGTGGCGCTGGACCTGCTGCGCGCCTTGCAGGGCGTGGGCGCGGCGGCCATTCTCTCCAGCGGGCCGGCGGCGCTGGCCCAGGTGTTCGACGAGCCGGCGCGGCCGCGCGCCTACAGCCTGCTGGGCGCCAGCTTTGGCGTGGGGCTGGCCTTTGGCCCCTTGTTGGCCGGGGCGTTGGTGCATGGAGTGGGCTGGCGCAGCTTCTTCCTGGTGCTGGCGGCGCTGACGGCTGGCGCCGGCTTGCTGGGCGCCTATGCCATGCGCGAATCGCGCAACCCGGCTGCGGCGGCGCAGCGAGTCGATTGGCTGGGCGCCAGCAGCTTCACCCTGGGGCTGGCGCTGTTCACCTGGGCGGTGTTGCGCGCGCCGGAGCGGGGCTGGGCTGATGCCTCGGTGCTGGCCTTGCTGGTGGTTGCCGCTGGCTTGTTGCTGTTCTTTGTGCGTACCGAGCTGCGCGTGGCGCACCCGATGCTGGACCTGCGCCTGTTCCGTAGCGCGCGCTTTGCCGGCGTGCAGTGGCTGGCGGTGGCGCCGGCCTGGTCCTTTGTGGTCTTGCTGGTGCTGTTGCCGCTGCGCTTTATCGGCGCCGAAGGCTGGCCCGAGGTGCAGGTTGGCTGGTGGATGCTGGCGCTGTCGGGGCCGATGCTGGTGGTGCCGCTGCTGTCGGGCTGGCTGGTGCGCTGGGTGTCGGCGGGCGTGTTGTCGGGTGTTGGCCTGCTGGGCTGCGCGGCCGGGCTGGCTTGGCTGGCGCAGTGGATGCCCGGCGATGCGCCCGCTGCCCTGTTGCCGCCGCTGCTGTTGATCGGCTGCGGCATCGGGCTGCCCTGGGGGCTGATGGATGGGCTGGCGGTGAGCGTGGTGCCGCGCGAGCAGGCGGGCATGGCGGCTGGCATCTTCAACACCTTGCGCGTGGCGGGCGAGGGCATTGCGGTGGCGCTGGTTGGCACCTTGCTGGCAGCGCTGGTGCAGGCGCAGTTGCCGCACGGCGCCACGGCAAGCGCGGCGCACCAGGCCGCGGCGGGGGATCTGGTGCAGGCTGCAGCACTGCTGCCGGGCGTGCCCGCGCCGGTGCTGCACGCCGCTTACGCGCAGGCCTTTCAGTCGCTCCTGTACCTGCTGGCGGGGATCTCTGTGGTGTCGGCGCTGGTGGCGTTCCGGGCGCTGCGGCGGCCGAGTGTCAGTCGTGCAGCGAAGACAGGAACTGCTTCAGCTCCGGCGTCTGCGGGTTGCCAAACAGCTCTGCAGGCGAGCCGGCCTCGTGCACGCGGCCCTGGTGCATGAAGATCACGCGGTCGGCCACCTTGCGGGCAAAGCTCATCTCATGCGTGACCATGAGCAGGGTCATGCCCTCCAGCGCCAGCGACTCGACCACGCGCAGCACCTCGCCGACCAGTTCCGGGTCAAGGGCCGAGGTGATCTCGTCGCACAGCAGTACGCCGGGTTCCATGGCCAGCGCGCGGGCGATGGCCACGCGCTGCTGCTGGCCGCCAGAGAGCTGCTCGGGCCGGGCGTCGAACTTCTCGCCCAGGCCCACGCGCTCCAGCAGCTTGCGTGCGTGCTCGGCGGCGTCTTGCTGCGACTTCTTCTTGACCAGGGTGGGCGCCAGCATGATGTTGCGGCCCACCGATAGGTGCGGGAACAGGTTGAAGCCCTGGAAGATCATGCCCACGCGCTGGCGCAGCGCGCGCATGGCCTGCGGGCTGTCATAGACCAGCGGCTGGCCATCAACGGTAAGCGCGCCGTCCTGGAAGGCTTCCAGGCCGTTGATGCAGCGCAGCAGCGTGCTCTTGCCCGAGCCGCTCTTGCCGATGATGGCGATCACCTCGCCGCGCGCCACCTGCAGGTCTATGCCCTTGAGCACCTCGTTCGTGCCATAGGACTTGCGCAGGCCATGGATGGCGACGATGGGCGCGCCCGGCGCGGCATGCGGCAGCGCGGCGTCGGTGACAACGGGGGAGGAGGTTTCAGCGACGGTCGGCATTGAGTTTCCTTTCGAGCACACGGGCGTAGAGGCTGATGGGGAAGCACAGCGCGAAGTACATCAGCGCCAGGCAGCTGTAGACCACGAAGGGCTTGAAGGTGGCGTTGGAGATCATGCTGCCGGCCTTGGTCAGCTCGATAAAACCAATGACCGAGGCCAGCGCCGTGCCCTTGACCACCTGCACCAGAAAGCCCACCGTGGGTGCGATGGCCAGGCGCGAGGCCTGCGGCAAGACCACGTGGCGCAGTTGTTCGGAGAAGGACAGCGCCAGGCTGCCGGAGGCCTCCCACTGGCCCTTGGGCACGGCCTCGACGCAGCCGCGCCAGATCTCGGTCAGATAGGCGCTGCTGTAGAGCGTGAGCGCCAGCGCAGCCGCAAACCAGGGCGAGGTGTCTATGCCCAGCAGCGCAACGCCAAAGTACGCCAAAAACAGCTGCATCAGCAGCGGCGTACCCTGGAATAGCTGCACATAGCCGGCCACAAAGCGCTGCGCGATCTTGCCGCGCGCCAGCCGCAGCACCAGCAGCGCCAGCCCGACAAGGCCACCGCCAATAAAGGCAATCAGCGACAGGGCCACCGTCCAGCGTGCCGCCAGCAGCAGGTTGCGCAGGATGTCCCAGAGGGTGAATTCAACCATGGCGATCTCTTATTTTCCGAACAGCAGGCGCGGGCCTGCCCACTGCAGCAGGCGGCGCAGGGCAATGGCCAGCGCCAGGTAGAGCAGCGTGGCGACGATGTAGGACTCGAACGCGCGGAAGTTGCGGCTCTGGATCAGGTTGGCGGCGTAGCTCAGCTCGGGCGTGGAGATCTGCCCGCACACGGCCGAGCCCAGCATCACGATGATGATCTGCCCCGTCATGGCCGGCCAGACCTTGGCCAGCGCCGGCGGCAGCACCACCCGCGTAAAGATCTGCACCCGGCCCAGCGCCAGGCTTTGCGCGGCCTCGATCTGGCCGCGCGGCGTGGCGGCAATGCCGGCGCGGATGATCTCGGTGGCGTAGGCGCTCAGGTTCACCACCATGGCAATCACGGATGCCGTCTCGGGCGAGAGCTTCACGCCCGCGGCCGGCAGGCCGAAAAAGATGAAGAACAACTGCACGATGAAGGGCGTGTTGCGCACCAGCTCTACATAGGTGCCGACCACCCAGCGCAGCCAGGTGGGGCCGCTGGCGCGCGCCCAGGCAAAGGCAATGCCCAGCGCCAGGCCGATCACCGTGGCCACGGCGGTCAGGCCGATGGTCCAGTAGATGCCGTGCAGCAGCAGCGGCCACTCGCTCAGCACCGCGCCAAAGTCGAACTGGATGCGCATGGGGAAGCGTCCTTGTCGTGCAGCTTGCGGGGGCGTTTACTGCGGCAGATCGCCGGCCGGGCGGCCGAGCCACTTCTGCGACAGCTTGTCGAGCTCGCCGGTCTTCTTGGCGTCAGCCAGGATCTCGTTGACCTTGCCGCGCAGCGCGTCTTCACCCTTGGCCACGCCGATGAAGTTGGGGCTTTCCTTGAGCAGCAGCTTGTACTCGGCGCCGATCTGCGGGTTCTTGGCCATCATGTTGCCGGCCACCGAGGCGCTGGTGGCAATCACCTGCGTCTGGCCCGCGACGAAGGCTGCGATGGTGGCGTTGTTGTCCTCGAAGCGCTTGACGTCCACGCCGGCCGGGATGACCTTGGACAGCTCCTGGTCTTCCATGGCGCCACGGGTCACCGCCACGCTCTTGCCGGCCAGGTCGGCAAAGCTCTTGACCGGCAGGCTCTTGGGCGCGAACACGGCCTGGAAGAAGGGCGAGTAGGCGGCGGTGAAGTCGATCACCTTCTCGCGCTCGGGGTTCTTGCCCAGCGTGGAGATCACCAGGTCCGCCTTCTTGGTCTGCAGGTAGGGAATGCGGTTGGCGCTGGTCACCGGCACCAGCTCAACCTTCACGCTCAGCTTGGCGGCGATCAGGCGGGCGGTGTCGATGTCCAGGCCCTGGGGCTGCAGGTCGGTGCCGACGAAGCCATAGGGCGGGTAGTCGGTCGGGATGGCGATCTTGATCGTCTTGGCCTTCATGACGTCGTCCAGGGCGGACTGTGCATGCACGCCGCAGGCGGCGAAAGCGGCGAGGGTGACAAGGCCAAGGGCGAGCGGGCGGCGGGCGAAGGTCATAGCAAGGCTCCCAGGTAAGTGGAGGGGGTTTCGGAAACAGGTGTCTTGGTGCCGGCCGGCGACTTGGCGACCGGTGCCAATGCGTCGCGCAGTTCGCGCAGCGGGTCTTCTTCGGTGGCCACGGGCTTGAGCCGCAGCGCGGCCTGCACGGTGCCGATGTGCTCGGACATCAGCTGCTCGGCCAGGGCGGTGTCGCCCACCTCCAGTGCGGCGACGATGCGCACGTGGTCTTCACAGGACTGCGCCGCATCGTGCGACGACTGGTAGAGCATGGCAATCAGCGTGGTGCGCGCGGTGAAGTCGCGCAGCGTGTCGGCCAGCAGGTGGTTGCCCAGGCAGTCGGCCAGGCAGACATGGAAGTCGCCCAACAGAAAGCTGCGCGCGCCCACGTCGCTGCCGCGCACGGCGGCTTTCTCGCGCTGCAGGTGCTGCTTGAGCTGGCGGATGGCGTCCTTGCCAATCCTGGGCATCTGGCGGATCAGGCCCAGCTCGATCACGCGGCGCGCTTCGAAGGCCTCGCGTGCCTCATCTTGCGAGGGCTCGACCACGAACCAGCCGCGCCGCGCGCTCACCGTAACGATGCCGCGCGTGGACAACCGTGTGAGCGCCTCGCGCACGATGGTGCGGCTGCAGTCAAACAACACGGCCAGTTGCTGCTCACCCAGCCGCGTGCCGGGCGCAAGCTTTTGCGCCATCACGGCTTCGATGATGCGGCTGCTGATCTCGGTGGCGGAAGGCATGTAACCGGTACAGCAGATTCCGTGCCACTGGTATACAAGCTATGTGCACCGGAACGGTTCAAGGCCCGGGCCGTGGTGCACCGAAATGGGCCAGGCGCAGGGCAGGCCTGGCCGCATAATCGTGCGAACCGCCCCGTGAGGACGCCATGGCACATCCCGTACCCAAGAAACCTTTCAGTCCGGCTGATTACCTGAGCTGGGAAGCCGAGCAGCCCGAGCGCCATGAGTATCTCGATGGCGAAGTGTTCGCCATGGCTGGGGCTGAAGACCGGCATGTGACCGCCGCAGGAAATCTCTACATCTTCCTGCGCCAGCATTTCACCGGCACCCCATGCCGCACCTATATGAGCGATATGCGCCTGCACATCGCGACGGCCAACGCCTATTTCTATCCCGACGTGCTGGTCACCTGCAGCGCCGCCGACCAGGCCAGCGCCATGGTGAGGACCGAGCCCACCCTGATCGCCGAGGTGCTCTCGCCCGGCACCGCCGCCTATGACCGTGGCGTGAAGTTCTCGCACTACCGCAGCATCGCCAGCCTCCAGGAATACCTGCTGGTAGACCTGGACACCCGCGCCACCGACGTCTACCGCAAGGGCGAGGACGGCCTGTGGGTGCTGCACCCCTTTGCCGCAGGCGAGGTGGTGACGCTGGCAAGCGTGGAGCTGAGCATCACGGCTGCGCAGCTGTTTGCCGACGTGGTGTAGTCAGCAGCGCCTGGCCTTCGGTGCTCGGCGGAAAAATTCGGAGCTGAGTCATGCCAAAAACACCGCGGAACTGGCTTTGCCAGGCCGCAGGTGTTGCCCCCTCGAAGGGGGGAGGCGAAGACACGAAGTGCGTAGCCTGGGGGTGGTCCTAATCCATCCGCGCGCCCGACGCCTTCACCGCCTCTTGCCAACGCGGCGTCTCCGCCGCCAGGAACTGCGCGAAGTCCTCGCTGCCCAGGAAGGCCGGGTCGGCGCCCTGGGTCACCATGCGGCTGCGCAGTTCGGGCTGGGACAGCACCTGGCGGAAGGCATCGCTGAGCCGGGCGACTACGTCCTTGGGTGTGGCGGCGGGGGCCATGAAGCCGTAGAAGCCCACCACCTCGAAATTCTTCAGGCCCGACTCGATGGCGGTTGGCACGTCGGGCAGGGCGGGGTTGCGCTCGCGGCTGGTGACGGCCAGCGCGCGCACCTTGCCCTGCTTGGCGTAGCTGGCGGCCTGCGGGATGGATTCGGCCATGAACTGCACCTGGCCGCCCATCAGGTCGGTGAAGGCCGGCGCGCTGCCACGGTAGGGAATGTGGACCATGAAGGTGCCGGTGGCGTTCTTGAACATCTCGGGCACCAGGTGCGAGATGCCGCCGTTGCCGGCCGAGCCGTAGTTGACCTTGCCGGGGTGTTCCTTGGCATAGGCGATGAAGTCCGGCAGTGTCTTGACCGGCACGGCGTTGTTCACCAGCAGCGCCAGTGGCTGCTGGGCCGTGCGGGCGATGGGCACAAAGTCGCGCAGCGTGTTGTAGGGCAGGCGCTGGTAGAGCGCGCCGTTGATCACCAGCGCGCCGGTGTTGCCCAGCATCAGGGTGTAGCCGTCGGGCGTGCTCTTGGCCACGAACTCTGCGCCTACCGAGCCGCCGGCGCCGGGCTTGTAGTCCACGAGGATGGGCTGGCCCAGCACCGCCTGCAGCCGGTCTGACAGCAGGCGCGCGTGCTGGTCCAACGGGCCGCCTGCGGGGAAACCGATCACGACCTTGATCGGTTTGTCGGGGTAGGCCGCCAGCGCCTGCTGGGCGGCACCAAGGCCCAGGGCGGCCAACAGGGGGAGCAGAACGGTCTTCAGGCGCATGGTGTGTCTCCTATATGTAAAGAGACACGATGATACGAAGCGCTGCGATCAGTCTGCCTCTTCAGGCGCCTCTGCCGCCCCGGCACGCGGGTGCCGCACGCCGGTAACGATGCGCGCCGGCCGGTGGTAGCGGAAATAGGCCGTGGCCCAGTCGGCCAGCACCGCTACCCGGTTGCGGAAACCGATCAAAAACCAGATGTGGGCAAACAGCCAGAACAGCCACGCCAGCGTGCCCGAGAAGCGGATCGGCCCCATGGGCGAGGCCAGATCGACCACGGCGGCGCGGCGGCCGATGGTGGCCAGGTTGCCGTAGTCGGCGTAGCGAAACGGCTGGCCGGTGCTGCCGGCCAGGCGCCGCAGGATGTTGGCTGCGGCGGTGCGGCCCATCTGCTTGGCCCCGGGTGAGACGCCCGGCACTGGTGCAGGCTCTTGCCCGGGGACGTAGCTCTTGGCGGCGGCCAGGTCGCCGATCACGCTGACTTCCGGGTGGCCGGGCAGCGATAGATCAGGCTCGACCACGACGCGGCCGGCGCGATCGATCTGCGCGCCCGTGGCCTCGCCCAGCAGGCGGCCCAGGGGCGAGGCGGCCACACCGGCGGCCCAGATCATGCATTTGCTATTGATTCGGTAGCTACTTGCCAAGGTCCCACCTGGGCTGGAGGGCGATTCGACCTGTAAACCATCGGCATCGATCTGGGTCACCCGGGCGCTGGTGCGCACCTCTACCCCCAGGCGCTGGAGCTGCTCGCGTGCGCGCTCGCTCAGGGCTTCGGGGAAGGCCTGCAGCACGCGCGGGCCGCCTTCCACCAACAGCACCTGGGCGCTGGCCGGGTCGAAGTTGCGGAACTCGCCCGGCAGCGTGCGCCGTGCAATCTCGGCCAGGGTGCCGGCCATTTCCACGCCGGTGGGGCCAGCGCCCACCACCACGAAGGTGAGCCAAGCGGCGCGCCGGGCGGGGTCGGTTTCTTTTTCTGCGGCCTCAAAGGCCAACAGCACGCGGCGGCGGATGGCAAAGGCATCGTCCAGCGTCTTCAGACCGGGCGCGTGCTCGGCCCATTCGTCGTGGCCGAAGTAGCCGTGGGTGGCGCCTGCGGCGACGATCAGGTGGTCATAGCGCAGCTCGCCGCCGTCGGCCAGCGCCAGCGAGCGCGCGGTCGGGTCTATGCCCACCACCTCGCCCAGCAGCACCGTGGCATTGGCCTGGCGCCGGAACAGGTGGCGGATGGGTGCGGCGATAGAGGGCGCGGCCAGGCCGGCGGTGGCGACCTGGTAGAGCAGGGGCTGGAACAGGTGGTGGTTGTTGCGGTCCACCAGGGTGATGTCCACCGGCGCAGCCTTTAGCGCGCGGGCGGCTTCCAGGCCGCCAAAGCCGCAGCCGATGATCACGATGTGGGGGCGCTGCGGGGTGGTGGGAGCGGGTTCGGTCATGTGGGGAATCATGCACCAGCGCTCTTGCCGGCTGCAACAAACCGTTGGGTTTAAGCTCGACGCATGACCGCCACGTTCGACCCCCCGTACACGCCGTTTGATCGCCTGGAATCCCAGCTGCGCATGCTCGGCCATGCCGTGCTCTCTGCCGCCGACGTGCGCCGCTGGAGCGGCTGCGACCCGCTGGCGCTCGAGGCCATGCGCACCGACTGGGACAGCCTGGAGACCGACCAGTACCTGAAGGACGGCGGCCGCTACCGGCGCCGCCGCCATGCCTGCTTCGAGGTCGACGGCCAGACGGTGGCGCACATGCCGCACCGCGCGCACTGGCAGCCGCTGGAGTACAACGCCTTGCACGGCGGCATGGAGCGCTGGTTTGCGCCCATGCTGCCGGCCACCGTCGCCTCGCCCGGCTGGCTGCAACTGCTGCGCGCTTTGGGTGGCCTGGCCAGCGCCTTGCGCGGCGCGCAGCCCTGGTACCTGGAGGCGCACCAGTTCCGTATCGACACCACCGACGGCATCGGCCGGCCCACGCCCGAGGGCGCGCACCGCGACGGCGTGGACCTGGTGGCGGTGTTCATGATTGGGCGCGAAGGCATCAAGGGCGGCGAAACCCGCGTGTTCGAGGCGGCCGGCCCCAGCGGCCAGCGCTTCACGTTGACCGAGCCCTGGTCGGTGCTGCTGCTGGACGACGCACGCATGATCCATGAGTCCACCCCGATCCAGCCGCTGGCCGAAGGTGGCCATCGCGATACGCTGGTGGTGACTTGCCGCGCCAGCGGCTTCCAAGGCCCTTGATGTAACCGGGATCGCGCGGGTTCCTGCTGGCGCGGCGATGGTGTAGGGTGGGGCCGTCGTCCATACAGAGGAGCACACCATGTTCAAGCACATCCTGGTCGCCGTCGATGGTTCCGATACCGCGCAGCAGGCCGTGGCTAAGGCGGCAGGCCTGGCCAAGGCCTTTGGCAGCGAGGTCTCTGTCGTCTATGTGATCGACCCCTATCCCTTCACCGGCGTGGGCACCGATCTGGCCTATGGCCAGGACCAGTACCTGAGCGCCGCCACCAACGAAGCCAACAGCGCACTGGAAGCCGCACAACAGCTGGCTGCCAAGCAGGGCGTGGATGCCAACGTGATGGTGGTGGAAGGCCACGCCGTGCACCGCGGCATTGTCGAAACCGCCGACAGCGTGGACGCCGACCTGATCGTGATGGGCTCGCACGGCCGCAAGGGGCTGGAGAAGCTGGTGCTGGGCAGTGTTACCCAGCGTGTGCTGGGGGATGTCCACATTCCGGTGCTTGTAGTCCGAGACTGATCTGCATTCGGAAATTTGAAGAAAAAGTGCCTGTAGCCCAATACCTGTCTGGGCTATTAGCTATTTATTCGATAGCTAGCCGGCATCAATCCCGCACATCGGCCACCGCCTCGTCGCCAAAGTCTGCGCGTGCCAGGTAGGCCAGCACGCGCGTGGCGGCTTCCGGTGGCGACAGCAGGCGGTGTTCGGCGCGCAGGGCTTCAAAGCGCGCCCGGTCGGGGAAGGCGCTGGCGTTGGCGCTGCGCAGGTGCTGTTGCATGTCGGTGTCGATCACGCCCGGGGCCAGCGCGCACAGGCGGGCGCCGTGGGGCAGCCGGGCTTCGTCCAGCGCGGTGCAGCGGGTGAACATGTCCATGCCGGCCTTGGCCGCGCAATAGGCGGCCTGCGAGGCCATCGGCCGCCGGCCCAGGCCGGACGAGATATTGAGCACCCGGCGCGGCAGCTTCCAATTGCGCGTGGCGCCCAGAAAGGCGGCGGTCAGCCGCATTGCGGCCTCCAGTCCTACGCGCAGGGCGCGTGCCGTTTCCTCGTCACCCGCGTCGTGCAGCGGCACCACGGCCGGGATCACGCCCGCGTTGTTGATCAGCGTGGCGCCGGACCAGGGCGCGCTGCTGCCGGCCAGGCGGTCCTGCAGTTGCTGCACGGCGGGGCCGGCGTCCTGCAGGTCGTGCTCCCATTGCTCCAGCACCACCTTGTAGCGGAGCGCATGGCTGGCCAGCGCCGCGTCTGTGCTGCGCGAGATGCCGATCACGTGCTGGCCCGGCTGCAGCAATTGCTCGGCCATGGCGCGGCCCATGCCGCGCGATGCGCCGGTGAGGATGTAGAGGTGCGGGAGCGTCATGGTGTGTTCCTAGAACGGCACGGGGCTGCTGAAGCGTAGTGGGGCGCCGCTCATGGGCTGCGCAAAAGCCAGGGCCGCAGCATGCAGCAGCAGGCGCGGCGCGCGCAATTGCGCTGCCGCGCCGGCATAGAGCATGTCGCCCAAAATCGGGTGGCCGATGGCCTGCAGGTGCACGCGTAGCTGGTGGGTGCGGCCGGTGAGTGGGGCCAGCTCCAGGCGCGCCGCGCGGCCCGCGTCTTCCAGGGCCAGCAGGCGCCAGTGGGTGCTGCTGGGTTTGCCGTCTTGCGTATCGACCTTTTGCAGCGGGCGATTGGGCCAGTCGGCAGCCAGCGGCAGGTCTATCAGGGACCAGTCTTCGGCATCCAGCGGTGCGGCTGCCGGCGCGCCATCGACCACCGCCACATAGCGCTTGTCCACGGCGCGCGTGGCAAAGGCGTGGCCCAGGCGGCGCTGGGCCTCGGCATGGCGGGCGAAGACGACCAGGCCCGAGGTCGCCATGTCCAGCCGGTGCACCACCAGCGCGCCGGGCCAGGCGGCCTGTACCCGGGCGCTGAGGCAGTCGGCCTTGTCCGGGCCGCGGCCGGGCACGGCCAGCAGCCCGGCGGGCTTGTCGACCACCAGCAGGTCGTCGTCTAGGTACAGCGCCTCGGGCGCCGCCGGCTCAGACACCATCTCCCTTCTGTACCAGGCGCTGCACGGTGGCGCACAGCTCTTCCACGTCGTTGGGTTTGTGGATCAGGGCGCGCGCGCCGGCCTCGCGCGCGGCGGCTTCGATCTCGGCGGTGACATAGCCCGAGGCCAGTGCCACCGGCAGGTCGGCGCGGATGCTGAGCGCTTCGCGCAGCAGGTCGATGCCGCTGTAGCCCGGCATGCTGTAGTCGGTCACCAGCAGGTCGAAGCTGTGCGGCTCGGCGCGCAGCGCGCGCTCGGCCTCGCGCGGGTCAGAAAACCCGGTGACCCTGAAGCCCCGGCGGCGCAGCAGGCGCTCGACCAGAAACACCAGCGCGTGGTCGTCGTCCACATACATCACATGGCGGCCGGAATGGGCGGCGTTGCTGGCCGGGGCGGGCCGCTCTGGCGTGCTGCGGGGGGGCAGGCCCATGGCAGAGGCGGCCGGGAAGTACAGCGTGAAGACGCTGCCGCGCCCGGGCACGCTGCGCACGTCGGTGGCGCCCTGGTGGCTGCGCATCACGCCGTGCACCACCGACAGGCCCAGGCCGGTGCCCTTGCCAACGTCCTTGGTGGTGAAGAAGGGCTCGAAGATGCGCGCCAGCGTGGCGGCGTCTATGCCGGCGCCGGTGTCATGCACGGCCAGCGTGGCATAGACGCCGGGCGCCAGGCCCAGGCGCTCGCACAGGCGGGCGTCGGGGCGTGTGGTCTGGAGCTCTACCAGCACCGTGCCGCGTGCATCGCCTATCGCCTGAATGGCGTTGGTGCAGAGGTTGAGCAGGGCCTGCTCGATCTGCGTGGCGTCGCCCGCCACGGGCGGCAGGTCGGGGGCGATCTGTATGTGCAGGCCCACCGCTGGCGGCAGGGTGACGCGCAGCAGGCGCTCGGTTTCCTGCACCACGTCTTCCAGCGATACCGCCGCGTGCTGGGTGGGCTCGTTGCGGCTGAAGGTCAGGATCTGGCGCACCAGGTCGCGCGCGCGGCGGCCGGCCTTGCCGATTTCTTCCAGGCTTTCCAGGGCGGGCGAGTCGGCGTTCAGGTCGGCCCGGGCCAGCTCGACATTGCCCAGGATGGCCGAGAGGATGTTGTTGAAGTCATGCGCAATGCCGCCGGCCAGCGTGCCCATGGCCTGCATCTTTTGCGACTCGCGCAGTTGCGCCTCCAGTACCGCGCGGTGCGCCTCGGCCTTCTTGCGGCCGGTCAGGTCGCGCGCGAAGACGGTGGTGGTCTCGCCGCCGGAGTGGCGCTCGAAAGACACGCTGATCTCCACCGACAGCTCGCGCCCGCCTGCGGTGCGCGCGGTGCGCTCGCCCAGCATCGCCTGGGTCGATATCTGCGCAAAGGCCAGCGCCTGGGCCGAGTCCGGCAAGAAGCGCTCCAGCGGGCTGCCCAGCGCGTCGGCCGGCGAGCACTGGAACAGCGCGGCGGCGGTCGGGTTGAACACCGTGATGCGCTGGTCCTGGTCGACGCAGATGATGGCGTCCAGCGCGGAGTTGATGACCGCCTCCAGCCGCCGCTCGCCCTGGTAGAGCTGCTCGTTGCGCTCTTGCAGCGCCATGGCGCTTTGCTGCAGCGCGCGGCGCTCGGCCAGCAGCGGGCCCTGGTCCACCACCGCGCAGATGAAATGCGCCGTGGTGTCGCCGGCCTCGTGCGGTGTGTCGAGCCGGCGCACGTGCAGGTCGCCGGTGATGGCGGCATTGCCGATGTTGAACACCACCTCGGCTGCCTCGCCGTGGCCCTGGTGCAGCGCCTCTTCGAAGCAATGCCTGACCTTGGCCGCATGGCCGGCGCTGACGAAGGGCATCAGCGAGATCAGCGGGCGGTCGCGCTCGGTGGGCTGGAACATGCGCTGCGCCATGGCATTGCCCTGGGTCACCATGTCGTGCCCGTCGAGCACCATCAGCGCCAGTGGCACGCTGGCAAACAAGGTCTCGAAACGCTCGGAGGCGCCCTCGGCCGCGGCGCTGCTGTAGCGCAGCACCTTGTTCTGCGCCTCCAGCTCGCCTACCAGCCGCCGCAGTTCTTCATGCCGCGGCGTGGCACCCGGCCTGGGCTTGTGCTGCGATACCTTGGCCATGGGACAGAGCCGCTCAAGCGTCCTTGGCGAACTGCGTGTAGGTGGGCTCGTCGAGCAGGGCGTCCAGCTCCAGCGTGTCCGACAGCGATACCTTGAAGAACCAGGCCTGGCCCATAGGGTCGCGGTTGGCCAGGGCGGGGTCGTCGCGCAGGGCTTCGTTCACCTCGACGATCCGGCCGGACGCTGGCATGAACACGTCGGCGGCGGTCTTGACCGACTCGACCACGGCGGCAATCTCGCCTTGCTTGAAGACTTTGCCGATCTCCGGCAGGTCGACAAACACGATGTCGCCCAGGGTCTCCTGGGCGTGCAAGGTGATGCCGACGGTGGCCGACTCATGGTCGGCGCTGTCGATCCATTGGTGCTCGCGGGAATATTTGACGGTCATGGCGGGGCTCCTGGAAGAACGTGGCCGGCGCGCACGGCCAGCCAAAACCGCCAAGTATGCCGCTGTCAAGCTATTGGAAGCCCCACAGCCTTGGCAGCCAGGTGGAGAACGCCGGGACGAAGGTCAGCAGCACCAGCACCGCCCCATGCGCCCAGAGGAAGGGCACCAGCTCGCGCACCAGTTGCGTCATCGGCACCTTGGACACGTTGCAGGTGACAAACAGCAGCCCGCCCACCGGCGGCGTGATCATGCCCAGCGTGAGGTTGTAGATGACGATCATGGCGAAGTGCACCGGGTCCACGCCCAGCTTGACCGCCACCGGCGCCAGGATGGGCGCCAGCACCATCACGCCCGGCAGCGGCTCGATGAAGATGCCAAACAGCAGCAGGAAGACGTTCACGATGATCAGGAACATCCACGGCGACAGGTTCATGCCCACCAGCCATTCGGCCATGGCCTGCGGCACGCCCTCGATGGTCAGCACCCAGGCAAACGAGGCCGACAGCCCGATGATGATCAGCACCGAGGCCGACAGCAGCGCCGAGCGCGAGAGGATCTCGGGCACCGCCTTCCACTGCAGCGTGCGGTAGACGTACTTGCCGCAGATCAGCGCATAGAACACCGCCACCACCGAGGCCTCGGTGGGCGTGAACCAGCCCGCGCGCATGCCGCCCAGGATCACCACCGGCAGCAAAATGGCGGGCAGCGCCTTCCAGGTGGTGCGCAGGATGTCGGCCAGCGGCGGCAACTTGCCATCGCCCCGGTAGTTGCGCTTCTTGGAGACGTAGAAATTGACCACGCACATGGCCACCGCGATCAAGATGCCGGGCAGGATCCCGGCGACGAACAGCGCGCCCACCGACACCGTCTCGTCCTGCAGCGCGTAGATGATCATGATGATCGAGGGCGGGATGATCGGCCCGACGATGGCGGTGGAAGCCGTCAGCGCCGCCGCATAAGAGCGGTCGTAGCCAGCGCGGTCCATCATCTTGATCAGCATCGAGCCCGGGCCCGCCGCATCTGCCAGCGCCGAGCCCGATATGCCTGAGAAGAAGGTCAGCGACACCACATTGGTATAGCCCAGCCCGCCGCGCTTGTGGCCCACGAACTGGCCGGCGAACTTCAGCAGCACCTCGGTCAGCGAGCCGCCGCTCATCAGCTCTGCCGCCAGGATGAAGAAGGGCACGGCCATCAGCGGAAAGCTGTCGACGCCGGTGAAGGTCTCTTTCAGCAGCACCAGCAGCGGGTAGCTCTCGGCCAGGATCAGCGTGGCCGCAGTGGCCAGCCCCAGCGCAAAGGCCACCGGCACGCCAATGGCAAGAAACACGCAGGCGGAAACGATCAGAACAACGCTTGCATCCATGGCGAAGCCCCTACAGCGACGCCGACGCATTGGCGTCGAAGTGCTCGTCTGATGCAAATTCGCGGCGCAGCACGTAGCCGCGCACCACCAGCAGAAGGTGCACGATCAGCAGCACGCCGCCGATGGGCATGGCGGCATAGATCCAGGCAAACGGGATCTGCGTCACGGCCGTCAGCTGGAACATGGTGCGCTCCATATAGAGCCAGCCATACCAGACCATGAAGCCGAAGAAGCCAAACAGCAGTGCCGCCACCAGCACCCGGATGGCAATGCCGCCGGCGCGCGGCAGCGCGTCCTGCAGGTTCTCCACGGCGATGTGGCCGCCGTAGCGCAGCACCGGGCCGGCACCCAGGAAGGTGAGCCAGATCATCATGTGGCGCGACACCTCTTCGGCCCATTCGAGCGACTGGTTGGTGAGGTAGCGCAGCGCCACATTGACGAAGATGATGAGCGACATGGCCGCCAGCAGCAGGATCAGCGCCCAGCGGTTGGCGCCAAGGAAGTAGCGTTCGAAGGCTTGCACGTTGCGTGTTCTTTGTGACAGGTCAAAACAAAGCCGCCCGACGGTTTGGTGACCATCGGGCGGCGACAGGGGCAGTTAGAACGCGCCCTTCACTGCACGTCCTGGATCTTCTTGATGTTGTCCGCGCCAAACTCCTTGGCGTAGTTGACGTAGGCGGGTTTGATCGCCTCGCGGAAGGCCGCGCCGTCGACGTTGCGGGTGACCGTCATGCCGGCCTTCTCCAGTTGGGCGATGCCGTTTTCCTCGTCGTCGTTGACCTTCTTGCGCTGCGCAGTGGAGCCGCTCTTGGCCGCCGCCAGGAACACCTGCTTGTCGGCGTCTGACAGCTTGTTCCAGGTGCGCGGCGACATCAGCAGCAGCGCGGGCGAATACACGTGGTTGGTCAGCGACATGTGCTTTTGCACCTGCGCAAACTTGGACGACAGGATCACCGGCACCGGGTTCTCCTGGCCGTCCACCGTGCCCTGCTGCAGCGCGCCGAACAGCTCGGGGAAGGCCATGGGCGTGGGCAAGATGCCGAAGGTGCGGTAGCCCTCCATGTGCACCTTGTTCTCCATGGTGCGCATCTTCAGGCCGGCGGCGTCGCTGGGCTTGACGATGTCGCGCTTGCTGTTGGTCATCTGGCGAAAGCCGTTTTCCGTCCAGGCCAGCGCGATGATGCCGTGCTTGGGGAACTGGGCCAGCATGCCCTGGCCGATCGGGCCGTCCATCACCTTGCGTGCATGGCCGTAGTCACGGAACAGGAAGGGCAGGTCGACGATGCGCATCTCTGGCACGAAGTTGCCGACCGGCCCGGTGGAGGTGTTGAGCAGGTCCAGCGTGCCGAGCTGGATTGCCTCGATCTGCTCGCGCTCGCCGCCCAGCGCCGAGTTGGCGAAGTGCTGGCACTTGTAGCGGCCCTGGGTGTTTTTCTCGACCTCGTCGCAGAACACCGTGGAGCCCACGCCGTAGTGCGAATCCTTGGAGGTGGCGTAGCCGATCTTGAGCGTGGTGGTCTGGGCCTGCGCCGCCGCAGGCAGCAGGCCCTGGAGCAGCGCCAGCGCGGCGGCGGACAGCACCGCACGCGTGGCATGCGGGAAGGCACGCGGGGAAAAGGACATGCGGAGTCTCCTTGTTGTAATGCAAAGCATTATGGGGAGCGCTGCCGCAGTGCAGCATCGGGGTTTTCGTGGATTACATGCCCGAGTAGTTCGGCCCGCCGCCGCCCTCGGGCGTGACCCAGACGATGTTCTGCGTGGGGTCCTTGATGTCGCAGGTCTTGCAGTGCACGCAGTTCTGCGCGTTGATCTGCAGGCGGTCGGATTTGCCCTCGGTGGCTTCGTCCGGCACGAACTCATAGACACCGGCCGGGCAGTAGCGGCCTTCTGGGCCGGCGTACTCGGGCAGGTTGATGCGCGTGGGCACCGTGGGGTCTTTCAGCGTCAGGTGCGCCGGCTGGTTTTCTTCGTGGTTGGTGTTGCTCACGAACACGCTGGAGAGCCGGTCGAAGGTCAGCTTGCCGTCGGGCTTGGCGTAGCGGATCGGCTTGAAGGCCGAGGCCGGCTTGAGCCGCGAATGGTCGGCCTCGCGGCGGTGGATGGTCCAGGGGATGTTGCCGCCCAGCAGCTTTTGCTCGATGCCGGTCATCATGATGGCGACCGTGCGGCCCTTCTTGAACCAGGTCTTGAAGTTGCGGTCTTTGTTGAGCTCTTCGAACAGCCAGCTCTTCTTGAAGGCCTCGGGGTAGGCACTCAGCTCGTCGTGCTGGCGGCCGGCGGTGACGGCGTCAAACGCGGCTTCTGCGGCCAGCATGCCGGTCTTGATCGCGGCGTGGCTGCCCTTGATGCGGCTCACGTTCAGGTAGCCGGCCTCGCAGCCCACCAGCGCGCCGCCCGGGAACACCGTCTTGGGCAGGGCCAGCAGGCCGCCCGCCGTGATGGCGCGCGCGCCGTAGCTGATGCGCTTGGCTGGCTTGGCGCCGTCCTTGCCCTCGAAGTACCAGCGGATGTTGGGGTGCGTCTTGAAGCGCTGGAACTCTTCGAATGGGCTCAGGTAAGGGTTTTGGTAATCCAGGCCCACGACAAAGCCGACGACGATCTTGTTGTCTTCTGCGTGGTAGAGGAAGCCGCCGCCATAGGTGTCGGCCGCCAGCGGCCAGCCCGCGCCGTGCACCACCAGGCCGGGCTGGTGGCGCGCCGGGTCGATCTCCCACAGCTCCTTGATGCCAATGCCGTAGCTTTGCGGGTCGCTGTCCTTGGCCAGCGCAAATTTTTCGATCAACTGGCGGCCCAGGTGGCCGCGCGCGCCTTCGGCAAACACCGTGTACTTGGCGTGCAGCTCCATGCCCAGCTGGAAGTTCTCGGTCGGCTCGCCGTCCTTGCCTATGCCCATGTTGCCGGTGGCCACGCCCTTGACCGAGCCGTCTTCGTTGTAGAGCACTTCGGCCGCGGGGAAGCCGGGGAAGATTTCCACGCCCAGGTTCTCGGCCTGCTGCGCCAGCCAGCGCGTGACGTTGCCCAGGCTGATGATGTAGTTGCCCTCGTTGTGGAAGCAGTGCGGCAGCAGGACGTTGGGCGTGCGGATGGCGCTCTTCTCGCTAAAGAGCAGGAAGGCGTCTTCGGTCACCGGCTGGTTCAGCGGTGCGCCCATGGCCTTCCAGTCGGGGAACAGCTCGGTCAGCGCGCGCGGGTCCATGATGGCGCCCGAGAGGATGTGGGCGCCGGGCTCAGAGCCCTTCTCCAGCACCACGACGGAGATCTCGCTCCCTTTCTCTGCCGCAAGCTGCTTGAGCCGGATGGCGGTAGACAGCCCAGCGGGGCCGCCCCCGACGACAACTACGTCGTACTCCATGGCTTCGCGGGGACCGAACTGGGCAAGGATCTCGTCGTGGGTCATGAAAGTCTCTTCTCGTCGTGTAATCGGGTTATGGGTTTGGCCGGCTCCTGGGCCATATGTCATGCACTTTCTTCAGGTCTGCAGAAATGCAGTGCATAACACGCTCTACTGTGCGACTGATTTTATTCGGCAGGCCAAGGCCCATGCGCTGCGCTCATATTCAAGCCCGTCAAAAGATCCCGCTCCATGGCCTGCAGCATCCGTGCACGAGCAGCCTCGGGATTTCCCTTGGCGCTTGCAAATTACCTGATTTCAGGGATTGGTCGATGGGGCCAACTGTGTCAGGCTGGCATGCCTTGCCGCTTCATAGCCTATGACCTTGCCTACCTCTTCGTCGCACCTGCCTGCCCCGGCCGCGCCTGCTGCCCTGGAGCCGTTGCTGCCCGGCCCGCTGCTCATCGTGGAGGACGACCCCATCATGCAAGAGCGGATGGCCGCCATCCTGATATCCCTGGGCTATGTCGCAGAGGCACTGAGCTTTGCCGGCAGCATCGTCGAGGCCCATGGCCTGCTGGCCGAGCAGCCCTTTGCCATGGCGCTGATCGACATCGGCCTGCCCGACGGCAGCGGCATCGACCTGATCCGCGAACTGCACCTGCGCGACCCGGCCCTGCCGCTGCTGGTGGTCTCGGCCTGGCGCTCTGAACAGGTCATCGTCACGGCGCTGCAGGCCGGCGCCACCGGCTACCTGCTCAAGGAGCGCGAGGACATAGAGATCGCCCTGTCGATACGCAGCGCGCTGCGCGGCGGCGCACCGATAGACCCTTTTGTGGCCAAGCGCATCCTGGCGCTGCTGGACCCGGCAAGCCCAGTCCGCCCGGCCGTGCCCAGCCCGCGGCTCAGCCGGCGCGAGCTGGAGATCCTCGACCTGGTGGGGCAGGGCCTGACCAACCGCGACATCGCGGAGAGCCTGGCCCTGTCGCGGCTGACCGTGGAATGCCACATCAAGAACATCTACAAGAAGCTGGCGGTGACTTCACGCACCCAGGCGGTGTTCGAGGCGCGCGGCTCCGGGCTGCTGCCTTAAATGAAGAGCGTCCGCTGGCAGGTCGCGTGGGCCGCAGCGCTGCTGATGCTGCTGTGGGCCCTGCCGGCTGCCGCCAGCGCACCGGCGTTCGACCGCATCGAAGCCGTGCGCGCCGACTGGTCGGCGCAGCAGCCGCCCGACACCGGCTGGACCGAAGCCACACTGCCTGATGCCTGGACCACGCGCTGGCCCGGCTTTGACGGCGTGGTCTGGTACCGGCTGACCTGGTCCCAGGCAAGCACCGACGCCCCATTGGGCCTGCTGCTGGACTACCTGAGCATGGCCGGCGCGGTGTCGCTCAACGGCAGCCTGCTGGGGCGCGACCCGCAACTGGTCGAGCCGCTTACCCGCGCCCGCAGCATCCCGCGCTACTGGCTGCTCTCCGCTCCCACCCTGCGGGCCGGCCCCAACACGCTGCTGGTGCGCGTGTCGGGGCTGGCGGCGTACCGGCCGGGCCTGGGGCCGGTGCGGCTGGGCGACCCGGCGCAGCTCCAGGCCGCCTACGAGGCCTTGCAGCAAAGCCGCGACCAACAAGTCTTCAACCTGGCGATGACCCTCACCCTCTGGGGCTTCTTCCTGGTCTTGTGGCTGATGCGCCGCCAAGAGGTGGTCCACGGCTGGTTCAGCCTGATGGCCGGGGTGTGGTGGTGGCAGATTTTTCTGCAGAACTACACCACCAGCCCCTGGCCATTCGCCGACACCTACGCCTGGCACCGTGGCGTCATCACGCTGTTCTTGCTGCACAACGCGCTGTTCCTGGTCTTCATGCTGCGCTTCTGTGAACAGCGCTGGCGCCGCCTGGAGCGGGCACTCTGGCTGGCCGTGGCCGCTGGCGTGGCATTGATAGCCTGGGTGCCCGTTGCGCAGATTGCCAGCGTGCAGCAGCTCATCTCGTGGTCGGTCTGCTTCACCTTCTTTGGCGCTTGCTTCTTGTTGCTGCGGCACACCTGGTACAGCCGGCGCACCGACCACCGCATCCTGAGCCTGGTCATGTCCGTGTCCATCGTCGCCGGCGTGCACGACATCCTGTTGCTGGCCGGCTGGGTGAACAGCGATATCCACTACACCGTCTACACCTCCCAGCTGGAGATGCTGGGCATGGCCCTGGTGCTGGCCTGGCGCTTTGCTGCCAGCCTGGGGCGCATCGAGCGCTTCAGCGACGAACTCGCGGCCAAGGTCGCTGCCGCCCGCGAAGAACTGGCCCTCACCCTGCAGCGCCAGCACACGCTGGAGGTGGCCAATGCCCGCCTCACCGAACGCAACAGCCTGGCGCATGACCTGCACGACGGGCTGGGCGGCACCCTGGTCAGTAGCATCGCCGCCATGGAACACGCCGAAGGCGGCGTGCCGGCCGCGCGCTTTCTGGGCATCTTGAAGGAGCTGCGCGACGAACTGCGCATTACCGTCGACATCGGCGCCAGCCAGCAGTTGGGCGACCACGCCCTGGGCGAGCTGCTCGCTCCGCCGCGCCACCGCCTCACGCGTCTGTGCGAAGGCCAGCGCATCGCCTGCCATTGGCACATTGACGACGCCGCGGCCCAGCGCTCGGTGCGCGCGGCCCAGGGCCTGGACCTGGTGCGGGTGCTGCAAGAAGCCGTGACCAATGTGCTCAAGCACAGCGGCGCCAGCCGGGTCGACATCGACATCCGGCAAGACGCGGCCAACCTGGTGCTCACCGTCACCGACAACGGCGTGGGCTTTGACGCCAACGCCGACCCGGCGCACTCTGGCACCGGCCTGCACAGCCTGCGCCTGCGCGCGCAGCGCCTGGACGGCCGCCTCAGCTTGGCCTCCCGGCCCGGCCAGACCGTGGTCGCACTGTGCATGCCCTGGCCGGCCAGCGCATTGGCGCCCTGAGCTGCACCCATACCCGGGCGCCAGGCGATCTACACGGCGCGCGGCCGTTGCCGTAGCCGCGTTGCTGGCGGGGGCACCGCACACGCTACCCGCCGTGCAAATTACCTAGTTCTAGGTATTTCCCTCCCGGCGCCGCCGGGGGAGACTGCTGCGCCACCTGCAGCCGCCCAGCCATGCTGGAGGCGGGGCCCCACGCCGACCGGCTGCGGCCCGGTGCCACCGGGGTCATGCTCATCTATTGATAGCTGGTAGCCCAGGTGGGGTATGGGTTAATGCCATTTTTGACCAAAAACTTTTCGCCAACCTTCGCAAGGCAGCCCCGCATGAACTCTAGTGTCGCGTCAAGCATGATCTGCCGGTGTGCGCTTGCCCTCGCCGCGCATCGCTGCGTTGCAGCCCTTGCCCAGGCGTAAAGCCTGGGCGGCGGCCTGCGCCTTGCGCTGCACGCCGATGCCTTCGCACCCATCCGTCACCTCACGCTTGACACGACACTAGCCTTCTCGCCCCGCCCGCCGCACTCCGCACTCTGGCCCTGACGTTGCTGGCAGGCGTTGCCGGCGCGGCCCAGGCCGGCACCCTCACGCAGGGCAATCGCATCTAAAAAAATCGGTCCTCCAAGCTGAGGGAAACTGCAGCGCTTGATGAGTCCCCCAAGCGCTACCCCGATGAGCCTGCTGCAACACCTGCAAAGCATCCCCGATCCCCGATCCCCGATCCCCGCACCCCTCGCACGCGCCGCCATGAGCTGCAGTCCATCCTGGCGATAGCGCTGTGCGCCACCCTCGCAGGGGCAGACAACTGGGTGGAAGTGGCCGAGTTTGGGGAACTGCACCAGGACTGGTTCGCCCGCTTCGTACCCATGCCCTCGGGCATCGCCTCACACGACACCTTTGCCCGGGTGTTTCGCCTGCTCGATGCCCAGGAGCTGGAACAAGCCTGCCAGCGCTGGCTGCAGCAGCTCGCAGGCCAGGTGCAAGGCAGCGTTGCCATTGATGGCAAAAGCGTACGCGGCAGCCGCAAGGGCGATGCCCCCAAGGCACTGCACATGGTCAGCGCCTGGGCCGCCGACATGGGACTGCTGCTGGGGCAGCGCAAGGTCGATGGCAAGAGCAACGAGATCACCGCCATCCCTGAGCTACTGCGCTTGCTGCACCTGAAGGGCTGCATCGTCACCATCGATGCCATCGGTTGCCAAAAGAGCATTGCCGGGCAACTACACGCACATGGTGCGGACTATGTCCTCAGCCTGAAGGCCAACCAGCCGCACATGCACGGCGTCGTGCAAAAGCACTTTGCAGCGGTGAGCGACGCGCAGGAGGGCAATACCTATGCCGAAAGCTGCGTGGGCCATGGGAGGCGTGAGCAGCGCAGCTACCGGGTGAGCCCCATTCCTGCGGCGCTGCAGCGGGCTGCAGCCCACTGGCCGGGGCTATCGAGCGTGGTACAGGTGGTACGCCAGCGCCAGCGGGCAGACAAACCCATGAGCGAAGAAGTCAGCTACTACCCTCAAGCCTGCCGGCGCACACGGCTGTACATGTGCTGGCGCACAGCATCCGTGCGCACTGGAGTGTGGAGAACCAGTTGCACTGGAGCCTGGATGTGGGCCTGCGCGAGGATGCTGCGCAGTCCTATAAGGACCAGGGCCCGCATAACCAGACCCTGCTGCGGAGCATGGCCTTGCAGATGCTCAAGAGCGATACATCGGTGAAGGTCGGCGTCCAGGCCAAGCGCAAGCGCGCGGGGTGGAGCACGTCTTATCTGGAGCACCTCTTGGGGATGGCGCTCCCTATTTAGATGCGATTGCCCTGGTGGCACGAAGATGGCGCTAGCCAATCAATAGCTGCAAGCCGGCATATATCCTGCACTTCAGGTACTTTTGTACCTGAAACGAAGGATATGCACCGGCATAGCGCTATGTTTTTTTGATTCTCTGCATACAGCGCCGGTTCACGCTTGGTACGCAAGGCCGGCGAGAACGCCTCGCAGCCACCGCGTCGGCCAGGCAGCGGCCTACCTAGTTTCGGGGATGTACAGCTTGTTGCAAGCTGGGCAGCATCGGCGGCATTGGCGTGTCCATCCCGGGCGCGCGCGCAGGACCGTCCCATGCCCGCCTTGCACCGCTTCCTCATCCCCCTGGCCCTGCTGCTGGGCCTGCACGGCGCCGCCCAGGCCGCCATCTGCCGCGTGGCCGCCGACGGCAGTGCTGACGCCGACGCCGCCGCCGACGGCAGCAGTTGGACCCCGGCCACCACGCTGCAGGCGGCGCTGGGCAATGCCAACTGCGACGAGATCTGGGTCCAGCAGGGCCTGTACAAACCCACCACCGACGACGACCGCACGGTCAGCTTTGCCATCAACCGCCCGCTCAAGCTCTACGGCGGCTTCACCGGCCGGGAAACCGCGCTGGCAGAGCGCAGCGGCGATAGCAGCAGCACCACGCTCTCGGGCGACATCGGAACGGAGGGCGACAGCAGCGACAACAGCTACCACGTGCTGGTCATAGGCGGGACGGACCGCACTACCGGCAACGGCAGCTACACCAGCGCCGATACCGTGGTCGATGGCTTCACGGTGACGGCGGGGCGGGCGAATGGGGGGGGCTCCAACAACTGGGGCGGCGGCCTCTACTGCAATGGCCGCGGGGCGGGCAGGGTGTGCAGCCCGTTGCTGACCGGGCTGGTCTTCCAGGGCAATGCAGCCACCTACGGCGGGGCGATCCTCAACGATGGCGACTCCGGCAGCAGCAGCCCCGCCATCACCAACACCACCTTCAGCGGCAATTCAGCCACCACCTACGGCGGGGCGATCTACAACTATGGCGACTCCGGCGGCAGCAGCAGCCCCGCCATCACCAACACCACCTTCAGCGGCAATTTAGCCGCCTACGGCGGGGCGATCTACAGCTATGGCAACTCCAGCGGCAGCAGCAGCCCCGCCATCACCAACGCCACCTTCAGCGGCAATTCAGCCGTCTACTACGGCGGGGCGATCTACACCGTTGGCGGTGGCTCGACCACCAGCCGCCCCAGCGTGACCCGCTCGGTGTTCTGGGGCAATACGGCTGGCAGAGGTCCCCAGGCGTGGACTAGTAGCAACGCCCAGATCACCTTCAACAACAGCCTGATCCAAGGGGGCTGCGCCAGCGATGGTGACGGCGGCGGCGGCGGTGCGTGCCCCGGCCCCGGCCCGCTGTTGACCGCTGACCCGCTACTCGGCCCCCTGCAGGACAACGGTGGCCCCACGCCCACCATGCTGCCGGCGGCCAATAGCCCGGTCATCGATGCGGGCGGCGCCTGCACCGGTAGCGACCAGCGCGGCGTGGCCCGCCCGCAGGGCAGTGCCTGCGATCTGGGTGCGGTGGAGCGGCGACAGGGCAACTACACACTGGACGTTGCCGTGACGGGCGCAGGCAGTGTCAGCGCGGGGGCTGCGCCTGTGCCCGCTGTAGGCAGCATCACCAACTGCACAACTGCCGGTGGTGCGGCCTGCACGGCCGGCTATGCGATCGACTCCACGCCCGCAGCCAGCGTCACCTTGACCGCCACGCCCGATGCGGGCGCGACCTTCCTCGGCTGGGGCGGTGCCTGTATCGGCACCGGCACCTGCACCGTCACGATGGACCAGGCGCGCAGCGTGACCGCCAGCTTCGTCCTCAGCAGCTTCACCGGCGGCTTGCCTGGTGGCGGCAATGCCACGGCGGCGCTGGCGGGGGGAGGCGCGGGCTGCACGCTGGTGCCCGGCAACACCGGCTTTGCCAGCCCGGCCAGCACGCCGCCGGGGGTGAGCTTCCCGCAAGGGGTGTTTGCCTTTAGCGCCAGCGGCTGCACCGCCGGCAGCAGCGTGACCTTGACACTGACCTACCCGCAAGCCCTGCCGGCCGGGGCGCAGTACTGGAAGTTTGGCCCCACGGCGGCCAATGCCACGGCGCACTGGTTTGTGCTGCCGGGCGCCACGATCAATGGCAACACCGTCACCTTCAGCATCACCGACAACGGCGACGGCGACTCTGACCCGGCCCCGGGCAGCATCACCGACCCGGGCGGCGTGGGCGTGCTGGCCGTGGCCGGCGGCGGCGTGACCGCGATCCCGGTGGATGCGCCGTGGATGCTGGGGCTGTTGACGCTGTTGCTGGGCGGGGCGGCCTGGCGTGCCAAGCGGGTGGGCTTGCGGCGTTAACTTTGCGGTGCACGCACCGGCCGCAGCACCGCCGCATGCGCGGCCAGCCAACGGGCGGCCAGGGTTTGCGCGGGCACGGGGTGCGCGTCTTGCGAGGGGTGAAAGTCACGCCGGAAGTAAGCCAGCATGGGCCCGGCGCAGCGCCACACCAGGCCGTCGCGGCCCCAGAACAGGCGCAGGGCATCGGCCCAGGTGCCGGGCTTGAACAGCGTGCGGTCATGCCACAGGTTGGACACGGTCTGCCGCGTGGCATCCACCGCGAACACCAGGCTCACATACAGGTACCAGCGCACGCGCCACTGGTGGCTGCCGCCCAGCGCCTGGTAGAGGTCGTAGGCGACCGCGCTGTGCTCGGTCTCTTCGGCCGCGTGCCAGCGCCAGACGGTCTGCATGTCGGCATCGGCGCCGTCCAGCCAGCGGCTGTGGCGCAGGGTGCCGTCGGCCAGCAGGGCGGTGAAGTGCTCGTAGGCACAGGTCACGGCCAGCGCGTGGCGCGGGTCATTCACCATCTTGCGAAAGCGCGCGATGCGTGCCGTGGCCCAGTGCTGCCAGCGGTTGACCAAACCCTGCTGCTCCAGTTGGGCGTTGTACAGGCCGTGGATGCGGCGGTGCGTGGCCTCTTGGCCGATGAAGCCGGCAACGGTCTCGCGCATGGCGTCGTGCTCGGGCCCGGCGGGCAGGGCGCGGGCGGCGTCGCGCACCGCATCGATAAAGAACTGCTCGCCCACCGGGAAGCTCATCGACAGCGCGTTGAAGAACTGGGTGCGGTAGGCGCGCCCGCCATGCCAGTGGCGGGCAAAGCCGCGTTGCAGGTCGACTTCGAGCTTGCGCACGATCAGGCGTTCAGGTGGCGGGGCAGTGGGGCGCATGGTGTTCTCCGGTGGCGGCGCGGCTTGATGTGCGGCGCGTTTCTGAGCATTATTCAGTTTTGAGCGCGGGCCGCTACTCGCCTTGTGCTCAGTTTTTGCAGGAGCCCGCCATGAAGAAGCCCAGCACCGGCGAAGCCGCGCCGCGCATGCGCAAACAGCCCACGCAGCCGCGCGCGCAGCGCACCATAGAGACCATTTTTGACGCCACTGCTCAGATTGTGGAGAGCGAAGGCGAGGGCGCCTTGACCACCAACCGCATTGCGCAGAAGGCGGGCTTCTCCATTGGCACGCTCTACCAGTACTTCCCGTCGAAAGAGGCGGTGCTGGTGGCCATGATCCACCGCCAGCGCGACAAGGTGCAGCAAGAGCTGCAGTCCATGCTGGACCGCGCCGTGGCCGAGCGGCGCGAGGTGCGGGCCACCGTGCGCGAGCTGGTGCGGCTGCTGGTGCAGGCCTTTGGCGGCACCTCGCGGCCACGGCGCGCCTTCATCCGCATGGCCTGGCGGCTGGACCACCACGACAACATCACCCAGGCGCTGCGCGAAGGCGCAGACCGCAACGCCATGGCACTGGCGCAACTGATAGACACCGGTGAAGCCCCAGGCGTGCGCCCGCCCAACCCGGCCATGATGTTTGTCATCACCCGCGCGGTGATGGGCGCGATCCGCAGCGCTTCGCTGGAGGATTCACCGCTGCTGGGCACGCCGGCTTTTGAAGACGAGCTGGTGCGCATGGTGTGGGGGCTGCTGCGATCGGAAATTTAAAGAAAAAGTGGCTGTAGCCCAGGTGTAGACTGGGCTATTAGCTATCAATTCAGGAGTTAAGCCTTCTTCTCGCGCGGCAGCCGGCCCATTAGAAAAAATTCTGCATTGGGCTGCATGCCGGTCACGCTGGCGATGCGGTTCGACAGCCCGAAGAAGGCGGTGATGGCGGTGATGTCCCAGATGTCTTCGTCATCAAAACCATGGGCATGCAGCGCGGCAAAGTCGGCGTCGTCCACCGCGTGCGACTGGTCGCAGACCTTCATGGCAAAGGCCAGCATGGCGTGCTGGCGCGGGGTGATGTCGGCTTTGCGCCAGTTGACCGCCACCTGGTCGGCCACCAGCGGCTTCTTCTCGTAGATGCGCAGCAGCGCGCCGTGCGCCACCACGCAGTACAGGCACTGGTTGGCCGCGCTGGTGGCGGTGACGATCATCTCGCGGTCGCCCTTGCTCAGGTGGCCTTCTTCCTTTTCCATCAAGGCGTCGTGGTAGGCGAAGAAGGCTCGCCACTCGGCCGGCCGGCGCGCCAGTGCCAGGAACACGTTGGGGATGAAGCCGGCTTTCTCTTGCACCGCAAGGATGCGGGCGCGGATGTCGTCGGGCAGCTTGTGCAGTTCGGCAAGCGGGTAGCGGCTGGTCATGGGTGTCTCCTTTGCTTACCTATTGTCACTGCGGCACAGGGCTCGTGCGGCACGCTGGCGCCGTATGCCGGGTCTACCATGGGACGCACAGCGCCCGCGGTTGTGCGGGCGGCCCTGCCTTTGAAGGAGCGATTGCCCATGTCTGATTCCGACTTTCGTCCGCCGCGTGAAAAGCCTTCTGCCCTGAAGCCCGTCATTGCCGTTGTTGTGCTGCTGTTGGCCGCCGCTGCCGGCTGGTGGTACTGGCAGCAGCGCGCGCCCGTGCCGGATGCGCTGCCGCCCCAGGCCGCCGCGCCAGAGACCCCGCCAGAGCCCGCGCCCGCACCGGCTGCGCCCGCCGGGCCGCAATTCCCGGTCGAGCCGCCGGCCGCAGAGCCCGCCGCCAAGCTGCCGGCGCTGGCCGACTCCGACGGCACCGTGGGCTCGGCGCTGGAAGGCCTGCTGAGCCGCAAGTCGGTGTTGTCGTGGCTGCAGATGGACGGCTTTGTGCGCCGCGCGGTGGCCACGGTCGACAACCTCACGCGTGAACAGGCGCCTTCGCGCATGTGGCCGGTGCAGCCGGCGCCGCAGCGCTTCAGCGTGAGCGGGCAGCAGGGCGGGGCGCAGTACATCGCGCTGGACAACGCCGCGCGCTACACGCCCTTTGTGCAGTTCGCGGAGTCGGTGGACACGGCCAAGTCGGTGGCGCTGTACCGCCGGCTCTACCCGCTGTTCCAGGAAGCGTACGAAGAGCTGGGCTACCCGGGCCGCTATTTCAACGACCGCCTGGTGGGGGTGATAGACCACTTGTTGCAGACACCCGAGCCGACCGGCCCGATCGCGGTGCAACTGACCGAGGTCAAGGGCGACGTGCCTTCGGTGCGGCCTTGGGTGCGCTACGAATTTGCCGACCCGGCGCTGCAGTCGCTTTCCGCCGGCCAGAAGCTGCTGGTGCGCATGGGGCCGGTGAACGAACGGCGGCTGAAAGCCAAGCTGCGTGACTGGCGCAACCAACTGGTGGCCGGCGGCAAGATCGATGCGGGCAAGTCTTGAGTCATTGGCTGTCTGCTTTTGCTGAATAAGGAGCGCATTTCCACCTGTCATCCAACGCTTTTTTCCACCGCAACAGAGGAGCACCCCCGATGAGCAAGAAGAATGACCGTAGCCCCAAGCTGACCACGGCGTCTGGCATCCCGGTAGCCGACAACCAGAACTCGCAAAGCGCAGGCCCTCGTGGCCCGGTGCTGCTGCAGGACTTTCACCTGATCGAGAAGCTGCAGCACTTCAACCGCGAGCGCATCCCCGAGCGCGTGGTGCATGCCAAGGGCTCGGGCGCCTTTGGCACCTTCACCGTCACCCACGACATCAGCCAGTACACCAAGGCCAGGCTGCTCGACAAGGTGGGCAAAACAACCGAGACCTTTCTGCGCTTCTCTACCGTCGGGGGTGAGAAAGGCAGCGCCGACACCGAGCGCGACCCACGCGGCTTTGCGCTGCGCTTCTATACGGAAGACGGCAACTGGGACCTGGTGGGCCTCAACGAGCCGGTGTTCTTCATCAAGGACGGCATCAAGTTCCCGGACTTCATCCACACGCAAAAGCGCGACCCGCAGACCAACCTGAAGTCGCCGCAAATGAAGTGGGACTTCTGGAGCCATGCGCCCGAATCGACGCACAAGGTCACCATGCTGTACAGCGACCGCGGCACGCCCGACGGCTATCGCCACATGGACGGCTTTGGCACCCACACCTTCAGCCTGATCAATGCTGCGGGCGAGCGGGTCTGGGTCAAGTGGCACCTGAAGACCCAGCAGGGCATCAAGAACCTGAGCGCCGACGAGGCCAAACGCCTGGCCGGCAGCGACCCGGACTACGCCCAGCGCGACCTGTTCAACGCCATCGCCGCCGGCCGTTTCCCCAAGTGGGATGTGGCGATCCAGGTCATGACCGAGGCCGCCGCCGTGGCCTGGGAAAAGAAGACCGGCTGGAACCCCTTCGACGTGACCAAGGTCTGGCCGTATGGGGACTTCCCGCGCATCCCCGTGGGCGTGCTGGAACTCAACCGCAACCCCGACAACTACCACGCCGACGTGGAGCAGGCCGGCTTCTCGCCCGCCAACATCGTGCCCGGCCTGGGCTACAGCCCGGACAAGATGCTGCAAAGCCGCTTGTTTGGCTACCACGACGCCCAGCTCTACCGCGTGGGCACCAACCACCAGCACCTGCCGGTGAACAGCCCGCGCTGCCCCTTCCACAACCAGCAGCGCGACGGCGCCATGGCCACGTCGGTCAGCAACGACCACTCGGCCAAGAACTACGCCAACGTCCAGGCCGCCGGCACCGACACCACCGGCTTTGGCCACGGCGACCCGGGCTGGGCACTGCAGGGCACAGCGGGCTACTACGACGAGCGCGGCCAGTCGGATGACTTCACCCAGGCCGGCAACCTGTACCGCCTGCTGAAGCCCGACGCGCAAGACCGCCTGACCACCAACATCGCCGACGAATTGAAGGAAGTGACCAAGGACGTGCAAGACCTGCAGGTCTCGCACTTCACCAAGGCCGACCCGGCCTATGGCGCGGCCGTGGCGCGCAAGCTGAAGAGGTAGCTATTAAATAGATAGCTATAAGTCCAGATGCAATAAGGGCTAGAGGCCTATTTCTCTTAAATTGCGGCCAGCCTTGCAAAAGGCTGTGCCGCAAAGCCCTTGATGCGGGCTGGTTCTATCGGTCGCCGCTGTCAGCTGCCCGTGCTACCGTGCCCTTCACCTCGCCGTAGAACTGCTCTTCACGGTGAGCCTCTTTGGAGGAGACATGCGTACCGAGCTTTCACCCGCCCCCCTGGTGCAGGGCCAGGATGTCATCGCGCTGTCGCACCAGCGCTCGCTGGCCTTTGGCCTGCGGCAGCAAGACGCGCCCGACGTGGCGCCGCTGTCGCGCTCTGACTTGGCCGACCTGCTCGATGGCAGCCGCGACCTGTTCGTGCATGCGCGCCCGGTCATGGAAACGCTCTACGGCCAGATCGCCGGCACACGCAGCATGGTGCTGCTGACCGACTGCGAAGGCGCCATCCTGCATGCGCTGGGCGACGATGACTTTCTGGCCAAGGCGCAGCGTGTGGCCCTGCAGCCCGGCGGCCTGTGGTCGGAGCGCTACCGTGGCACCAATGCCATCGGCACCGCTTTGGTCGAGGGCACGGCCACCCAGGTCCATGCCGACCAGCACTACCTGCGCGCCAACCACTTCCTGAGCTGCACCTGCGCACCGATCCTGGACCCGATGGGGCAAGTGGTGGGGGCACTGGATGTCAGCAGCGACCACCGCGACGGCCACCCGCACACGCTGGCGCTGGTGCGCATGTCGGCCCAAATGGTGGAGAACCACTTCTTCAACACCCGCTTTGCGCAGGCGGTACGCGTGCACTTTCACAGCCAGGCGGGTTTTTTGGGCACCTTGATGGAGGGCATTGCCGCCTTTACGCCAGATGGGCGCTTGCTGTCGGCCAACCGCAGTGCGCGGTTTCAGTTGGGAGGGCTGTCACTGCGCGCCTTGCAGGAGCAGAGCTTTGGCGCATTGTTTGGCGTGGCGCTGGAGGCGCTGCGCGACAGCGCTGCCCGCGACCCGGCGCAGATCCTGTCGCTCTACCTGCCACACGGCGGGAAGGTGATGGCGCGGTTGGCGTTGCAACGGCCGCCTGTACGGGTGCTGGCCGATGGGCCCGCGCACGAGCCGGCGGTGAAACTGCGCCCCGCGCGCGCAGGTATGGGCGCGCCGCCCCTGTCCGGCCTGCGCTATCTGGCCACCGGCGACCCGCAGGTGGCGCGTGTGCTGGAGCGCGTGGGCAAGCTGCGCGGGCGCGACGTGCCCATCTTGATCCTGGGTGAGACCGGCACCGGCAAGGAGCTGCTGGCGCGCGCCATTCACCAAGATTCGCCACGCCGCGCCGCGCCCTTTGTGGCGGTGAACTGCGCGGCCATCCCGGAGGCGTTGATCGAGTCCGAGCTGTTCGGCCACGAGGACGGCGCCTTCACCGGCGCGCGCCGCAAGGGCCGCACCGGGCTGGTCCAGCAGGCCCATGGCGGCACCTTGTTTCTGGATGAGATCGGCGACATGCCGCTGGCCTTGCAGGCGCGGCTGCTGCGCGTGCTGCAAGAGCGCGCGGTAACGCCGCTGGGCGGCGCCCAGCCGCTGCCGGTGGATGTGGCGGTGGTCTGCGCCACGCACTGCAACCTGCGCGAGATGATGGCGGCCGGCAGTTTCCGCGAAGACCTGTACTACCGCCTGAACGGCCTGACCGTGCGGCTGCCGCCGCTGCGCGAACGCACCGATCTGCAGGTGATCGTGCAGCGCCTGCTGCAGAGCGCCGCCGAGGGCGGGCCGGTGCCGGCACTGGACGACGAGGTCCAGGCCCTGCTGGCGCGCTGCCGCTGGCCAGGCAACCTGCGGCAGATGGCCGGCGTGCTGCGCACCGCCTTGCTGCTGGCCGATGGCGAGGCCCTGATCCGCCGCAGCCACCTGCCCGAGGATTTTCTGGAGGCGTTGGACGCCACCGCATCTGACGGTGCTCCCCCGCCACCCGCTGGCTTGCGCGAGCGGGCGACCGATGCGGTGCAACAGGCGCTGGCCGCACATGGCGGCAATGTGTCGGCGGCGGCGCGCGCGCTGGGGGTGTCGCGCAATACTGTTTATCGGCACCTGCAGCGGCATTGACATGGCCGTTCGCCCTGAGCCTGTCGAAGGGCTTCGACAAGCTCAGAAGGTGTGAACGAATATCCGCCCCCGTGCGTTGATAGCGAATGGCCAACGCAAGCAACGCCCCCAAGACATCCGAACAAGCGGCCCTGTTCCACGAAGCGCCCGCAGATGGCGCCGTAGTTGCAACGCCACGGCCAGCAAAGCCGGCGCACACAGCAGGCACGCCACGCCTGCTGCACGCCGATCGCCAGCAGATCGAGCTACGCCCCTGCGACCTCGATGCCCTTGTCGCCGCAGACCATCCCGCGCGCAGCGTCTGGGCTTTTGTGCAGGCGCTGGACCTCGCGCCGCTCTACGCCCAGGTCAAGTCGGTGCAAGGCTCGGCCGGCGCACCCGCCATCGATCCGGCCATCCTCATGGCGCTGTGGCTGTGGGCCACCGTCGAGGGCGTGGGCTCGGCCCGCGAGATCGACCGGCTGTGCGAGCGCGACGACATCTACCGCTGGCTCTGCGGTGGCGTCGGGGTCAACTACCACACGCTGGCGAGCTTTCGCACAGCCAACACCGAATGGCTCGATGCGCAACTCACCCGCAGCATCGCCGCGCTCATGGAGCGCAAGCTGGTCACGCTCGACGTAGTCGCCCAGGACGGCCTGCGCGTTCGCGCCCACGCCAAGGCCTCGAGCTTCCGGCGCAAGGAGCGCCTGGGCGAGCTGCATGCCTTGGCGCTCGCCCAGGTCAACGCCCTCAAGAGCGAACTCGAGGCCGATGCGGGCGCCAGCACGCGGCGCAAGGCCGCCGCGCGCGAACGCGCCGCACGGGAGCGCGAGGAGCGCCTGGCCCGGGCACTGCAGACCTTCGGCGAGATCGAGCGGGGCGCACTCGACAAGATCAAGAACAAGGCCAGTGCGCGTGCCAGGCGAGGCAAGTCTGGCCAGGCCCCAGTAGGTGATAGCCCCGCCGGGGATGCTCCCAGCGCCCTGCCCGAACCCGACGCCCCACCTGCCGAGCCACGCCCCGCCAGCGGCGAGGCGCAGCCGAAGTCCAGCGCAGGCGCGCCCAAGCGGGTCAGCACCACGGATGCAGACGCCCGGGTGATGAAGATGGCCGACGGAGGATTCCGTCCGGCCTACAACGCGCAGGTGCTGGTGGACGAGGCCACGCAGTTGATCGCCGGTATCGCGGTGGTCTGCGCGGGCAGCGATATGCATGAGATGGCGCCCATGCATCGCCAGATCGAGCAGCGCTACGGCCGCACGCCCACGCACTGGCTGGCCGATGGTGGCTACCCCCAGTACGACGCACTCGAGGAACTCAGCCGTCGCGGCACGCAGCCGGTGGTGCCGCCCTCGCGCAGCCGCAAACCTGGCTTCGATCCGCTCAGCCCCAAGGCCAGTGACTCACCGTTGATTGCGCAGTGGCGCGCGTTCATGGCCAGTGACGAGGGCCAGAAGCTCTACAGGCGCCGCGCCGCAAGTATCGAATGCGCCAATGCGCAGCTCAGGCGACGGGGCTTGTACCGCCTGAATGTGTGCGGCAAGTTGAAGGCACGCGCGGTGCTGCTGTGGCACGCGCTGGCGCATAACTTGATGCGCATGCGCTCGCTGGGGTTTGCGCTCGGGGGGTGAACTGAGCGCGCTTGCAGGCTCGCCCTGCAGCCTCCACAAGGCCCCCAAGACTGCGGCTGGGCGCTCTGGGACCTCCGAGAGGCCAGGAGCTCGCCCCGCCCCGTTCAATTGGCCACCGCGGCCTTCAAGCCGCCTGTTGGCGCATGGGAGTTGATTTTTTCACGCCTTCTCAGCCCGAACGGTATGGTGTCGTGAACGGTTCTTGCCGAAGGAACGCAATTGGGTATGGGCCGTCAGTGCTGCACGTCTAGCGCCGGCAATGCCGCCCACTCGGCATCCTCGAACAATCGTGACCGGGTCAGAAAGCGCAGCCCGGTCGGCCGCTCCAGCGAGAACATGCCGCCGTTGCCGGGCACGGCGTCGATGATGAGATGCGTGTGCTCCCAGTATTCGAACTGCGAGCGGCTCATGTAGAAGGGCGCGCCGCCGATCTCGCCCAGCTTCACGTCGGCGTCGCCGACCATGAACTCGCCCAGCGCAAAGCACATGGGCGCACTGCCATCGCAGCAGCCGCCTGACTGGTGGAACATCAGCGGCCCATGCTGCGCCGTCAACTGCGCGATCAGCGCCTCGGCGGCCGGTGTGGCCGACACGCGGGTCGGTGCAGTGGCAGTACTCATACCGGATGGGCTAGAAAAAGCCCAATTTATTGGGGCTGTAGCTCACCAGCAGATTCTTGGTCTGCTGATAGTGGTCCAGCATCATCTTGTGGTTCTCGCGGCCAATGCCTGACTGCTTGTAGCCACCAAAGGCCGCATGCGCCGGATAGGCGTGGTAGCAGTTGGTCCAGACTCGGCCGGCCTGTATGCCACGGCCCATGCGGAAGGCGCGGCTGCCGTCGCGGCTCCAGACGCCGGCGCCCAGGCCGTAGAGCGTGTCGTTGGCAATCGCCAGCGCCTCGGCCTCGTCCTTGAAGGTGGTCACCGACAGCACCGGCCCGAAGATTTCCTCCTGGAAGATGCGCATCTTGTTGTGCCCCTTGAAGACCGTGGGCTGGATGTAGTAGCCGCCTTGGGTGTCGCCCGGGCGCTCTTGCCGCGCGCCGCCGGCCAGCAGTTGTGCGCCTTCCTGCTTGCCCAGGTCGATGTAGGAGAGGATTTTTTCCATCTGCTCCTGCGAGGCCTGCGCACCGATCATGGTGGCGGCGTCCAGCGGATGGCCCTGCTTGATGGCGGCCACGCGCTTCAAGGCCCGCTCCATGAACTTCTCGTAGATCGATTCCTGGATCAGCGCGCGGCTTGGGCAGGTGCAGACCTCGCCCTGGTTCAGCGCAAACATGGTGAAGCCCTCCAGCGCCTTGTCCAGAAAGGCGTCGTCTGCGGCCATCACGTCTTCGAAGAACACGTTGGGGCTCTTGCCGCCCAGCTCCAGCGTCACCGGGATGATGTTCTGGCTGGCGTACTGCATGATCAGCCGGCCGGTGGTGGTCTCACCGGTAAAGGCAATCTTGGCGATGCGGCTGCTGGACGCCAGCGGCTTGCCCGCCTCCAGCCCAAAGCCGTTGACCACGTTGAGCACGCCGGGTGGCAGCAGGTCGCCTACCAGCTCCAGCAGCACCAGGATCGAGGCGGGCGTTTGCTCTGCGGGCTTGAGCACCACGCAGTTGCCGGCGGCCAGCGCGGGTGCCAGCTTCCATATCGCCATCAGGATGGGGAAGTTCCACGGAATGATCTGCCCGACCACGCCCAGCGGCTCATGGAAATGGTAGGCGACGGTCTCGTGGTCGATCTCGCTGATGCCGCCTTCCTGCGCGCGGATGCAGCCGGCAAAGTAGCGCAGGTGGTCCACCGCCAGCGGCAGGTCGGCGGCCATGGTTTCACGCAGCGGCTTGCCGTTGTCTATGGTTTCGGCCACGGCCAGCAGCTTCAGGTTGGCCTCCATGCGGTCGGCAAACTTCAGCAGGATGTTGGCGCGTTCGGTGACGGGCGTCTTGCCCCAGGCGGCCTTGGCGGCGTGGGCGGCGTCCAGCGCGGCCTCGATGTCCTTGGCGTTGGAGCGCGGGATGCGGGTAAAGGGCTTGCCCGTGATCGGCGTGATGTTGTCGAAGTACTGGCCGTCCACCGGCGGCACCCACTGGCCACCGATGTAGTTGCCGTATTCCTTCTTGTAGGGGTTGTCCAGGCCAAGGTGGCGGATTTCGGTCATGTCCATGAGGGTGTCTCCTGTAGTGCGAAATGGATGCGGATGCGTTGTGCCGCAGTTGTTTATGGCAAGTCACATGCCAGTGCGCCGCAGGGCGCGCTGCGGCGTGCTCTGCGGCGCACAGTGTTTCGTTGTGCAACAGTTGTGCTGTCACCTTGTGGCGCAACGCAACAGGTCCGGCAACGAATAATCCGGGCCATGTCTTCTTCCATACCCGCTCCATCCGTGCCGCTGCTGTCCATTGACGGCGCCGTGGCCACCATCACCCTCAACCGCCCGGCGCACCGCAACCGGCTGCAGGACGAAGACCTGCAAACCCTGCTGGCCCACTTCGCGCAGGTGGACGCCAACCCCGCCGTGCGCGTGCTGGTGCTGGCCGCAGTGGCTGAGGGCGCGCGGCCGGTCTTTAGCGCCGGCTACCACGTGGGCGGTTTTGACGTGGCGCCGGGCGCGCAGGCCGGCACGCCGCTCGCGTTCGAGGCCGTGCCCGACGCGCTGGAGCGGCTGCGGCCGCTGACCATCTGCGCGCTCAATGGCAGCGTCTATGGCGGCGCCACCGACCTGGCGCTGGCCTGCGACTTTCGCCTGGGCGTGCAGGGCATGGAGCTGCGCATGCCGGCCGCCGCGCTGGGGCTGCACTACTACCCGAGCGGGCTGGTGCGCTACGTGTCGCGCCTGGGCACCAATGCCAGCAAGCGCCTGTTTCTGCGGGCCGAGGCGGTCGATGCCGAGGCGCTGCTGGCCATGGGCTACCTGGACCAGTTGTTGCCGGCGGCTGAATTGCCTGCGGCGGTGCAGGCGCTGGCGGCCCGCTTGGCGCAACTGGCGCCGCTGGCCGCGCAAGGCATCAAGCAGTCGATCAACGAGATCGCGCGGCAGGTTTTTGATACGGCCGTCATCCAGGCGCGCGTGGCGCTGTGCCAGGCCAGCGCTGATTTCGCCGAAGGCCTGCAGGCCTTCGCAGAGCGCCGCACGCCGGTGTTTTCAGGTGTTTGATGACCATTTACAAACGTCATATGTAGGTCATATGTCCTGAATACATTCGCTCGCTTCCTTCCTTGATGTGAGCCCTTTGGTGAAAAATTTTGAATCCCAACGCCCGGACGGCGCCGCGCCCGACACCCAGATCGACGCGTCGACTCCTGACATTTCACGCGGGGGCTTCCATCGCCGCAACTTGCTGAAAATGGGCCTGGCGTCGGCCACCACGGTGGCATCGGGGGGCTTGCTGAGCGCCTGCGGCGGCGGCAGCGATGGCAATGACAGCGCTGCCAGCGGTGGCGCCGCCACGGCGGCTTCCGCCCAGATCTCCAGCTTTGCACTGGCGGTGTTGCCTGACACCCAGTTTTATTCACGCTACGCCACGTCCACGGAAAGCAGCCAGTACGAGCGCCACTACGGCAGCGAGCCGTACTTTGCGCAGACCAAATGGGTGGCCGACAACGCGGCCAAGCTCAACATTCCTTTCCTGATCCACCTGGGCGACGTGGTGGACCAGGTCGGCAAGCCCGAGCAGTGGAAGGTGGCCGACACCGCCATGCAGGTGCTGGAGGTGGCCAAGGTGCCGTACTCGATCCTGGCCGGCAACCACGACGTGCTGAACGACGTGGACTACGACTTCAGTCCCAGCACCGGCACCGACACCCAGCGCGTGCTGGCCAACGAGCCCTATCTGCAATGGTTTGGCACCAAGCGCGCCCAGCGCCAGTCCACCTTTGGCGAGCGCGACAGCACCGGCTTCCACGAGTACCACACCTTCAAGGCGCAAGACCAGCAGTTCCTGGTGCTGTCGCTGTCCTGGCGCATCTCGGATGCGGGCATTGCCTGGGCGCGCAGCGTGATTGCCGCGCACCCCACGCTGCCCGTCATCCTGGTCAACCACCAGTTGCTGAACATTGCGCCAGACGCCGTGAGCCCGCTGGAGACCGGCTACGGCAAGATGCTGTGGGAGAAGCTGATCCGCGACAACGATCAGATCTTCATGACGCTCAACGGCCACCACCATGGCGGCGCCCACCTGACCAAGACCAATGACTTCGGCAACCCCGTCGAAGAAATGGTGGTGGACTACCAGATGGCCTACCAGGGCGGCAACGGCCTGATGCGGCTGTATGAGTTCGACCTGACCAACAACCTGATCAAGGTGCTGTCGTTCTCGCCCTGGGTGCCGATGAAGCCGGCAGACACCCTGAATGCGTTCGACCAGGCCGTGCTGACCGAGACCAACCACACCTTCAACATCAGCATGAATTTCGCCAAGCGCTTTGCGCGCTTCAATGCGAACTTCGGCACCGGCACGGCCACCGTGGCCTCGTCGCTGGTGGACCAGGCCAAGGCCCTGGTGCTGAAGGGCTTCACCGAGCCCGCAGCCCTGGTCCAGGTGGCGGCCAAGGACAGCGACGACTATCCCAAGGTGGCCTCCACCGTGGCGCACTGGCGCTTCTTTGGTGGCGCCGAGGGCGCGGCCATTGCCCCGGGCACGCAGATCGCCGACGTCACCGGCGCCAACCCGCTCAAGCGCGACCAGCTCAACACCAGCGACATCGTCGGCGCAGAAGTGGGGGACATCGTCTGGAGCAGCGACCACCACCGCCTGTCTGCGGCGCCGGGCTCGGTGGCGTTCTTGAACACCGACAAGAACACGCCGCGCATGAGCTACTTCCTGACCGACACCACGGCCGCCATCAACGCGCAGACCTTCACCAGCACGGGCTACACCATCGAGGCCTTCATCAAGATCGACAAGGCCTGGGACAAGTCAAAGAACGCCTGGATGAACATCATGACGCGCGACGGCAAGCGCGGCGACCTGGCCGGTTTCGACGGTGGCGACCCGGAATCCCCGCCTTTGCTGTTTGCCATCTCCAGCCTGCGCGAGGTGCAGTGGGAAGTGGTGCCCGACGTCACCGGCGCGCGCGAAGGCGACGCGAGCTGGTCGGGCGAAATCATTGCCGACACCTGGGTGCACATTGCCATCGTCAACGACCCCAGCACGCACGACACCGTGATGTATGTCGAAGGTGCGCCGGTGCTGCGCAACACCAGCAATGTGCCCGGCCTGGCCGCACTGTCTGCCAGCTCGCCCTGGGTGGTCGGCGCCGGCTCCTGGGATGGCGACCGCGCCGACGGCTTCTTTGGCAAGATCGGTGAAGTGCGTATCGCGGCCGAAGCCTTGCCCTCTGGCAAGTGGCTCACGGCGCGCCGCAGCTAAGCGTTAGACCATCGGGTCTGACCCTATGCTGCTGGCGCGGCGTCCCGACAAGAATGCGCTTGAAACACCGTAGGAGGCTTCCCATGGCGGATCGGCAGCAGAAGGGTTCATCGCGGCGCTTTCTCTCTGCATTGCGCAGCTACCAGTCCGAGCAGATCAAGCGCACCTTGCAGGCCTGCGGCGGCAAGGTGGCGCGTGCGGCACGCGCGCTGGGCGCCTCGCCCGACCAGATCTACGGCAGCCTGAAGAAGCCCGGCCCCGCCGCCGCCAGCACACCTGCGCCGGCCCGGGCGCCGCTGGGCAAATCCGCGATCCGCTACCGCAAGGGCTGAGAACGTTCTTGCCGGCTTGGCGATGCCGGGTCAACCCGCCATCAGCCGCTGCAGCAAATCCGCCGCGCTGCTGGCCCCGTACTTGCGCATCAGCCGCGCCCGATAGATCTCGACCGTGCGGTGGCTGATGCCCAGCGCGCGGCCAATCTCTTTTGAGGTGCGGCCGCCCGAGCTGAGGTGCGCCGCCACCTCGCGTTCGCGCGGGGTGAGCTCGGCCCGCACGGTGCGGCGCGCGCTCAGGTCTTCGAAGCTCCAGATGCCGGCGCCATGCGGCTGGGCGCGGTCGAAGGCGCGGCCGGTGACGTGGCACCAGAACACCTCGCCCTTGTGGCGGCCGTCTACCCGGCGCATCACGCGGTCGTCGGCATAGCGGCCGGCGGCGTTCATGACCGGGGCGATGCGCTCGCCGGCGCGCTCGTATTCGTCGGCGCTGGGGTAGAGGATGCGAAAGGACTGGCCTATGAGCTGCCCGCGCGTGGCGCCAAAGGTGTCGCAGAGCTGTTGGTTGCAATCCACGATGGTGCGCTCGCGCGACAGCGCCAGGCCCACGGGCGCCAGCTCGAAGGCCAGGCGGTAATCAATGTCCATGAGATGGGAGTGTGCGAAAGAGGCGTTCGGGATTCTGCTTAGGCGCTTCTACGTATGGCGATAGGTAGTATCGTCTGGGCTTCCGATTTTTCCCCCTTGGAGGCTCTTGTCGTGAACAAGCTGTATCCCTCGGCCCGTGACGCGCTGCAAGGCGTGGTGCAAGACGGCCAATTGCTCGCTGTCGGGGGCTTTGGCCTCTGCGGCATCCCCGAAGCCCTGATCGACGCGCTGCGCGATTCCGGCAAGAAGGACCTGACGGTCATCTCCAACAACGCGGGTGTCGATGGCTTTGGCCTGGGCAAGCTGCTGGAGACGCGGCAGATCAAGAAGATGGTCTCCAGCTACGTCGGCGAGAACAAGGAGTTTGAGCGCCAGTACCTGGCGGGCGAACTGGAGCTGGAGTTCACGCCCCAGGGCACGCTGGCCGAGAAGCTGCGCGCCGGCGGCGCGGGCATCCCGGCCTTCTTCACCAAGACCGGTGTGGGCACGCAGGTGGCCGAGGGCAAGGAGCTGCGCGAGTTCGACGGCGAGACCTATGTCATGGAGCGCTCGCTGGTGCCCGACGTGGCGCTGGTCAAGGCCGACGTGGCCGACAAATCCGGCAACCTGCGTTTTCGGCTGACCGCACGCAACTTCAACCCGGCCGCCGCCATGGCCGGCAAGGTCTGCATCGTCGAGGTAGAGCGCATCGTCGAAGTGGGCGAGATTGAGCCCGACGACATCCACCTGCCGGGCATCTACGTGCACCGCATCGTGCTCAACCCGACACCTGAGAAGCGCATCGAGAAGCGCACGCTCTCGGCCGCTGCGCCGGTGGATGCCGCCGCCGCCAAGGTCGAGGCCCAGACCGCCATCGCGCAAGCCGCCGCAGGCAGCGGCGTGCCGCTGCCCACCGTTCCCGTCGACAAGAAAAAAGGAGCCTGACATGCCCTGGACCCAAGACCAGATGGCGGCGCGCGCCGCCCAGGAGCTGGAAGACGGCTTCTACGTGAACCTGGGCATCGGCATCCCGACGCTGGTGGCCAACCATGTGCCCGCAGACAAGGAAGTCTGGCTGCAGTCGGAGAACGGCATGCTCGGCATCGGCCCGTTTCCCACGGAAGACACGGTGGACGCCGACCTGATCAATGCCGGCAAGCAGACGGTGACCACCATCCCTGGCTCGTCCATCTTTGGCAGCCACGACAGCTTTGCCATGATCCGCGGCGGCAAGATCAACCTGAGCATCCTCGGCGCCATGCAGGTGAGCGAGAAGGGCGACCTGGCCAACTGGATGATCCCGGGCAAGATGGTCAAGGGCATGGGCGGCGCCATGGACCTGGTGGCCGGCGTCAAGCGCGTGATCGTGCTGATGGAGCACGTGGCCAAGAAGAAGGACGGCACCGAAGACCTGAAGATCCTGAAAACCTGCAGCCTGCCGCTGACCGGCGTGGGCGTGGTGGACCGCATCATCACGGATCTGGCCGTGCTGGATGTGGTGCCTGAGGGGCTGAAGGTGGTGGAGCTGGCGCCTGGCGTGACGCGCGAAGCATTGCAGGCCAAGACTGGCGCACCGCTGCTCTGAGGTCTTTTTGGATTTTTAAGGAAAAAGTGGCTTTAGCCCAGGCCACGCCTGGGCTTATAGCTATCATTTTTAATTCTGCGCATCCTCAGCGCAGATAAGAGCGCAGCACTCCCAGCACCTCGTCCAGCTCTTCCGCACGCTCTTGCGGCGTGTGGTTTTCGTCGGTCAGGTGCTCGCGCAGATGGCCGTCTAGCACCTCGGCCATCAGGCCATTCACCGCGCCACGGATGGCCGCGATCTGCTGCAGCACCGGCCCGCAGCCAACGCCAGCCAGCAAGGCCCGCTCCAATGCCTCGGACTGTCCCCGGATGCGGCGCACCCGGGCCACTAGTTTTTTCTGATCGCGAATCGTATGGCCCATGGTGCGATTGTCTCCGCGTTCCTTGAAAAAATACTAGGGGGGAGTATATTTGGCGACTCTTCAGGAGCCCGCCATGTCCCTTGCCGCCCCCATTCCCGGCAGCCACAGTCACCAGTTCGATGTCGTCAACCCCATGGCCGAGCGCAGCACGCGCCGCGCCGTCTGGCTGACGGCGGCCATGATGGTCGCGGAGATCGCCGGCGGCTGGTACTTCAACTCCATGGCGCTGCTGGCCGACGGCTGGCACATGGGCTCGCATGCGCTGGCGCTGGGCCTGTCGGTGCTGGCCTATGGCGCGGCGCGGCGCTTTGCGGCAGACCGGCGCTTCTGCTTTGGCACCGGCAAGATCGAGGTGCTGGCCGCCTACACCAGCGCCATGCTGCTGGTGGGCATTGCCGCTCTGATGCTGTTCCAGTCGGTCGAGCGGCTGGTGGCTCCGCAGCCCATTCACTACGAGCAGGCCATTGCCATCGCCATCGTCGGCCTGCTGGTGAACCTGGTCTGCGCGCGCATGCTGCATGGCGGCGGCCATGCACATGAGCATCACCACGAGGGACATGGACACGACCACCACCATGACCTGAACCTGCGCTCAGCCTACCTGCACGTGCTGGCGGACGCGGCCACCTCCGTGCTGGCCATCCTGGCGCTGGCCGGCGGCTGGCTCTGGGGCTGGTCCTGGCTTGATCCGGCCATGGGCATCGTCGGTGCGGCACTGGTCGCCGTCTGGGCCTGGGGCCTGCTGCGCGACGCCGGCCGGGTGCTGCTAGACGCAGAGATGGATGCCCCCGTGGTGCAAGAAGTGCGCGAGGCCATCGCCGCCAGCCCGGTGCCCGCCACCATCACCGACCTGCATGTGTGGCGCGTGGGCAAGGGCCGCTATGCCTGCATCGTGGCGCTGCAGTCTGCCGGGCCGGCGCAGCCGGAGGACTTCCGCCGCCTGATCGCGGTGCATGAGGAGTTGGTGCACATCACGGTCGAGGTGGCGCCGCAGTTGGGCTGAGTGACGGTCAAGGCGCGAAGCCACGTGCCTCGGCCCAGCGGGCGAAGCGGCCAAGCAGGCCGGCGGCGATGGGCGTATCGGACACGCCTGCGCGCAACGGCGCCGGGTCGCTTGCCAGCGCATCTATGTAGCCACGCATCGCATCGGCATTGAACTCGGGGTGAAACTGCACGCCCCAGGCGCAGTCGCCCACGCGGAAGGCATGGTGCGGCTCGTGCGAATTGCTGGCCAGCGCCACGGCGCCCTCGGGCAGGCGCAGCGCTGTCTGGCGGTGCACGGCATGGGCGCGGAAGTGGCTGGGCAGGCCGTGGAACAGCGGATCGTCTGACGCCGCAGGGTGCAGCGCAATGTCGACACTGCCCATCTCCAGGCCCTGCGGATGGTCGTCCACCACACCGCCCAACGCATGCGCCAGCAGTTGGTGGCCGTAGCAAATACCCAGCAAGGGCGTGCCACGGGCAACACCTTCAGCCAGCCACTGCGCCGTGCGCTCGCTCCAGTCGGCGCGGTGCGTAACCATGGCGTGCGAGCCGGTCACCACCGCGCCGGCGATGCTGGCATGCGCCGGCAACGCATCACCGCGCCGCGGATCGCAGACCTGCACCGGCACGGCAGTGGCACCCAGCCCCTCGGCAATCCAGCAGTCGAAATCGCCGCGCTCAGAGCGTAGGGCGTCCAGGGTGTCGCCTAGCTTGATGATGAGGAAGGGCAGGGGGTGGGGCGTATCCATATAAGAAATCGTATGCCAAGAGCTTGCGCATGCTTTCATCTTTGGAAGACGGACTCAAGCAAAATGCCTGCATTCCACCAGTGACCAGGAGAGTGCCCATGCGACCCTCACTTGTGCTTGAACTCAAGCGAAGTGCTGTCCGTGAAGCGGCCAGCCGCTTTCGCGCGGCAAACCCGCGGGTTTTCGGCTCGGTACTGCGCGGCACTGACCAGGACGGCAGTGACCTCGATCTGCTGGTCGATGCGCTGCCAGGCGCAACGCTGTTCGATCTGGGCGGCCTGCAAGTCGAGCTGGAGGCCTTGCTGGGCATCCACGTCGATCTGCTGACCCCCGCCGACCTGCCGGTGAAGTTTCGTGCTCAGGTGCTTGCAGAAGCGCAGCCGGTATGAGCGAGGGCCGCCTTCTTGATTACCTTGACCATATGCAACAGGCAGCAAAGGATGCCTGCAGCTTCGTCGAGGGCTTGGGCAAAGCCGATTTCCTTGAAGACAAGCGCACCCAGCAAGCCGTTGTCATGAGTCTCGTCATCATTGGTGAGGCGGCGACAAAGCTGATGGACAGCTACGCCGAGTTCACCCAGGCCCACCCCGAAGTGCCTTGGCGCAGCATGCGTGGCATGCGCAATCGCATCGCGCATGGCTACTTCGACATCAACCTTGAGGTGGTCTGGGAGACGGTACAGGCGGCGCTGCCGGCATTGCTGAAGCAATTGCCCGCCGTGCGCCAGGGCGCCGCCGCCGCCGCTCTTTAAGCCGACTCGGCCACCGCCGCTTCGTCGTCCGCCTCTTCCCCCAAAAAGCCGCCGCTCTGGTGCGCCCAAAGTCGGGCATAGACGCCGCCTTGCGCCAGCAGGCTGCGGTGGTCGCCTTCTTCGACGATGCGGCCATGCTCCAGCACCACCAGCCGGTCCATGGCAGCGATGGTGGAGAGCCGGTGGGCGATGGCGATCACGGTCTTGCCTTCCATCAGGCGGTACAGGCTTTGCTGGATGGCGGCCTCTACTTCTGAGTCGAGTGCGCTGGTGGCCTCGTCCAGCAGCAGGATGGGGGCATCTTTCAGCATCACGCGGGCAATGGCGATGCGCTGGCGCTGGCCGCCCGAGAGCTTCACGCCGCGCTCGCCCACGTGGGCGTCGTAGCCGGTGCGGCCCTTGGCATCGCCCAGCGCGGCGATGAACTCTTGCGCCTCGGCGTTCTGCACCGCGGCCTCGACCAAGGTGTGGTCGGCGTCCGGGCGGCCATAGCCGATGTTGTCGCGCACCGAGCGGTGCAGCAGCGAGGTGTCTTGCGTGACCATGCCGATATGGGCGCGCAGGCTGTCTTGCGTGACCTGGGCGATGTCCTGGCCGTCGATCAGGATGCGGCCGGCTTCCACGTCATAAAAACGCAGCAGCAGGTTCACCAGGGTGGACTTGCCCGCGCCCGAGCGGCCGATCAGCCCGATCTTCTCGCCCGGACGGATGCTGAGCGAGAAGTTGTCGATGATCTTGCGGCTGCGGCCATAGCCGAAATCCACCTGCTCGAAGCGGATGGCACCGGCCGGCACCGTAAGCGGCAGCGCCTTGGGCGCATCGAGGATGGCGCGCGGGCGGGTGAAGATGCCCATGCCGTCCTGCACCGTGCCGATCTGCTCAAACAACCCGGACAACTGCCACATCAGCCACTGCGAAATACCGTTCAGGCGCAGCGCCATGGCAGTGGCCACGGCCACCGCGCCAACGCCAATGGTGCCCTGCGTCCACAGCCACAGCGCCAACCCGGTCACCGAGACGATCAGCACCATGCTGAGGATGTGGTTGACGACCTCGAAGGCGCTTACCAGCCGCATCTGGCCGTGCACGCTGAGCAAAAATTCTTTCATCGCCGAGCGGGCAAAGTCGGCCTCGCGCCGGTGGTGCGAGAACAGCTTGACGGTGGCTATGTTGGTGTAGGCATCGGTGATGCGCCCGGTCATCAATGAGCGTGCATCGGCCTGCGCCTTGCCGACCTTGCCCAGGCGCGGCACAAACCAGAAGCTGGCGGCGACATACAGCGCCAGCCAGCCGAGGAAGGGCCAGATCAACTGCAGGTCAAAGCTGGCGGCCAGGATCACCATGGTGATGAAGTACACCGCCATCGACACCAGCACATCGGTGACGGTAAAGATCATGTCGCGCAGGGCCAGCGCGGTCTGCATCACCTTGGTGGAGATGCGGCCGGCAAATTCGTCCTGGTAGAAGGACATGCTCTGGCCCAGCATCAGGCGGTGAAAGTTCCAGCGCAGCCGCATCGGGAAGTTGCCCGCCAATGTCTGGTGCTTGACGACGGTCTGCAGGCCCACCAGCACGACGCTGCCCGCCAGCACGCCACCCAGCAGCCACAGGGTCGAACCCTGCTCGGCCCACAAACGCGCAGGCGCGGTGTGGCCCAGCCAGTCGACGACGCGGCCCAGCATGGCAAACAACAGCGCCTCAAAGGCGCCGATGGCGGCAGTCAACAAGGTCAGGGCCAGGATCCAGCCGCGCAGGCCGGCGGTGCAAGCCCACACAAAGCGCGGGAAGCTGTTGGGTGGCGGCGTTGGATCGGTGGCGGGATAGGGGTCGAGGCGGCGCTCGAAGAAGTCAAACAAACGGAGTCTCCGCAAGACGGTGAGGCCATCTTTTAGATGGCTATAGGCAGCAGGCAAGCCGGCCATCATAGGCAGCGCGGGTGACGGCTAGTGCCATAGGGCTTTTGTATCATCGGCTTGAAATACTGGATGAATTTACAGTATTCTAGAACGACTTTCAGCGCCACACCATGCCCGCCCTTGCCCCCGCAACCCCTGCTTTGCCCGACCCGCTGGCGTCCGTCTGGCGTGCCGACCAGCTCGGCAGCGCGCAGGCGGGCGTGGTGGCCACGGGCTTTGATGCGCTCGATGCCGTGCTGCCCGGTGGCGGCTGGCCCCTGGGCAGCCTGACCGAGATCCTGCAGGCCCGCCCTGGCCAGCACGTGTGGCAGTTGCTGCTGCCCGCCCTGGCCCAGCAGTTGCGCCAGGCGCCGGGGCCGGTGGTGCTGGTGGCGCCGCCCTGGCGGCCTTTTATGCCTTACCTGCAAGGGCAGGGCCTGCCCGCATCGCGCCTGCTGCTGGTGCGGCCAGAGCGCGGGGCCGGCGCGCTCTGGGCTGGCGAGCAGGCGCTGCGCTGCGCCGATGTCTGCGCCGTGCTGGCCTGGCTGCCCCACGCGCGCAGCGCAGAGCTGCGGCGCCTGCAACTGGCGGCGCAGCAGCAGGGGCGGTTGTTGTTTGTCTTTCGTGATGCGTCGGCCGAGCGTGATGCCTCGCCCGCGCGCCTGCGGCTGCAAGTGGCGGGCACCGACACGCTGCGGGTGCAGGTACTCAAGCGCCGTGGCCCGCCGGTGGACGCAGAGCTGCGGCTGCCCGCCCATCCCGCAGCGCTGGCAGCGCTGCTCACCGCCCGCCGTGCCCGGGCCGCGCCTGCGCCAGCGGCGGTGCTGCCGTTTCCATCCACCCGGCGTGCCTCCTTGCGCACTGTGGCTAACCGCCATGCACTGGATCGCACTGCAGCCCTGGGCTGAAGCCGCACCGGCTACGCCCGACCTGCTGCCGCTGGCCTGGTGGGCACTGCAGTTCACGCCGCGCGTGGCCCGGCTGGACGAGGCACTGTTGCTGGAGGTGTCGGTGTCTGAGCGCCTCTGGGGCGGCCGCCAGCAACTGCTTCAGCAGTTGCTGGCCCAGGCGCCGCTGGAGGCAGTGTTTGGTGCCGCCGACGCGGCCGGCCATCTGCGCAGCGCCCAAGGGCCGACCGGGCTGCTTGCGCTGGCGCGGCTGCGCCTGGGGCGCGGGGATGCGCCCGACGCACTGCCCATCGCCACGCTAAGCGCCGCCGCCGCCCATGCCAGCACCCTGGCCCACATGGGCTGCCGTACCTGGCGCCAGTTGCGGGCGCTGCCGCGCGCCGGGCTGGCACGGCGCTTTGGCGCGGCGCTGCTCGATGCGCTCGACACCGCCTATGGCGAGCGCCCCGAGCACTACCCCTGGTGCACGCTGCCCGAGACCTTCGATACCGCGCTGGAGCTGCCCGCCCTGGCCACCAGCGCACCCGAGCTGATGTGGAGCGCCCACCGCCTGCTGGCCCAGTTGCAGGTCTGGCTGCAGGCGCGCCAGCGCGGTGTGCGCGCGTTTGAGCTGGAGTGGACGCTGGACCTGCGCCGCATGGACGGCGTAGACCTGCCGCGCCACGGCCAACTGCTGCTGCGTACCGCCCAGCCCACGCGCGACATGGCCTATCTGCGCCGGCTCACGGCCGAGCATCTGGCGCGCAGCGTGCTGCAGGCGCCGGCCAATCGCCTGCGGCTGCGCTCGATCGACACCGACCCCTGGGCCGGCGCCGCCACCAGCCTGCTGCCCGGCGAAGAGACCAAGGGCGACCGCCTGCACCAGTTGGTAGAACGCCTGCAGGCCAGGCTGGGGGCAGACCGGGTCCAGGTGCCGGTGCTGCACGCCGACCACCGGCCCGAATGCCGCCAGCAGTGGGTGCCGGCCGGCGCCAAGGCTGCGGCGGGCGGCGGCCTGCAAGAGGGCAGCACGGCCGACGCGCTGGCGCCGCCCTGGCTGCTGCCGCAACCCTTGCCTTTGGCGGGGCAGGACCTGCCCCAGTACCACGGCCCGCTGCGCCTGCTGTGCGGCCCGCAGCGCATCGAAAGCGGCTGGTGGTGCGCGCCAGAAGAGCGCGCGCTGCGCGACTACTTCATTGCCGAGAGCGAAGAGGCCGGGCTGCTCTGGGTGTTTCGGGAACACCCGCCTGTGGGCGGCGGGGCAGGGCGTTGGTTCTTGCAGGGCTTCTACGCCTGAGCCGCCATGAGCCTCTACCGCCTGCCGCCACGGCCACCAAGCGCCCCCGTACCGCCGGCCTACGCAGAGCTGCACTGCCTGAGCAACTTCAGCTTTCAGCGCGGCGCCTCGCACCCGCATGAGCTGGTGGAGCGCGCCCATGCGCTGGGCTATAGCGCGCTGGCCATCACCGATGAATGCTCGGTGGCCGGCGTGGTGCGCGCGCACCTGGGCCTGCGCGATCACCTGGCAGAGTGCGCCGCGGCCCAGCCCGCCAATGACACACCGCTGCGCCTAATTTTTGGCAGCGAGTTCGCCTTCCCCGATGCCGGCTTTCGCCTGGTGGCGCTGGCGCGCGACATCGACGGCTGGGGCAATCTGTGCGAGTTCATCACCGCCGCGCGCTGCAGCGGCGCCGCCAAGGGCGACTACCGCGTGGACCTGGGCCGCCGCAACGCCCGGCTGCTGCGCGGCTGCGAGCTGCTGTATGTGCCCAATCGCCTGCCAACGGATGCTATTGATACCGTAGCTATCAGCCTAGGTGCAACAAGGGCTAGATCCATATTTGACCAAGAATTATGGCTGGCGGCCGAACTGCACCAGCAGATGGACGACGCACTCTGGCTGGCCGCACTGCAAGAGGCCGGCGCCGCGCACGGCCTGCCCCTGGTCGCGGCGGGCGACGTGCATATGCACCGGCGCTCACGCAAGCGCCTGCAAGACGTGCTGACGGCAGTGCGCCAGGGCCGCAGCGTGGCCGATTGCGGCTTTGCGCTGCAGCCCAGCGCCGAGCGCCATCTGCGCCCGCGCGATCAACTGGCCAGCCTCTACCCGTCCGCGCTGTTGGCCAACACGCTGGAAGTAGCCCGGCGTTGCCGCTTCGACCTGGAAGAAATCAAGCCGCGCTACCAGTACCCGCATGAAAACGTGCCCGGCGGCGAGACGCCCATGCAGACCCTTACCCGCCTGGCCTGGGCTGGCGCGGCCGAGCGCTACCCCACGGGCGTGCCAGACAAGATCAAAGCCAACCTCGACAAGGAACTGGCCCTGATCGACGAGCTGGACTACGCCATGTTCTTCCTCACCGTGGACGACATCGTGCGCTTTGCGCGCAGCCAGAACATCCTGTGCCAGGGCCGTGGCTCGGCTGCCAACTCCACCGTCTGCTACTGCCTGGGCATCACCGCGGTCGACCCGGCCAACAGCCATCTGCTGTTTGAGCGCTTCGTCAGCCGCGAGCGGCGTGAGCCGCCTGACATCGACGTCGACTTCGAGCACCAGCGGCGCGAGGAGGTGATCCAGTACATCTACCGCAAATACGGCCGCGAGCGCGCCGCCATCGCCGCCGTCGTCATCTGCTGGCGCACCCGCAGCGCGCTGCGCGACGTGGGCAAGGCGCTGGGTGTGCCGCCAGCGCTGGTGGACGAGTTCGCCAAAGACCACTACTGGTTCGACGAAAACCTGCAGGCCGAGCGCCTGCAAGAGGCGGTGGCGCGCGCAGGCCTGCCGGTGGCGCCCGGCCTGCTCACGCTGTGGCTCGGGCTGACGGCCCAGTTGAAGGGCTTCCCACGCCACCTGAGCCAGCACGTGGGCGGCTTTGTGCTGACCCAGGCCAAGCTCACCCGCCTGGTGCCGGTAGAAAACGCCAGCATGAAGGAGCGCTCTATCGTCCAGTGGGAAAAGGACGACCTCGAAGCCATGCACATGATCAAGGTCGACGTGCTGGCGCTGGGCATGCTCAGTGCGCTGCGCCGTGGCCTGGACCTGGTCAACCACTGGCGCGGCACGCAATGGGCGCTGCACAACCTGCCGGCAGAAGACCCCGCCACCTACGACATGATCTGCGCCGCCGACACCGTGGGCGTGTTCCAGATCGAAAGCCGGGCCCAGATGTCCATGCTGCCGCGCCTGCAGCCACGTACCTATTACGACCTGGTGGTGGAAGTCGCCATCGTGCGGCCCGGCCCCATTCAGGGCGGCATGGTGCACCCCTACCTGCGGCAGCGGGCGCGGCTGCGCAAGGGCGACAAGATCGAGTACGAGTACCCAGCGCTCAACGACGCGCTGGAGCGCACCCTGGGCGTGCCCATCTTCCAGGAGCAGGTGATGCAGATCGCCATGATCGCCGCCGGCTTCACGGCTGACGAGGCCGACCGCCTGCGCCGCTCCATGGCGGCCTGGAAGCGCAGCGCCGGCATCTCGGCCTTCCACGACAAACTGGTCGAAGGCATGGAAGCCAACGGTTATGAGCGCAGTTTTGCCGAGCGCCTCTTCAAGCAGATCGAGGGCTTTGGCGAATACGGCTTCCCCGAGAGCCATGCCGCAAGCTTTGCCCAACTGGTGTACGTCAGCAGCTGGCTCAAATGCCACGAGCCCGCCGCCTTCCTGGCCGCGCTGCTGGATTCACAGCCCATGGGCTTCTACTCGCCCTCGCAGCTGGTGCAAGACGCGCAGCGCCACGGCGTGGAGGTGCGGCCGGTGGATGTCACGGCGAGCGATTGGGACTGCACGCTGGAGCCCGCCGCGCCAGACGCTGCCCAGCCCGCCGTGCGCCTGGGCCTGCGCCGCGTCGGCCAGTTGAGCCAGGCCGGCGCACAGCGCCTGCTGGCCGCGCGCGCCAAGGCGCCCTTCACCAGCACCGAAGACCTGGCCCAGCGCGCCCGGCTGGAGCCGGCCGACCTGCGCGCGCTGGCCGCAGCCGATGCCTTGCTGCCGCTGTCCGGCCACCGCCGCCAACAGGTCTGGGACGCCACCGCCCAGCAGCGCACGCCCGCGCTGCTGCAGGATGCGCCGGTAGACGAGGCGCCGCTGCTCTTGCCCCAGGCCGGGGAGGGCGAAGAGATCGTGGGCGACTACGCATCGCTGGGCCTGAGCCTGCGCCGCCACCCGCTCGCACTGCTGCGCCCACGGCTGGCGCGCATGCAACTGCTCACCGCCCAGCAACTGCGCAACGTGCCGCACGGCCGCAGCGTGCGCGCCTGCGGCATCGTCACCATGCGCCAGCGCCCGCCCACGGCCAAGGGCACGCTGTTCGTCACGCTGGAAGACGAAACCGGCGTGGTCAACATCATCGTCTGGCAGCACGTGCTGGAGGCGCAGCGCGAGCCACTGCTCAAGTCCCGCCTGCTGGCCGTCGAAGGCCAATGGCAGTGCAGCGAGGAAGAAGAGGGCGCGGGCGTGGTGCGCCACCTGCTGGCGCGTCGCTGCAAGGACTTGTCAGCGCTGCTGGGGGCGCTGGATGGCGAGAGTTTGCGCAGCCGGGACTTTCATTGAGACGCTGCGAGTGCCGCCGTCTTTCTATGATGGCGGGTTACGCTCACTGACATCCCTCCGCGCCCATTCACGCCACCCGCGAGCCGCTCTTGTCCATCTTCCGCCTGTCCCAGCCCTCTGTTCCCGTCGCCGTGGCCTGCCTGGTTGGCAGCCTGATCTCGCTCTGCGTCGGCACCTCTTTTGCCAAGAGCCTGTTCCCGGCGATTGGTGCCCAGGGCACGGTGGCGCTGCGCTGCACCTTTGCCGCGGTGATCCTGCTGGCGCTGTGGCGGCCCTGGCGCAGGCCGCTGGCGCGGCGCGATGCGCTCTGGATCTGCCTCTATGGCGCCACGCTGGGCTTTACCAACCTGCTGTTCTACCTGTCCCTGCGCACCGTGCCGCTGGGTATTGCGCTGGCGCTGGAGTTCACCGGGCCGCTGGTGCTGGCCGTGCTGTCGTCGCGGCGCCGGGCGGATTTCATCTGGGTCGGGCTGGCCGTGATCGGGCTGGCCTTTCTGCTGCTGTTCGACGGCACCGCCGCCCGGCCGGATCTGCTGGGCTCGGTCTGTGCGCTGGGGGCGGGCACGCTGTGGGCGCTGTACATCGTGTTCGGCCAAAAGGCCGGCAACGCGCATGGCGGGCAGGCTACCTCCATCGGCCTGCTGTGCGCGGCGCTGGTCACCATGCCCTTCGGCGCCGCGCACGCCGGCACCGCGCTGCTAGACCCGTCCCTGCTGGTGGCCGGGCTGCTGGTGGGCATCTTCTCCAGCGCGCTGCCCTATTCGCTGGAGATGGTGGCCCTGAAGCGCCTGCCGCGCCGCACCTTCGGCATCCTGCTGAGCCTGGAACCGGCGGTGGGCGCCCTGGCCGGCGTTTTCATCCTGGCCGAGCTACCCACGCCAGTGCAATGGCTGGGCATTGCCTTCATCATGGCCGCGGCCATTGGCTGCACCGCCACGGCGCGTGACGCACCGGCGCCGGTGCCGGTCGATTAGCGTAGCGCCGCCTGGATTTGCTGCTCGATCTGCGCATAGTCCCCTTCGCCCGCGTGCTGGAAGACGATGCGTCCTTCACGGTTCACCAGATAGAGGCCCGGCCAGTACTGGTTGTGCCAGGCGGTCCAGGTCTTGTAGCGGTTGTCCTGTGCCACGGCATAGTCGATGCCAAGGCGCTGGATGGCCGCCCGCACATTGCCGGTGTCGCGCTCAAACCCGAACTCCGGCGTATGCACGCCCACCACCACCAGCCCCTGGTCGCGGTACTGCGCATGCCAGCGCTTGAGCTGCGGCAAGGTGTTCAGGCAATTGACGCAGGAGTAGGTCCAGAAATCGACCAGCACCACTTTGCCTCGCAGCTGGGCCAAGGTGAGCGGCGCGGTGTTGAGCCAAGTGTCTATGCCGGTGAATTCCGGCGCCTGTGTTGCCTCTATGTTTGCAGAGGTGCCTGCACTCTCCGTGGGCGCCGCAGAGATGGCGCGCGACAGCCAGGCCGAGGCCGCCGCATCGACCTGCCAGTGCATGGCCAGCGCGGTGGCGATGACCCCAAGGCCAAAGACTCTCCGCAGCACCCCGGCATGGCGCGACAGCCCGCGCACGCGCGCCGTCACGGCCTGCCCACCGTAGGCAATGAGCAGCATCGGCAGCCCCGCCCCTACCGCATAGGCAAGCAGCAGGGCCGCAGCCTGCCGGGGCTGCTGCTCGGTCGCGACCAGCGCCAGGATAGAGGCCAGTACCGGGCCGGCGCAGGGTGTCCACAGCAGGCCAAGGCTCAGACCGATGAGCAGGCCCCCGACGTACCCGGTGCCGGCGCGGTCCCCCAGGCGCTGCGCCAGATTGGCCAGGCCGCCGAGCGGGGCCATCGCGCGCTCAAGCAGCGTGGGCCAGATCAGCAGCAGGCCGGACAAGGCCAGCACGACGATGCTGGCCGTGCGCAGCGCGTCTGGCGACAGTCCGAGCGCCCGGGTGGACGCACCAAAAAGCCAGGCCGCGCCAGAGAAGGAAAGCACGAACCCCAGCGCGATGAACAGCGGCCGGTAACGGCCGCTGGCGCTCCCCGACCGCGCCACCGTTGCGCCCAGCAGGATGGGCAGCATCGGCAGTACGCAGGGGCTGGCGATGGTTGCGATACCGGCGCCCAGCGCCAATGCGGTTTGCAGCATGGTGGGCGCTCCTTCACTGTTGCGCCGGCGCTGCGGCATCGGCCGCAGCACGGTGCCAGCGCTGCGTGCTGCCGAACAGCGGAATGCCAACATAGGCATGCAACACCAGTTCGCCTGCTGCGTTGGCGGCGGTAGTGACCGACATCTTGCAGCGGTAGGTCTTGCCGTTTTCGCGGTTGTAGATTTTTCCGTCCCATTCCGTGGCGGGTAAGGTGGCATCGCCCGTTTCGGTGGGGGTGAAGCTCTGCAGCAGCGTCATACCTAGTGCAGGGCGGGCATCGACAGGGGCCATCTCGGCTCCGTCCCGGCTCATGGAGCGGTTGCCGAGCACCTGCACGACGGTGCCACACAACTGCGGGCCGCACGGGGCGATTTCGACCACCAGGTTCCCGCTGGCGGTGACCCAGCGGCCACGCGGGTCATGCGCTGACGCTGGTTGCGCGGATGCCTGCAGTGCCACCAGCGCCAAGCCAAGCGCTGTGGCGGCCGAGAACAGGAGGGATCGAAGGGTTGTGGCCATGGTGGACTCTCAAAGGGTGGAACAAGGCCGCCATTGCAGCGCCCCGGCGTATCGCGCATGTTTCATGGCCGGGGTATTGCGTCGCATGGCGTGTCCGGGCTGGCCGCAGACAAAGAGCGATACAAATCTGGCGCCGCGCCGAACAGCCATGACCCAGCGCTTCAGTTAACGTGCCGCCATGGAGAACCCTGACCACGTGCTGCTGGTGGACGATGACCGGCAGTTGATCGATCTGGTGGCCCGCTATCTCGAAGCTGGCGGCTACCGGGTGAGCACGGCAGGCAACGCCACACAGATGCGCGCGGTGCTGGCGGCAGCGCGCATCGATCTGGTGGTGCTGGACCTGATGCTGCCGGGTGAGGACGGCCTGGCCATCTGCCGCGAGTTGCGCGCACGCCGGGCAGCGCCGGTTCCGATCCTGATGCTGACCGCGCGCAGCGAGGAGGCCGACCGCATCCTGGGCCTGGAAATGGGCGCCGACGACTACCTGACAAAACCCTTCGCCACGCGCGAACTGCTGGCGCGCATCCGTGCCGTGCTGCGCCGCACGCGCATGTTGCCGCCCAACCTGCAGCCCATGCCGCAGGCGCGTGAACTGCGTTTTGGCGACTGGCGGCTGGACACCACCGCACGCCATCTGCTGGACGCGCGGGACACCCTGGTGCCGCTGACCGGTGGTGAATATCGATTGCTGCGCGTGCTGCTCGACCACCCGCAGCGGGTTCTGACCCGCGACCAACTGCTCAATCTCACGCAGGGCCGCGATGCCGACGCCTTCGACCGGTCGATAGACCTGCTGGTAAGCCGGCTGCGCCAGCGTCTGCGCGACGACTCGCGCGAGCCGCGCTACATCAAGACGATGCGCAACGAGGGCTACGTGTTCTGCGCTGAAGTGCACGCGGCCGGCGAGCCGCCATGAGTCGGGCTTTCCTGTGAGCTGGTGGCCCAGATCGCTGTTCGGCCGCGTCGCGCTGGTGGTGTGTGGCGGCTTGGCGCTGGCCCATGCGCTCACCTTCCTGATCATCCTGCGCGAGCGCGGCGACCAGGGGAAAAGCATGATGCTGGCCTACCTCGGGCGTGATGTGGCCAGTGCTGTGGCCATTCTTGACCGGGTCCCGCCCGCCGAGCGCCCCGCCTGGCTACCACGCCTGGCGCGGCAAAACTACCGCTATGCGCTGGGCGCAGCATTGCCCGGCAAGCCCGCTGATGACAATCAGGCCGAAGCACTGGTACACAGTGTGGTGGCGGAGATCGGGGCGGCCCGCGTCGGCCGCCTGATGCAGACCGATTCCGCCATGGTGTTGCCGCTGCGGTTGGCCGACGGGGCGCCACTTTCGCTGTTGCTCACGCCGCCGCATCCGACGGTGTCGCGCACTACGGTGCTGTTGCTTCTGCTGCAGTTTGCGGCGCTGGCCTTGGCAGCCTGGGGCGGCGTGCGGCTCGCGGTTCGCCCGCTGGCGCGGCTGGCGCAAGCCGCCGACGCGCTCAAACCAGGGGCCGGTGGCCCGCCCCTTGACGACGCTGGCCCGCGTGAGGTGGCGCAGGCGGCGCGGGCCTTCAATGCCATGCAGCAGCGCGTCGAAGGCCAACTGACCGAACGCATGCAGCTTCTGGCTGCCATCTCGCACGACCTGCAGACGCCGATCACCCGCATGAAGCTGCGGGCGGATCTGGTCTCTGACCGCGCGCTGCGCGACAAACTGCAGCTCGACCTGGACGGCATGCAGGCGCTGGTGGAGGAAGGCTTGGCCTACGCGCGTACCGCGCAAGCCGCGCAAGAGGTGCCGCGCGCCGTCGACCTGCATGCGCTGCTGGACGGGCTGGTCTGCGATGCCACTGATGCCGGCCAGCGGGTTGAACTCTTGGGGCGCCATGACGCGCCCCTGGTCACCCGCGTACAGGCACTGCGCCGGGTCGTGACCAACCTGCTCGACAACGCCCTGAAGTTTGGCGGGCAGGCACAGGTGGTTGTTGAGTGTGCCGGTGATGAATTGCATATCGCCGTGCGCGACCGCGGGCCCGGTATTCCCCCTGACCAACTGGAGGCAGTACTGCAGCCCTTCTACCGGATCGAGGGCTCGCGCAACCGCGAAACCGGTGGCACTGGCCTGGGCCTGGCGATTGCGCACCAGCTCAGCCTGGCGCTCGGTGGACGCCTGGTGCTTGCCAATCGCCAGGGCGGGGGACTGGAGGCAGAACTCACGCTGCCGCTGCGGCCGCCGGTCTAGGCCGTCAGCCCAATCGCAACAGCAGCGCCGTCGCGGCGCACACCAGCAAAAAGGGAATGCTGATCCGGTGAAACTCGCGCAGCCCATTTGGCAGTTTGGCCAGCCGCAGCGCGATCAGGTTGGCCAGCGAGCCCAGCACGCAGCCAAAGCCGCCCACGCTCACTCCCGCCGCCAGCGCGGGCAGGTCGTGCACATAGCGGTCCAGCAGGATGGCGGCCGGCACATTGCTGATGAACTGTGAGGCGACGATGCCCGCCAGATAGGCGCGCCAGCCCGCGCCGATATCCAAGCCGTTCAGCCACTGCGCAATCACGGGCAGCTCTGCCAGTTGCCGCAGGTCCACAAACATCAGCGCAATGATGGCCAGCAAGGCCCAGTCCACTCCGCGCAGCACGCGCCGCTCCAACAGCAGAAAAGCGCCAAACACGCCGGCCAGCCCCGCCAGCAACCAGCGCTGGTCCAGCGCGACCACAAAGCCGACAAACATCAGGCCTGACAGCAGCAGCAAGCGCGGCCGCACCGGTGCCGGCTCGTCTGCGGGCTTGAGCGCTATGGCGCTGCGCGGCACCAGCACCCAGGTGGCGATGAAGAGCCAGACCAGCATCACTGCCACTGTCGGCGCCATCATCTCCATGAAGGCCGGAAAGCCCAGGCCCGAGCGGTGCCACAGGAACAGGTTCTGCGGATTGCCAATGGGCGTCAGGGCCGAACCAGCATTGACCGCCAGCGCCTCCAGCACCACCAGCCGCGCCAGCGGCAGGTGCGCCTGCGCGGCCAGCACCCGGGTCAGCGGCACCAGCAGGAACAGGCTCACGTCATTGGTCACCAGGGCTGACAAGCCCGCCGCCACGGCCACCAGCAGCAGCGCCAACTGGCGCAGATCGGTCACATGCGTCAGCAGCCGCTGGGCGGCGGACTGCAGCATGCCGCTGCGTTCCACGCCCTGGGTAATGGCCAGCAGGCCAGCCAGCGCGCCCACCGTCTGCCAATCCACCAACTGCAGATAGTCCAGCGGGGCGCGCGGCCGCAGCACGGCAAACAGCACTGCCACGGCCAGCAGTATCCAGAGCAGGCCGTTGCCGCCTTCGGGTTTGGTTGTGGGTGTGGGATGGGTCATGCAGTCGTGGCATCGTAGCGCTCTGCCTACAATCGCCCGCCGTGCCCAAGCTCTTTCGCCAGACCCGCAAGCTGCCCACACGCGCAGGCGTGAGCCCGAGCTGTGTCGCGCTGCCTTCCGGTCCCTGGCCCACGGTGCTGGACTATCTGGCCGAGCGCCTGCCCATCGTCACCCGCGCAGTCTGGACACAGCGCATGGCGCAGGGCGAGGTGGTCGATGAAAATGGCCAGCCCCTGTCACCCGCCGCGGCCTACCGGCCCCAAAGCCGCGTCTTCTACTACCGTACGCTGGACACCGAGCCGGCGCTGCCCTTCGAGGAAGAGGTGCTGTATCAGGACGAGCACCTGGTCGTCGCCGACAAACCGCATTTCATGCCCGTGGTGCCCAGTGGCCCCTACCTGCAGCGCAGCCTGCTGGTGCGCCTGAAGCAGCGCCTGGGCTTGGACACGCTGGCCCCCATGCACCGCATCGACCGCGAGACGGCCGGGCTGGTGCTGTTCTCGGTGCAGCCGCAGCACCGCGGCGCCTACCAGAGCCTGTTTGCCGAACGCAGCGTAGACAAGGAATACGAGGCCATCGCCCCCTGGCGGCCTGATCTGCAACTGCCCATGACCCTGCGCCTGCGCATGGCGCCGGCCGAGCAGTTCTTCCGCGAGTGTGTGGTGCCCGGCGAGCCCAACACCGAAACCCGCATCGATTTGCTGGAACAGCAGGACGCGCTGGCCCGCTACCGCCTGCAGCCGCACACCGGCCGCAAGCACCAACTGCGGGTGCACATGGCGGCGCTGGGCTTGCCCATCCTGAACGACGCCTGGTACCCCGAGGTCAATGACCCGCCCGAGGGCGACTACTCGCGGCCGTTGCAGTTGCTGGCGCGGGCCGTGGCCTTTACCGACCCGGTGACGGGCGCGCCCAGGCACTTTGAGAGCCGGCGGCGCCTGACGGCGTTCTAAACGACCTCCACCCACGCCGGCCCGGCCTGCATCCGCCCCACCAGCGCCGCGCTGGCAAAGCCCTGGCGTGCGAACAGCTCCAGTACCTGGGCCGCAGCCTCGGGTGCGCAGGCCACCAGCAGGCCGCCCGAGGTCTGCGGATCGGTCAGCAGCGCGCGCAGCGCGGGCGTGGCCCCGGGCGGCAGCGCCACCGCATCACCGTAAGACGCCCAATTGCGGCCAGACGCACCCGTCGCCACGCCTTGGTCAGCCAGGGCCTGCACGCCCGGCAGCAGGCGCAGGCGGCGGCTGTCGATCTGCGCTGTAAGGCCCGCTCCGCGGGCCATCTCCAGCGCATGGCCCAGCAGCCCGAAGCCGGTCACATCGGTCAGCGCATGCACGGCATCCAGTTGCGCCAGCTCCGTGCCCGGCCGGTTGAGCTGGGTGGTGCTGGCAATCAGGGCCGCGTAGCCTTCAGCCGTGAGTTCGCCTTTCTTCAAGGCGGCCGACAGAATGCCCACGCCCAGCGGCTTGCCCAGGATCAGCACATCACCCGCCTGGGCGGAAGCATTGCGCTTGAGCCGCGCCGGGTCGACGATGCCGATGCCCACCAGGCCGTAGATAGGCTCCACCGAGTCGATAGAGTGGCCCCCCGCCAGCGGTATGCCCGCCGCGCGGCACACCGACTCGCCGCCTTCCAGAATCCGCCCAATCACCTCGTGCGGCAACACGTTGATCGGCATGCCGACGATGGCCAGCGCCATCAAGGGCTGGGCGCCCATGGCGTAGAGATCCGACAGCGCATTGGTCGCGGCAATGCGGCCAAAGTCGAACGGGTCGTCCACGATGGGCATGAAGAAGTCGGTCGTGGCGACGATGGCCTGGCGCTCGTTGATGCGGTAGACGGCGGCATCGTCGGCGGTCTCCGTCCCCACCAGCAGATCGGGGAAGAACTGCGGCGGCAGGCTGCTGCGGCGCAGCAGATCGGCCAGTAGCCCCGGCGCGATCTTGCAGCCGCAGCCACCACCGTGCGAGAGCGAGGTCAGCCTAGGGCTAGGGGAGGGATGGACCATGCAGCGAATCCTTGCGGGTTCTCACAAACCCAGATGAGGGCGGAAGGCAGCAGGAGTCGAACCTACCAGGGAGCGGCTGACGCCCCCTACCGGGTTTGAAGCCCGGGCGCACCACCGGGTGCGTATGCCCTCCAGAGGGTCTGCGGAAATTGTAGGGGGCGGATGCATCTCAATGCTTCAAAATATATAGCTAATAGCCCAGGTGGCATAAAGGCTAGAGGCACTTTTCATAAAAATATGGCCTTGCAGCGGCTCTACATGAAGTTGCGCGTGTGCAGCGCCGCCAGCCGCTCGGCCTGCGCGCGCTCAAAGCCCAGGCGCACCAGCTTGGCGTAGCGGCCATCTGCCATGTCGCGCATGAGCTGCTGCACCCGCGCATAGCCGCTGGCCACGGCGGCGGGGCTCAGCTCGCCTGCGGCAATGAGGATGAGCGCGTCAAACACTTCTTCATTCAGGCCGCTGCTGCCGGCCAGCGCATCGTGGCGCTGCTCCACGGCCTGCGCCAGGCGGTGGCGAAAGGCCGGCTCGCGCTCCAGCCGGTACAGCAGGTGCGACATGCCCAGGGCCACGTGGCGTGCCTCGTCGCGTGCGGCCAGACGGGCGATCTGGCGCGTCAGCGGGTCAGGTGCGTGCAGTTGCAGAAACTGCAGCAGGTTCACGAAAGTGCCTTCGCCCAGCACTGATAGCAGAAAGCTCGCCACAGAAAAGTCCGGCTCATCCAGCAGGCTCTTGAGCGAGGCCTGGCCACCAGCGGTGGACAGCGATGGCTCGCCGCCCTTGTGGCGGATGCGGCGTGTGAACACGGCGATGTGCCGCGCCTCGTCCGCCACCTGGATCGCCAGTGCCGCTTGCAGTTCGCGGTAGTGCGGGTGCAGCTGGCCCAGGAAGCGCGCCGGCACCAGCAGCGCGGCGTTCTCGTTCTCGACCATGTAGGTCATGAGCTGGACGATGGCCGCCTCCACCGGCGCGGGCAGCTCGAAGGCCACGCTCCAGTCGATGGCCTGGTCCGGGTCCCATTGCGCAGCCACGGCCTGGGCGTAGAGGTCGGCGGCGCCGTCGGTCCATAGATCCTGCTTGCGGTCGAGCCTGAAGGCGAAGGGCGGCGAGCCCGCCTCTACCCGCGCGCCGCGTGCGGCCAGGCCCCAGCCGGGTGCGGCCTGCTCGGCCACTGCACCGTCGGCATGCGGATCGCTGTGGCCAGTGTCGGCCGCACCGCGCCAGCGGCCGGCCTGCGCGCCGCCGCGCAGCACCTGGGCCCTGCTGTCCACCCATTGCAGCGCATGGCCCTGGCTGCGGCACCAGTCGGCCAACTGCACCTGCCAGCCCGGTGCACGGCCTGCCACGCGCAGTACGTCGCCCGGCGCCAGCGCGGCCAGGGCGTGCTTGACCAGCAGGTGCGCCCCGGCGTCAAAGCCCAAGGCTTCAATATCGATAAGCGGGTTCGGTGATGCGGCCTTGGTCGTCATAAAAGCGCTCTTGCGTCACGGCGCGTTCCAGCAGCGCATAGCCGCTGCTGCGCCCCGGCTGCCAGGCCTTCAGGCCTTCCAGCTCCAGCAGTGGGCGCACGGAGGCATCGCCCCAGTCCATTGCCAGCAGGATCTCGCCAAAGCGCTGCGCCGCCTCGGCCGGCACGCCGGGGCTCACGGTCATGTTGCAGTGATCGAAGGCGCCCGTAGTGGCCAGGATGCGTGTGCTGCCCGCGGGCAGCGTGCCTTCATGCGCAAAGGCTCGGTGGTTGCCCGCAATCATCCAGGCCGCATCGATCTGGCCGGCCAGCAGGGCCTGGGCGGCATCGCGCTCGCCGCCGATGTGGTCGCCATGCTTGCCGCCCAGCACGTCGAAGCGGCGCGCCGTGTAGTCGGGCCCGGCCACCAAGTTGCCTGCGTGGCGCAGATGGTCCAGCGGGATCAGCGTGGCCTGCGGCGAGTCGATGGCGCCCATGCCCACGGTCTTGCCGCGCAGGCCGGCCAGGTCTTGCACCGGGCTGGCGGCGGGCACTACCAGCACCGAGTGCAGGTCCATGTCGGTATCGCGCATGGCCAGGGCCTGCACCTGCTGGCCGCGCGCCCGCGCCATGCGATCGGCGCGCACCCAGGCCAGCGGCGAGTTCCAGGCAAAGGCGATGTCGCCTGCAAACTGGGCCTCTACCTGCGCCTCGTAGTTGGAGTAAAGCAGGTAGTCAAAGGCAAAGCCGCGCTCCGCAAAGTAGGCCTTGAAGCCTTCCCAGATAGTGACAACCTTGGGCGCGTAGGCCACCGCGCCGAGCATGAGGGGTTGGGGTGTGCTCATGGTCCGCTCAACCCAAGGGCATGTCGCACAGCGCACGGCCAATGAAGTCGTACAGCACGTCCGATGTCGGCGCCATGATCGACGCCGCGCGCGCATCGCGGAACAGGCGCTCTATGCCCACCTCCTTGCGAAAGGCCGCGCCGCCGCAGATGCGCATGGCGGTGTCGGTTACCTCCAGCGCGGCCTCGGCGGCAGAGGCTTTCACCTCCAGCACGCGCAGCATGGTGTCGGCGCGGCCGCCGGCCATGGCGGCCAAGGTGTCGTCACGCAGCGCGCGGGCCTGGTCGGTACGGATGCGGGCACGCGCCAGATAGGCGCGGATGGTGGGCAGATCGGCCAGCGTGCTGTCGCTCTCGGCAAAGCGGCTGGCGGTGATGTGGGCGATGCTGCGCTGCAAGGCACCTTCCATCAGGCCGATGGAGGCCGAGGCGATCAGCGTGGCAAACACCGGCAGCTCGTCGTTGTTCATGATGTTGCCGCCCTCGCCATCCGCGCCCAGCATGCTGTTGGCCGGCACGCGCAGGTTCTCGGCGCGCACCGGCGCGGAGTCATTGCCGCGCAGGCCCAGGCCGTCAAAGGGCTGTGGGCGCTGCAGGCCGGGCAGACGGCTGTCCACCAGCCAGAGCGTGCTCGCGCCCTCGGCCGCAACGGGGCGCGACGACCAGACGTAAGAGTCCGCTTCGCGCGCCGAGGTCACCATGCTCTTGCTGCCATTGAGCACAACGCTGTCGCCCTCGACCTGCGCCGTACCCACCGGCGCCCAGAAGTGGCTGCGCGTACCGGTCTCGGACCAGGCCAGGGTGGTGATGTGGCGGCCTGCGGCGATGGCGCGGCGTATTTCCATGGGGCCGTATTTCTCGACCAGCACGGTGCCGGCGTAGTGCATGGTGAGCACCATGGCGGTGGAGGAACAGTCCTGCGCGATGCGCTCTACCACCTGCGCCGCCGCAGGCAGGCCCTGGCCCAGGCCGCCGGCCTCCTTGGCGCTGACCAGGCCCAGCAGGCCGGCTTTGCCCAAGGCGTCGATGGCGGCGCGCGGAAAGCGCGCTTGCTGGTCGGTGTCGGTGGCGGCCGGTGCAATCGTCGTGCGGACGATGGGCTCCAGAACTTCAAGAAAAGACATGGATGGGCTCCTGGGCTATGAGGCATGCCAAACGCCGTAGCCCGGAGCGTGCGACACGAAGATGCGAAGCCGGCCCTCGGGCCATGGCGCATCTGTCGTATGCAGACCTGCAACAACGACATCCCGCACGAAGAAGCCGGGCGCGGCAAGCGCCCAGGCTGAGGCGTTTTTTAACCGGCGCAGGGCAAAAAGACCAGGGTGGAAAACCGCAGGCCGTGTAGGACGAGGGCCCTAAGCCGCCCAGACCGCATCAGGCCGCAGCAGATGCGCATCACGCACGCGCCGCGTGTAGCCCGCACGGTCGAAAAATTCCAGCACCTGGATAGCGCGCTTGCGGCCCAGGCCGGTCGCATCGCGGAACGCATGCGCCTCGACTTCACCGCGCGGTGCCTGCGCGGCCAGCTGCGCCACGATGGCCGCAAGCGCTGCTATCTGGTCCGACGCATAGAACAGGTCCTTCACGATCTGGAACACCGCGCCACTGCGTGCCAATTTGCGCAGCAACTGGCGCACCGCTTCCTCCGCCGCCTGGTGCTCGCGCGCCAAGTCCCGCACCCAGGGCGGGTCAAAACCGCCAGCCAGCAGCGCCGGCAATACGCGTTCTGCCAGGGCCTGCTCGGCGGGGTTGAGCGTGACCTGGTGGCCCGGCAAGTGCAGCCAGGCCCCGCTCTGGGCCAGGCTGCCATCGGCCAGCAAGGCCGCCACCAACCCGCGCCATAGCGCCGCATGCTCGGCCTGCACCCGACCTGGCAATGCCATGCGCTGCAGCCGTGCAGTGTTCACACCGGGTTCGTCCGGCATGCGCTCGTGGAAGCGTGTCAGCGTGGCCAGTACCAGGCTGCGCAAGAGCTCCCAGTGAGCCGGTGCGAGCAGCAAGGCATCGTCGCCGCTCAAGGGCAGTGAAATCAATCCGTCTGGCAATGTGATGTGTTCGGGCGGACGCCCCAGCAGCAGTACCAGCAGCGCGCGTGGCAAGCCGTGTGCGGCACAGGCCAGCAAGGGGCCAGGGTCGCCTGTCGCCACTGCGGCCTCCAGCGCATCCAGATAGGCCCAGCGCTCGGCACTGCGCCGCTTGCGCGCGGGCGCGAACGGGTCGATCACGCCGCCACCCGCAATGGTCTGGCTGGCCTGGGCGTTGCGCAGGATCAGGCGATCGCCGGGCAAGGCAAAAACAGGCGTGTCGAACACCAGTTGCACACGCGCCTGCGCACCAGGCGCCTGGCGCTCGCCCTCCAGCAGGGCCACATGCGCCAGATGGTGCGCAGTCCCCAGATGCACATGCACCGGCGCCCACTGCGTGAGCGGCGGCGCATCGGGCAGCAGGCGCAGGCGCACGTCGATGCGCTGCGTGGCCTGCAGCGCGCGTGCGTCTGCGATCCAGTCGCCGCGCGCAATCGCCTCGCGCGCAATGCCCGCCAGGTTCAACGCGCAGCGCTGTCCCGCGCTGCCGGTGGCGCTTTCGCGGTTCTGGGCGTGGATGCTGCGAATGCGCACCGGCGTGCCGCTGGCGGAATGCAGCAGCGTGTCGCCCACCCGCGCCGTGCCGCCAAACACCGTGCCGGTGACCACCGTGCCTTGGCCGGCGAGCGTGAACACGCGGTCCACCGCCAAACGGAACAGGCCGTCGCTTCGGCGTGCCGGCTGGGCCTGCGCCAGGGCGTGCAGATGGGCCCGCAGTGCAGCAACGCCAGCGTCGGCGGGTTGGGTGGCGGCGGTCTCGAACACCTCGGCCTGGGCCAGCGGCGTGGGCGCGAGCAGCGCCTGCAGCTCTGCACGCACCTGGGTCAGTCGTGCTGGCGGCACACGATCCGCCTTGGTCAGCGCCACCGTGCCCTGCGTGACGCCCAGCAACTCCAGAATGGCCAGATGCTCGCGCGTCTGCGGCATCACGCCATCATCAGCGGCCACCACCAGCAGCGCATGGTCTATGCCCACGGCGCCCGCGGCCATGGTGTGTACAAACCGCTCATGTCCAGGCACATCGATGATGCCCAGCACGTCGCCATTGGCCAGTGGCGTGTAGGCGTAGCCCAGCTCGATCGATATGCCACGCGCCTTCTCTTCCTTGAGCCGGTCGGTGTCCACGCCGGTGAGTGCGCGCACCAGCGTGGTCTTGCCGTGGTCGATGTGGCCCGCGGTGCCGATGATCATGCCGCTAGCAGCTCCGCCAAGCGCGGCAGTTGCGCAGTGAAGGCGGCTTCGTCGGCGGCCTCCAGGCAGCGCAGATCGAGCCAGAGCGCGTTGTCGGTGATGCGGCCAATCACCGGGCGGGGCAGGGCGCGCAGCGCTGCCTCCAGCCGAGCCAACTGACGGCCGCTGCGCTTGCCCTCTGCGGGCCGCAGCGCCAGGCCATGGCTTGGCAACGTATCCACGGGCAGGGCGCCGCTGCCGATCTGGCTGAACAGCGGGGTGGCTTCGGCATTGAAGGCCGGGCCAACTGCCTGCTGCACCAGGGCCAGCAAGGCCTCGGCGCGAGCCTGGATCAGCGCCTGCGGCCGGGTCAGCAGGCGCAGCGTCGTCAGGCGCTCGGCCAGCAGTTCGGGCGCCAGGTACAGGCGCAGCACTGGCTCTAGCGCTGCGAGCGTGAGCTTGCCCACGCGCAGGGCGCGCTTGAGCGGGTTCTTCTTGATGCCGGCGATCAGGTCTTTGCGGCCCACAATCAGCCCGGCCTGCGGGCCACCCAGCAGCTTGTCGCCGCTGAAGGTGACCAGATCGGCACCAGCCTCAATCGTCTCGCGCACCGTGGCCTCGTGCGGCAGGCCCCAGCGTGTGAGGTTGACCAGAGTGCCGCTGCCCAGATCCACCGCCAGCGGCAAGCCATGCGCATGGGCGATGCGTGCGGCCTCGGCTTCTGCCACATCGCAGGTGAAGCCGGTGACCGCGTAGTTGCTGCAATGCACTTTCATGAGCAACGCGGTGCGGGCGGTGATGGCCTCTTCATAGTCCCGGGGATGGGTGCGGTTGGTGGTGCCCACCTCGACCAGCTTGGCACCTGCGCGCGCCATGATGTCGGGGATGCGGAAGGCGCCGCCGATCTCCACCAACTCGCCGCGCGAAACGATCACTTCCTTGCGCGCCGCCAGCGCATTGAGCGTGAGCAGAACGGCCGCCGCATTGTTGTTGACCACGGTGGCGGCCTCGGCGCCGGTCAGCTCGCACAACAGGTCTTCGACCAGGTCATCGCGGTCGCCGCGCCCACCTGTGTTCAGGTCGAATTCCAGGTTGACCGGTGCCGTAAGCGCCTGCAGCACGGCCTGTACCGCCTCGTCGGGCAGCAGGGCACGGCCCAGGTTGGTGTGCAGCACCGTGCCGGTCAGGTTGAACACCGTGCGCAGATGCGGGGCAAAGCGGGCCGCCAGGCGGCGCTCGCAGGCGGCGGCCAGCGCGTCGTCGGCAATGGCCTGCGGCGTCAGTTCACCGGCCAGGACCGCCGGGCGCAGCACGTCGAATTCGGCGCGCAGGGCATCGGCGACAGCGCTGTGGCCGTAGCGCTCGGCCAGCGTCTGCAGCGGTGCGGCCGCCAGCACCCGGTCGACCGAGGGCAGGCGCAGGGCTGGGGAGACGGGGCGATCCATCAGGCAATCAGTGGTTTCTCTATGGCCAGTAGCGGGTTGCTGCTGGCGCGCGCAAATTCGGTGTCGCCCATCAGCAGGTCCAGCGTGATGCTGGCCAGGTCGTCGGCCACGGGGTCGACAAACGGGTCTTGCTCCTGGTTCACCAACTTGCGGTAGGTGTGGCATTGGTCGCAGGTCTCGGCCAGTACGGCATGCCGGGTGTCGGCCTTGCTGGCCGGCTCCGCCTCTGCACCCTGCACGCCCTGGTAGCGCACGCCCTTGGTGGATTCGCAGTGGCTGCACTTGACGCGCACCATGTGCCACTCGGTGGCGCAGGCGCCGCAGTGCAGGTAGCGGTGGCCGCCGGCCTCACCGCCGATGCGCAGCACGCTGGCCACAGGCGCGCTGCCGCAGACGGGGCAGATGGTGGCGGGCTCGGCAAAGGGCACGTCCTTCACGGACAGCGCGGCGGCGCGGCTGGCAAACCCCACCTGCAGCGCGGCCATGACCAAGGGCGCGGCGGCCAGCTCTTCGCGGCCGATGTTGTCGGCCAGCACCTGGCGGGCCAACGCGTCGAGGGCAGCATCGTCCAGCGCCGCAAGCTGGGTGAAGACAGGCGACAAGCCGGCGGGCACGGCGGCATCGCCTGTCAGCTCGGCCAGCAGCGCGCGCAGCGTGTCGTGCCATGCGGCAGGCAGGTTCTGGGATGCCGGCAGCAGCGGCATGCCATGGGCGCTGGCCCGCTGCGCCACGCCGGCGTCGAGCGGCGCGGGCGTGGGCGCGCGGGATGCCAGGTGCTGCTGTGCCTCGACCAGGCGCGCCGCAAAGCGCAGGTAGTCCGCAATCACATGGCCATCCGCCAACTGCCGCAGGCGCGCGGCGCGCTCCTGAAACAGCGTGGCCGGCAGCGGCAGGCGCACGCGCGGAAAGTTGATGTGGTCGAGGGCTTCGATCTCGCCGGGCTGGAGAATGCGTTGCACAGGCAATGTCCAAAATAAAGGAACAGGCCGAAGACAAAACGCCGGGGCAAACCCGGCGCTGTGCACTAGGGAGAGGCCAGTTTAGACATCACGCCGCTCTTGCGCCAGCGAGCGTTCACGGTCCACTACCTCGCCATACCACTTTGCATGGTGCTTGCGCGCCCAGGCATAGGTCACCCAGCCTTGGGTCATGGCGCGGATGGAGCCCTTGACCCAGATCGCCGCATAGATGTGGACGATGATGGAGCAGATGATGGCAAAGCCGAAGAACGCATGCAGCAGCGATGCGGCGCGAACCACGCCAATGGGAAAGAAGTGGCTGAAATACGCCCGCCAGATCACCAGCCCGGTGAGCAACAAGCCCAGCATGCAGCCCAACAATACCCAGAACAAAATCTTCTGCCCGGCGTTGTAGCGGCTGATGGGCGGCAGCTTTTCTTCGCGGTTGGTGAGCACGTCGCCGATCTGGCGCATCCACTGCACGTCGTTCTGCTCCAGGAAGTTGTGGCGCCAGAAACGCAGCACCAGCAGCATGAACGACATGAACATCACCAGGCCTATGAACGGATGCAGGATGCGCGTCCACGGCCCGCCGCCAAAGAGGGCGGTAAGCCAGAACATGGCCGGATGGAACAGCGCCAGGCCCGACAGCGTCAGCAGCACAAAGCAGATGGCGGTGATCCAGTGGTTGCTGCGCTCGTTGGGCGTATAGCGCTGGATCACCGGCTGGTCGTGCATGGTGGCAAAGTCGCGGGCAGTGGGGCGTTCAGCCTCGTGGGTGCTGCTCATGGCGAGCCTCCTGCTGGTGAACCTGGGCCAGTGGATTGGTGTCCACACCCGCATCCTCGCGGCGTTCGATGGCCTCGTCATTGGCATCGTCTTCCTCGTGCTCGTTGGTCTCGTTGGGGCCAACGCGCGTGTAGTGGAAGAAGCCGGCCAGGGCAGTCAGTGCGATGCCGGCCAGCGCCAGCGGCTTGGCTGCGCCCTTCCAGAAGCTGACCATCGGACTGATCTTCGGGTTGTCGGGCAGGCCGTGGTAAAGCGAGGGCTTGTCGGCGTGGTGCAGCACGTACATCACATGGGTGCCGCCCACGCCGGCCGGGTCGTAGAGCCCGGCCTTGGCAAAGCCACGCTCCTTCAGGTCTTCGATGCGCTCCTCGGCCTGGTCCTTCATGGCCTGCTTGGTGCCGAACATGATGGCGCCTGTGGGGCAGGTCTTGACGCAGGCCGGCTCCTGCCCCACGCCCACGCGGTCTGAGCACAGGGTGCATTTGTAGGCCTTGTGGTCCTTTTTGGAGATGCGCGGTACATCGAACGGGCAGCCGCTCACGCAGTAGCCGCAGCCTATGCAGTTCTCTTCGTGGAAATCCACGATGCCATTGGTGTACTGCACGATGGCGCCAGGCGAGGGGCAGGCCTTGAGACAACCCGGGTCCTCGCAGTGCATGCAGCCGTCCTTGCGGATCAGCCATTCGAGGTTGCCGCTTTCCTCGTTCTCGTACTCGGAGAAGCGCATCACCGTCCACGAGTGCTCGGTCAGGTCCGTCGGGTTGTCGTAGACGCCGCTGGTGGTGCCGACCTCATCGCGCAGATCGTTCCACTCCATGCACGCCGTCTGGCAGGCCTTGCAGCCTATGCACTTGGAGACATCGATCAGCTTGGCCACCTCGCCCGATGCCGGCGCGCGCACGCTGGGCGAGGGCAGGGTGGTGGCAGAGCGGCGCTTGATATCCAGGGATTGCAGGGACATACGGCCTCCTTAGACCTTCTCGACCTTCACCAGGAAGGTCTTGAATTCCGGCGTATTGGTATTGCCGTCGCCCACAAAAGGCGTGAGCGTGTTGGCGATAAACCCGGGTTTGGTCACGCCCTTGAAACCCCAGTGGATGGGCACGCCCACGTGGTGCACCGTGCGGCCCTCGATGGTCATGGGCTTGATGCGTTTGGTCACCACCGCCACCGCCTTGATATAGCCGCGCTTGGAAGACACCTTCACCCAGTCGCCGGCCTTGATGCCCAGGGACTGCGCCAGCACCTCGCCAATCTCCACGAATTGCTCGGGCTGGGTGATGGCGTTGAGCAGTGCGTGCTTGGTCCAGTAGTGGAAGTGCTCGGTCAGCCGGTAGGTGGTACCCACGTGCGGGAACTCTGCGGCCGTGCCAAAGCTCTCCCACACGTTCTTGAACACCCGGGCCGCCGGCGAGCTGGTCGCCACCTTGTTGTTGGGGTGCATGGGGTTGTAGCCCAGCGGCGTGTCGAAGGGCTCGTAGTGCTCGGGGAAGGGCCCCTCGTTCAGCCCCTTGCGCGCGAAGAAGCGCGCCACGCCCTCGGGGTTCATGATGAAGGGCCCGGCGCCCGCGTCTGGCGCGGAGGTAATGACAAAGTCGGGCACGTCCGCGCCAGTCCAGGCGCTGCCGTTCCAGCCGATCACCCGGCGCTTGGGGTTGAACGGTTTGCCCGCCACATCGCAGGAGGCGCGGTTGTACAGAATGCGGCGGTTGGCCGGCCAAGCCCAGGCCCAGTTCAGGGTGTTGCCTATGCCGGTTGGGTCGGCGTTGTCGCGCCGCCCCATCTGGTTGCCGGCCTGGGTCCAGGCGCCGGCAAAGATCCAGCAACCGCTGGCCGTCGTGCCGTCATCGCGCAGCTCGCCAAAGCCGGATATCTGTTCGCCGCCCTTGCGCAGCACCTTGGTCGGGTCTTTCGGGTCCAGCAAATCCACTAGGGCACGGCCGTTGTATTCCTTGGCAATCTCCTCGGGTGTGGCCTCTCCTGCATGCGCATAGGGCCAGGACAGCTTGAGCATCGGGTCCGGGTACTTGCCGCCTTCCTTCTGATAAAGCTCACGCATGCGCAGGTACAGGCCCGACATGATCGAGATGTCGGTGCGGGCCTGCCCCGGCGGCTCGGCGGCCTTCCAGTGCCACTGCAGCACGCGGGAAGAACTCACCACGGAGCCTTCCTCTTCCGCAAAACAGGTGGTCGGCAGGCGGAACACCTCGGTCTGGATCTGGCTGGCATCAACGTCGTTGTATTCGCCGTAGTTCTTCCAGAACTCCGATGTTTCGGTAGCCAACGGGTCCATGATGACCAGGAACTTGAGCTTGCCAAGGCCATTGCGCACGCGGTTCTTGTCGGCCAGCGCCGCCAGCGGGTTGAAGCCTTGCGCCAGATAGCCGTTGACCTTGCCCTGGTCCATCAGCTCGAAGATCTGCAGCATGTCGTACTGCTTGTCGAGCTTGGGCAGAAAGTCATAGCCCCAGTTGTTCTCGGCCGTGGCATTGGCGCCGTACCAGGACTTCATCAGGCTGACGTGGAACTTCGGGTAGTTCTGCCAGTAGCTCACCTGGCCCGGGCGCAGCGGTTTTTGCGTGCGTGAAGTGATGTACTGCTGGTAGTCCTGCTCGCCCTCGTTGGGCATGGTCAGGTAGCCCGGCAGGCTGGCCGACAGCAGGCCCAGGTCAGTCAACCCCTGGATGTTGGAGTGGCCGCGCAGCGCATTCATGCCGCCTCCCGCCACGCCGATATTGCCCAGCAGCAACTGCACCATGGCACCCGTGCGCAGCATCTGCGCGCCGATGGAGTGCTGGGTCCAGCCCAGCGCATACATGATGGTGGCGGCCCGGCCGGGCACGGCGGTGGAGGCAAGTTTCTCGCACACGTGCAGGAACTTGGCCTTGGGCGTACCGCAGATGCTCTCGACCTTCTCGGGCGTGTAGCGGGCGTAATGTTGCTTCATCAACTGGTAGACACAACGCGGGTGCTGCAAGGTGGCATCGACCTTGGCAAAGCCGTCTTCGCCCAGCTCGTAGTCCCAGCTGGCCTTGTCGTAAGTGCGTTTTTCGGCGTTGTAGCCCGAGTACAGCCCGTCTTCGAAGCTGTAATCCTCGCGCACGATGAAGGCGAAGTCGGTGTAGTTCCGGACGTACTCGTGGTGGATCTTGTCGTTGGTCAGCAGGTAGTTGATGACCCCGCCAAGAAAGGCGATGTCGCTGCCGGAACGGATCGGCGCATAGAAGTCAGCCACCGACGCCGAGCGGTTGAAGCGCGGGTCCACCACCATGAAGTGTGCCTTGTTATGCGCCTTGGCCTCGGTCACCCACTTGAAGCCGCAGGGGTGGGCTTCGGCGGCATTGCCGCCCATGATCAAGATAACGTCCGCGTTCCTGATGTCCACCCAATGGTTGGTCATCGCTCCTCGGCCAAACGTCGGGGCAAGACCTGCCACCGTCGGGCCGTGTCAGACACGGGCTTGGTTGTCGAATGCGAGCAGTCCCCAGCTACGGGCGATCTTGTGGGTGATATAGCCGGCTTCGCTGCTGCTGGCAGAGGCCGCCAGCATGCCGGTGGTGAGCCAGCGGTTGACGGTCAGGCCCTCGGGGGTCTTCTCGACAAAGTTGGCGTCACGGTCGGCCTTCATCAGGCGGGCGATGCGGTCCAGCGCGTCGTCCCAGGAGATGCGCTGCCACTCGCTGGAGCCCGGCGCGCGGTACTCGGGGTAGAGCAGGCGGTTGGGGCTGTTGATGAAGTCCAGCAGGCTCGCCCCCTTGGGGCAGAGGGTGCCGCGGTTGACCGGGTGGTCCGGATCGCCCTCGACGTGTACCACCGAGGGCTTGGCGTTCTTGGCGCCATCGCCCAGCGAGTACATCAGGATGCCGCAGCCAACCGAGCAGTAAGTGCAGGTCTGCCGCGTGACTGTGGTCGCCATCAGCTTGTATTGGCGAACCTCGGCCAGCGCCGTAGCGGGCGAGAAGCCCATCAAGGCCAGGCTGGAGCCTGCCAACGTGCTGCCAGTCACTTTCATGAACTGGCGTCGTGAGAGTTGCACCATGGGGTTACCTTTTTAAGAGGCTTATTCGCGCATCTTAGGCCCGGTGGTGCTTTTTGCCAATTTCAGCGCCTGCGCGGCCGGCAGGGCTTTGAGCGCAGACCGGCTTTGTTGCACAACCCCAGTGTCATGCGCAACACCCCTGACCCCAGACGCAGTCATGCCACGGCGACCGTCATCGGGCAGCCCAGTTGCGCGAACCGGTTCAACAGTGCGACACGAATATGCAACTCGACCACCTGGCGCTCGAAGGTCCTGGCCATCACGCGCTCACCCAGTCGTTTGAAGCAGTGCATCTTGGTCTCCACCAAGCTGCGCCGGTGGCAGCCGCTCCATTTCTTCCAGATTGTTTGCCCCAGTCGCTTGCAGGCCGGTACGGCCGCATTGCGCACCTGTACACCGGCCCCGCCGCCCTTCGGGGCGGCAGCTCAGGCGCACTTGCAGCCGCGCTTGTCGGCGGCTCACGGTGCTGAAGTCGGGTACGCCCAGTTCGTCGTCCGGTACTTGCCCGGCTTCTTCTTCTCTTCATCCATCCTGACTGGTCAGAACGTCCCGCTCCTCGGCCAGGGACAGGGGGGCGATGCACGAGGGTACGTCCTGCCCATCGAGCACAACCTTGCAGGCCCCGCACTGCCCCGCCCGCGCCGCAGCCGCACTCGGCGCCGTTGAGGCGCAGGACGTACAGCACCGGGGTGGCCGGGGCCGCCTCCACCGTCACCGCTCGGCCATTCACTCGCAATCGGATCGACATGGTGGCTGGCCCTCCTGTCACTTGCTTATGGAATGGGTGCCAGCAGCACCGTGTTCGCGCGCAGCAGCGGCAGGAGGATGCGGTTGCGCTTGAGATCGAAGTGGAAATCCGCCGCCGGCGCGGCGAGCTTACCGAATGGGCTTGTGATCTGGCCCTGCGGCGTCACGGCATAGACCTCCGACGTTTCCCAGGACGATGCGAAGACGCGTCCGTCGGGTGCCGTGCCCACGCCATCGACGATTTTGCCAGGCAGCGTGCGCACGTTGCGCTTCTCGCCCGCGGCCGTGAGTTCGTAGACTTCTGCCGCACCGCGCGTGGAGACAAGGAAATTCCCCGAAGGCACCACCGAGATGCCATTGGGTTGGTTGAGTTGCGCTGACTGCGCGATGACTGACACACGGCGGTCGGTGCCGATCCGGTAGACGAAGTCTTTGCCGGTGGGGGTGACGGTCGTTCCCTCCACCAACAAGGCACTTTCCGTACCGACCACTTCGCCAGAAGGCAACGCCGCCAAACCATTGAGGAAGGTGGCGCCGGGAATCGGGATGTTGCCTTGCGGCGCGCCGGTGGCAAGGTCGAACATGTACACGGTGTCGATGTCAGCCGCGTACAGCGTGCGTCCGGCGATCGCCAGACCCTTAGGCGCATGTAGCGTGGTGCCTGCGGTGGCGCCATCGGCCCACTTCAACGCCAACACCTTGCCGTCAGGTGCAATCTGGCTGATGAAGCCGTTGCCATCCTTGGTGGCAATGCCTCCGTTGATATTGGAAACGTAATACACATCGGCCACGGTGTCATGCACGATGGATTCGGGCGCGGCGAAGCCGACGTTCTCCACAGTGATTCGTTCCGAGGCCCAGGCGGCCAGCGGGCCGAGCAGGCAGACGACGGCGAGCATCTTGAAACGGGAGCGGGACATGGAAACTCCTTCAGCGTTGAGGTTGGGCGGACGGGACATGGGGGCAACTGGGTAACTACTTGCCGAGGTTCTCAACAAGCCAGCTGTCGTGCAGCCATTTCTCGGTCTGGCGATGGCCCGGAAAGGAGATCCAGACAATGTCGCGCTCGAAGATCATCGGCCGCTCATCTCTGCCGCGATGACCCAGAACCAGCGGCGGTCAGCCAGGTTTCGTGCCTTGACCTTCATTCCCGTGAGCGTGACCGTCTCGCTGCGTCCATCTTCAAGGGAGTACCATTTTCTCTTCCGTCTCTCGGTGCCTGCGCAGCGTGTAAATGGCGGAGAAGACCCAGGCGAGAGCTATGCCAGCGCCCGCCACAGTGCCCATTTGCGGACCGAGCAGGAAGTCCGAGGCTGCCTTGGCCCAGCCGCTGACAGCGTCAGCGCCGCGGTAGACAACCGTATCAATGAAATTCTTCGCTTTGTATTTGTCGGCCGTCGGCACGAACGTAAAAAGCATCTCTCTGCCTGGACGAACAAGCGAATATTCCCCGACGCGTCGTATGACCATGACGACGACGAACATGTCCAGCGCCGCAGAAAAGCTCAGCATGAGAAAGCCTGCGGTCATCATGACGGGAACCGCCAACAGCAAGGCCCGGATGCCGAAGGTGGCAGCAATCCGGCCGGTCAGGAATATCTGGATCAGCAACGTCGAGAACTGGACGATTGCATCGACTCCGGAGAAGAAACGGGTCTGCTCGGACCGATCAGTGAAATGAGCTGCGACATAACGGGCTTGCTCAAAGTACAGAAACGTAGTGACACTGGCCAAAAGGACGACGAAGATTGCGACACCAAGGAGAAGTGGGGAGGTAAAGACATGCACTGCTCCCGCGAAGGAGTTGCCGCCCAACGACGTTCCTGCTGCACTTTCGATGGGAAAAGGTGATTCAGCCTTGCTTGAATTTGTGTGCCGACGCTGTAGGTAATCCGAACACGCGATGGTCACCACCAGCATCAAGGCGGCAATCAGAAGCAGTCCGGCGTTACCGATGCTGGTGACGAACAGCACGCCGAGTAGCGGGCCGACGAGGCCGCCCAAGCTGGCGCCGGCTGCCATGACGGCAAAGAGCCTTTTCGCCTGCTCCGAATTGAATACGTCCACCAAAACGCTCCACGCAAGCGAAATCGCTGTCAAATTGAACACGGACAACCAGACAAAGAAGACCCGGGCAAGCCAAACGGTCTCGCCGTACAGGTAAATCGCTAGTGCGAAGCAGAGTATGTTGAGGCCGAAGAAACCGAACATCCAGCGTGTGATGTTGCGGCGCCTCACCTTCGAGACGAGCCATCCGAAAAGCGGAGAGACCGCCAAAGTCGCGATGAAGGTTGCTGTGAAAAGCCATTGAAGGTTATTCACCCCGCCAACGATGCCCATGGTTTCCCGAATGGGCCTCATGGAGAAATAACACACGAACAAAGTGAATTGCATCAGGAAGCCGGCTACAACCGCAGCGACTTCTGTCCGTTCGATATTTAATAAGCGCGAAAGGGCGGATTTAACCATCACCATTATTGAGCCCTTCTAAATAACGGAAGCCAACGGCATGCCGCAATCGGTAGCAGGGGAGCACAGCATCCGCGCATTGACCTCGGATCGGTCATGAATTTGTGAGTTGGGTGCTCAGCGTGCGAAGACGGGCGCGTGCCTCTTCGTCATAAACTTGCGAATTTGCCCGCGATGGCCGCTGACCGCTGAAATAGAGGCCCTGGCCCTCGATATCAGGAGAGTTGATGAGGTAGAGCACCGCAGCCGCCCCTTCATCGACGCTGCTCCATGGGGTGATCCCCGACTCCCGTACCATGGGTGTGTCCATGTAGTTCGCCGGATGCACTGAATTTGCAGTGACGCCTGATCCCTGCAGTTCCTTCGCCAAGTCGATCGTGAACATAATCAACGCGAGCTTGCTCTGGCCGTAGGCGCGCTGCGCGCTGTACCCACGGGACAGCATGACATCGTTGAAGTCGATCGCGTTCTGCCCGGATGATGCGACGTTGACAATCCGGGCGGGTCGGCTGGCCGTCAGCAGCGGCAGCAAGCGACGGGTCAGAGCAAAGGGCGCAAGATAGTTGACCGCGAATCGCAATTCGTGACCGTCCTTGCTGATTTGCCGCCCTTCGTCAGCCTTGCCGATATAAATGCCGGCGTTGTTGACCAGCACGTCGAGCTGGCCAAAGTCCTTAATGATCGCGTCGGCGAGCCCGGATACCTCGGTCAGTGAGGCAAGGTCGGCACGGTAGAAACGTCCTGTCCCACCCGCCCGCTGGATGGCCATCAACACCTCTTCGGCTCGTTCGCGGTCGCGACCATGGACCAGGATCGTCGTCTCGGGACCTGCCAGTCGCTCGGCGACTCGTCGACCGAGGCCACTCGTGGCACCGGTAATCAGGATGGTCCTCTTGTCCTTGGCGTCGGCAGCGCTCACTTGCGAGGCCATCGAAGCGAGAGCCGGTGCTACAACAGCGGCCCCCACCGTGGATGAAAGCACCCTGAGGAACTGGCGCCGTTCACCCCCAATTGAATCGGCAGGCAAAACTGTCTGGCCGCATGGCGAGAGTGGTGGTTTTGGCTTCTCGGACATGTTGTCTGATCCTTTCAATTGCTGGTTGGATACGTCTTCGTCGGGGCCAGTTACCCCAGCGACTGCCTCAATTGATTTTCAATCGCGCCTTTCATGGCTACGATCCAAACGCCATGGGATCTTGGCACTGGCTTAAAAACATAAACAGGACCGGATTTATCCTGGTATTAGTTCTGCTACGATGTCTTTATGGATATGCCGCTAACAAGCGAGGACACGCGGCGCCGGGAGCTGGCCGACTTTCTCCGCAGCCGGCGGGAACGCCTGTCGCCCGAGGATGTCGCGCTACCCAATGGGGCACGACGACGCACACCAGGCCTGCGGCGCGAAGAAGTGGCGCTGCTCGCTGGCGTCGGGGCAACTTGGTATACGTGGCTGGAACAGGGCCGTGCTGTTCGTCCTTCGGTAGAGGTTCTCTCGGCGCTTGGCCGTGCCTTGAAGCTCGACTCCGACGAACGGCGTCATCTCTTCCGGCTCAGCGACCGAGCTCCTCCGGGTATGCCGCCATCGGGGCCCGAGGTTGTTCCTGCCGCGCTGCTGCGCATGCTGGAGAGCATGACCGGACAGCCAGCCTACGTGCTCGGGCGCCGGTGGGATGTTCTCGCCTGGAACCACGCAGCTGAGGCCGTGTTCGGCGATTACGACCTGTTGCAGGGCGACGAGCGAAACATCATGCACATGGTGTTCGCCAATCCGGATCATCGGCGGAAAGTAGTGGACTGGGGAATCATGGCGCCGATCGCTCTCGCTAACTTCCGCGCCGATAGCGTGCGTTTCGCCGGAGATCCGGACTTCGAACGCCTGATCACGCTGTTAAGCAGCAAGAGCCCTGAATTTCGAGCGTCGTGGTCAAAGCACGAAGTGTCGAGTGCCGTGGCTGGCTTCAAGCGCATCGACCAGCCTACTGTTGGGCGCATGGTGTTCGAATACACGAGGCTTTCCGTTCTTGACCATTCCGAGATGAAGCTCGTCATCTATACCCCGCTGCAAGAGGAAGACACCGCGGAGAAGCTCGATCGGCTCCTTGGTTCCGCCTAAAGAGTTCGCCAAGATTCAGCTTCGTACGCTGCCCTTGGAGGTGCGCCTTTTCGCTACCCCGCTGCGACATCTGCAGCACCGCACAACCAAGACGATCAACAGCCGATGCAAGGTCGACCGGATTGACCGCCGACCACCGTGAGACCAGGAAACAACTAATTGAGTTATCGGGTACATCCCGTCTGCCGAAGGCAAAAACGCACTGCTGCCTTCAATTTCCGAATGGTTCATGCCCGACCTCAACTAATGCGCCACTCTGTGGAAACAGCGGCGTTTCACCTTTGATTCTGGCTGTAGTCTTGGTCTAGGGATGTTCTGCAGGACACGATCTGCAATCGCAGCTGAATGAATAAGGTGATGCCGACGCGACCTGATGCATTGATCGAGCAAGCTCGGCAACGATTTGCTGCGCTTGGTAGCCGCTTTGGCCGCCCTGCAGGCCTGGTTCGGGCCTTCCAGACGCACTCATTCCCTGGCCTCCATCAACTTCTCCGCACCATCCACAAGTTCGACGGCGCGAACAGCGTGACGATCTGCGCTGTGTTTTTTGCCAAGCCGCGATAGCGCACTTTCGTGAACCCGAATTGCTGCTTGATCACCCGGAACGGGTTCTCGACCTTGGCTCGGATGCTGGCCTTCATCTTCTCGACACGCTCGGCCACGAACTCCGGCTCGATGAACGGGTTGAGCAGCCTGCGCTTGCCCGGGCGCATCGCCACATGCCAAGTCGGCCCTGCAGCCTCTGCCCGCTTGTGCACGCCCTGGTAGCCCGAGTTCCCGAAGGCCGCGTCCTCCTCGCCGTGCAGCAACGCTCCGGCTACGTTGATGTCGCTCACATTGGCCGACGTCCCCACCACCGTGTGTGCACCAGCCCCGACGCGGCATCCACGCCGATGCGGGCTTTCATGCCAAAGCACCACGGGTTGCCCTTCTTGACCTGATGCATTTCCGGGTCGCGCTCGCCTTCAAGGTTCTTGGTCGAACTCGGTGCCGCGATCAGCGTGGCATTCACAGCAGCTCAGGTGGATTTCAGTGGGTGCCCCTGGAACGCTGTTTTGATTAAAAGCCGTTTGATGACAACGACTTGCAGCGCTTCATGGATTTCCACGGATTTCCGTGGATCGATGCAGTGGAGCGGGTGAAGGGAATCGAACCCTCGTATGAAGCTTGGGAAGCTGCCGTTCTACCATTGAACTACACCCGCATCGTAAGTTGCTGATTTCAAACAACTTTCTAAGAGCCGAAGCTGCGTGGTGGGGCAGTTCGGTGGGGCGATTCTAACTGTACTTCAGGCCTTGTCGGGGGCGCTGGCGCCGTCACTGAAGGCCGATGCTTGCGGCCTCAAGTATTGGGCGACACTGGTTACAGTTAAGCGACGGAGGCCTCACTCTGCGACCTCATCCATGACCATTACCTTGAAACGTTTGATTCGGAAAATCGTCCTTGCAATGACAGCACTTTTAGTCCTTCTAGCCCTTTTTGGTGTTGCCTATGAGCGCATCGGCCAGCATCAAGCCGTGAGCGAATTCCCAGCGCCTGGCCAGATGGTGGACATCGGTGGGCGCAGGATTCAACTCGATTGCCGGGGCTCGGGTTCCCCGACCGTCGTGTTCGAGTCGGGCTTGGACCTCAGCGGTTCCCTGAGTTGGTCGGCAGTGCATGACCCGGTTGCGCAACATACGCGAGCCTGCGCATACAGCCGTGCGGGAATGATGTGGAGCGACCCTGTGGATGGCCCGGTGAGCGCCAAACGTGTCGCAGAAGATCTGCATGCAGTCCTGAACAAGGCTGGCGAGCACGCTCCGTTTGTGATGGTCGGCCACTCGCTGGGGGGCCCTTACGTCATGACCTACACCAAGTATTTTGGTGCCGATGTCGCGGGGCTGGTTTTTGTCGATGCGTCACACCCGGAGCAAGTCGCACGGACCCGCGCCGTGATGCCCGAGCCCAGCACCGGGGCCCTCAAGGTCGTTGCGGCGCTGGGATGGTCTGGCGCTGTGCGGGCCGCCGCGCCGCTGTTGATTCCGCAGTCACCGAACCAGCCGGCCTCTCAGGCCGAAACGGTGCGGGCCTATGCATCGACATCGCTGCGCGCACTCTCCGCAGAAAACGATGCGCTCGACAGCACGCTGGCCGAAGCCGGGACTTTTCGGCAGCTTGGGAGCCGCCCGCTGTTTGTCATGACCGCGATGAAGCCACTCTCTCCAGCCGCCCTGGCGACGCTGAAGATGACGCCAGAGCAGGGCGCCCAGCTCAAGGCCGTCTGGAAGGAGTTGCAAGACGACGAGGCCACCTGGTCTTCGCAGAGCAAGCATCAGCTTCTGGTCAATTCCGATCACTACATCCAGTTTGACGACCCTGCTGCCGTTGTGCAGGCGGTGCGCTTTGTCGTTGACCAGGTTCGTGCGGACGGGGCCGTCAAGCCTTGATGATTTGCACCGCGGGCGCTGCCCCCGCGCCGTGCTCGCGCACATAGCGCCGCAGCCCGTCGACATCGCGTACGTCGACGCTGCCATATTGCACCTGCACCAGTCCCGCGTGCTCAAGCTCATGCAGCGCGCGGTGTGCAATCTGGCGCGACAGGCCCGCCAGCCGGCCAACCTCTTCCTGTGAGATCTGCAGCAGGTGCCCGGTCAGCGGGTTGAGCTGCGGATTGAATAGCTCGGCCAGGCAGTAGGCCACGCGCGAGGCCACGTCGTGCATGCGGTAGCTCTCGACCAGGGCGACGAACTGCCCGAGCCGGGCGTTCAACTGGTCGAGCAGAAAACGGTTGAACGACAGGCTGGTGTCCACCAGGTGATGAAAGGTGGAGCTTGGCACCAGCGCTATACGGGTTTCGCGCAGCGCGACCACTTCGTAGGGCCGCAGTTCGCCCTTCAGCAAGGAGCCCTCACCCAGCCAGCCGCCGTCGGAGACACCGATGAAGGTCGTGCTGCGCCCATCTGCGGCCACGTTGTCGACCTTCACCATGCCTTCGACGACACCGATCCAGTGCAGGGCGGGTGCGCTCTTGCTGAACAGCACGGCGCCGGCCGGATAGACCCGCTCCTGGGTTTCGCTCTCAACCTTGTGTAACTGTTCTGCACTCAATCCACGGGCCCAGACCGAGGCCCGCAGCATCGCGATCGTCTGGGATGGGTGGTTTGTCATTTGGAAGATATTTTTTTTTGGACTTGCGGCCTAGCATGCGACGCGCAGGCCCTGGTTCGGGTGCCTGAGTCTAAGAAAACAGCAATAGGAGACAAGCATGACAAACCCCATCCCGGGCGCGGGCCTCGTCGCGTCACCTCTTTGTGCGGCGCTTTGTGCCGCAGGCCTGCTGGTCGGTTGCGGCGGCGGCGACGGTCCCCCCGCTGCGCCGCCAGTGGCGTCGGCACAGGCGCAGTGCGACGCGCTCTCTGGCACCTCTGTGGGCGGAGCCACGCTGGGCAAGGCGACCTTGGTCGCGGCGGCGGCTGGCGTCGGCGAATACTGCAAGGTCGTCGGCACCATCCACAGCACGCTGAACTTCGAGGTGCACCTGCCCAGCAACTGGAACAACAAGCTGCTGTACCAAGGCGGCGGCGGTTGGGATGGCGCGATCACGATCACGCCCATTTCGCCCAGCGGCGCAACCGCCGGCTACGTGCTGGTTGCCTCTGACGGCGGGCGCCAGGGCAGCGCCCTCGATGCCTCGTCGTTCCTGAACAACCCCACCGGCCAGGCCGACTTTGGCTACCTGTCGATCCATACGGTCTACGAGGTGGCCAAGCTGATCGTGAACCGGCGCTACAAGGCCGATGCCGCGCAGAGCTATTTCGAGGGCTGCTCGAATGGCGGCCGCGAGGCCCTGATCCAGGCCACGCGCTTCCCGAACGACTACAACGGCATCGTGGTGCGTGCCCCGGCCTACAGCTTCACCGAGCTGTTCCAGGCCTTCGTGGCCAACGGCAAGGCGCTGGCCGCGCCCGGCGGGCAGATCAACGATGCCAAGGCGACGTTGATCGGCAAGACCGTCACGGCGCAATGCGATGCGCTGGACGGCGTGGCCGACGGCATCGTCAGCAACCAGGAGGCCTGCACCTTCAATCCGGCCGTGCTGCGCTGCACCGCAGGCGACGCCGATACTTGCCTGACCGATCCGCAGATCGCAACCGCGAACACGATCTACTCCGAGCTCAAGGCGGCCGACGGCAGGTCGATCTACCCTGGCTGGGGCCCTGGCGGCGAAGGGCTGGGGTGGCCCACCTGGGTGAGCGGCACGGCTGTTGGCGGCACCGGGCTGCAGTTTCAATTTGGCAGCGGCCTGATCAAGTACTGGGTGACCGGCAATCCTGCCTTTGACGTGCTCGGTTTCACGCCCGAGAACTACGCACCTGCGCTGCAGCTGTCGGCAACCACGCTTGATGCGACGCCGGATCTGCGGTCCTTCTTTGGCCAGGGCGGCAAGATGATCTTGGCGCACGGCACGAACGACTGGGCGATCAGCTACAAGGGCTCGATCAAGTACTTCAACAACGTCGCCACCGCTGTTGGTGGCGCGACGGTGCGTGATGCCTCGATGGAGTTTTTCCTTGAGCCTGGTGTTCAGCATTGCGCGGGCGGTGTTGGTGCGGACACGGTCGACCTCGTCGACGCGGTATCCAAATGGAGCGAGGGCGGCAGCAAGCCGTCGGCGCAGAACATCATCGCCAAGCAACTGAACCCGGTCACCGGCGCCACCCAGCTCTCGCGCCCACTGTGCAAGTACCCCAGCTTCCCGAAGTACAAGGGGAGCGGCGATGTGAACTCATCCGACAGCTATAGCTGCCAGAGTTCCTGATTTCCTGGGGCTTGCCGGGCGCGGCGCGGCTGGCCCCCGGTATGTTTCCTGCATGCTTCCCGCCAAGAAAACACATGGGCGGGAGCTTGATTTGGCGGCAATCTTCAACGGCGGGCTGAGCGCGTTCTTCCTGGGGCAGTTCCTGTCCATCTTCTCGGGCCTGTTTGGCTTGTCGGTGCTGTCCTGGCACATCGTGTCGCGCTTTGGCGCGGCGGGGATTGCCGAATTCATGGGCGCGATGGCGCTGATCACGCTGTTGTCGCACCTGCTGCTGTCGCCCATCGGTGACCGCTACGACAAGCTCAAGGTGCTCAAGCGGTTTTCCTGGTTGGTGGCCTTGCGTGGGTTGCTGCTGGTCTATGTGGTCGGCCTGCAGGATGCGTCGCTGTACTGGCTGGTGGCGCTGCAGTTGGTCAATGGCATTGCGATGGCGGCGATCGTTCCGTCGCGTGCCTCGCTGGTGGTCGACATGCTGCCGCCAGACCGTGTGGCGGCCGCCTATGGCCTGCAATCGTCGGTCGAGTCTGCCGCCCGCGTGCTGGGGCCGGCCATGGCGGGCCTGGCGTTGGTGACGTTCAGCGTCCCCAGTTGCCTCTGGGTGCATGCGGTGCTGATGTTGTTGGCCTGTGTGCTCAATATGTTCCTGAAGCTGCGCCCCGAGGCTGCTGCGGCCGAGCGTGCGCGACAGGGGCAGACTCGCAAGAGCTGGCTGCGCGACATTGCCGACATCTGGCGCGCGCGGCTCATGATCCCGATGGAGCGCACCCTGGGGCTGATGGGATTGGTCGTGGCCTGCGCCTATCTGCCGGCGATGACCATGCTGATCCCGCTCAAGGTGCACCACCAGGGTTGGAGCACGGTCTACCTGGGCATGGCCGAGGGCATGCTGGCGGCCGGCACGCTGATTGCCGGGCTGGGCCCTGGTGCCTGGGTGGTCAAGCGCGTGGGCCGCTACCGCATGCTGATGTGCGCCGGCATGGCCCAGGGCGTGGCCTTGGTGGTGGCGGGCCTGGCATCCATGCCACTGCTGTTTGCCTTGGCCTACTTTCTGGTGGGCTTCTTTGGCATGGCGGGCGGGCTGGCCATGGCTTCGTACCGCATGCTGGCCACGCCGCGGCACTTTCGCGCGCGGCTGGGTTCAGCCGGGATGAGCCTCACCATGCTTGCCGGCTTCATCGGCTCCTATCTTTGTGGCATTGCGCTGCAGTCCTTCTCGGTGAATGGCGTGCAGGTGCTTCTGGGGAGCGTGGTGCTGCTGGGCGGCCTGGGCTATCTGCTGGTGCCACGGCTGAAGGAGTTCATGGGCCTGCCGGCGAAGGAGGTGGAGCTCTGGTACGAGCGGGAATACCGGGATGCTTTCAAATAGCGGTATATCGCCGCAATCGGCCCGGAGGATTCCCCTTGACCATTAACCTGCAGACGCTCAAGTGCAGTGAATGCGGCGGCGGCACGCTGCAACGCTCGGGGCTCAACCAATACACCTGCGCGCATTGCGGGTCTGTGTCGCTGGTCGAGGACGACGTGTCCGATCGGCTGGAGCGCGTGCTGGAGCAGGTCAAGGGCGAAGCCGGGCGGCGGCTGGCGGCTGAGCAGTCGGTGCGCAACAGGCGCGTGGGCCAGTCGATGGCCCTTGCCGTGGCGGCGGTCGTGGTGCTGATCATGGTCTTCTATGGCGTCATGGCCTATGTCGCGGACCGCAACCAGCCGCCCGGCACCTACCGGCCGGGCGGGGCTGCCACGGCGGCGCGCCCGATCCCGATAGACGGCTTGAAGCTGGAGGCGCGCCAGGTGCTGGTGGGCGCACCGCCTGCGCCCCAATTGTTGGTGCTGGCGCGCAACGAGACCGGCACGGCGCTGGAGCGGCCGAACATCAAGGCGATCTTCTACGACGGCAACAGCCGCGTGGGCGAGGACAGCGAATCGGTCCCGATCGGCACGCTGCTGCCGGGCGAGACGGCGCCGGTGCTGATCAAGCTGCCGCGCGACAAGACCGTCACGCGGCAGGAACTGCAGGTGGATGCGCTGTCGGCCCCGTACTGGACGACCGAGGGGCCGCCGCTGCGGTTCACGCGCGTGCGGCTGGTGCAGCAGGGGGATGAGCTGTGGCTGTTTGGCCGCCTGGCCAACGCGCGCACGGATGCACTGGCACAGGTCGGCATCGAGGTGCTGGTCACGCTGTACGACGATGCCGGGGTGGTCGTCGGCTTTGGGCGGGGCCCTTCGCTGGCCAGCGAGATCAAGCCCGGCGAGCGCAGCGCGGCAGAGGCGCGCATCGAGCGCATTGGCGACCGCAAGGCGCCGGTTGCGGCCTGGGATTACCGCATCGACTACAGCCTGACCGAAGGAGCAGGGCAGGTGCGCAAGCGGGTGCTGGGTGGCGGCCGCGTGGTCCGCTCGGCCGGCGCGCCAGAGCTGCTCCCGCCGTCGGCGCGACTGAGTAGTGAAGTGCTACTGAATCAATAGCTATATGCCCTGGTCCATAAAGGGATTGGGCCACTTTTCTCTTAAATTTCTCATGGCCGGTGTGAGAGCGCGCTCTGGCAAATCACATGCTTTGTCCCCACCCCAGCGCCTTGTACAGGGCGATCGCATCGACGTAAGAGGCCGTTTCCGCCAGCAGCGCTTCGCGCCGGATGTCGTACAGCGCGCGCTGGTTCTCCAGCACCGCCTGGTAGCTGCCCGCGCCGCCCTGGTAGCGCGTGCTGGCAATCGCCAGCGCCGCGCTGCCGTGGCGTGCCGATTGCAGCAGGGAGGCCAGCCGCGCCTGGTTCTCTGCCAACTGGGTGACGGCGTTTTCCACGTCTTCCTGGGCCAGCAAGACGGCCTGCCTATAGCGTGCCAGCGCACCCTGCGCTGCGGCTTGCGTGCCGCGCACCCTGGCCCTGGCGCTGCCCAGGCGAAATGCCGGGTAGCTGACAGTGGGCGCAATGTCAAAGGCACGCGCGCTGCCGGCAAACACCGGGCTGCCGCGCAGCGCAAAAAAGCCCAGGAAGCCGCCCAGGCCAACCCGTGGATACAGGTCGGCCGTGGCCGCGCCCACGTCTTCGGTGGAGGCGGCCAGCAGGCGTTCGGCGCGCACCACGTCGGGCCGTTGCTGGATCAATTGGTTCACATCGCCCAGGGGCAATTGGCCCACCAGTGGCGCCTCTTGCCGCGCCGTCGGCGCCAGCGCGATGGCGCCCGGCGCCTGGCCGCTCAGCACATCAAGCCGGTACTGCGCCTGGCGCAGGCCCGCCTGCAAGGGCGGCAGCGCCGCCTCGCTGCGCGCCAGGTTGGCCAGCGCGTTTTGCCGCTCTTCCGGCAGGCCGCTGCCGGCGCGGATGCGCGCATCGATCAGCGCCACGGTGTCGCGCCAGCTTTGCACCTGTGCCTGCGTCAGTGCCAGGTTTTGCTGGTAGCCCAGCGTCTCGTAATAGTTGCGGGCCACGTCGGCGGCAATGACCAACTGCACCTGTTGCAGGTCTGCCTGCGCCGCGTCGGCGCGCGCCTGTGCCGAGCGGCTCAGGTGTGCCAGCCGGCCGAACAAGTCCAGCTCCCATTGCGCATCGAAGCCCACGCGCGTGCTGGTGCTGGTGGCGCGCACGCCGGGCGCCGCTTGCTGCGAGCTGCGCTGCCAGCCCGCCTGGCCCGTGACAGCGGGCAGTTCATCCAGCCTGCGTTCGTCAAACACGGCACGCGCGGCCAGCAAGCTTGCTTGCGCTTGCGCGATATCAAGGTTGTGTTTAAGCGCGCGGGTGATCAATTGCGACAAACGCGGGTCGTCAAAAAAAGTCCACCAGTCGGCCTGGCGGGCATTGGCTGCGGCCGGCGCAAATTGCGTTTGCTGGGGGCTGGCCAGCACGATGGCGGGCGTGCCCGGCGTGACATGGGCGGGGCTGACGGCGCAGCCCACCAGCAACACGGACAGCGCAGACAGTGCGAAGAGTTTGTTCGTCATGCTGAATCCTGCGTAAGTGCCTGCGACAAATCCCGGGCGCGCGGCGTGGCGTGGTCGGCGGCGTGGCTGCGGGCCAGCACCGTGTACACGGTGGGCAGCACCAACAGCGTAAAAAAGGTGCCGATCAGCATGCCCGAGACGATCACCACGCCCAGGCCAAAACGGCTGTTGGCGCCGGCGCCGCTGGCAAACAGCAGCGGCACCAGGCCCACCACCATGGCGGCCGTGGTCATCAGGATGGGGCGCAGGCGGATCTGCGCTGCCTTGCGGATGGCGCTGAGGCGGTCGAGCTTTTCATGCACCTGCAGCTCGTTGGCAAATTCCACCATCAGGATGCCGTGCTTGCTGATCAAACCGATCAAGGTCACCAGGCCAATCTGCGTGTAGATGTTCACGGTGGCGTAGCCCAGCGCCAGGGGTATCAGCGCGCCGCAGATCGACAGCGGCACCGTGATCAGGATGATCAGCGGGTCGGTCAGGCTTTCGTACTGCGCCGCCAGCACCAGGTAGATCACCACGACGGCGGCCAGGAAGGCCAGCAGCAGGGCATTGCCCTCGGTGGCGAACTGGCGCGCATCCGACTGCCAGTCGTAGCTGAAGCCGGGCGGCAGGGTTTTTGCCACACCGTCAAGGAAGGCGACCGCGTCGCCCAAGGTCACGCCCGGTGCGGGTACGCCCTGGAAGGTGGCCGCATTCTGCTGGTTGAACTGCGTCAGCTTGTTGGGCTCGATCTGCTCGGCAATCGACACCACCGCCGACAGCGGCAGCAGGCTGCCGTTGTCGGCGCGCACGTACTGCTGCGTCAGCGCTTGTGCCGTCAGGCGTTGCTCGCGCGGGCTTTGCGCAATCACGTCATAGGCGCGGCCATCCATGCCAAAGCGGTTCAGGTAGTTCTCGCCCACCAGCACGGCCAGCGATTCGCCGATGTCCTGCATGCGTATGCCCAGGCTGTTGGCCTTGGAGCGGTCTACGCGCACCTTCACCACGGGGTTGTTGTAGTCAAGGTCGCTGTCCACCACGGCAAACAGGCCGCTGTCGCGCGCGCGCTGTTTGATGTCTTCCATGGTGCGGAACAGGCTGGCGTAATCCTGCGCGCTGCGCAGCACCATCTGCACCGGCAAGCCGCCGCTCGAGCCTGGCAGGGGCGCCATCTGGAAGGCGAAGATGCTGGTGCCTTCCACGTCGCCCACCGCGTGCTGCAGCTCGGCCTGGACCACGGCCGCATTGCGTTTGCGCTCGCCCCACGGCGTCAGGTTGATGCCGCCGATGCTGGACGCAGGGCCGTCGCTGCCGTTGATGATCCAGCGCGATTCTGTCTCTGGTACCTGAGCGTAGATGCCATCGAGCTTGTACGAAAAGCGTTCCACGTAATCCAGGTTGGCATGCTGCGGCGCCTTGATGGCCGTTAGCACGCTGGCCTGGTCTTCGGTGGGGGCCAGTTCGCGCTGCGGCAGCAGGTACAGGAACGGCAGGCTGACCATCACCAGCAGCGCGAAGCCGCCGCTGATCCAGCGGTGCTGCAGCGAGCGGTCCAGCAGCCTGGCGTAGCGCTGCGTCAGGCCGCCAAAAAAATGCTCGGCGGCGCGCGCCATGCGGCCTTCCGACTGCTTGGGCTGCAGCAGGAAGGAGCTCATCACCGGCGACAAGGTCAGCGCCACCACGCCCGACACCACCACGGCGCCGGCCAGGGTCAGCGCGAACTCCTTGAACAGCGCGCCCGTCAGGCCGCCCATCATGCCGATGGGCGCATACACAGCCGCCAGCGTGATCGTCATGGCGATCACCGGGCCGGCCACTTCGCGCGCGCCGACCAGGGCGGCTGCCACGGGCGTCTTGCCTTCCTCGATATGGCGGTGAACGTTTTCGACCACCACGATGGCGTCATCGACCACCAGGCCCACGGCCAGCACCATGGCCAGCAAGGTGAGCAGGTTGATGCTGAAGCCAAAAGCCAGCATCAGCGCCGCCGCGCCCAGCATCGACAGCGGAATCGTCACGACGGGGATCAGCACCGAGCGCAGCGAACCCATGCACAGGTAAATGACGATGACGACGATCAACAGTGCTTCAAGCAGGGTATGCGCCACTTCATCGATGGAGGACTGGATGAAGCGCGCCGTCTCGAATGCCAGCTCTACCTTCACGCCCGGCGGCAGGGTCTTCTTGATGTCGGGCAGCAGCTTCTTGATGCCGTCGACGATCACCAAAGGGTTGCCGCCGGGCGTGGGGAACAGGCCCAGGTGCACGGCCGGCACGCCATCCATCGAGGCGCTGGTCTCGGTGGCGGCAGCGCCCAGTTCCACCGTGCCCACATCCTTCAGGCGCACCAGCGAGGCGCTGTCCTTGTCGGCATCGCCTTTGCTGATGACCATGTCGCGAAACCCCGCCACGCTGGTCAGATCGGTGTTGACGCTGATGTTGGAGACGACGAACTGCCCCTTCACCTTGCCCGGCGCCGCCTGGTAGTTATTGCTTCGCACGGCGCTGGCCACGTCGGCCGCCGTCAGGCCGCGCGCTGCCAGCTTGGCGGGGTCGATCCACAGGCGCATGGCCAGTTGCTGGCCACCGAACACGTCGACCTTGGCCACGCCGTCGATGGTGGAGAACATGGGCTGCACCACGCGCGCCAGGTAGTCGGTCAGGGCCGCAGCCGACACGCTGTCGCTGGCAAAGCCCACGTAGGCCACGGCCGTGGAATCGCCGGCCGAGCGCTCGATGACCGGATCGAAGGCGCCTTCGGGCAGCTTGTAGCGCACCTGGTTGACCTTGGCCATGACCTCGGTGAGGGCCTGGGTGGAGTCGCGGTTCAGCTCCATGCGCACGGTGACCAGGCTGCTGCCCTGCACCGACGACGAGGTGAGGTAGTCGATACCTTCCACCGACGACACGGCTTGCGCGATGGGCTGGGTGACAAAGCCCTGCATCAGCTCCGCCGAGGCGCCCGGGTAGGTGGTGGCGATGGTGATGGTGGACGACTCCAGCATCGGGTACTGGCGTACCGGCAGTTGCTTGATGGCGATGACACCCAGCATCAGGATCAGGGTGCTGATCACCAGCGCCAGCACGGGGCGGCGCACGAACAGGTCGGTGAATTTCATGGAGTGTTCGGGGCGGTCAGCGCTGACGCGCGCTGGGCTTCGCCCAGGGTGTCGGGCACGGCTTGCACGGCCATGCCGTCGGCCAGTTTCAGTTGGCCCGAGGTGACCACGCGCTGGCCTTCTTGCAGGCCGCTGACGATCTCCACCCGGCCGCCGGCCCGCTCGCCCAGCTTGACGCCCACACGCTGGACGGTGAGCGGCTGCGTGCCTTCCTGCTGCGCCACAAAGACCGTGTCGCCATATGCGCTGTAGGTAACGGCCGTCTCAGGCACCGTCAGTTGCCGGCCCGCCTCGCGCGCCACCTTGACGTTGGCATACATGCCCGCCTTCAGGGCGCCGCCCGGGTTGCTCAGCGCCGCCTGCACCTGCACCATGCGCGAGCGGGCGATCAGCGGGTCGATGGCGTTGATCTTCGCCATGAACACCTGCTCTGGATAGGCGTCCACCAGCACCTGCACGGCCTGGCCCCGCGCCAGCCTGGCGCTGCTTTGCTCGTCGAGCGAAAAGTTCACCAGCAGCGACTTGGTGTCGATCAGGCTGGCCACCGGGTCGGCCACGTTCAGGTACTGGCCCGCATGCACGCGGCGGATGCCCAACTGGCCGGCAAACGGCGCGCGGATGGTCTTTTGCGCGATCAGCGCCTCGGTCTGGCGCACCTCGCCCAGGGCCGCGTCGCGCGCGGCCAGCGCACTGTCCAATTGCTCTTGTGTAGAGGCTTTGTCGGCCACCAACTGGCGGGTGCGCTCGTAGTTGCTTTGCGCATTCTTCAGCTGCGCGCCCAGGCGCAGCAGGGCGGCTTGTTCCGGCGCGTCATTGAGCCTGACCAGCACGGCGCCGGCAGCCACGGTTTGCCCCGATTCGAAGGTGATGTGCGTAACCCTGCCGCCCACCTCGGCCGCCACCTGCACCTGGCGCCCGGCTTCCAGCTCGCCCACGCCGCTGAAAAAGCGCTCTTGCGTGCCAAGCACCACGGGCACCAGCGCTACTTTGGTGGCGGGATAGCCGCCCGTGTCGGCCGCATGCGATGCGGTGCGTGGATACAGCGCGGCGCCAGCCACGGCCAGGCTGATGGCCAGCGCGCAAGCGCCGGCAATTTTCGTATTCATGACGAGGTCTTTGGGGGAGGGGGAAGAGGCAGCGCGGCGCGGGCGGATCAGGCCCACTGCGTGTTGAACACGAAGAAGCTCGCCAGGGTCCACAGCAGCAGCACCAGGTGCGTGGTCTGCAGGCTTTCCTGCGCAATCCAGTAGCCAAACCACAGGCCGCCCAGATGCATCAGCAAAAGAAAGGCAGCCATGCCGCACAAGGCCAGGTTGAGCCAGGGGCGGGCGTCAGGCAGGCCGCTGCCGCAGAACAGGACCACGCCGGCCCAGGCGGCGATGGCGGCGGCCAGCTGCAGCGCCAGCACCACGCCCAGGGCCAGCCGGTGCAGGGGCACGGAGGTGAGCGCGCGGCGCAGCAGCGGTGTGTCCTTGGCGGGGCCCTGGCGCAGCAGGTCCATGCGCATGGTGTTGCCAATAGCCCAGGCCGAGCCGTGGAAGGCTTGCAGATTGTTGATGGTGGCCAGGCTCAGCCAGGTCGCCAAGCCCAGGGCCAGGATGGCTTGAAACAGCCAGATGGAGTGTTGCAGCGTCATCTGAAAATCCTGTCAAGAAGAGAGTCTTGCAGGCATGCAGGCGTGGCTATCCCTCAATAGCAAGAAGCCATCGATCCACCATTCCCGCATTACCCAAGCAATTGTTTGTATAACTGGGCGATGATAGGTGGACCCTGCTAATTACACAAGAAAACACTTTGGTAATGAGGGGTGTCCCAGAGCACCGAGCGTGCTCTGGGTTTCGTCAAGACCCAGAGCGGGTTTTGACGGCGATCCGGGGCCAGGTGCCCCGGTGCTCACTTGCAGTAAAACTGCAGAACTATCAAATTGATAGCTATTAGCCCAGGCGGTACCTGGGCTAATGGCATATTTCACCAAATATCTATCTGCGAGCAAGACCTCAAAAAGGGACGCCTCTCAGATCTCCACATGCAGCCGCACGGTGCCGATCTTCACCGGCCCGCGGTCGGCGTTGTAGCCGGGGTTGCGGACGTACTGCAGGCCAAAGCTCAGGGCCGCGTCGGTGCGGCCGAACCCAAAGCCGACGCGGTAATAGCTCTCAAGGATGGTCTCGGGCCGGTAGCGGATACGGCCATCGCCCAGGAAGACGTCGGTGCCGCCCGCGCCCAGGTAGTTGCGGTGCGCGGATGACAGGCCATTGACCGCGCTGGCAACGCCCAAGGCATCCTTCGGGCGGCCCCAGCGCGCGCCCTCGAAGGTGGCGCCGGCAGAGAAGGATTGGTCGATGGAGGTGAAGGCATAGGGCTCGGAACGCCCGTCGCTGGCGGATAGCCGGGCGAACACGCCTACGCCGTCGGCCACGTCTTGCTCAACGTGCACGCCCGCGCCGACCTTGCTGCGCCGCTGGCGCACCGGCGCGAGTTCGGGCGTGCTGCCGTTTTGTTGGGCATAGGCCAGCGCATCACTGAAGCCGGCCATGACGGCGACGTTGCGAAACACCAGCAGGCGGGCCGAGCCTTCGCGGCCATTGAGGCTGTAGCGCCGCTCCAGCTCCACCTGGTCGCCGTAGTGCGCAAAGATGTGGCGGTCCAGCGGCAGGCCGTTGGATTCCTTGGGCTGCATGAAGCGGCCGGCGCGCAGCGACCATTCGTCGTCGTGCCGGTAGTCCAGCGCCGCGCCCCAGGTGTAGCCGCGCGAGTCGGCCGCGAAGTCGTAGGCGCCGTAGGTCAGCAGCGACCAGTTGAGGAACTGGGTGCGCGCGTCGTGCGCATGGCGGCTGTCGTCGAAGATGTCGGTCACCGCCAGGTTGCCGGCGGTCAGCGTCAGGCGGCGCTTGTCGTAGACGCTGGCCAACTGGTTGGCATCGGATTCCACCCGCTCGGTGCCGCCGCCCAGGCCCCAGGTGTGGCGCAGAAACAGGCGGGCGCGGTAGACGATGGGGCTGGTGCCGGCGGTCTTTTGCAGCTCGCCGTTGGTGAGCCCGCCCATGCCGGCCAGGTGCGAGAACGCCAGGCCCTGCACCAGCTCGGGGTTGAAGTAGACCTCGGTCGCCGGGCCCAGCCGCGCGCCCAGGTAGGCGGTGGAGGTGAACGAGTAGCTGTGCGCGGCCTCGGTCGACAGGCTGTTGGGCCCCGAGTACGCGGCCGAGAAGGACGGCTTCTTTTGCGCGACGTAGGTGGCCTGGGCGTGAAAATTCCAGTCTTCTATCTCTGGCGGATCTTCATTGGCAGCGCGCGCCGTGCCGGGCGGGCTCAGCAGCAGGAGCAAGGGCAGGGCCAGCAGGCCACTGTGGCGGAGTCTGGAGGGCAGTTGGGCGAGTGAGTGCAACATGGCCGCCATGCCATGGCGGAGTTCGAGAGAAGCGGGGGACAGGGAACGTTTCATCGCTTGGAAGCCTGGTGCGGGAGGTGCTTTGGGGCTCGGCCGGCGAGCGTGGATAAATGCTCGCACAGGCCCGAGGCCTGGTGGGGGAGGGCGGGCGGTGCGCCCGCTGTGATCAGAAGCTTTCCCAGGCATCGTCACCTGTTGCCGTTGTTGCCGGCTGGCGTGCCTTGGCAAGCTTGGGTGCCGGCACGGCACGTGCCACGGTTGCCGGCCGCGTGGAATGTAGCGCGGCGCGCACGGGCGCCGCCACCGCTGCATGGGCGTGGCCCAGGTTGAACACCGCGACGGCCTGGCCGAGCTGCACGGCCTGGTCCTTCAGGCTCTCGGCCGCGGCGGCGCTTTCTTCCACCAGCGCGGCGTTTTGCTGCGTTACCTGGTCCATCTGCGCGACCGCCTGGTTGATCTGGCCCAGCCCGGTGCTTTGTTCTTGCGATGCCGCGCTGATCTCGGCGATCAGGTCGGTCACGCGCTTGACCTGGTCAACGATGTGGGCCATGGTCCCGCCGGCTTCGTCGACCAGCCGGCCGCCGGCTTCGACTTTCTCGACCGAGCTGGCGATCATGGTCTTGATCTCTCGAGCCGCCCCGGCGCTGCGTTGCGCCAGGTTTCGGACCTCAGCGGCCACCACCGCAAAGCCGCGGCCCTGCTCGCCGGCACGTGCCGCTTCAACCGCCGCATTCAAGGCCAGGATGTTGGTCTGGAACGCGATGCTGTCGATCACACCAATGATGTCGCCCATCTTGCGGCTGGAGTCGCTGATCTCGCCCATGGTCGAGACCACCTGGCCCACCACTTCGCCGCCACGCACCGCCGCCGCACTGGCCGATGTGGCGAGCTGATTGGCCTGCCGCGCGTTGTCTGCGCTGCTGCGCACGGTGCCGGTCAGCTCCTCCATTGAAGCGGCGGTCTCTTGCAGGCTGCTGGCTTGCTGCTCGGTTCGTGCGCTCAAATCCTGGCTACCCGAGGCGATCTGGGACGACGCCGTGCCCACGGATTCGATGCCACCGCGAATGCCGCCAATCACGTGGGCCAGTCGGTCCTGCATTTGCTTGGTCAGCGCCACGATGCTGCTGGTGTCGCCCGGCCGCAAGGCCACCGTGCCGCTGAGGTCGCCCGCCGCAACCCGGCGCACTATGGCCTGCACGTCGGATGGCTCGCCCCCGATCACCCGCAGGATGGCGCGCTGCGTGAGCCAGCCCAACCCGCCCGCGCTGACCAGCAGCAGCGGCGCGGCGATGGCAAGTACCAGGATGGCGTGGTCATAGGCAGCCGATGCGCTGATGCCTTGGTCAGTGGTGGATTGCTCGATCATGCTCACCGTCTTGTCGGCCATGTCCAGGGCGGCGTCCTCCAGGGGGTCGTATTCGCGGTACAGGCGCAGCGCGATCTCGTCACGCTTGCCATCGACCGCCAGTTTCAGGTATTCCTGTGACAACTGGTCGAGCCGGCCCCCCTGAGTGAGCAGTTCGTCTATCGCGCGGCGTTCCCCTATGTCCGAGCGTTCGGGGGTGAAGGCCTCATGAATCTGCTTGGCGATTTGTGCGGATTTGGCGAGCAGCTCGCGCAGCGTCTGCGCCTCTTTGGCTCTTGCCGCATCGTCGGCCAATGACATCAGGTTGCGTACCGAAATGCCACGGGCGTTCAGGTTGTCGTTCAGGGCGTTGACCAAGGAGGTCTGCGGCAGATTGTTCTGCTGCAAGTCGTCGTTGATGCGATCGAATGCCTGCATCTGGCCCCAAATGACGAATAGCGCCAGCATGCTCAGCGCCACGATCGCGCCAAAGGCCAGGCCCAGACGACGTTTCAGGCTCATGCCCGCAAGATTGCTCATACCGATTGCTCCAGTTCAGGATTTCGTGTGACAACACGGTCTGAATTTCGGTGCAGTTGGATGCAACTTGAATCGCTAGTTTCAAGAGGGTTTTCCCTTGTTACATGCGTTTCATAGGAGGCGGGGCTGAAATGTCGAAATTTATCGTCGATTTGTTACTTGCGTTTTACAAGCATGATTCATTGAGTTGACGATTTAGTTACTTTGTATGAGTATTTTTCACCGCCACGGCGCACTTGATTTGCGCTAAAAGAGCAGGAGGCCGGGCAATTTTCTGATGAAAAGTGCCTGTAGCCCTTATAAATAAAGGGCTGTTAGCTATCTATTTGATAGCTCCGGCTTGGCTCTTAGCCCGGCGCGCCCTCGCTGCGCCCAAAGGCCCCGCTGGCGGCCTGCAGGTCCAGATCGGCTTGCAGGGCGGCTTCCAACAGGTCCAGGTAGGCGGTCTGGCGCTCAGACACCGCCTGCAGCGCGTCGATGAACTCCAGGATGCCGCCGCTGCCCAGGGTGTAGGCGTCTTGCGCCATGCGGCGCAGCTCGGGCAGCAGGGCCATGGCCTGGCGCTCGTAGCGTTCGGCCAACTGGCGGCGGCGCTGGTACTGGTCGGCGGCGCGCTGCAGCTCGGCCTCGGCCTCGCGCAGCACGGCTTCGCGGCGCAGGCGCTGCTCGTCGGCCTCGGCGCGGGCGCGGGCGATCGGGCCCTGGTTGCGGTCAAACAGCGGGATGGTGACCGACACGCCAATGATGTTGTGCCGGCCCTCGCCGTCGCGCAGCCGGCCCACGCCGATGGCGGGCACCGGCCAGGCTTCGCGCCGCTCTACCTCGATGCGCTGGCGCGCCTGGGCTTCTTCGGCCAGCGCGGCGCGCACCGTGGGCAGGCGCTCTTGCGCCTGTAGCCAGAGCGCGCTGGTGCCGGGCAGCACGGGCGGCAGGGCGGGGCGCTCTGCCACTGCGGGGCGCCAGCCGGGCATGCCGACCAGCACGGCCAGTTGCGCCGCGGCCTCGGCGGTAGCGGCTTGCAGCTCTTCTGTATGCGAGGCGATAGCGGCGGTTTCCACCTCGATGCGGGTGCGCTCGTAGCGGCTGCGCGCGCCGGCCTCGACCTGGCCGATGACGATGCGCGCGGCCAGGCCAAAGTCGGCCTCGGCGGCGCGCCAGCTGCGTTCGCGCTCTTGCGCGATCTGCAGGCCAACAAAGGCCTTGGCGGCGCTGCGCAGCGTCTCTGCCACCGCCGCGTCGCGCTGGGCCTGCGTGGTGCGTATGCCCAGTCGGGCGTTTTCCTGGCGCAGGCCGCGCTGGCCAAAGATGGGCAGCGGTTGCTCAATGGCGACTTCGCGCTCACTGGGCTCACCCGGGGTTCCGCGTTGGCGGGCGGCAGAGAACGTGGGGTTGGGCAGGGTGCCGGCGGTGATCAGGTCGGCGCGCGCGGCGTCGATGCGCACGCGCTCGGCCGCCAGCGTGGGGTTGCGCCAGCGCACCAGCTCCAGCAGCTCGGGCAGGGTGACGCGGGCGGGCAGCGCCGGCAGGCCGGGCTCTACCGGCAATGCCAGTACGTTGGGCGGTGCATCAACGGATGGCGTGGGCTGGGCCAGCGCGGGGGCGCAGGCCAGCAGCAGTGCCAGCAGGATGGGCGTAGGACGCGGGGCGTAGGTCATGGCAACAGGCGTCTCTCAGGAAAGGGTCGGGGCCGAGGGCAGGGCGGGCAGGGGCGTCGGTGGGGCTTCGTCTTCGTCGTCCACCTCGCTGCTGCCAGTGCGCAGTTGGCGCGGGCCCAGGAAGGCGTAGAGCACCGGCAGCAGGAACAGCGCCACCAGCGGCAAGATCGCCATGCCGCCCACGATCACCGAGGCAAAGGGCCGCTGCGTCTCGCTGCCAACGCCGGTGGACAGCGCCATGGGCAGCAGGCCCAGCAGCGCCAGCAGGGTCACCAGCAGCACCGAGCGCATGCGCTCGGCCGTGCCTTCGATCAGCGCCGGCACCAGGGCCATGCCCTGCTCGCGGCGCAGGGTCTCGACCGAGCTCAGCACCAGCAGGCCCACCAGCGCCACCTGGCCCAGCAGCGCGATAAAGCCAATGGCCGCGCTGATCGACAGGTCGATGCCGGTCAGGTGCAGGGCCACCACGCCGCCCACCATGGCGAAGGGCGCGGTCAGCAGGATGATGCCGGCTGAGCGCGCGCTGCCCAGCGCGCCGTAGAGCAGCGCGAACACGATCACCAGCGACAGCGGGATGACGATCTTCAGGCGCTCTGCAGCGCGCTGCTGGTTCTCCCATTCGCCGCCCCAGACGGCCTGGTAGCCCTCGGGCACTTCCACTGCGCGGTCGACCGCGGCCAGGGCGTCTTTCACCACCGAGCCGATGTCGCGGCCTTCCACGTTGAACTTGAGCGCCATGAAGCGCGCGTTGCCTTCGCGAAAGATCGACGAGTTGCCCACCTTGATGCCGATGCTGGCCAGCGCGTGCAGCGGCACCGTGGCGCCACCGGGCGCGGCCACGGCGATCTCGCGGATGGCGGCTTCGTCCATGCGGTCGGCATAGGGCAGGCGCACGCGTACCGGCACGCCGTGCTCGCCCTCCCAGAGCGTGGTCACGACCTGGCCGGCCAGCGCGATCTCCACCGCCGATTCGGCCGACTCGACCGAGATGCCGCGGCGCGCCAGCTCTTGCCGATTGAACTCGATATGCAGCTGCGGCGCGGGTGCGTCGCGATACAGATCCAGATCGACCACACCGCTGATCGGCGCAATCGCGGTCTTGGCCTGCTGCAACTTGGCGCGCAGGGTTTCGATGTCGGGGCCGAACAGCTTGAGCACCACGTGGCCGCGCGCGCCGGAGGTGGATTCCTCCACGCTGTCGCGGATCGGCTGGGCAAAGTTGAAGGCCACACCGGGGATCTCTTGCAGCGAGGCACGCATCTGGTCCACCAGCTGCTTCTTGTCCAACCCCTTGCGCCAATCCGCATGCGGCTTGAGCCGCACCAGCACCTTGGCCATGTTGATGGTCTCGTTGTCGGTGCCGGATTCGGGCCGGCCCTGCTCGCTGATGGCGGTGATCGCCTCGGGGAAGGCGCCCAGCCGCGCGCGGATGTCGCGCAGCACCTCGCGGCCGGTCTCCAGCGAGATGGAAGGCTCCATCTGCACCAGCACATAGACATCGCCTTCGTCCAGCTCAGGCAAAAATTCGGTGCCCAGCGTCAGCGCGGACACTGCGGCCAATACCAGCGCCGCGATGGCAGCCGTGATCACGCCCCAGCGCCGCCGGCCGCTTTCCAGCAGGCGGTTGAGCAGGCTTTGATAGCGGTGGTGCATCCAGTCGAATACGCGCGGCTCGGCAATCACCACGTCCTTGGGCTTGAGCAGCAGCGCGCACAGTGCGGGCACCAGCGTCAGCGCGAACACCAGCGCGCCCACTAGCGCAAAGGTATAGGTCAGCGCCAGCGGCCGGAAGATGCGGCCTTCAATGCTTTGCAGCGAAAACACCGGGATCAGTGCCGCGATCACGATGGCCATGGCAAACAGCGTGGGCCGCGCCACGGCAATGGCCGAGTCGATGATCAGCGCGCGCATGTCGGCGCGCGTGCGCGGCTGGCGCAGGCGGGCGTTGCGGATGATGTTTTCTGTCAGCACCACGGCGCCGTCGACGATGATGCCGAAGTCGATCGCGCCCATCGAGATCAAATTGGCCGGCATGCCCAGCAGGTACAGGCCAATGAAGGCCACCAGCAGCGACATCGGGATCACGGTCGCCACGATCAGCGAGCCGCGCACGCTGCGCAAGAACAGCCACAGCACGCCCACGATCAGCGTCGCACCGAACAGCAGGTTGTGATAGACGGTGGCCAGCGTGTGCGAGACCAGGTCCGAGCGGTCGTAGTTGGTCTCCATGCGCATGCCGCGCGGCAGCACCTTGTCGTTCAGTTGCTGCACCTTCAGGTGGATCTGCTCCAGCACCTTGGAGGGGTTTTCGTCGCGCTTCAAGAGCACGATGCCCTGCACCACGTCGTCATGCTCGTCCATGCCGACCGAGCCCTGGCGCGGCGTGTGCGATTGCGTCACGCGTGCCACATCGCCCACCGTCACCGGCGTGCCGCCGTCGGCCTTGAGCACTACCGATTCGATGTCGGCCGGCGTCTTCAGCAGGCCAATGCCGCGCACGATCAGCGACTGCTCGCCGCGCCGCAGCAGGCCGCCGCCCACGTTCTTGTTGGACTTGGAAATCGCCTCGACCACGTCGCCCAGCGTCAGGCCCAGGCCTTGCACGCGCATGGGGCTGACCTCGACGTGGAACTCTTTCACGAAGCCGCCGATGCTCACCACGTCGGCCACGCCCTGCACTTGCTTGAGCATGCGGGTGATGGTCCATTCCTGCTCGGTGCGCAGCTCGGGCAGGGTGTGGCGGTCGCTGTTGAGGCGGTAGTAGAAGATCTTGCCCAGCGGCGTGTAGTCGGGCGCCATCTCGGGCTGCACCTCGTCGGGCAGCTCGGCCTGGGGCAGGCGCTGGATCACCTCGGCGCGGGCTGCGGCGCTCTTGGTCTGGTCGTTGAAGACCATCGAGATCATGGCCAGGCCAAAGTAGCTCTCCGAGCGCAGCGCGGTCAGGCCGGGCGTGCCGTTGAGCACGCGCTCCAGCGGCAGGGTGATCTGGCGCTCGACCTCTTCGGGCGCCAGGCCCGGGGCCTGGGCAATGATGCCGACCTGCACGTTGGTAACGTCTGGGTAGGCCTCGATGGCGGTATTGAGGTAGGCGTAAACGCCGTACAGCGCAATGGCGATGGTGGCCGTGAGCGCGACCAGGCGGCGCTGCACGGCAAAGGTGATGAGGGCGCGGAGCATGCGGGGTGCTTCTCTTTCAGAGCAACTGGCTGGCCGCGCCGTCGAGCAGCAGGCCGCCCTTGATGACGATGCGTTCGCCCGGCGCCAGGCCTTCCAGCACAGTGATGGAGCCGCGCAGTGGCAGGCCCAGCTTCACGTCGCGCGCCTCGAACAAGGTGCTGTCGGGTGCGCCTTCCTTTTGCACATAGACGATGGAGCGGCGCTCGTCCTTGATCAGCACGGCCGATAGCGGGATCACCATGCCGGCGCCACTCGCCACCTCGATCCCCACGCGGGCCAGCGCACCGGGCCGCAGGCCCGGCACCGGCTCGGCCAGCGCGATATAGACCGGCGCGCGCCGGGTGTCGGCGTTGAGCGCCGCGCCCACACGCTCGACGCGCCCGCGCACCGGGTGCGCAAGCGAAGAGAACTGCACCTGCACCGCCGAGCCCTGGGCGATACCCTCCATGTCGCTTTCGAACACGTCGGCCAGGATCCACAGCGCGGCCGGGTCACCCACGGTGAACAGCGCTTCACCACCAGGCTCGGCCGTGCCGCCGACCGTGGCCGCGCGGCTCACCACCACGCCGGCGCGCGGCGAGCGCAGCACGACTTCGTCCTGCCCGCCCGCGCCCACAAAGGCCGATGCGCGGCCGGCGCGCCGGGCTTCCAGCGTGGCGGCGTCGTGGCGGCCTTGCGCAGCCGCCGTTTCTGATGCCGTGCCCACGCCCTTGTCCAGCATGCTGCGCTGGCGCTCCAGCTCCACCTGCGCCAGCCGCAACTCGACTTGGGAGGCGGCGGTTTCGGTGCGCAC